>NZ_CYZU01000001.1 GCF_001404335.1 Faecalicatena contorta
CCTTAGAAATTCTTGGTGGGAAACAGCCCTGAAAATGGAGAGATTTTTGGATTCCGAATCCAAAAATCAACTGACCCAGCGCGAGAAATCATCGGATTTCTCGTGATGTGTCAGTGGTGCTCCATCTTCAGGGCTGTTTCCCGCCTAGAATTTCTTAGGTCCGCGGCCGCGTTTTTGAAAGGACATGGATGTTCTCCGGGAGGTTTTCGGCTATCCCTTTATGGAGCGTCCCCATCCGCGCCGAGGCTAAAGCTCGTCGCTAAATCCCGATTTTCTTGAAAAAGTCGCCCCGATGTGTTTTACAATTGTCTTTGTAAATGATACAATATGCGTAAATCGGCCCCCGTCAATTGACAATCATGTTCAATACAATAAGGAAAGGAGATCCCTTATGAAAAAGCGCATGTTTTCATTCTGTATTGCAGTAGTACTTACAGGCGCATTTCTTTTATCCGGCTGCGGCAAAAAGGTACAGGCATCAGACTTAATGAAAGGTGTAAAGGCCAATGATGTCAGCAAAGAAGCCGTGCTTCGTGACGAGGATGCTGTTGCCGCCGCAGATTTTGCGGTGCGCCTGTTTGAGGCCAGCCGGCAAGAAAACTCTGAGGTGCTGATATCGCCTGTTTCTGTGCTCTATGCTCTTGCTATGACCGCGAATGGGGCAGAAGGGGAGACCCTCACACAGATGGAGGATGTGCTGGGGCTGAGCGTAGAAGAACTGAATCCATACCTCTATGCTTATAAAGAGGCATTGGCTTCCGGCAATAAGTACAAGCTGGATATTGCCAATTCAATCTGGTTTAAAGAGGATGAGAGTCTGACCGTGAATCCGGATTTTCTGCAGGCAAACGCAGACTGGTATGACGCGGAGCTTTACCAGGCGCCTTTTGATAATTCCACGCTCAAGGACATCAACAATTGGGTCAGCGATAAAACGGACGGTATGATAGAAGATATACTGGATGAGATTCCGGATGAAGCGATCATGTATCTGATCAATGCGATTGCTTTTGATGCCGAATGGGAGAACATATATAAGGAAAATGAAGTTATGGCGGATGTTTTTACAACGGAAAACGGAAGTGAGCAAATTGCAGAGCTGATGTATTCGGAAGAGAACGAATATCTGGAAGATGAGAATACAACCGGTCTGATTAAGTATTATAAGGACGGAAAATATGCGTTTGCAGGCCTGCTTCCGAAAGAGGGGATAAGCGTGAGCGAATACATTTCCTCCTTAACGGGTGAAAAGTTGATGAGACTTTTGAACAACTCGCAGAGCGTGCCGGTGGATGCGGCGATCCCCAAATTTGATAATGAGTACGATACAGAGATGAGTGAGATTCTGAAAGATATGGGGATGACGAATGCATTTGATCCCGGACTGGCAGATTTCAGCGGGTTGGGAACATCGACGGATGGGAATATTTATATAAACCGTGTACTGCACAAAACTTATATTGCGGTGGATGAACAAGGGACGAAGGCGGGAGCAGCCACAGCTGTGGAGCTGATGACGGAAGCTGCGATGATCGATTCCGCAGAGCGCAAAACCGTATACTTGAACCGGCCGTTTATTTATATGCTGATTGATAGTGAAGCGAAACTTCCTGTCTTCATGGGGACAGTGATGGATATAAAAGAATAAGGCTCACGGGAGTGTGCCGTCTGAACAAGAAAGTAGAAAAGGAGTGCATTAAGATGCAGACATCAACAGAACTAAAAAATTTACTCAACAGGATTGACCACAAGAGTTATCCTGCCTACAAAGATACGAAGGGTGTTTATCAGTTCCTCGGGTATCAGCTTTCCATCGATCATGTACAGGGAGATCCATTTGCCTCCCCTTCAAAATTAAGTATTCATATAAAAGGTGCGGCGGCAGGGTTTCCAAAAGAGCTGTTTGAGACGGAGCACCGCCGGATTGCTCTGCAGGATTATCTGACACGCCAGTTCGGACGCGGTGTTGAAAAGTATGCATTCAAAGCCAAAGGTTCGGGCAAGAGCGGCCTGATCTCTGTCAGCAGATGCGGACAGGAGATACTGGAACGTACGGCATGCAGTATTGATGTTCGTACCGGGGATCTGGTACTAAGGCTTGAGGCCGGTTTTCCTGCAAACGGAAGAACCATCAATGCCAGGGAATTAATGAAGATATTGTTTGATTTTTTGCCTGAGTGTGTGGAAAATTCTCTGTATTATAAGAAAAGCGATAAAAAAAGAATTGAACAGACAGCATTTCTCGCGGACGACCAGCAGTACATCCGGGAGCAGCTGCCGGCTCTGGGACTGGCTGCTTTTGTGGCGGACGGAGCTATTCTGCCCAGAGAATCCGGAATTTCTTCACGGCCAATGAAAGGGGCGGTTGCCTTTGCTGCACCGGAGGAACTGAAAGTAACGCTGGAACTTCCTCACAGAGGAAAAATAACGGGAATGGGAATCCGCAGAGGAATCACACTGATTGTGGGCGGGGGATACCACGGAAAGTCTACGCTCCTGAAAGCGCTGGAACTGGGGGTTTATAACCATATTGCGGGGGACGGCAGGGAGTATGTGATTACAGACGCCACCGCAATGAAGATCCGCGCAGAGGATGGACGCAGCATTAAGAAAACAGATATTTCCATGTTTATAAATGACCTTCCCAATAAGAAGGAAACACGAGGATTCTACACAGAGGATGCCAGCGGAAGTACATCCCAGGCAGCGAATGTGATAGAGAGCATGGAGGCGGGGGCAAAACTGCTGCTGATCGATGAAGACACAAGCGCAACGAATTTTATGATACGGGATGAGCTGATGCAGCGCGTGATACACAGAGATATGGAACCCATCACGCCATTTATCGAACGGATCAGGGAATTGTATGATGAGTATGGAATATCAACTGCCATCGTGGCAGGAAGTTCCGGGGCATATTTCCATATTGCGGACTGCATTATCCAGATGGACAGATATGTGCCGAAAGATATCACCGCTCTTGCGAAAAGAGAGGCCGAAAGTTTTCCAATGCTCAGCGGGCCGGATGAAAAAGCAGCAGCACCCGTGTTCACACGATGCCCGGGAGGAAATCCGGCATTTCGCGGGAATGACAGGGTAAAGATGAAGACGATGGGCCGGGAGGCTGTGCAGATTAACCGGGAAACCATAGACCTGCGCTATGTGGAGCAGCTCGTTGACAGTGAGCAGGTGTCTGCTCTGGGGTATTGTGTAAAATATGCGGAAAAACATTTTTTAGACGGAAGAAAGACTCTGCAGAAGGTTGTGGAGGAGTTGGAGAATAAGATAAAAAAAGACGGACTGGGTAGTTTGTGTGAAAGCGGCTCCAGTGTGGCGTGCCTTGCAGCGCCGAGAAAACAGGAGATATATGCATGCCTGGATCGATACCGGGGCCTGAAGCTGTAGAAAGGGGACTCATATGCGTTTTTTTCATTTATCTGATCTGCATATTGGCAAACAATTGCACCACTACAGCCTTCTGGAGGACCAGAGACATATATTAAACGAGGTGGTCAGCAGGGTGAAGGAGTTGAAACCCGATGCAATAGTCATAGCCGGAGATATCTATGACAAGTCCGTCCCGTCGGCGGAGGCGGTCTCGCTATTTGACGATTTTCTGACGGAACTGGCTGACGTGGACGAAAAACCGGCGGTTATTCTGATCAGCGGGAACCATGATTCGGCCCAGCGGCTGGACTACGCCAGCCGAATTCTGGGCAGACAGAATATATATATTGCAGGTGAAGCGCCCAGGGAAAAGGATGAATATTTAAAGAAAGTAACACTCTGTGACGAATACGGGGATGTGGACTTTTATCTGCTCCCATTTTTAAAGCCGGGGTATGTCCGCGGTGTTTTTGAGGAAGAGATTCCGGAGACTTACAGCGAAGCGGTCGCGCGTATCTTGGAACGGGAAGCACCGGACCGGGAGAAGCGCAATGTTTTGTTGTCCCACCAGTTCTATACGGGAAACGGGAAAACGCCGCAGACCTGCGATTCGGAGCTGTTTTCCGTGGGCGGGATTGACAATGTTGACATCGCGCCCCTCCTGCAGTTTGATTATGTGGCTCTCGGACACCTGCACCGGGCACAGCAGGCCGGAGAGCCCTTTATCCGTTACTGCGGGACCCTTCTGAAGTATTCCGTCAGTGAGGCAGGAGATACGAAGTCGCTTCATGTGGTGGAACTCGGCAAAAAGGGGGAAGAGGTGCACGTAGAGCTTCTGCCGCTGCATCCGCTCAGGGATGTGCGTACGGTCCGCGGAGAGATGAAGCAGATCATGGGGCAGGCGGAGAACGGGAGCTGTGAGGACTATATCAGCATTACGCTGACGGATGAGGTGGATCCGTACAGGCCAAAGGAACAGCTGGAAAAAGTATATCCCCACATTCTCGAGATCCGGATGGATAATGCCCGCACCAGGAAGCGTCTGGAGGAGTTCGACGATGAGGTGGAATTGACCGATCCGCTGTCTGTATTTGGGGAGTTTTATGAGGAAATCCAGGGCCGGGAGCTGTCTCAGGAAGAGAGGGGATTTCTGGAACAGGTATTTGAGAAGGTGAAGGGGGAATAAGATGAGGCCGGTAAGGTTGATAATGTCTGCATTTGGTTCTTATGCAGATGTGGAAGAAATAGATTTTACAAAAATACAGCATGGCCTTTTTCTTATCACCGGAGACACCGGTGCAGGAAAGACCACGATTTTTGATGCCATCACGTACGCGCTTTACGATAAAACCAGCGGAGGAAGGCGCGATGGCAATATGATGCGCAGCCAGTATGCATCAGAAGAGACGGATACTTTCGTAGAGTATACATTTTCCTACAGAGGAAAAGAATATACGGTCAGAAGAAACCCCGAATATCTGCGGATCGGAAAGCGCCGGATGGCGGACGGCTCGCCCCGTCTTGTAAAAGAGACGGCCAAGGTAAGCCTGCTCATGCCGGACGGCAGAGAGGTACAGGGAAAGAAGAAGGACATTGATAATAAAATCGAGGAAATCATCGGTCTGGATGTGAACCAGTTCACCCAGATCGCAATGATTGCTCAGGGAGATTTCCTGAGACTGCTCCATGCAGAGTCCAAAGAACGCAAGAAGATTTTCTCCAGAATCTTTCAGACCAGGCTGTACTGGCAGGTACAGGAAGAATTAAAGGAGGAGGCAAAACAGCTCTATATCCGCATGGAGGACAATACAAAAGACTGCCTGCGTGAGATGGAGCGTGTGGAGACTTATGCCAAAAGCGCTGAGTCTGCTAAGTGGGAGCGGCTTTCGGCGCTGAAAATTCCTCCGGCAGAGGAGGTCATGGACGTATTAAAGGAAATCTGCAGGCAGGGGAAGTCCATGGAGACAGAGGCCGAGAAAGAACATACACAGCTGCAGAAGCAGGCCGAGAATCTCAATGCCGCGATCCGCGGCCAGGAAGAGGTCAACATTCTGTTTCGGTCGAAAGAGCAGGTTCAAAAGAGGCTGCAGGAGCTGGAGGAAAAAAAGAGCGGCATGAAAGAGATCAGCCGTCAGATCAAAGACGGTGAGCGGGCCGAAAAAGTTCTTGTTAAAGAAGAACAGTATAAACGGACCAGCCTGGAAGCAAAGCGTCTGCAAGAAACAGTGGGGCAGACAAAAAGCTGGATGGAGGAGCAGACGGCAGTTTCGGCAGAGAAGGAAAAGGAACTGCAGCAGCTGGAGGAAGAGCTGCAGGAAAAGGAACCCGTTTTTCAAAAACAGATTCTCCGTCTGAAAGATATTCTGCCCAGATATGCGAATATCAGGAAACTGGAAGAACAGTATCACAAACAGTTAAAGAAAATGGAACGTGTGCTCAAGGAGTGCCGGGCGGCCTCTGCGGATTACGAGAAAAAGTACCAGCAGTTTTTTGAGGAACAGGCCGGTATTCTGGCAAAGGAACTAAAGGAAGGCCAGCCGTGTCCTGTATGCGGTTCTACAGAACACCCCCACAGGGCGGAGATACTAAAGGGCGCTCCGGGGCAGGAAGAAGTGCAGCAGGCCAAGGAAAGGCGGGATCAAAAAGAGCAGGAGCGTACCGCCTGCCAGGAACAGTTTCAGGCATCCAAAAGCCGCCTGGACTCCGAAAGAAAACTGTTGGAGGAAGCGGCGGAAGATATCATGGCAGGAGGTTCCCTTTTAGAGGATGAAGCAAGAGCACATTTGAAACAGCTGGAAGATGATTTAAAAGAAATGAAGAAAAATTTCCAGAAAAAGGGAAAAGATTTCCGGGAATTGATGGAAGAAATGAAGCGCAGAAGCGGACTTCTGGAGAGCCAGGAAAAACAGCTCCAGGAATTGAATACGAAGCAGAAAGAAGAGGAAGAATATTTTCAGGAAGAGTTAAAAGCACAGAAATTTGCGTCCCGTGAAGAATACAGCAGTGCATTGGAATGGACGGAAGGACGCAAAGCGAAAGCCGAAGCACTCAGCCAATATGAAAAAGAGTGCCTGGAAGTAAAAACAAGGTATGAAATGCTCTGCCAGCAGAGCGAGGGAAAGCAGCCTGCAGACCTGGAGGAAGAAAAAGAAAAGCTGGAAGAGGTGCTCATCTCACAGAAAGCGCAGAAAGACAGGTGGCTTCAGCTGCACAGCCAGAACCAGAAAAACAAAGAGGCCAGGGCAAAGCTGAAACAGTATTTTGAAACAAAAGCAGGTCTGACAATGCAGTACGAGATGGTCAACAACTTGAGCCGTACGGCCAATGGAACCCTGAACGGCAGTATTAAGCTGGATTTTGAAACCTATGTGCAGAGAAAATATTTCAAGCAGATCATCCATGCCGCCAACCGGCGGCTCAGCAAGATGACCTCCAACGAATTTATCCTGCAGTGCCGGGAAATCAAAGACCTGAGCAGCCAGGGGCAGGCCGGGCTGGATCTGGATGTCTACCACCTTGTCAACGATTCCGTCCGGGATGTGAAGACACTGTCCGGAGGCGAATCTTTCATGGCATCCCTCTCCATGGCGCTGGGACTGTCAGACATCATACAGAACACGGCAGGCGCAATCAGTCTGGAGACGATGTTTGTGGATGAAGGCTTCGGTTCCCTGGATGACGCGGCAAGAGAGCGGGCGATCCAGATTCTGCAGGAGCTGGCAGGTGAAAAAGGAATCGTGGGAATCATATCCCATGTAAATGAATTAAAAGAACAGATCGAATGGAAACTTGCAGTGACAAAGACAGAGCAGGGAAGCAGTACCAGGTGGGTATTAGAATAAACAGAAATGGAAGTGGGACAGATGAAGAAATACCTGAAAACAGCATCAGCCCTGCTGCTGGCCGTAATCCTCAGCCTGCAGCAGGCACTGCCCGTTAGGGCATGGGAGGAAATTATAACCTGTACGGTTCTTGGGGACAGCATCGCAAAGGGGTATTCTTCAGATAAAGTCAATCAAATAGACTGCTACGGCCGTATTGTGACCGAACAGATTGCCGATGAAAATGCGATATATTTTGACTATCAGAATTACGCGAAAAACGGCCTGGACACACAGGGCCTCAATGAAAAGGTTCTGTCCAGGGATACGGTAAAAAGAAATCTGAACAAATCGGATCTTATATTTGTAACAATGGGGTCCAACGACCTTATGAACGAATTTAAAAAAGAAGCCCAGGAAATCCTGAATTCCGACACCAAATTCAGGAGTGCACCTCAGGCTTTGAATGAACTTCAGGAAGCGGTCAAAAAAAATCCGTTACTGATCCTCAAGATCATAGATGCCTTAAGCAGCTGGGACTATGGAGGTTTTGAGGCAGAGTGGGCCACTGCCATGCAGACTATAACCCAGCAGAAAAAAGACACGGCTCAAATTATCGTAACCAATATCTACAACCCCATTTATAATATGCAGCTTCCCGGAACCATGAATAAGGTTGTAGAAGACATCATCCAGAATATGAACAGTATCATCGAAAAAAGAGCAGAAGAATTCGACTACCAGGTCGTAGACCTTTTCAACTCCAATATCGTAGCCTTCGTCCAGGGCGACGGCCTCCACCCCAGCCAGGAAGGGCAGCAGCTTATCGCAGCAATGGTCTACGATGAAATCCAGCCCGTTACGGATATAAATACTCAGTCCGTAGATGGCGAAGCCGTAAAGGGAGAAGCTCAACAGCCAAAGCCGGCAGACCAATCCGAACAGTCTGCTCCCGAGAACGAAGACCTGCCCCCCGATACCACCAAACAGTCCAAAAACCAACCCAATCAGGGCAAATATTCATACTTCGTTCCTACAATCTTACTGGTAATATTAGCAAGTGTCCTGATCATATCAATCAGACGCAAAAATAAAAATTAACATCCAAAAGCGGAATGCATTTTCCCATTACCCATCAATTATACCATAAGTGGGTGACAAATTATTATTTGAGTATTCCTATTATTTATTCAAAGCGCCTGTGATTATATAATTGCAAACTAATAAATAGAATAATAATTAACTATCTGTCAAACTCCCGAGCTGGTCACGGCTATAGCAGAGTTGTTTAAAATATGGGGATATGGTATATTTTATTCATAAATAATGTTAGGAGCGGTTCTTATGGCTACGATTAAAGAGATTGCGGATATGCTGGGTGTGAGTACTGCAACCGTATCAAATGTTATAAATGGAAAGACAAAAAAAGTTTCTAAAAAAAATATCGAACGAATTGAGAAAGTGCTGAAGGAAACAAAGTATGTAAAAAGAATGGATAAAAATGCGCTTATAAATGGGAAGCCTCTTATTATCGGTGTGGTAATCCACACATGTAAATCCTATGAGAATACATTTTTGTCGGACCCTTTTTACGGGCAGCTTGTTGGCGTACTGGAGAGAGAGATAAGAAAAGCCGGATACTATATGATGCTGTATGCTTCGGAAAGTATCGAAGAGATCTATCAGATGGTGATGACCTGGAACATTGCCGGTCTTGTGGCAATTACTTTCACGCACACAGAGTATAATAAGCTGGCAGCGTTAATAAAGAGACCTATAGTTGCTGTAGATTTATATAATATATTAGATGATAATTTTTATAATGTCGGAACACAGGACAAACAGGGTGGATACCTGATGACTAAATATTTATTGGATCTTGGATATTCAGATATTTTAGTGATAGGTAACCGTAATGTGGGCGTCGATTATACCAGGTGGCAGGGGTATGAAGAGGCAATAAAAAAGGCAGAAGGTTCTCGTTTAAAGGCATATCCGATGATTATAGCCAGCGACGTATACGAAAAGAGGCAGAAACAGTTGGAGGAGCTGGCTGAATTTGCTGATAAGAATAAAAGAACAGCACTGTTTTTCCTTGCAGATATTTTAGCCGTTGAAGGTATTAATTATTTAGGCAGGAAGGGGGTTAAAGCTCCCGATGATATTGGGATTGCGGGGTATGATGACAATCAGTATTCAAGTATTTCCCACCCCAAACTGACAACTATAAATCAGGATATAACGAGAAAAGCTAAAAAAACATTCGAGATGCTGTTGGATTTACTTAATGAAAAGGAGACCGGGACTCATAATCTTCTGCTGCCGGTTCGGTTGGTTATTAGAAATTCGGTGAAGGATAAGGGATAATATATGTGCATATTACATATATTATCCCTTTCCTTTTTGTATACTAAGCAGGTTATGTCCGTAACCTGTTGACAGGCCATAGAAACAAGTTTAAACTCTTGAAATATCCTTAGCTAAGAAACTTATAGTAACAGTACAGGCTTGTCTGAACCGTTACAGCTTAACCCCAAGTGTACACCGGAATCCATGCCCTGCGGGCGGGTGTGCGGACAAGCTGCAAAACAATGTTAAAATTGGAAATGTGAGGTGTTTTATGAGAGAACAATGGTGGAAAGAGGCGGTAGTATATCAGATTTACCCAAGGAGCTTTTATGACAGCAACAATGATGGTGTTGGTGATATCAATGGTATTATTCAGAAGCTGGATTATCTGAAAGAACTGGGTATAGATGTAATCTGGCTTTCACCGGTTTATCAATCTCCCAATGCGGATAATGGTTATGACATTAGCGACTATCATGCTATTATGAAAGAGTTTGGGACGATGGAAGATTTTGATCACTTATTAATTGAGGCGCATAAGCGGAACCTGCGGATCGTGATGGACTTGGTCGTAAATCATACCTCGGATGAACACGAATGGTTTACCAAAAGCAGATCTTTGCCGGATAGCAAGTATCACGATTATTATATCTGGAAGAGGGGGAGGAACGGAGGAGCTCCAAATAACTGGGGAAGCTGGTTTTATAATTCTGCGTGGGAATATGAGGATAATACGGATATGTATTATCTGCATATATTCTCTAAAAAGCAGCCGGATTTAAATTGGGATAATCCTTTATTGCGGGAAGAGGTTTACTCAATGATGACATGGTGGCTGGATAAGGGGGTAGATGGATTCCGGATGGATGTCATCAGCCTGATTTCTAAAAATCCGTCTTTTCCGGATGGAGAAGTAACCGGGGCATACGGAGATTTTGGTGACTTGACGCCATATTGCGAGAATGGCCCGCGTGTTCATGAATATCTGAAGGAAATGAATGAGAAAGTGCTGTCAAAATACGACATTATGACAGTTGGAGAAACACCGAATGCATCTGTGGATGATGCAGCAAAATTCGCGAATTGCGATGGCACTGAGCTAAATATGGTGTTTCAATTTGAGCATGTTTCAATCGATTACGGGCAGTTTGGAAAATATACGGAGAACAGATATCGTCTGAAAGACTTGATAGAGGTTTTGAGTAAGTGGCAGGACGGCTTGTCTGACAAGGGCTGGAACAGTTTATACTTTGAGAACCATGACCAGCCCCGTTCTGTATCTAGATTCGGGGATGTATCAACGCCGTTGTACTGGGAAAAATCGGCGAAGATGCTGGCAACCTGCCTGTATATGTTACAGGGGACGCCCTATATATACCAGGGGCAGGAAATTGGGATGACAAATCCCAGATTTGAATCATTTGCAGACTATAAAGATATTGAGGCTAAAAATGCATACCGTGATCTGGTTGAAGAACAAAAAATTATGACAGAGGATCAATTTCTTAGATGTGTATTTAATCTGGGACGTGATAATGCAAGAACACCGATGCAATGGAATAACAGCAGCTATGCGGGATTTTCAAAGGCAGCGCCATGGATGAAAGTGAATCCTGATTATCAGGATATCAATGTGGAGAAACAGCGAAATGACCCCGATTCAATCCTGAGTTATTATAAAACATTAATCAAACTGCGCAAGAATTATAAGGTCATTGTCTATGGTAAATATGAATTGCTGAATCCAATATCCGAGTATATATGGGCGTATAAAAGAAAACTTGACAATACAGTCATGACTGTAATGGCAAACTTTTCTGACCAAACCGTCGGATGTGAATTATTCAAACAGGAGTCAGGAATCTTATTATCAAATTACAGGCAGCATCAGATTTTGAAACTACAGCCATATGAGGTTATTGTTCAATTAGAACAGTGATAGAAGAGGTGGGAAGGAGAGTATCCTTCCCACCTCAGTTGGTTTCATTCTCCCAGCCTCTTTTTTGCTGGTACTCGCCGGGAGAGACCGAGTAATATTGCTTAAAGACATAAGAAAAATGCTTTACATTCACATATCCAACTTTTTCGGCAATCTCATAAATTTTCATATTAGGATTATTTTTCATATAGTTGACCGCATTTTTCATGCGTATGCCAGTCAGATATTTAATATAAGATTCCCCCATCTCATTATGGAACAGTGTGCTGAGATAGTTGGGTGAAACGCCGATTTCTTCGGCAATCCATGCAAGACTGACCGGCTCAGCATAGTGCAGGTGTATATATTGTTGTGCTTTACTGACTATATTAGCTTCCGGGTTCGCGTCGGTATCAAAAGTTATATCTGCATACTTCCGGTCTGAAAGCAGGCCGATAACCTTTATCAGATATTTACTCGTTGAAATCTCCGGCTCAGTGGATATGTGCGGTATTGAGGATAAAATATACATAATATCATCCGGGTTCCACAGGTTCTGGATGGCCTTTAAAGATTTTATCAAGTAGAGGCTGACGGCAATTCTATTCTGCAGGGCATCATCAGGAAGTAATGCGATTATGGAATCAATAATCAGCGGCTGGTCAGCGGTCTGATCTTTGACAATTGCCGAATGGAGCGCTTTTACGTAATGGTTTATTTTGTGGATTCGTGATATGAGGATGTCCTCTGTTTCTTCATAAATATAAATTTGGCTGGAGCGGCTGAATATCCGGCAGTTTAATGCAGCCGCCGCCTCCTGGTAAGCGTCATTTACCATTAAAATATCCTCGAATGCAGAGCTTTGGCCTGCTGAAAGCGACAATTCCATATTTGGAAATTTATTTTTCCGGACTTCCTGTAAAAAGTCTTTCGCCAGAAGAGACGCCGATTGATATGTTTCCCCTGACAGTAGCACCACCACATCTTCGTTGTGATCCAGGCTGATCCATATATTTGCCGGATGTTCTTCTGCCAGCTCAAGTGTCAATCGATAAAGGATATATTTGTATAAAGGAATGTCACTTGCCGGTATTTCGTTAGAGAGTAAGATATCTTCATCTATACTTATGAGCAAAATGATTCCGGCGCCGTCCAGAAGGTTTATTTTCATCCGATGTATCATCGGGTGCAGGGATTGGGTCTCGACATAAGAGTTATTGATAATCGCCTGGATAAAGCGTGATACAATTTGTATCTTCCCTTCTTCGTTCAGTTCCAGTAAGCTGTGATAGATATACTCTTCGGCCTGTTCTGCAGACAGTGCGGCTTTTATGGTATTTAGCGTTTCTTTTAAATTCGGCAGAGAAATGGGTTTTAATAAATAGTCTTTTACACCAAATTTGATGGCTTTTTGGGCAAACTGGAATTCGTCATAACCAGAAAGGATTATGATTTTCTGGCGGGGCCTGTTTTTTAATATTTCCTGACATAATGTCAGCCCGTCCATTTCGGGCATCTTAATATCAGTTATAATAAGATCTGCATCATTCTTTGTTAACCAGTCTAAAGCAGAAATACCGTCATAACATGTCTGTGAAATATTCCAGTCAGCATCTTGCCTGGGAATTGAAACAGAAAGAAAATCCAGTGTAAGTTTCTCATCGTCTACTAATAAGATATTATACATTTTCCTGAGCCTCCTTTTTTAAAAGCGGCAGTTTTACCGTAACCCTGGTGCCAGCATCGGGCTCGCTGTTTATATGGATCCCGTATTGACTTCCATAGTGCAGCTTAATACGATTGCTTACATTTTCCAGTCCGATATGGCCGTCTGTTCCGGGGGCAGAGTAGCTTTGCGGCCGGCTGGCAGCCTGCTCAAGTTTCTCTTTTAGTGCTGTCAGCTGTTCGTCTGTCATACCTTTACCGGTATCGGCAACAATGAAAAAAGTGAATTGGCCTTCCGTAAATCCGTTCACGGTAATCCTGGTTTTGGCCCGCTGCTTTTCTAAACCGTGTATGATAGCATTTTCGACAATCGGCTGTAGTATAAAAGCCAGAATATATTGGTAGTAAAGCTCTTTTTCGAGGGACAGTTCATACTCCAGCCTTTCTTCAAATCGGCTGCGCTGGATCCCTAAATAGCAATCAAGCACAGAGTATTCGTTCGCTAATGTCACTTCCCGGTTCCATTTTGCCATGCCCCTCAGCAGCTGATGCAGTTTATCGATGTTATCCACGGCCTGTTCTGATTTGCCCAATTGGATCTGCATACTGATCATGTTCAGGGTATTGTATAAAAAATGCGGCTTAATCTGGCTTTGCAGGGCATTTAGCTGAGCCTGTGTGTGAAGTGCATTTGCTTCATATACCTGGGTTGCCAGTTGAGTGTTTCGCTGAATGTTTTCATTGATCGTCTGTACCATGGAATTAAAAGAATCTCCCAAATATCCGATTTCATCCTGGCGTTTACTTAAAAAGTGCACCTGAAAATTTCCCTTACGTACTTCCTTCATCAGCTGGACTATTTCCAGTAAAGGCTGCAGAAATCTGTTGGCAAAAATAAGCAGCACGATAATGGCTGAGAGGGAACTTATTGTTGCCAGCAATAGCGTAAAGTCCCGGGTCTGCCTGGCGTTAGCGGTAAGTTCTTCTAAGGAATTTACAGATACAATCGTCCAGTCAGAGTTTTTAACATTGGCAGTGTTCATTAAATATTCGGTTCCATCTATTTTTTGTGTCCAGCTGTTATCAGCAATTAAGGCTGTATCTGAAAGCAGGTCGATTTTCTCTGTTTTTATGCTGCTGTAAATAAGATTTTTTTGGCTATCGATGATAAACACGCCCCCATCGTTTCCCATCTTTACCTTTTCAGCAATTTCAGAGATACCGCTGTAACTGGCATCAACTTTAATAACACCAATTACTTTATCAATATTTTGTATACTCTTTAGTGGTTTCACTATGGAAAAAACAGTATTTTTGGGATAGGATACAATCTGCTCTAAATGAGGGGGAATAAAAGCAGACTTTTTGTTTTGCAGCGCGTCTTTATACCAGTCATAGCCGGAGTAATCAATACTATGATCAATACTTTTGGGCATTCTGCCGCTATAATAGATCTCATCTGTTATTACAAATACGTTTAAAACATCTTTGCGCGGCATAATCATAATCTGGTCCAGATAGTTCTCGATGATACGCCTTTTTTGTAAGCGCTCGACCTCATTGCCGCTGCTTTTCTCGAATTCATTTATGACTGTGTTATCATAATAGAGATATGTCGTCAGCCTGAAAAGTTCATCCAGATAATTGTTTATATTATACGCAAGCTGTTCGAGTGTTTGCTGTGTTTGAACAGACGATTGGCGCTCAGAGTCTTTAGCATATCGTGCATATGATAGCATCGATGATAAGAATACGGAAACTAAAATCAAAACAGCAACGACTACGGTCAGAGTAAAACGGATACTGCGCAACCGGATTGTAAATAATTTTATCAGTTTTTTCAAATGATCACCTCTCCTGTATGTCGTGAAAGATCGTATTTATTAGAATCAGCGGGCATGTCTTTGAGCTGTATCTAATATACCATAAAAATTCATGACATAATAGAAATAGGAAAAAAACGAACCGTAATCGTAGATTTTGAGTATTTCTCTTAAGACGGCTGACGCTTATACTTAACGTATACAAAAAAGAGAAATTTTCATATTAAGGAGGATCAGGATGAAGAGAAAAGTTTTAGCAGGTGTGTTAGCCATTGTATTAGCCTGTGGGATGGTCAGTGGCTGCGGGAAAAACAGTGACGTTGATAAAGCCAATTCGGGCGGGGATTCCGGCGAGAAGGTGACGGTAAAGTTTTTTAACGGAAATGTAGAAATGGTAGATTGGTACAATGAAGCAGTTGACCGCTTTAACCAGCAAAGTGACACCATTAAAGTTGAACATGAGTTCCAAAAGGAGGGGACGGCAGCACTCCAGACGAAGATTGCAGCCGATGATATTCCCGATATTACTACAATGTCAACGCAGCAAATGATAGATGCGGGTAAGTTTCTTGATTTGTCTGATAGTGAGTGGTGGGACAGAATTGATCCTTCGATCAAAGAGCTTTCTAAAGACACGAAAAGCGGCAAAAATTATTATATACCATCAAACACAATGATTACTGCGGCTATCTATAATCAAAAGATTTTTGACGAATTGAAGTTAACTCCTGCAAATACATTGGATGAGTTCACGGATAATCTCAGGGCGGTCAAGAAAGCCAGGCCGGATATGGATCCGTTGTATTTTTCAGGGAAAGAGGCCTGGACAATCGGAATGTTGTTCGGATGCATACCAGAGGCGGTGGAACGCCAAAAAATCGGCGATTTAGAATATGGGAAAGCAGCATTGGAAGGCGATTTAAGTGTTTTAAAGTATTCTGAAAAAGACGGCGCTTTAGAAAAATATATGGATTGGCTGGGAACCTTACAGGAAGAGGGTCTGATTAATGACAACGTACTTACGGCAACTTACGATGACGCAATGAATGCGATTGCGAAGGGAGAGGCAGCAGTTATCTTTCAGGGACTGTTTGCACTTGGCGGTATTATAGATATTAATCCGGAGGCAGTAAATGAGCTTCGTGTTAGTGCAATGCCGGCTGTCAGCGCCGATGTGAAACCGGCGATTAACCAGAGCCCTGACAGTACGTATTATATCATGGCTGACTCACCGAATCAGGAAGCGGCAAAGGAATTCTTAACATGGTTATTCAGCGTGGAGAATCAAGTTTCTTATACAGAGACAAGAAATGCGCCATCGGCTTTTGAGGATGTGTCCGCCGATCTTGGGCCGATTGTTGAGAGCGCTGTCGAGGTATCCAAGAGTGCTGCATCTCTGGGGCCTGCCAAAGAACCGGCCGGATTTGGCGGAGATGCGTCGGGAGTCATGCTGCAGGAATTTTTTGCCGGACAATATACTCCGGAAGAATTTGCTGCCGCATATGAAAAGGCCTGGAAAACTGCATTTGATGCACAATAGTGTGATTATAGGGGGAAAGGAGCTGCGGAATGAATTTTTTCATGCGCAGCTTCTTTTCAGGATACCATGAAGTTAAGGAGTATATATATGGAAATATTTAAAAGTAAGATATCATCCAATATGCATAAATTTATGTTTTTGCCTGCCACATTGCTTTTTGCGCTGTTTTTTGTCCTGCCGCTGATTCAGGGGGTAGGTGTGAGTATGACGGATTGGAATGGATTTTCCGAAGAACGGAATTTCATCGGACTTAGCAATTTCATCAGATTTTTTTCGGATGAACGGGCCATGAATGCGATCGGAGTCACCCTGCTGTTCGGCTTGATCAGTCCTTTGCTGCTGAATGTTCTGGGATTGCTTTTCGCAATATTACTTGACTCAAAGATCAAAGGGAAAGTTCTGGCACGTACCGCAGTTTATATGCCGTCCATAATCAGCCCCTTAATTATGGGGTATCTCTGGACGCTGATTTTGTCACCAAGAACCGGAGTTTTGGATCAAACTTTGCAGCAGTTAGGAATTGACTATTCATTTGGGTGGATGGGCGATCCGGATAAAGCCATTTGGCTGATTATCATTGTGAATGTTTGGCAGTTTGTAGGCGGGCCGATGATCATTTATCTGGCGGGCCTTCAGTCAATCCCCGGAGAATTGTATGAATCCGCCAAAATAGACGGTGCAGGATCCCTGCAGATGTTTAAAAATATAACATGGCCAATGCTGTATCCGTCAGCCCGGATTAACATATTTACAAATATAATTGGTTCCATGGCGGTATTTGATATTATTATGGCAATCACCATGGGCGGTCCGGGATACGCGACGGAATCGCTCAGCATCTTTATATACAAACAGTCGTTTAACGGTTTTGCCGGTTATGCCACAGCAGTGTCCATCATCATGTTCTTTATTATAGTCATTCCCGTTGCCATCTCATTGAGGTGGATGAAAGGAAAAGAGGTAGAAATGTAAGGGAGGTTACCTGTGAAAGTAATTAAAAAATTGTCATCTGGTTTGGGGATAGCAGCGATTATTATCGTATTTCTGATTCCATTTTATATCATGTTTTATCTGAGTTTAAGCGGCGCCGGCAGCAGCTTTGCAGAAGAGTGGTTTCCGCGGGCACTCAATTTTGAGAACTTTGCCAATGCATGGAAGGCTGCCAATATGGGCCGGGCCATGCGGAATTCGTTCATTATTACCGGCGGGGCAGTCGTTGTTTTAATTTTCTGCGCGGCCAGCGGAGGGTATGCGGCGGCAAGAAGTAAAAGTAAGATTAACCGTATCATATTTAATGTAATGATCCTCAGTATGATGGTTCCGGGAATCATTAATACAGTTCCGCTATACTCCATTATGAAAAGGATTAATGGGATTAATACACATTGGGCAATGATTTTGCTCTTGGCATGTCAAAGCCTGCCGTTTTCGGTATTTTTATATGAGGGGTTTATCAGCTCTATGAGTGAATCCATTGAGGAAGCAGCAATTATTGACGGGTGTTACAGATTTGCGGCATTTTGGAAAGTGACATTTCCATTGTTAAAGCCAATCACAGCTACGGTTGTTATAATGCAGGGAGTTGGTATATGGAACAATTACGGGCAGTCAGTGTTCTTCCTGCAAAATCAAAATTACCATACAATTCCATTAGCGATTTCTACTTTTTTTCAGACATATGGAGCCGATTATAATCTGCTGGCAGCCGGGGCAATGATAGGGCTGGCGCCGGTAGTTATCATTTTTGTGCTGTTCCAGAATCAATTTGTGAAGGGCTTGAGCTCCGGCGGAGTCAAGGGATAAAAAAACAAGTGTTAAAAAAAGGATGAATAAGTTATGTTAAAAAGAAAAAAATATTTTAAAGATCTGTACCGTCCGGGTTTTCACTATTCGGCTGAATCGCATGTTATCAATGACCCCAATGGTCTGTTTTATTATGAGGGGGAGTATCATTTAATGCATCAGTATAATATCAACAATCATATTCATTGGGGGCATGCCGTGAGCCGCGATCTTGTGCATTGGATGCATCTTCCTGCCGCATTGGCTCCGGATCTGATTGGCCAGATATGGTCAGGAAGTGCTGTTGTTGACTGGAAAAATACGAGTGGGCTGCAGTATGGAAAAGAAAAGGTGATTGCTGCATTATTTACTTATAATGAGCATGTAGATTCACAACAAAGCCAGGGATTGGCATATAGCAGAGACCGGGGACGGACATGGATAAAGTATGAGCAAAATCCGGTGTTAACATCGAAGGGGAAAAAGGATTTCCGTGATCCGAAGGTGTTTTGGTTTGAAGAAAAAAATGCCTGGATTATGGTAGTAGCATGTGGAGACCATGTTGAGTTTTATCGCTCTGCCAATCTGATTGAATGGGAGTTTACAGGCGAGTTTGGTTCAGGGGAAGGATCGCATCAGGGAGTATGGGAATGTCCGGATTTGTTCCGGATGCCAATCGAAAATTGCCAGGACGAAAATAAATGGGTTTTACTGGTCAGTGTAAATAGCGGGGCACCTGCGGGGGGAACGGGAATGCAGTATTTTATAGGGGAGTTTGACGGAAAAAGTTTTATAAATGATGGTCCGCCGGAAAAAATATCCTGGCTGGATTATGGCAAAGACTTTTATGCAGGGGTAACCTGGAACGACATTCTGCCGGATGACGGCCGGAGATTAATGATCGGCTGGGCCGATAATTGGCTTTACCGGGATGAATTACCCACGTCTCTTTTTAAGGGGCAGTTTTCCTCGGTCAGAGAGTTAAGATTAGTAAAAAAGCAGGATGAAATCCGTATCATTCAGAGGCCCGCAGAAGAAATCCGGCAATTAAGGAATCAAAGGCATGAGATTACACCTTGTGACATATTTCCTGACAGTACATTGGAATTGCCTGTTGAGGGGAATCAGTTTGAGATCATTTGTGAGCTTGCATTTAAAGGCAGTCATGCTGTAATGGAACTCATGATTGGGGATAGCGGCAGGGATCTCATTAAAATTGTTTATGATCGCAGAGAGGAAAAGATCATCTTTGACCGGACGAATTGTAATCAGTATCACATAGAGCATTTCAGGGGCAGATTCAAAGCCCCGTTCAAGCTTGAGGATGAGATACTAAAATTACATATATTGGTTGATTCATCGCAGATAGAGCTGTTCGCCGGGGACGGTTCGGTAGTTATGACAAACTTGTTCTTTGGGGGAGATCCCAGGCTGCGGGTGAGGTTAGCGGCTGGCAATTCTCCGCTGAGGCTGGTTAGCGGCCGTTGTTACAATCTGTCTTCTGTCTGGCCGGACAAGAAAAGCGAATCCGACTTGTTCGAAAACGTTTTTGATGGGAAGTGGATGAACACAGTACAAGGCTTTGAAGGCTGTTGTGCTGCAGATGGACTAGTGGCAACAACAGAAAAATCCCATGAGTTTCGGGTGCAATCAAGGCTGAAGATTACATCCTATCAGAGTGGAAAAAGCGCCGGCCTGGCATTCGGAATAAATGAAATGGGTATAGGATACAGGGTGGTGTTTGATGCTGAAAAGAAAGAGATGATCTTGTTTTATGATAAAATCCAAATTGGTAAGGCGGCGGTTATAATTAATACGGAGCGGACTTACCTCATTTGTGTCGAAATGAAAGAAGGGAACCTTAAAGTATACATTGACGGAGTAGAATTGTTTAAGGAAAAGCTAAATGAGTATACTGGAGGTGCTTTGGGGCTGTGTGTGAGCGAAACAAATGCATTATTTAACAATATTGAAATTACAAATAGTTAGCGCTCTTGATCTGACAGGAGTGGCAATTGCTTTGCCTATTGGTTACTGTGCACACCCTGCGGGCGTGCACAGCACGGTCTGAACAGCAACGCCTATTGTAAGAATTTACCTCAAAAATTCCACATTTCAAACACAAATCCGTCACAACCTTCTGTTAATTTTATCTTTATGTGGAGCACACAGCTGTTTCATATGGGCCGTCTTATCCAGAGTATGCTTGATGATTTGTCGGACGCTCCTGACCGGTTTGCATCCGCGGTAAGCGGATCAGCCATCTGGGGACATAAATCATCAGCCGCACTCCAAAGCCGGCGTAAATTATCAGACCAGGGAGGTAAGGAATTGATTGAGGTAAAAAACTTAGTAAAAAAATACGGAAACCATCTGGCCATAGACCACCTGAATTTCAAGATTGAAAAAGGGAAGATCTATGGCTTTTTGGGCCCCAACGGAGCAGGAAAATCGACGACCATGAATATCATGACCGGGTACCTTGGAGCAACGGAAGGCGAGGTGCTGATTAACGGACACGACATTCTAAAGGAACCGGAAGAAGCGAAGAAGCACATAGGGTATCTTCCGGAGCTCCCGCCGCTGTACATGGAAATGACGGTGCAGGAGTATCTGGATTTTGCAGCGGAGCTGAAGGGAATCGCCAAAGACAAACGGGAATCCTCAGTGGAAGAGGTAATCAAGCTTGCAAAATTGATGGATGTCAGAGGCCGGCTGATCCGCAACCTGTCAAAAGGATACCGGCAGAGAGTTGGGCTGGCCCAGGCCATGCTGGGATTTCCGGACATTATTATACTTGATGAGCCCACCGTGGGGCTGGATCCGAAACAGATTATTGAGATCAGGGAGCTGATCCGGAAACTGGCGAAGGATCATACGGTTATCCTGAGTTCGCATATACTGGCCGAGGTCAGAGAGGTATGCGACTACATTATGATCATTTCGAAGGGCAGGCTTGTTGCCAGCGATACGCCGGATAATCTGGAGCATTTGATGGATGAAGCGGAGTCCGTCGAGATCCTGGCGAAAACAGAACCTTCGAATCTGCGTGACATATTGAATCCGATCAGGGATATCACCGGCATGAAAACAGAAAAGAGAGCGGACGGGACAACATATGCAGTATTGGAAGTAAAAGACAACAAAGATATCCGGGAACAGGTATTCTTTGCATTTGCCGGGGCAGGCTGTCCTCTTCTTATGCTGAATACGAACCGTGCAAGTCTGGAGGAGATCTTCCTGGAACTGACACAGGGGGAAACAGGCTCGAAACTGCTGTCTGCAAAGAGAGAGGAGGCGGGGACAGATGCTGGCGATTTATAAGAGAGAACTGAAGTCCTATTTTCAGTCCATGATTGGATGTGTCTTTATAGCGTTCCTTGTAGCATTTGCGGGAATTTATTTTATGGCTTACAACCTGAATGCGGGATACCCCTACTTCTCCTACACGCTTTCCGGCGTACTGATTGTTTTTCTTGTAGGGATACCGCTGATCACAATGAAAAGCTTTTCGGAGGAGCGGAGAAACAAGACAGACCAGCTGCTTTTGACTGCGCCGGTTAGCCTGCGCCAGGTTGTGATGGGAAAATACCTTGCGATGGTTTCCGTGCTGGCAGTGCCGAACCTGATCTTTTGTTTATTCCCTTTGATTATTAAAATGCAGGGAACCGCATATCTGAAGGTGGATTATATATCTATTGTGGTATTTTTCCTTCTCGGATGCGTATATATTGCGATCGGGATGTTTTTGTCCTCACTGACAGAGAGCCAGATCATTGCCTTTATCACCACATTCGGGGTTCTGCTCGTTCTGTATCTGTGGGACGGCATCCTGTCTTTCCTTCCAAGTTCAGCTATCAGCGGCGCTGTGGGGATTATCATACTTCTGACCATTGTAGCTGCCTATATTCAGCAGATGACGGGCAACTGGTTTATCAGCGGAGGGATTGAACTCATTGGGATTGCGGCCTGTGTAGTCACGTATATTGTAAAATCCAGCCTGTTCGAGAACATTCTGACGAAGTTCCTTGGAAACCTTGCGCTTGCAAATGTTTTTACGGATATCACGTCGAACAGCATAGTAGATATCAGCGGCATAGTTCTGTATTTGTCTGTAATTGTAGTGTTTATTTTCCTGACAGTACAGGCAATTCAGAAAAGACGCTGGAGTTAGGAGGGCCGGAAATTGCAGAAAATAAAAAATTTATTTCATACAGCGGGAACAAAAAACGGAACCTACAGCGTGGGGATTACCGTGATCGTGGTCGCAATCGTAATAGTAGCCAATATGATATTCGGACAGATCCCCGAGAAATACAGGAATATCGATGTCAGCAGCACAAAGATCTACGAGATCACGGATACCAGCCGGGAGCTCCTGAAGGATCTGAACCATAAAATAAGGTTTACGGTTTTGGCAGAGAAAGACAAGGCGGACGACCGGATTAAAACATTTTTAAGCAAATATGCAGCTTTGTCCAAATATATTTCTGTGGAGTGGATTGACCCCGTACTCCATCCGTCTGCGTTAACGGAGTACGAGACCAGCGCGAATACGATCGTGGTAGAATGTGCGGATACGGGCAAGAGCACAACTGTTTCATTTGACGATATTGTGGTCATGGATACCTCCTCCTATTATTATACGGGCAGTGTATCGGAATCCGAATTCGACGGCGAAGGCCAGCTGACCAGTGCGGTGAATTACGTGACCAGTGATGTAAATAAAAAAATATACAGAACAACGGGGCACGGTGAGGCCACATTATCAAACTCAATTACAGAGTTAATGGACAAAAATAATTACAAGATTGAAGAACTGAATCTGGTGATGCAGGCATCCATACCCGAAGACTGCGATCTTCTGCTTATGTACGCGCCGGCCACGGATTTGACAGACGATGAAAAAGCAGCAATGCAGCAATTCCTTTCGTCAGGCGGGAAAGTGATGATTCTCCTGGGAGATACCAGCACTTCAGTGCTTCCGAATATTGCCTCCATCATGAAGGAATATGGCATGGAAGAAGCCGATGGGTATATTGCCGATCCCCAGAGATGTTACCAGGGCAATTATTACTATATATTCCCGACGCTTACATTGTCAGGAGATCTGGCGAAAGGCATGTCTTCGCAGATGGTGCTTGTCACCAATACCCGGGGCCTGAACCTGGTAGATGCCGAGAGAGATACCATTAGTTCCAGCTCTTTTATGACAACGACGGACAGCGCCTATGCGGTCACGGAAGACAGCCAGACGCAGGGCACGTATACACTGGGGGCGGTTGCCACAGAGCAGATCAGTGCCGACACCAAGGATGAGAATAAAGACGAAGCTACTGAAGCAGCAGAGGACGATACGCAAAGCAAAGACACATCAGACACTGCTAAGGAGAGCGCGAAAGAAAGCCGATTGACCGTAATCATGGCGGGAAGCCTGATCGATTCCCAGATCACAGATACCTTCACGCAGCTTGAGAATACGACGTTATTTATGAATGCCGTAAGCAGCAATTTTGACGGCGTACAGAATATATCAATTGAACCAAAGAGCCTTGCCACGGAATATAATACCGTGCAGCATGCAGGACTATTCAGCCTGCTCGTAATATTCGGTATCCCGCTGCTGATTCTGATCGGTGGATTTGCAGTATGGTTTAAGAGAAGAAAAGCATAGGAGGGCGGATGAAGATGGAGAAAAAAAAGAAGAAATCCTTCCTTTTGCTGCTCTGCCTTCTGCTGGTTCTTTTGATTGCCTATCTTGGGATGCAAAGGTGGAATAAGAAGCAGGAAGAAAAGAAGGAAGCAAAAACAGAAGCGGAAACGGTATACGTGACTGATATAGACGAAATTACAAGCATTCAGTATGATGCAGGCAGCGGAGAATTTCATTTTGTAAAGGAGGACGGTACGTGGTACAATGCCGATGACCGGGATTTCCCGCTGGCACAGAGCTACCCGGAACAAATGGCCTCTGATTTTGCCAGACTGAAGGCAGAGCGGGAGCTGAAAGACGGGGATTCGCTGGAGGACTATGGGTTAAAAGATCCGGTATACACGGTTGTGCTGACCGGAAAAGACGGAAAAGAGACCGCTGTTTATTACGGAAATGCTGTGGGAGATAACTATTATGCCACTGTGGGGGATACGGGAAAGGTGTACACGGTGAGCGGCACTTCCATATCTGACCTGCAGTATTCACTGGAGGACATGGCGCAGCTGGATACCTATCCCAATATTGGAAGCGGCAATCTGAAGAAAGTTGTCGTAACAAGAGATGGCAGCGAGGCCACCTATGATTCGGAAAATAATGACGATACAGAAGCCATTGCAACGGCTGCCGGCGGACTGGGAGCTGTCACCCTGAGCAAGGCCGCGGATTATTCCGTGGAGGAGGAAGACCTGGCCGGATTTGGCCTGGATGAAGCGTCAGGAATCACTGTGAAGGCCGTCTATACGCAGGACGATGAGGAACAGACGCTTACGCTTTATATTGGAAAAGAAGATGGTGAGGGAAACCGCTATGTCATGCTGAATGATTCCAGGATTGTATACCTGATCTCAGATGAGATCTGCAAAAATATCTTAAATGAAAAGTAATGGGCAGGGACAAAGTGGGCCTGCCCACTTTGCACGCAGCAGTTCAGGCAGGTCTGAACTGTTGCCTTTGCAAGTAAATTTTATATTTATTTTATAAGACATTTCTTGACAATTCAGAGAAAACAGAGGAGAATATTTCACATGTAGTTCATTACCCTGCAGATGGCTGCGGGGCATCAATTCAGCAGCACAGAGGGAAGCGGGACGGCCCAGGGGAAGACGCCGGAAACAGGCAGTCCTGATTTCCGCTTGCTGCCGCAGGAATAAAAGTGAGGATGGTAAAACATGAAAGAAAAACTGATACGTTTCATGCAGGGAAGATACGGAGTCGATACATTTTCGAAGTTCCTGCTTATAGTGGGTCTGGCGGTGGTGTTAATCTCTTCTGTAATCGGAGGAGACAGAGTCCGTCTTATCTTATATGCACTGGGCTGGGTCCTGATTATCTACTGCTATTTCCGGATGTTTTCAAAGAATGTGACAAAACGGTATGCAGAGAATCAGGCATTTCTGGCAAAGACGAGTAAGATACGCGGCTTTTTCCGGAATCAGAAAGCTATATGGAAGCAGAGAAAAACGCACCATATTTATAAATGCCCTGGCTGCGGACAGAAGATCAGGGTGCCAAAGGGGAAGGGAAAGATCGAGGTGCGCTGTCCGAAGTGCAGTCAGACCTTTATTAAAAACAGCTGATTGAGGATGCAGGATAAGGAGAAAAAGCGGTGCTGGAGGCAGACCGGTGTGCTGCCGGCAGGCCTCTTTTTCTGGTATGAGAACTCTCGGAAAAAAGAGAGGAAACGTAACAGTTCAGGTCCGTCTGAATTGTTACGTTTAGAAGGTTAGGGACAGAGATGGTGAGGAGAATGGAAGACGATGAATGATCCGTATAAAGTGTTGGGTGTGTCAAGGGATGCAGCCGATGAAGAGATAAAAAAAGCATACCGGACGCTGAGCAGAAAGTACCATCCCGATGCGAATATCAACAACCCCATGCGTGATGAGGCGGAAACCAGGTTTAAAGAAGTACAGCAGGCCTATCAGCAGATTATGGATGAACGCGAACACGGATATACCGGAGGTACAGGCGGTTATGGGAATACCGGAAGCTATGGGGGATATGGCGGATATGGAGGTTTCGGCGGCTTTGGCGGTTTTGGGGGCTATGGCCCCTACGGCGGGCAGGAACAGCGTTCGGGGGGAAACAGCGAGACAGATATACACCTGAAGGCGGCGGCCAATTACCTGCAGGCCGGCCGATATGAAGAGGCGCTCCATGTCCTGAACGGGATCCATGACAGGAGCGCCCTGTGGTATTTTTACAGCGCATCGGCAAATTCGGGGATGGGCAGCAATGTCACTGCACTGGAACATGCGAAGGAAGCCGTAAGGCTGGAGCCGGAGAATATGCAGTACCAGATGCTGCTGCAGCGCCTGCAGGGCGGCGGTTCCTGGTATCAGCAGCGGCAGAGCGTGTATGGATATCCGGGGGCGGGCGGCAGCGATTTGTGCATGAAACTCTGTATTGCAAATCTGCTCTGTAATCTGTGCTGCGGTGGCAGCGGGCTGTGCTGCGGCGGAGGCGGATATGGGGGCAGATATATATAGGGAGTGCCTCTTTGGATAGCAGTTTTTGTTGTCTGTCAATTCTTTGTCATACTATGAATTTTGCGATTGCATCTTGACAGAGACAAACTGGTTGTGATATGATCGGTACCATAACAAAAACTTTCAGACAATTTGCTTGAATTTGTACAATTAATAACAAGCTTATCGTTCCTGATTTTTAGGGGAAAATGCCAGAAACAGGGAGGAGTCATATCATATGGACCAGTATATACATAAAAAAACAGGAAAACAGGATTCAGGATGTAAAAAACATACAGGTAATCAATCAGCGGGAGCTGCCATTCAGGCAGTTCCCGCTTTTACTTTGTATGTTTTTTCACAATAAAAAAGTAAAAGGAGGCACTAATTGATGGGTGAATACACACAAGGATGCTGTGGCTGTGCCCACAGTGAGACAGCTCTGCTGGAGCGGATCGCGGAATTGACAGCGGAGTACAAAGGGAAGGAAGGGAGCCTGATCCAGGTTCTCCACATGGCACAGGGAATCTATGGCTATCTGCCGCTGGAGGTGCAGGAAGTCATAGCGGACGGCCTGGATATACCTTTGGCCGAGGTGTCAGGGGTCGTTACATTTTACTCCTTCTTTGCCACCCAGCCAAGAGGTAAGCACACCATACGTGTCTGTCTCGGCACGGCCTGCTATGTAAGGGGCGGTAAAAAGATTGTGGAGAGGCTGAGGGAGATTCTGGGTGTAGAGATTGGGGAGACCACAAAGGACAGGATATTCACGTTTGAAGTGGCTCGCTGTATCGGTTCCTGCGGGCTGGCGCCGGCCATGTCCATAGACGATCAGGTCTACAAACAAGTAAACCCCGACAAACTGGAACAGATACTGCAACGCTACTATGAGGAGGAGGAGTAAAACTATGGCTGTAATAAATGAGACATCCAGGGAAACCCTGGTGGTAAGGGACCAGATGGATCTCCGCGTGATCAAAGGAGATTACCTGGCGCAGCGGAGAAAGTACAGACGCCAGGTTCTGGTGTGCGGAGGCGCGGGCTGTATCTCTTCCCACTGTCAGGAAGTAAAAGACGCGCTTCACGAGTCGCTGGCCAATTATCAGCTGGAGGACGAGATAGAGGTCCTGGTCACCGGCTGTATGGGAACCTGTTCTCTGGGACCGGTGATCCTGGTTGAGCCTGACGGAGTATTCTATACCGAGATGGATCCGGAAAAGGTGGATCATATTGTGTTCAGGCATCTGATGAATGATGAGGTATGCGAGGAGTATACATACTTTGATGACGACATGGGGATCCATGTACCGTTGATGAAAGATATCGGCTTCTTTGAGGGCCAGGTCCGCATTGCCCTGAGAAACTGCGGAAGGATGGAGTTCTCTTCTCTGGCGGCCTATATATCCAGGGATGGGTATGGGGCGCTTGCAAAGGTATTGAGCGGCATGAGCCGGGAAGAGGTGGTCGCGGTCGTGAAAAACTCCGGCCTGAGAGGGCGCGGAGGCGCGGGCTTCCCAACCGGCGTAAAATGGGAGGCAGGAATGAAGGCCCAGTCGCCGGACGGACGCAAATTCATGGTCTGCAACGCGGATGAAGGGGATCCCGGGGCATTCATGGACCGGAGCCTCCTGGAAGGGGATCCCCACAGCGTCATCGAAGGTATGATGCTGGGTGGATACGCGATCGGAGCATCAAAAGGCTATATTTATGTGCGCGCAGAATATCCCATCGCGGTAAAGAGGCTGGGCGATGCCATCGACCAGGCCAGGGCGGCCGGTATTCTGGGCAAAAACATCATGGGCAGCGGTTTTGATTTTGACGTAGAGATCCGCATAGGGGCGGGTGCATTTGTGTGCGGCGAAGAGACTTCCCTATTGGCCTCTATTGAGGGCAGGAGGGGAGAGCCAAGCCAGAAACCGCCGTTCCCGTTTGAAAAGGGCCTGTTTGAAAGCCCGACGATCATCAATAATGTGGAGACGCTGGCTAATGTGGCGCCTATTATCCTGAACGGCTCCAGCTGGTATCGAAAAATCGGTACGGATCTGAGCGCCGGAACGAAGGTGTTTGCCCTGGCAGGAGACATCGTTAACGCCGGGATCATTGAAGTTCCTATGGGCACGATTCTGGGGGATATCATCTATAAGATTGGCGGCGGTATCATAGGGGGCAAGCAGTTCAAGGCCATTCAGTCAGGCGGGCCTTCCGGCGGCTGCCTCACCAGGGCGCATTTGAATACCCCGGTGGATTATGAGTCCCTGGCGGAGCTTGGGGCGATCATGGGGTCCGGCGGTCTGGTCGTCATGAACGAAGATACGTGTATGGTAGATACGGCCCGGTATTTCATGGATTTTATCTGTGATGAATCCTGCGGCAAATGTCTCCCCTGCCGTAACGGCACCCGCCGCATGCTGGAGCTTCTGGAAGGGATAACGGAAGGGGATGGCCGTCCGGAAGACCTGGAGCTTCTGGAGGAACTGGCGGAGACGATCAAACAGACTGCCATGTGCGGCCTTGGGCAGACAGCTCCCAACCCGGTACTTTCCACTTTAAAATATTTCCGCGGGGAATATGAATCCCACATTTATGATAAACACTGCGCGGCAGGTGTCTGTGCGGAACTTCAGACCTCACCGTGCCGAAATGCATGTCCGGCAAATGTTTATATTCCGGGTTACCTTTCTCTGCTGGCAGCAGGGCGGACCGACGATGCCTACCGTCTGATCCGGCAGGATAATCCATTCCCGGCTGTGTGCGGGCGTGTCTGCACCCATCCGTGTGAGGATCACTGCCGAAGGGCGCAGGTGGATGAGCCTGTTGCTATTTGTTCTGTAAAAAGATTTATCGGGGATTACGCGCTTCGGGATGATTATAATATCCCGATGGTGGAGCCGCTGCCGTCTACCGGAAAGAGAATATCCGTCATCGGAGCCGGCCCGTCTGGCCTGACTTGTGCCTATTACCTGGCAAACCTGGGGCATGAAGTACATATATACGAAGCAGAATCCGTGGCCGGCGGCGTTTTATATTGGGGAATCCCCGAGTACCGGCTGCCTAAGCAGGTTCTCGAGAAAGAGATCCATGCCATCGAAAAGAGCGGCGTCCATATCCATCTGAACACCAGCATAGGTACAGACTTGAGCTTTGATGATATGCGCAGCCAGTCTGATGCTGTTTACATTGCGGCAGGGACCCAGGCTTCCCGTCTGCTCGATATCCCGGGCGAGGAACTGGAAGGCGTGGAAAGCGGCGTCGGATTCCTGAAACGCGTTGGGTTGAAGAAAGACCTGTCCGTACCGAAACATCTTGTTGTTATCGGCGGGGGCAGTACGGCGATTGATGTTGCGAGAACCGCCGTCCGCCTCGGCTCAGAGCAGGTTACCGTAGTCTACCGCAGAACAGAGCAGGAGATGCCTGCAGGCAGGGAAGAGGTAGAAGAGGCACGGGAAGAGGGCATTGAGATTATATCATTGGCGTCCCCGCTGGAATTCGTGGGTGAACAAGGCAAAGTGACTGGGGTTCATCTGATCCGCCGCCGTATAGCGGAATTTGGCAGCGACGGGCGCAGGCTGACCAAACAGCTGCAGGGTTCGAACTTTACCATCGATTGTGACGGTGTCGTTACTGCCATAAATCAGGATGTGGACCACAAGGTTTACAGGACGACCAATGTGGGGATGGATAAGACCGGCAAACTGGAGATCAATAAATATACCAGACAGACTGCAGAGAAAGGCATATTTGCGGGAGGCGATGTCAGCCCATGGGGCAAGAATGTTGTGATCCAGGCCATTGCCGACGGCAAGCAGGCCGCCGTGAAGATCGATCAGTACCTGGGCGGAACAGGGGAATTGAACAAGGGGCAGCAGTTCGACATTCCGGAAATCGAACTGGAAGTGAACGAACCCCATGACCGTTACCCGACCAGATGCCTGAAACCGGAAGAACGGACCGGCAATTTCCGGGAAGTAAACTGTGGATATCACAAGCTGGACGCTATGGCAGAGTCCCTGCGCTGTCTGCATTGCGACAGGCGGTAGCAGCGGGAACCCATAACAAGACAGAGACCAGGAGGTTAATATGATACATTTAACAATAAATGGAAAGCCGGTGGAGGTATTGGAAGGCTCCACCATCATGGAAGCGGCAGAGGCTTCCGGCATCCGCGTGCCCAGCCTGTGCCATATGAAAGATGTCCACCAGTACGGTTCCTGCCGTATCTGCGTGGTGGAAGTGGAAGGGATGAAGAACCTGCAGGCGTCCTGTATGGTAAAGGCCAGAGAGGGCATGAAGGTGAGAACCCATTCTCCAAAGGTTCTGGAGGCCAGGAAGGTTCTGTATGAACTTCTGTTGTCCAATCATTCACAGGACTGCCTGAATTGCAGCCGTAACCAGAGCTGTGAGCTGCAGGCCCTCGGATATGAGCTGGACGTGTCTGAAAGCCGTTTTGAAGGCGCAGTGTCCGAGGGGCATGTGGACATATCCCCGTCCATTACCCGTGTTACCAGCAAATGCATTCTGTGCCGCCGCTGTGTGACTGCCTGCGCGGGAATACAAAAGGTAGGGGCAATTCAGGCGCAGAACAGGGGATTTGAGACTACGGTCAGCCCGGCGATGGGGCTGCCGCTTAATTCCACATCCTGTGCGATGTGCGGGCAGTGCACCATCGTCTGTCCCACCGGAGCACTCAAGGAGACAGATGGCCTGACACCGGTATGGAAGGCCTTGGCCGATCCCAGGAAGCGGGTGGTGGTTCAGGTGGCTCCCGCCGTGCGTGCGGCTCTGGGTGAGGAATTCGGCCTGCCCTGTGGAACTCCGGTAACAGGTAAAATCGCCGCAGCCCTTCACGATATAGGATTTGATGACGTATTCGATACCTTATTCTCCGCGGATCTGACGATCCTGGAGGAAGGGACTGAGCTGCTGGGGCGCCTGAATGCGGCGCTGGCCGGCGAAGAAGCCGTGCTTCCGATGATCACAAGCTGCTCTCCGGGCTGGATCAAGCATGTGGAGCACCAGTTCCCGGAGGCACTGGGACATCTCTCTACCTGTAAGAGCCCGCATACCATGATGGGAGCATTAGTGAAGTCCTACTATGCAGAGAAAACGGGCACAGAGCCCGAGGATATGTTCGTGGTTTCGGTTATGCCCTGTACGGCAAAGAAATACGAGATTCAGCGGCCAGAGATGGAAGTGGAAGGAAAACGCGACGTAGATGCGGTGCTGACTACACGGGAACTGGCGCGAATGATTAAGAAAGCAGGCATCGATTTCGTAAAGCTGCCCGATGCAGAATTTGATGCTCCAATGGGGCTGGGGACCGGCGCGGCTGATATCTTCGGTGTGACCGGAGGCGTAATGGAAGCCGCTCTGCGTACGGTTTATGAAGTAGTAACCGGGGAAGAACTGCCTTTTGAAAAACTGCATGTAACGCCAATTGTAGGTCTTGAGCAGGTGAAGACGGCGGAGATCACCATTGGGAAAACGCTGCCGGAATACGCGCATCTGCAGGGCGTGACGGTGAAGATTGCAGTGACCAGCGGCCTGGCAGGGGCATCCAGACTTATGCAGGAGGTTGCGGATGGTGCATCGCCATATCACTTCATCGAGGTGATGGGATGTCCCGGCGGCTGTATCAACGGCGGCGGCCAGCCACGGTGCAGTGAGGAGGGATATCGTGAAAAGAGGTCGCGGGCCCTGTACAGCGAGGATGAACGCAAGGTGCTGCGCAAGTCCCATGAGAATCCGGATCTGATGAAACTATATGCAGAATTTCTGGGAGATCCGAATGGACATAAGGCTCATGATCTGCTGCATACACATTATGTTCCGCGGGGAAAATATAACCAGCTGGCAGAATGAGCCGGTTTCAATAAGTTTAGTGAGGATTCTCCCAACTCCATAGGGTGAGAGGTGAATCAACAAAAACAGCGGTGTATCGATCCATCCCGGTAAAGGGATATGGAGGGATACACCGCTGCTGCATGTCGTTATTCTCTGTTAGGGCAATTCTTACAGTAAAATGGATCGGCAAGAATCTTTTGGATCTGACGCTCAATCTCTTCTTCTTTGTCATCGTCCATATCAACGGTAATCTTCTTCAATTTGAATGAAGCTACGGCTTTATTCACGCCCGTTAAGGTGCTGATATGTGTTTCCGTCACTTGAGAGCAGTGTGTACAGGTTACGTTGTCTAAGGTATATACTTTTCTCATTTCTTTCCCTCCTCTTAGAGATTGGGTGATTTTCGGCTCATACGAAAGAATTGCCTGATTCCATGAACAACAATGAAGCAGCTGAAAATATCTTATGCCGGCGTACACTTTGGGGTCTTTTTTCTCCGTCCTATTTCCACCCTTTTGGCTACAATATACTTATAGTTTCATTATATGGAAAAGAAAAAATGCTGTCAATGGGCCTTTAGTAGTAGACTTATTTAAACAATCTTAAAACAGCGTTGTGCCGCTTAAACCCATAAAAGGAGTATTGAGCGATACAGCGCTGTTTCAAGAAGATTCCGGAGCACCCGGAATCTAGTACTGGCTTTAGAACTACAACGATTCAAGTGGAGATACTTGATAAACCATGAACAAACTGTGCAACGAATGGCGGACATTGAATGGTAAGCTGTCCGCAGCCATTCTCTATATGACTGTACGAAATTACTTTGGTCTGCCCGAATTATCTGTTAGGACAAGTCTTACAATAAACAGGGTTCTCTATTAAGTTGAGAACCTGGCTTTCAACCTCTGCTTCTTTGTCATCATCCATATTAACAGTTACTTTTTTTAATTTAAAAGAAATCATTGCTGATGTTACGCCAGGAATGGCACTCATTTTAGTTTCCATCACTTGTGCGCAGTGTGAACATGTTACATCTCCTAAGGCATAAATTTTTTTCATCGTTTCCCTCCTCTTAGTATGGGATGAAATAGGGACATTTGAAAGAGATGCCGCTGTTATAAGCAGTAATGAAGCTGCCGCAGCGAAGCGATGTCGATGCATGCTTTGGGCCTTTTTCATGTCCTGTTTTCACCTGTTTTTGGCTACAATAAATTTATAGTTTCATTATATTTAAAACAAAAGATATCGTCAATGGGCCTTTAGTAGTAGTGTTTGGTCAAGTTGCTGCTGAACATACAGAGATACGTATTAGTATGTGCAGGTCCATTGGCATACGTGCATCCTCCCGGAAGAGTTTTATGATATAGAAAATTCAAAAGGAATTTCCTATATCATAAAAAAAGAGAAGCCTTAATAAATTAAGACTTCTCACTTCTCAATCAATGCGGAAGAAGAGACTTGAACTCTCACAGGATAAACTCCCACTAGAACCTGAATCTAGCGCGTCTGCCATTCCGCCACTTCCGCTCGACAAGTGATATTTTATCATAAGCTACCGGACTTTGTAAACCCCTATTTTAAAATTCTTTACCTTTAGGCATTTTAGATGAATTTTCTGAATTCGGAAGATGTTTGTAATCATTGTTCAAGACAAGGAGATTCATTGGCCTGCACCGATACTTGAGGAGGTGCTGTGAAATTGCAAAGCCTCCTCACAGCACCCCAAACAGATCTGCCACATCCTCAGTATTAATAATCCGGCTGCCCGGGTTTTCTGCATTTGCCAGAATGGATTTATAGTACTTACCTCTTTCCGCAGCTTTTACAAATGGGCATTCATCAGAGGCCAGCTGGTTCTCAACAATTTCTAATACTGTATCTTTTAATCGATTGTTCGGCATTGTAATTTCTGAGGGGGCTCTCCCTACATCCTACAAATATTCCTCTTGACAAATAAGCTATTTGTTATTATACTTTGATAATCAAAGTATTTTAAGATAAAAGTATTTGAGCTGAAAATAAAACTACGAATTCAAACATGGAGATAGAATATGATAGGAAAGATATGTGGAACAGGTTCTTATGTGCCGGAGCATTTTCTGGATAACGATGATTTAGCCAGGCTGGTCGATACCAGTGATGAATGGATACGGGAGAGGACCGGTGTTGTGAGGCGGCATATTATTGAGGATGACACGACTGTTTCCATGGCTGTGAAGGCGTCCCGGGCAGCGCTGGAAGACAGCGGCGTGGATCCAAAGGAGCTGGATTTGATCCTGGTATCGACGTTCACTTCAGAGGTTCTGCTTCCCTGTACGGCGTGCGAGGTGCAGCGGGAACTGGGGGCTGTCAATGCGGCCGGATTTGATTTGAATGCGGCATGTACGGGGTTTCTTTTTGCGTATAATACAGCCCAGGCCTATATTGCTTCCGGGATGTACCGGACGATCCTGGTGATTGGGGCGGAAAGTTTATCGAATACGGTGAACTGGAAAGACAGAGGCACCTGTATTTTGTTTGGGGACGGGGCTGGGGCGGCCGTGCTCAGAGCTGAAGAAGGCACCCTTTATCAGCCGGTTACCCATTCTGACGGGGGGAAAGGAAATGCGCTAACGTGTATGAGCAGGCACCGCAAGGACCGGTTACCTGATGAACAGGACACGGACTCTTATATGAAAATGAACGGCCAGGCCGTGTTTAAATTTGCGGTTAAGAAGGTGCCGGAGGCAGTTCTGGAGGTTTTGTCCGGGGCGGGGCGCACTGCGGATGAGGTGGATTATTTTGTTCTTCACCAGGCAAACCAGAGGATCGTAGAGGCTGTGGCGAAAAGGCTGAAACAGGATATCAGTAAATTTCCCATGAATATGCAGGAATATGGGAATACATCCTCGGCCAGCATTCCCATCTTATTAGATGAGTTGAACCGGAAGGGAACGCTCAAAAAGGGCGATAGGCTGGTACTGTCGGGGTTCGGGGCAGGGCTTTCCTGGGGAGCGGCCTTTCTGGAATGGTAGAGGCGGTATATCAGGTAATTTTCTATAGAACAGGAATTAGAAACAGGTAATTGAAACGGGTAATCTCCGGCTGGATATAAGGCTGAATATCAATGTGTCAGTTCATTATTTTACGATGTACCAGGCCGGATTACATAAATAAATAATAAATATAAAGAAAAGAGCATGAAAGGAATTTAAAACTATGTTAGAAAAAGTAAAAGAAATCGTAGCAGATTCATTGGGAGCAGACAGCAACACAATTACAGAAGCAACTTCATTCAAGGATGACCTTGGAGCAGACTCTCTGGATCTGTTTGAAGTTGTGATGGCATTTGAGGAAGAATTTGATGTGGAGATTCCATCTGAGGATCTGGAGCAGATCGCTACAGTCGGAGACGTTGTAAAATATTTAGAAGCGCACAAATAATAAGTACTTGAAAGAAAGGTTGTTAGTATGAAGACGAAAGTAACCGAAATATTAGGAATTGAATATCCGATTATCCAGGGTGGAATGGCATGGGTTGCTGAACATCATCTTGCAGCCGCCGTATCAGAAGCTGGCGGACTTGGGCTGATTGGAGCGGCGAGTGCGCCGGCAGACTGGGTACGGGAACAGATCAGGGAAGCCAAAAAGATTACAACGAAGCCTTTTGGCGTAAATATTATGCTGATGAGTCCTTACGCGGACGAAGTGGCAGAAGTGATTGTGGAGGAAGGCGTTAAAGTCGTTACAACAGGCGCCGGTTCTCCTGAAAAATATATGAAGATGTGGAAAGAGGCGGGGGTTAAGGTGATTCCGGTCGTTGCCTCTGTTGCACTTGCTAAACGAATGGAACGCTGCGGGGCGGATGCTCTGGTAGCGGAAGGTACGGAAGCCGGCGGGCACATTGGTGAGAATACCACCATGGTTTTAGTTCCGCAGGTTGCGGATGCGGTGAGTATCCCGGTGATTGCCGCAGGCGGCATCGCGGACGGCAGAGGAATTGCGGCGGCATTTATGCTGGGTGCGCAGGCCGTGCAGATGGGGACTCATTTTGTGGTTACGAAAGAATCTGTTGTTCATGAAAATTATAAAAAATGCATTATTAAGGCAAGGGATATCGATTCCCGGGTTACAGGCCGTTCAACCGGGCATCCGGTGCGGGCCCTGCGAAACCAGATGACGAAGACCTACCTACAGAAGGAACAGGAGGGAGCCTCTTTTGAGGAGCTGGAACTGCTGACACTGGGCGGGCTGCGCAAGGCGGTTGTGGAAGGCGATGTGATAAACGGCAGTGTAATGTCCGGCCAGATTGCGGGCATGGTGAAGGAAGAGTTGTCTTGTACGGAACTGATTCAAAAGCTGGTGAGAGAGACAGACGGCCTGATTGGAGGAAAAGGGTTTTATGAGTAAGACGGCATTTATATTTCCCGGACAGGGCGCACAGAAGGCCGGTATGGGGAAAGACTTTTATGAACAAAGTGAAACGGCAAGGATGCTGATCGATCGGGCATCGGAATTGCTGGATATAGATATGAAAGCGCTGTGTTTTGAAGAAAATGACCTGCTGGATCAGACCGAATATACCCAGGCGGCGCTGGTTACGGTCTGCCTGGCTATGGAAAAGGTACTGGAAGAGCGGGGGCTTAAGCCCGATGTGACGGCGGGACTAAGTCTGGGTGAATACTGTGCAGCAGCAGCAACCGGCGGAATGTCGGCAGAGGATGCTATTGTCACGGTTCGCAAGCGGGGAATCCTTATGCAGAATGCGGTTCCTGATGGAAAAGGCGCTATGGCGGCTGTTCTTGGATTATCTGCATCCGATATTGAAGCGGTACTAGGAGGTGTGACAGGAGTCAGCGTTGCAAATTATAATTGTCCGGGACAGATTGTGATAACCGGATGGAAGGAAAGCGTGGATCAGGCGGCGGAGGTTTTGAAAGAAGCCGGAGCAAAGCGCGTGCTTCCGCTGAATGTGAGCGGCCCATTCCATTCGCCTATGCTTGAGGAAGCAGGGAAGAAGCTGGCAGAGGTGCTGGAGCATGTTGAACTGCATCCGATGCAGATCCCTTATGTGACAAATGTAACGGCAGCGTATGTTCGTGATATTGGCCAGACAAAGGCTCTTTTGGCAAAGCAGGTTGCGTCGTCCGTTCTCTGGCAGCAGAGTGTGGAGGCGATGATTGCGGACGGCGTTGACCGGTTTGTAGAAATCGGGCCGGGCCGGACGCTGGCTGGATTTATGAGAAAGATCAGTAAAGATGTAAAGGTATATAATGTAGGAACGTGGGAAGATGTAGATAAGGTGGTTCAGGAATTATGTTAGAAGGAAAAGTAGCGGTTGTTACTGGTGCATCCAGAGGAATTGGAAGGGTTGTAGCCCTGAAACTAGCCTCTCAGGGCGCGGTGGTTGTGATTAATTATAATGGCTCTGCGGGGCGTGCAGACGAAGTAAAAGATGAGATAGAGAAGACTGGCGGGAAGGCAGAGACGATGCAGTGCGACGTATCCGATTTTGGCGCCTGTGAGAAGTTTATAAAAGAAGTCATTGCAAAGTTCGGCCAGATTGACATTCTGGTCAACAATGCAGGGATTACGCGTGACGGACTGCTGATGAGAATGTCCGAGGATGATTTTGATGCGGTGCTGGATACGAATCTGAAAGGTACGTTTCACTGTATTCGTTTTGCCTCCAGGCAGATGATGAAGCAGAGAAGCGGCCGGATTATCAATCTATCCTCTGTTTCAGGCGTGATGGGAAATGCAGGGCAGGCGAATTACTCCGCCTCAAAAGCAGGGGTAATCGGGCTTACGAAAGCCGCTGCCAGGGAGCTGGCATCCAGAGGCGTGACGGTGAATGCGGTTGCGCCGGGATTTATTAATACGGAAATGACGGCAGAACTTTCTGAAAAAGTAAAGGAGGGGGCTGCAGCGCAGATTCCTCTGGGGAGTTTCGGGGAGCCGGAGGATATTGCGGAAGCGGTTGCATTTCTGGCTTCTGAAAATGCCGGTTATATCACGGGGCAGGTCCTGTGTGTGGACGGCGGAATGGCGATGTAGAAGGAGATCAGTATGAAAAGAAGAGTAGTAGTAACCGGGCTGGGGGCAGTGACTCCGATCGGGAATACGGTAGAGGAATTCTGGAGCGGCATCCGCAGCGGGAAGGTGGGCATTGGGCCTATTACAAGGTTTGACGCTTCTGAGTATAAAGTACAGATTGCGGCGGAGGTAAAGGATTTCGTGGCAAAAGAGCGCATGGATTTTAAGGCGGCTAAGCGTATGGAAGCATTTTCCCAGTATGCTGTTGCGGCGGCAAAAGAGGCGTTCGTGGATGCGGGAATCGATATGGAGGCAGAAGATGCGTACCGGGCGGGCGTAATCGTGGGATCCGGTATCGGAAGCCTTCAGGCAGTGGAGCAGAATTATACGAAAATTGTGGAAAAGGGACCGAGCAGGGTGAACCCGCTGATGGTTCCGCTTATGATATCCAATATGGCGGCCGGAAATGTGTCGATACAGCTGGGGCTGAAAGGGAAGTGCACGAATGTCGTGACGGCCTGTGCTTCAGGAACAAATTGTATCGGAGACGCTTTTCGTGCAATTCAGTATGACGACGCGGACATTATGGTGGCAGGTGGAACGGAAAGCTGCATCTGCCCTACCGGAGTGGCCGGATTTTCCGGGCTGACCGCACTATCCACCTCTGCAGACCCCAAACGGGCGTCGATCCCGTTCGACAAAGAGAGGGACGGATTCGTTCTGGGCGAGGGTGCGGGAATCGTAGTACTCGAAGAGTTGGAGCATGCAAAAGCGAGGGGCGCGGAGATCTATGCGGAGCTGGTGGGTTATGGTTCAACAGGAGATGCATACCATATTACATCGCCGCAGGAAGACGGCGAAGGAGCCGGCATGGCGATGAAACTAGCGATGAAAGAGGCGGGCGTGGAGCCGGAAAAGATTGATTATATCAATGCCCACGGGACCAGCACCCACCACAACGATTTATTTGAGACCCGGGCCATCAAATATGCGCTGGGAGATGCGGCAAAAGACGTTGTCATCAACTCTACAAAATCCATGATAGGACATCTCCTCGGTGCGGCCGGCGGTGTGGAATTCGTCGTGTGCGTAAAAAGCATCACGGACGGTTTTATCCATCAGACGGTGGGAACCACAGAGACAGATGAGGAATGCGACCTGAATTATGCAGTAGGTGCGCCCATAGAAAAAGACGTGAATTATGTACTGACCAATTCCCTTGGTTTTGGGGGACATAACGCAACTTTATTAGTTAAGAAGTATGAAGCATAGTGCGCCGCACAAAAAGGAGGCAGCATGAAAATAGACGAGATATTACAGTTAGTGGATGCAGTTTCAAAATCCACGCTGACAGAATTTAAATATGAGGAAGGCGCAGTGAAGCTTTCTCTCAAAAAAACGATAAAAACGGTTCCGGCTGAAGCCGCGCCAGAGCCTGTATTAACAATCCAGGCTCCGGCAGCCCCGAATCAGCCAGCTTCATCCCCGGCAAATCCGGCTCCGGCGGCCGCCGCGGCACCGGATCCGGCCGGAGAGGAAACAGTATCTGCCCCGGCAGCAGAGGGCAAAATAGTAAAATCACCTTTAGTCGGTACATTCTATGCGGCACCGTCAGAAGATGCCGCCCCCTTCGTAAATATAGGGGACAGTGTAAAAGAGGGCCAGGTATTGGCAATCGTAGAGGCCATGAAGTTAATGAATGACATCGAGAGCGATTATGCAGGAACCGTGGCAGAAGTACTGGTAGAAAATGGCGATACAGTAGAATATGGACAGCCGTTGTTTGTTATAAAATAGTCAATCAAGGTCAAGGGGGTCAGACCCCTCTGCAGAGGGGTCTGACCCCCTTTTCAAGAAAGAAGGTTAAGCGTGAACAGATTAGATATTAAACAGATCCAGGAGATTATTCCGCACAGACATCCATTTCTTCTTTTGGATTATATTGAAGACTATGAGCCCGGCAAATATGCGGTTGGGTATAAATGCGTGACATACCGTGAGGACTTTTTTAAGGGCCACTTCCCGGAACATCCGGTTATGCCCGGCGTTCTGACGCTGGAGGCATTGGCACAGGCAGGCGCCGTTGCCATATTGAGCGTAGAGGAAAACAGAGGTAAAATCGCATTCTTTGGAGGCATTCAGAAATGCAAATTCAAAGGTATGGTATATCCGGGAGATAAGCTGAAGCTGGAGACTACGATTATCAAGCAGAAGGGCCCCGTGGGAGTAGGCCAGGCAGTTGCTTCTGTGGATGGTAAAGTTGTAGTAACGGCAGAGTTGACATTCATGGTTGGAAATTAAGGAGATGTGCAAGTTATGATTGAAAAGGTATTGATTGCAAACCGGGGAGAAATTGCAGTACGCATTATCCGTGCCTGCCGCGAAATGGGAATCGAGACAGTGGCAGTCTATTCTGAAGCCGACAGGGAAGCCCTGCATACACAGCTGGCGGATGAGTCGGTCTGCATTGGTCCGGCTCCTTCTGCGCAGAGCTATCTGAGTATGGAAAGTATCATAAGCGCGACCCTTGTATCCGGTGCGGACGCAATCCATCCGGGGTTCGGTTTCCTGTCTGAAAACAGTAAATTTGCGGAACTGTGCGAGCAGTGCAATATAACATTTATCGGCCCAGAGTCTAAAGTGATTAAAAAAATGGGAAATAAACAGGAAGCCAGAAATACGATGACAGCAGCCGGTGTACCTGTGATCCCGGGGAGCACCGAACCGATTTACGATGCAAAAACAGGTGCTGCCGCGGCTGATCAGATTGACTATCCTGTCATAGTCAAGGCGGCCCTTGGCGGCGGCGGAAAAGGCATGCGGGTGGCGGAAACCCCGGAAGATTTTGAGAACAGTTTCAACACGGCACAGAAAGAAGCCCAAATGGCCTTTGGGGACGGCACCATGTATATCGAGCATTTTGTCCAGCATCCCCGGCACATTGAGTTCCAGATACTTGCGGATAAACATGGAAACGTCATCCACCTTGGTGAACGCGACTGTTCCGTACAGAGGAACCACCAGAAAATGATAGAGGAATCCCCGTCCATTGCTCTTACCGAAGAAATGCGGAGAAACATGGGGGATGCAGCAGTCAAAGCCGCAAAAGCAGCGGGCTACACGAATGCAGGTACAATAGAATTTCTGCTGGAAAAAAGCGGGAGCTTCTATTTTATGGAGATGAACACAAGGATCCAGGTAGAACACCCAGTAACAGAGTGGGTAACCGGAATTGATTTAATAAAAGAGCAGATCCGCATTGCAGACGGCGAAAAGCTGCGCTATGCTCAGGAGGATGTCAAAATAACCGGGCACGCCATAGAATGCCGTATCAACGCGGAAAACCCGAAGAAGAACTTCCGCCCGTCACCAGGAACGATTACGGACATGTACCTCCCGGGAGGGAAAGGCGTGCGTATAGACGCTGCCATATACAGCGGATATACGGTGACCCCATATTATGATTCCATGCTTGCAAAACTGATCGTACACGCAGGAAACCGAAAAGAGGCGATCCGCAAGATGCGCAGCGCACTGGGAGAGATCATCATCGAGGGGATCGACACAAACGTAGACTATCAGTACGAAATATTACACCATCCAGATTTTGAGTCTGGTGATATAGACATCGAATTTATAGAAAAAATGTAAAGCGGCATATCAAGATTATCAGAATTGTCAGAAAAAGGTTCGCAAAGGGGTCAGACCCCTATGAAGTGACCCCCATGAAGGAGCTGTTTATGAAGTTACAGAATATGTTTAAGAAGACGAGCAGAAAGAGTTATATTTCTCTGAACGAGTCTAGGCCAGAAGTCCCGGAGGGGCTTCTCAGAAAATGTAATAAATGCGGCGCGGCTATTATTGCGGAGGATGTTAAGCAGGGCTTCTATATCTGTCCGAAGTGCCGCGGCTACTTCCGCGTCCACGCGTACAGAAGGATAGAGATGCTGGCGGATGAAGGATCCTTCGAAGAGTGGGACAGGGAAATGACGACGAAAAATCCTTTGAACTTTAATGGGTATGAGGAGAAGATAAAAGCACTTCAGGAGAAAACAAGGCTGGAAGAAGCTATTGTTACGGGGAAGGTAAAAATAGAAGGCATGCCGGCCGTGGTCGGCGTATGTGACGGCCGGTTTCTCATGGCGAGCATGGGTGAGGCAGTGGGCGAGAAGATCGCCCGTGCAGTGGAGCGTGCAACAAAGGAAAAGCTTCCCGTTATTATCTTTGCCTGTTCCGGCGGCGCAAGAATGCAGGAGGGGATTGTATCCCTGATGCAGATGGCTAAGACATCGGCGGCTCTGAAACGGCACAGCGATGCGGGGCAGCTGTATATATCTGTTTTGACGGATCCGACTACGGGCGGTGTAACTGCCAGCTTTGCGATGCTGGGTGATATCATTTTGGCAGAACCCCACGCACTGATCGGATTTGCCGGCCCCCGTGTTATTGAACAGACCATCGGGGAAAAGCTGCCCAAAGGATTTCAGCGTTCAGAATTTCTACTGGAACATGGTTTCATAGACCGTATCGTTGCGCGTGAAAACATGAAACCAGAATTGGCGGAGATACTTCGTCTGCACAGCGGTGATGCTTGTATAGAGCGCTTGGCGAAGGTGAGAAAGGAACACACAATCCAGGTCGGCAGGGGCAAGAAAGCGCGCAGTGCCTGGGACCGTGTTCAGATATCCAGAAGGAAAGACCGTCCGGTGGGTTCTGATTACATTGAAAATCTATTCGATCACTTCATAGAATTACACGGAGACAGGTGTTACAAGGACGACAAGGCAATCACAGGCGGGATTGCATATTTTGCGGGCAGCCCGGTGACCGTGATCGCACAGGCAAAAGGAAGAAACACCAGGGAAAACATAGAACGCAACTTCGGTATGCCGTCCCCCGACGGCTACAGAAAAGCGCTGCGCCTGATGAAACAAGCGGAGAAATTCGGCCGTCCGGTCATCTGCTTTGTGGATACCCCGGGCGCATTCTGCGGCCTGGAGGCCGAAGAACGCGGGCAGGGAGAGGCAATTGCCAGAAACCTGTTTGAAATGTCCGGGCTGAAAATTCCGGTTCTGTCCGTGGTAATCGGTGAGGGCGGAAGCGGCGGAGCTCTCGCAATGGCAGTTGCCGACGAGGTATGGATGCTGGAAAATTCCGTATACTCCATACTCTCCCCGGAAGGATTTGCCAGCATTTTGTGGAAGGACAGCAAACGCGCCAGCGAGGCCGCCGAAGTCATGCGGCTGACGGCGGATGACCTGCTGCGGCTCCAGATCATCGAACAGGTCATACCGGAGCCGGAACATTATACACAGGAGAAGCTTGAAGAAGTCTGCGCCGTACTGGAACCGCACATGAAGAAATTCCTGGAAAAGTATACAGCTTTTTCCGGGGATGAGCTGACCGAAAAACGCTACAGACGATTCAGAAAGATGTAAATGAAAAGAGAGGTCATGTAAATATGAGTCCACTTAAAATTGGCGAAAAGACGGCCAGGGTGCCCCTGATACAGGGCGGTATGGGGGTAGGAATCAGCCTGGGAAATCTGGCGGGGACAGTTGCGAAGGAGGGAGGAATGGGCATTATTTCGACGGCCCAGATCGGCTTTCGGGAGCCGGACTTTGACGCGGACCCGTCAGGTGCAAATCAGCGGTCCATTCGGAAAGAAATGGAAAAGGCAAGGGCTATTTCGCCTGACGGCCTGATCGGATATAATATCATGGTAGCTCTTAGGGACTATAAGCAGCATGTCGCAGCCGCCGTGGAAGCCGGTGCGGATCTGATCATATCCGGTGCAGGCCTGCCCACAGAACTGCCGGCTCTGACTGCGGGAAGCCCCGTAAAGATTGCGCCCATAGTATCCACAGAAAAGTCTGCTAAAGTGATTCTGAAATACTGGAGCAGAAAATACCACAGGACTGCTGACCTTGTTGTAATTGAAGGTCCGAAGGCAGGCGGCCACCTTGGGTTTAAGAAAGAGGAACTGGACTTTTATTCTCCCGAGAAGTATGAAGAGGAGATCACCAAAATCATAGAGACAGTCCGAGGCTTCGCAGAAGAATACCATATGGAAATACCGATCATTGCAGCCGGCGGGATATTTGATGCGGAAGATGTACGGCGCGTCATGGCTTTGGGAGCGGACGGAGTTCAGGTTGCATCCAGATTTGTGACGACACAGGAGTGTGATGCTGATATCCGTTATAAAGAGGCATATCTCAAGGCATCCAAAGAAGACATTGTAATCGTGAAAAGCCCTGTGGGCATGCCGGGGCGCGCAATCTTGAATCCGTTTATGAAACGTGTTATGCTAGGGGAGAAGATTGAGCATACTCCATGCCACAGATGCCTGGCCAGGTGCAATCCCGCGGAGATTCCGTACTGCATCACGGACAGTCTTATACGGGCGGCCAGAGGAGACGCAGAGGAAGCATTATTGTTCTGCGGCGCCGAAACATACAGGCAGAACCGCATGGAAACCGTAAAAGAAGTTATAGATTCTTTGTTTTGAGTGAATACGGCTCAGTAATATGCGATACAGAGAAAGGAGCACAGCATCTGTGAATGCACACGAGACCATCAATGATATACTGGTTCATTTGTTTAATGAAATTTGGGAATTAGAGGAAGAGGCAATTATAACAGATGAGTACAAAGATATCAGCAATAATGACATGCATATCATAGAGGCCATCGGGCTTGGGGAAGACAGCACCATGTCCGCGGTAGCCAGGAAACTCGGCATCACAGCCGGGTCTCTTACGACGTCCGTCAACAGCCTTGTGAACAAAAAATACGTGGTACGTGAAAGAAGTGAATCCGACAGGCGTGTAGTCTATATCAGGCTCACAGAGAAGGGCAGAAAAGCATTTTACCACCATAAGGATTTTCACACGCAGATGACAGATGCCGTCATTCAGAGCCTGGATGAAAATGAAATTCCGATTCTGTTAAAGACTCTGGAAGGCCTTGCAAAGTTTTTCCGTGGGTATAAGGATGAACAGTAACCTTTTTAGTGACTATGGAAAAGTTTTTTTGACGTTTGAGAAAAAATGAGGTACAATACACCTTGTAGCAAAAAAACGTTCATGTTGAAGTCTAAATACTTGATTGTTTTAGCAGGAGGGAGCAAGTATGGCACCAAGGAAAACAACAAAGAAACCAGTAACCACAAAACCAGCGGCAGAAGAGGCTGCAGAGTTATCTGTAGAAGCAGCCGGGACAGCAACTGCAAAAGCTGAGGCTACAAAAGCAGCGGTACCGGGAGAAGAAAAGAAGGAAACAGTAAAGCCAGAGGCTGCAAAAAAAAATGCTGTTAAAACCGAGGCAATTGAGACGAAAGCAGGAAAGGCAAAGGCGATCGAGACAAAGAAAGATACGACAAAAGCCATTGAAACAAGAGCAGCTGTTCTCAAAGATCCTGAACCTGTTACAGAAGAACCAAAGAAAACAGCGGCAAAGAAGGCCGCACCTAAGAAGGCCACAGCAAAAACAACTGCTGCGAAGAGAACCACAAAAAAAGCAGAGTTAAAGACAGAGTTGTTCCTTCAGTTCTCAGGAAAAGAATACTCAGAAAAAGAAGTACTTCAGAAAGTGAAAGATGTATGGACTAAGGAACTGAAGAATAAAGTGGGCGATATGAAAGACGTAAAGATCTATCTGAAACCAGAAGAATTTGCGGCATATTACGTAATCAACGGGGACACTACCGGAAAAGTGGACTTGTAGAATTGCCGGGGATTTGGGTGGGGGCGCAAAATGAAGGGATAGCCGCCAGCCTCCTAAGGGCATACATGCCGTTCCGTATTGCGGACGCAGACCTAAGAAATTCTAAGAAGCAGCCAGCCGCGGAAGTGGGGCACAGATGGCACATCACGAGAAATCCGATGATTTCTCGCGCTGGGCCATCCGCTTTTATGATTCGGAATCATAAAAGCTCCCCACTTTCGCGGCTGTCTGCTTCTAAGAATTTCTAAGGCCTGCTTTAGCAGTACGGAACGGCATGTATGCCCTTAGGAGGCTAGCGGCTATCCCTTCATTTTGCTGGGCGCATCCAATCGGTAAAAAAGCGCGTCAATTGGGGCGCTGCGTAACGGGGGAAGCGTATGAATTCGCTTGGTGATACGAAATAAATTCGGTACATGGTAAGGACAAGGCGTTCATGTACTTACAGTGTAACTGTTTATACTTCTGTCAGGCCGCACTCTTCCCATTGGTAAACAAATGGAGATTTTATGTTCCGCCAAGCGAATCAATACGCTGCTCCGTTTCAGCGCCTCCCCAGGTGACAACCTTCCTCCGATTGGATGCACCCAGCGAAATTAAGAGAGCACCGTAAGCCTCCCAATTGCACCTATGCCGTTTAGAAGTGCTAAAGCGGACCTTAGAAATTCTTGGAAGCCGACAGCCGAAAAAGTGGGGAAATTTTGTGATCACCGAATCACAAAATTAGGCGACCCAGCGCGAGAAATCATCGGAATTCTCGTGATGTGTCGCCTGTGCCCCACTTTTTTGGCTGTTGGCTTCCTAGAATTTCTTAGGTTCGTGTCCGCACATCAAAACGGCATAGGTGCAATTGGGAGGCTTACGGTGCTCTCTTTATTTCGCGCCCCCACCAGCCGACAAGTCTAAAGCTTGTCACCTACTACTGCGTATTCTTAATGGCAATCTCAGGAAGAGTGTGGTAAAATTGCAGTTAGAAGATAGGTTTTTGAAGAATTATTTATTGATGATATTTTTGAATCAGATATAAAGCACAGAAAAACGGGGGAGTAAAAAGATGAGAACAGAGAACAGCGGCAGTAACAAAAAAGACAGTGAAAAAGGAAGGCATCCTGCCGTTAAACTATATCTGCGTATTATGCTGGCACTTTATGGGGTGGCCGTACTCACGTGCCTGATCTGCAATCTGGTTATTGAGCACAGACTTTCCTGGTTTTACATTGTCCTGTTTTCAATCGGGATCGCTTTTTCAGTCACGATCCTGCCGGTACTTGTAAAAAAGCACAGAGTCATTCTGCCGGCACTCGGTGTTACGCTTTTTACATTTCTGCTTCTGTACGCGTGTAACCTTTATACAGGAGGGGACTGGTTGTATCGGTATGCATTTCCTATCGCGGCATTTCCGGTTGCTGCAGTCTGGCTGATGATTCTTACGGCAAAGATAAAGGGAATGAACTGGTATTTTAAATCTGCGTTTATTTCACTTTTGGCAGGAATACTAATTATGACACTGAATACATGGGTTGACGCTGTGCTGAGCGGAAAAGATAATCTTGTAAAAACGTTTGTATTGAAGTTTAATCCCACGGATACGGGGTATTTAGTCAATACATTGATCGGGATTTGTTTTGCGGCATATTTCTTTATTGGAATATGGCTTGGCATATCAAAGAGGGAGAAAAACAGACAAAGATTAAACGAAGCAGATGCCTCCGAACAGCAGGAGGAGGGGGAGTAAGCAGCGGGGAAAAGAGGTGCTGATATGGAATTTGAACAGGATTATATTATGAGGATGATAAAGGGGGAAACAGCGGCCCTGGCGCGGATTATATTTCGAAAGACAAGTCCGCAGTATGAGCTTCCGGAGGAAAATAAATATACGGCAGCGGATGATCTGTTTGCCCGTCTGGTAAGAATGGCGGATGCAGGAGCGGTGAATAAGGCGGAAAATATGCTGTACCAGGAACTGGATCAGTCGGATCAAACTTATCTGGAAATGGGAATTGGATTTTATCATCATCTGAACGAATACGGGGATGATTTTCTGGCCCAAAACGATTATACAAGAGAAGAGATCGGCGAGGGGATCAGGCAGCTGCTTGCGGAGTACGGAATGGATTCTCTGGATGAGATACTTGAGATCTAATGTATTACATGTAATGAATATAGAAGAAAAGAGGTTGGAAAAATGACAAGATTGGAGCAGCAGATTCAGTTTATCAGGGAGATCGATAAGGTGAAAAATATTTACCGGCAGACCTACCTGGCAGACGGCCGGAGAAAGGAAAACGATGCGGAACATTCCTGGCACATTGCGCTGATGGCAGTGCTTTTGCAGGAGTATGTGCCGGATGCAGATGCGGCCAGGGTGATGACCATGGTTCTGATTCACGATCTGGTTGAGATTGATGCAGGAGATACCTATGCGTATGATTCCGCAGGGGCAGAGACGAAACGTGTCAGGGAAGCGGCAGCGGCGGACCGGATATTCGGTCTTCTTCCGGAGGAACAGGGGCAGGAGTTCCGCAGGTTGTGGGAGGAGTTTGAGGAGTATGAGACTCCGGATGCGAAGTTTGCCCATCTGCTGGATAATTTTCAGCCGCTGCTGCTCAATGATGCATCCGGCGGAAAAAGCTGGGCGGAGCATAAGGTGAAAAAGTCACAGATTTATAAACGGAATCAGAAAATAGAGGAAACCTCGGAAGATATATGGAAATGTATGCAGGCGATTGTACAGGAGCATATTGAGAAAGGAAATGTGATAGACAGATAGCGCATCCGATATCGGCCATAACCCATGAATGCAGAGACGGCGGTGCCCGTTAGTATGCATGTTTACGTGGCTGTTGCAAAATGGAGCCGGTGTGTGAATCAGGAGGTATCAGAATGTACGAAAAGGAAATAGAACTGCTTCAGAAAATAATAGATGACAGCGGTAACATTGTGTTTTTTGGCGGTGCAGGAGTATCCACAGAGAGCAATATTCCTGATTTTAGGAGTGCTGACGGTATTTACCATCAGAAATACAAATACTCTCCGGAACAGGTAGTAAGCCACAGCTTTTTTATGGAGTATACAGAAACATTTTACGACTTTTACAAGGAAAAAATGATGATATTAGATGCGCTGCCCAACCCTGCGCATCTCAAACTGGCAGAGCTGGAACAGGCGGGAAAGCTGAAGGCTGTGATCACACAGAATATTGACGGCCTTCATCAGGCTGCCGGCAGCCGGACTGTCTTCGAACTCCACGGCAGCATCCACAGGAACTACTGCATGAAGTGCGGGCGTTTTTACGATGCGCAGTTTGTCAAGAACTCCGACGGTATACCGCGCTGTGAATGCGGAGGTATCGTCAAACCGGATGTGGTGCTGTACGAGGAAGGTCTGGATTCCAGGACAATCCAGGGGGCGGTAGGTGCAATTACCGAGGCAGATACCCTTATTATTGGAGGAACCTCGTTGGTAGTTTATCCGGCCGCGGGATTCATCGATTATTTCCGTGGAAGGCATCTGGTTGTAATTAATAAGTCAGAGACTGCAAAGGCCGTCCGGGCTGAGCTAAACATATCCGCACCCATTGGGCAGATATTGGGTGCAATTACAGTGCAGTAATCATTTCACCTATGAATGCATATGCAGGGAAGATTCACGAAGAACAGCAGCCCGCCAGAACGTCCGGTTCCGGCGGGCTGACTTATATGTCAGTATTCTTTACTTGTACAGATGGGGCACAAGCCCTGAAAATCTATTCAAGGGGTTTACGTTCTTTCCCAGCGTCCCGATGCGCCGCAGGGCAGCACCAGCCCGTTTGAGCTTACAGGAAGCCCGATTTCCTGGGAGTCTACGGTTCCGTTCCAGGCTTTGAGCTCGGTGGAGATCATATATGTCAGGACGGCCGGGGCCAGTCCGGTGGTATAGGAATTAACCAGGAAGAATACCGCATCCTTTGACAGGATCTGGGTGCAGAGCCTGATCAGCGGATGGATCATATCCTCAATCTTCCATACCTCCCCTTTGGGACCTCTTCCATAGGAGGGAGGGTCCATGATAATGGCATCGTAAGTATTGCCGCGGCGGATTTCCCTTTCCACGAACTTCACACAGTCGTCCACGAGCCAGCGGATCGGAGCTTCGCCCAGTCCGGAGGATGCCGCATTTTCCTTTGCCCAGCCAACCATGCCTTTGGAGGCATCCACATGGGTAACCTGTGCGCCGGCTGCCGCTGCTGCCAGCGTAGCGCCGCCCGTGTAAGCAAAAAGATTCAGCACCTTTACTGTCCGGCCTGCGTTTCTTATCTTATCGGAGAACCAGTCCCAGTTCACGGCCTGTTCCGGGAATAGCCCTGTGTGCTTAAAATTAAAAGGTTTCAGGTTAAAAGTAAGTTCCCCGTAATGAATCTGCCACTGATGGGGCAGATCAAAGAATTCCCATTCCCCGCCGCCCTTTTTACTGCGGTGATAGTGCCCGTTTGGTTTCTTCCAGCCCTTCTGTGTCTTAGGCGTGTCCCAGATGACCTGGGGATCCGGGCGAATTAAAAAATAATCCCCCCAGCGCTCCAGCTTTTCTCCCATGGAACAATCTATGACCTCATAATCTTTCCAGTTATCTGCAATCCACATGATTTTTATCTTATCCTTTCTTTCGGAAACTGCCTGTTTAAAATTCCAAAACAAGCGGAAAACTACACATATCATCTCATAAATGCATAAAATTATCAACATGGATTTTCGGATATTATTATCATAACAGAAACAGATCGCAACAGTTCAGACAGGCCTGAACTGTTACGCATCCAGCCCATTGAAATTCGCCTGCGGCGAAGGGGGCTGTGCGCCGGCGGCGTACGTTTAACACGGACCGGAGCAAAGCGGAGACAGGATGCGATGCCTGCAATCATCATGTTTTCGTACGGTCTGTGCAGTAAATGCACAGACCTGTCTGAACGGTTACAACAGATCGTTCGACAACATAGTAGCATCGGGACAAACAAACAGATGTTGACAATAAATATTGTTTACTCAAAGCCAAGTCAGTGATAGAATATATCTATAAATAACTTCAAAGGGGTCAGACCCCTTTGCACTGATTTCGAAAGGAGACACTATTATGATAACGGTTAATGCAATAGGAGACGCCTGCCCCATCCCTGTCATAAAGACGAAGAAGGCTCTCCAGGAACTGGAAGGCCCTGGAGTTCTTGAGGTATTGGTAGATAATGAAATTGCCGTCCAGAATGTAACAAAGCTGGCATCCAGTTCCGGAGCCGGGGTAAGTTGGGAAAAAACCGGAGAAAAAGAATATCGGATTGCCATTAAAAAGGAAGGCGGTGTTTTGCAGCAGGAACAGTATGAGAAGCAGGAACAGCAGAAAGAGGCCGTGTGCTGCACGGACAGCAGTGGCGGTACAATAGTTGTAGTATCTTCAGACCGGATGGGAGAGGGAAATGATGAATTGGGAGAAGTGTTGATGAAAGGCTTTATTTTTGCCGTGTCACAGCTCGAGGAACTGCCCCGGACAATCCTTTTCTACAATGGAGGAGCCAGGCTTACTGCGGAAGGTTCTGATTCCCTGGAGGATTTGAAAGCAATGGAAGCCCAGGGCGTACAGATTATGACATGCGGTACATGCCTGGATTATTACGGGCTGAAGGAAAAGCTTCAGGTAGGAAGCGTGACCAATATGTACACGATTGTAGAGACCATGAATGGAGCGCAAAAAGTGATCCGTCCCTAAAAAATAGAGTTTCTGAGAGTGCGCAATACTAGAGTGTGTCTGAAAATTCATTGCCGCAAGATGCTGCCCCACTTCACGGTCTATTTACTGCCAAATCCAGAGGGCGTAGCCCACTACGCTTCCTGTATTTGGCAGTAAATACCCCGCAAACTGGGACAACATCTTGCAACAAGCAATTTTCAGACACGCTCCAGGAAAGGAGGAAGATGGCATGAACAAAGGGAAAGATGTGCGCCTTACCCAGATGGCAAAGACAGCCGGGTGAGCGGCTAAAATAGGTCCTGAGACCCTTGCCCAGGTTCTGGGTAAGCTGCCAAAATTCCAGGATGAGAATCTCATGGTTGGGATTGAAACGTCAGATGATGCTGCGATTTACAAGGTTACGGATGATATTGCTATGATTCAGACCGTTGACTTCTTTACCCCGGTTGTGGATGATCCGTATACCTTCGGGCAGATTGCAGCAGCCAATTCCCTCAGCGATGTATACGCGATGGGAGGAGAGCCAAAGGTGGCTCTGAATATTGTGGGATTTCCAAATTGTCTGGACCCGGAGATTCTCGGGGAGATCTTAAGAGGCGGTGCCGATAAGGTAAAGGAAGCCGGCGCCGTGCTGGTGGGAGGACACTCCGTCCAGGATGATGAGCCGAAGTACGGCCTGAGTGTGTCGGGATTTGTACATCCCGATAAGATATACAGAAATTATGGCTGCCGGCCCGGGGATGTGCTGGTCCTGACTAAACAGATCGGAAGCGGCATCATCAATACTGCGGTAAAAGCGGAAATGGCCTCGGAACAGGCCAAAACACAAGCCGTCATAGTGATGTCTTCCCTCAATAAAAAAGCAAAGGAAGCAGCAGAGGGATTTCCGGTCAATGCCTGTACGGATATCACCGGATTCGGACTGCTGGGACATTGTGCGGAAATGGCTAAGGCCAGCGGCGTAACGCTGGAGATTCAAGCAAAAAGGGTGCCTTACATGCAGGAGGCTGCGGATTACGCCAAGATGGGCTTAATACCTGCCGGTGCCTATAAAAACCGTGAACACTGTCAGAGTATGGTGGACGCGGTGCACGTAGAAGAATATGTAACAGACCTCATGTACGACCCACAGACATCAGGCGGCCTTTTGTTTAGTCTGCCAAAGTGTTATGCGGATGAATTTATGAATGGGTTGAAGCGTGCAAAACTGGACACCAAAGTCTCCGTGATCGGACGGGTGCTGGAAAAAGAAGAAAAATTGATAAGGCTTTTGCCATAATACAAATTAGTGCCTCCCGGCGTAAATACGATGGGAGGCACTACAAACAAAGCATAAGGAGCAGTCTATGAATAAGAACCTTTTATATCGGAAAATCCCAAAAGTAGATGTTCTGATGGAAAACAATGTTATAAAGCAAATGGCGGAACTGTATGGTTATGACGGTGTACTGGAAGCCGTACGGATTGAGCTTGATAAGCTGCGCGCCTATATTGCGTCCTGTGAGAACGAGGAAGAAGCCGAACAGCAGATAGAAAGCCTTATGGTGCGCATAGAACTTACCGCAGCGGACATGTACCGCCCCAACATGACGCGCGTGTTAAACGGAACGGGAACGATACTGCATACCAACCTTGGCCGTGCTCCGCTTAGCACTGAACATCTGAAGCAGGTGACATATATCGCAGGAGGCTACTCCAATCTGGAATATGACCTGGAAGAAGGCGGCAGGGGGGAACGGTATTCTCATTTTGAAAGGCTTCTATGCAGGATCACAGGGGCAGAAGCTGCCATGGCTGTTAACAATAATGCTGCCGCGGTTATGCTGATCTTAAGCTCCCTGGCAAAAGGCGGGGAAGTCATCGTATCCCGGGGAGAATTGGTAGAGGTCGGAGGCAAATTCAGAATTCCCGATGTCATGGAACAAAGCGGCGCAGTCCTCAGAGAAGCCGGAACCACCAACAAAACACATATTAGTGACTATGAGGAAGCCGTCACGGAGGAGACAAAGGCCTTCATGAAAGTGCACACCAGCAACTACAGGATCGTAGGTTTTACAGAATCGGTTTCCGTTGCAGAACTGGCAGCACTGAAAGAAAAGTATCAGCTCCCGGTCATCGAGGACCTGGGCAGCGGTGTCCTGGTAGATTTAAGCAAATACGGACTGGCCTATGAGCCCACGGTGCAGGATTCTGTGAAAAATGGGGCCGATGTGGTCTGTTTCAGCGGAGACAAGCTGCTGGGCGGCCCTCAGGCGGGGATCATTGTTGGAAAAAAGAAATATATAGACATGATGAAAAAGAACCAGCTGACGCGGGCGCTGCGGATTGACAAATTTACAGCCTCGGCGCTGGAAGTCGTTTTGCGGGAATATTTATCGGAAGAGAAAGCAGTACACAACATACCGGCCTTATCTATGATCACGCGAAAGCCGGAAGAGGTGGAAAAGGATGCCAAAAAGTTCTGTAAAATGCTCAGACGTGCAGAACTGACTGCAGAAATCGGCGTCGAAAGCTGTGAAGCACAGATCGGAGGCGGCTCCCTGCCGCTGGAGCGCATCCCAAGCTTTGCGGTGACAATCCGCCCCCTGGATATCAGTACACCGGAGCTGGAAGAGAGGCTTCGACATATGCCGGTGCCAGTGGTGGGACGGGTCATGAATGACAAGATCCTCCTGGATATGCGGACATTTGATGGAAAATTCATGAACTATCTTACCAGAATCTTAAAGGAGCAGAATGTCCTGGAAAAGGAAGGAAACCCTTATGAAGCATATTATTATCGGAACAGCGGGCCATATTGACCATGGAAAAACAACATTGATAAAAGCGCTCACCGGCCGGAACACGGACCGCTGGGAGGAGGAACAGCGCAGAGGAATTACAATCGACCTGGGGTTTACCTGGTTCGACTTAAAGAACGGAAACCGGGCGGGCATCATAGACGTTCCGGGCCATGAGAAGTTCATAAATAATATGGTTGCCGGTGTTGTGGGGATGGATCTGGTGCTTCTGGTTATCGCAGCCGATGAGGGAATCATGCCCCAGACAAGAGAGCATATGGATATTTTAGAAATGCTGGGAGTCCAAAAAAGTATTCTGGTCCTGAATAAATGCGACCTGGTGGACGAAGAATGGCTGGAGATGGTGGAAGAAGAGATCCGGGAAGAACTGCAGGGAACATTTCTGGAACGGGCTCCTGTCGTGAAAGTGTCGGCAGCAACCGGGGCGGGGATTCCCGTTCTGGTTGAAACCATTGAGCGCCTGAGCGAGGATGAGGTGGTGGAAAAGGAGATTCACACCATACCCAGGCTGCCCGTAGACCGGGTATTTTCTCTCTCCGGCTTCGGTACTGTGGTAACCGGTACGCTCGTCAGCGGGACGATTTCAAAAGAAGATAAACTCGAGATGTTTCCGAATGGACGGGAGTGTAAGATCCGCAATATCCAGGTACATGGCAGGGACGTGGAAACATGCTATGCGGGCCAGCGCGTGGCAATCAATATCTCCAATATGAAGAAAAAGGAACTGCAAAGAGGCTGCGTCCTTGCGCCCCCCGGAAGCATGAAAGATTCCAGGCTCCTGGATGTAAAACTGGAAATGCTGGATTCCTCCGTGCGTGTCCTGGCAAACAACACAAGGCTGCATTTTTTCAGCGGTACCAGCGAGGTATTGTGCCGTGCTGTCCTTCTGGGCGATGAGACTCTTGGACCGGGAGAAAGCGGATATGTCCAGCTTAGAATGGAAGAGGAGGTCGCCTTCCGGAGAGGGGACAGATTTGTTGTGCGGTTCTATTCTCCTATGGAGACAATCGGGGGCGGTGTGATACTGGAACCAAATGCGGTGAAGAAGAAACGGTTTTCCCCGGAGGTTCTGGATTCCCTGAAGCAGAAGGAGTCCGGTTCCGCCGAAGATGTAATTGAACTGCATGTGAAAGAGTACGCAGAAACAATGGCTGCGGTGTCAGAGCTTGCCAAACTCACGGCGCTGTCCAGAGAAGAGACAGAAGAGGCCGTGAAGATTCTTGCAGAGGAGGGACTGGTCTGTGTTTTCCCGATGAAAAAGGATACGTTCGTGTGGCATACAGCGGACGAGCGTGCATACAGAGAGAAGATTCTGAATGCCCTGGAAAAATACGTGGAGAAGAACCCTTACCGCTATGGTATGGCGAAGGCAGAAGTGCACAGTACCTACATGAAACGCGTAAAGCCCAATATATTTGATAAATATATCGAGTATCTGGAAGCGCAGAACATTCTGTCGCGCCATGATGAATTCCTTGCGCCGCCGGCGTATGAAGCGGCCAGGGATGCGGTTTATGAGAAGGTGCGGCGCACGCTTTTAGGCGTATTGAAACCCGCGGGTTATGATTTTGCCAGAATGACGGATATCAGTTTCGGGGAAATACCTGCCGGCACGGTGGAGGATATCCTTCTCCTTTTGGTTGACAGCGGAGAAATCGTAAAAGTAGCGGATGGCATGTACACACTTGGTTCTTATATGGACTCGGCACGGGAGAAGATTGTGGAAAAGCTGAAAGCAGACGGGAAAATTACAATCGCAGAGATTCGTGATATGTTTGGCACAAGCCGGAAAAGTGCGAAACCGATTCTGGAATACATGGACAGCATTAAGGTCACCCGGAAAACAGGAGCAGAAAGTGAAAGGATATCGAATCTATGAATCTGAAACAAATAGAGGCATTCACAGCGGTCGCGGAGGAGGGAAGCTTTTCAAAGGCGGCAAAACAACTCTTCCTGACACAGCCCACAGTAAGCGCACATGTCTCATCGCTGGAGCAGGAACTGGGAGTCTGCCTGTTTGTGAGAAATACAAAAGAGGTCAGCCTTTCAGAAGATGGGAAAAAACTGCATGGCTATGCAAAGCAGATGATTGTGCTTCAGAGAGAGATTGAAACAGTATTTAACAGGACGAGGAAAGAGACCAGCCACTGCATGCATATTGCCGCATCCAGCGTTCCTTCCCAGTATCTGCTTCCTCAGATCCTGGCAAAATTCAGTGAGCTGTATCCCGGAGAACGCTTTAAAATTGCAGAGACGGACAGCGCAAAGGTAGTGGAACAGGTAATAAACGGAAATGCGGATATCGGATTTACCGGAACAGTACTGGAAAAAAAATACTGCCGGTACATACCGTTTTACCAGGATGAACTGGTCATTATCACACCGAATTCAGATAAATTCAGGCGCCTGCGGGAAAAGCTTCTCAGCGAAAAGAAGCAGATAAAAACGGAATCGGAAAACATGTGGATCCAGGAGGAACCTCTGATTCTGCGGGAAGAAGGTTCCGGTACCCGTAAGGAGGCCGAGAGGCTGCTGAAAAAGATGGGAATCCAAATAGATGCGCTCAGGATTGTAGCGAGCATAGAAAATCAGGAGACGATCAAACGTTCAGTGAGCAGAGGCGTTGGAATCTCCATTATATCGCGCCTTGCTGCAGAAGACGAAATCAGCGCCGGCAGTATCCTGTGTTTCCCTCTGGATGCGGAGGAGGGAAAGCGTGACATAAATGTCGTTTATAATAAAAACTTTCAGCTGTCTGCGCCGGCAGAAAACTTTCTGCGGGTGGTGAGCAAAGTTTATCCGAAGGAAATTCCATAACGAATGCTTTACGGGAAGCCTTGCGGCAGACCATTGAATAAAATACATTTTAACAGCCACTATAGAGGCTGTCTATAGTGGTTTTAATTTATGGCGGTTTTCAATTAGACGCTTAAAGCCTTGCGGGTTATACTGGATAGGTAGAGCACTCTAGAGCGTGTCTGAAAATTGCTTGTTGCAAGATGTTGTCCCAGTTTGCGGGATATTGCGGCAATGAATTTTCAGACACGCTCTAGGGAAATGGAGGGGGAAGTTATGATTTACATGGACAATGCGGCGACAACAATACAGAAGCCGGAAAAAGTGGCAGAGGCTGTTGTCAGCGCAATGAGCTCGATTGGAAATGCGGGAAGAGGCGCAACGGAGGCGTCTTTGAGTGCGTCCAGAATGATATTTGACACGAGGGAAAAGCTCTGCCGTTTGTTCCATGCGGAAAGTCCAACAAGAATTGCGTTTACGGCTAATTCAACGGAGAGCCTGAATATTGCGGTCAAGGGGATCGTGGGTTCCGGTGATCATGTGATAACAACCGTACTTGAGCATAATTCGGTCCTCCGCCCGCTATACGAATGCCGGGAAAAAGGAACGGAACTTACGATCCTGGGATGCGATGAAAAGGGCAACATTTCCTATAAAGAGATGGAAAATGCAGTCAAAAAAAATACCAAGGCAATTGTGTGCACACATGGCTCCAATCTGACCGGTAATATGGTGGATATTGGAAGAGTGGGGCGGATTGCTGCCAAATGTGGGATCCTGCTCATCGTGGATGCATCCCAGACAGCCGGAGTGTATCCGATCGATGTACAGCAAATGCACATTGACATTTTGTGTTTTACCGGCCATAAAAGCCTGTTGGGCCCACAGGGAACCGGCGGCCTGTATGTCAGAGAGGGCGTAGAAGTACGTCCGCTTTTAAGCGGCGGAAGCGGTGTGGATACGTATAATACACACCACCCAAAGCAAATGCCGACGGCGTTGGAAGCAGGAACCCTGAATGGACATGGAATCGCGGGCTTAAATGCGGCGCTGGAATATCTGGAGGAGAATGGGATTGACTGGATCCGGAAAAAAGAATTAGCCCATATGCGGCAGTTCTACGAGGGAATCTTCCATATTCCAGGCGTGACGGTTTACGGTGATTTTGCCACGGATGAGAGATGTCCAATCGTATCCTTCAACATTGGAGACTATGATTCTTCTGATGTAAGCGATGAACTATTTGTAACATATCAGATTGCTACCAGGCCGGGGGCACACTGTGCACCGCTGATGCACAGAGCGCTGGGAACGGAAGGCCAGGGGGCCGTAAGGTTCAGTTTCTCACATTACAACACAGAAGAAGAAATTAAAGAAGCTGTCCGTGCAGTAAGAGAGTTAGCGCAGCCGTCATAGTCTGCATTACGGTAGGTGAGTAAAATGAGAAAAAAAGAGTTAAAACTAGTCATCACATTTCATACAACTGCGGACGCCATGGCAATGGAAAAATTATGCCGTCAAAAGAACATACCAGGCAGATTAATCCCCGTCCCCCGCATCCTATCCGCAGGCTGCGGCCTCTCCTGGTGCACGGCCCCATCCCAGAAAGCCGCAGTCCAAAAAGCAATAGAACTGGCCGGAATCCAGGAAGAAGCAATCCAGGAGTGCATGGTATAAATCCACTTTGCATAAAAAAGATGTCTGAGAGGAGTACTGGAATTATAATACGAATACTAGCACATCGAACAGTAAGTTACTTATTTTTCAATGTACTAGACCTGAGCTAAAAAAATAAAAAACAGCATCAAAAACATCAAACCCAAGCAATACGATCCGCCTGCTCCGTCATATCCCCTGCCCGTGTAAGTTTTTAAGTACAGCCTGGATGCGAGCAGCCTGGACGTGAGGGGAGCGGCGGGAGGGACGATGGTGTTTTCTGATGCCTCATAGTGTGCCGTATTTCCGTTGGGATAAAATAAAAAAATCTGATGGACAAACTTTGCTATCCAAAGCAAAGTTTGAAGCGACTTAAGCGACAAATCATCAGATTTGTCGCTGCATGTCGCTGGTTCCATCAGATTTTTTTATTTTATCCCTACGGAAACTAGGCTAAACGGCCGGTATCAGAAAACACCATCGTCCCTCCCGCCGCTCCCCTCACGTCCAGGCGTCCCCTCTCCCCGCTCTACTTATCACGAGGATTCTTCCAAAACCAAAATGCCACGAGTATTCCAGTTATGTAAAGTATGTTGACGAGTATGGTTGGATTATCTCTAAGCAGATATATCACAGCAACAATTGCCGCCAGGGATATCGTCAGCTCAAATGCTTTCATAATCCGTTTTTCTTTGATGTCCCGGGCTTGCTGCTGCAATTCATTGCGCTTTTGCTCCAAAGTAAGATAGTCCATAAGATTATCGTCGCTGATTCGGGAGAAAATCCACTTATCACGGAAGAACTCTTTATCTTCCTTTTTGAAATGGAAGCGCTTTTTATCGGCCGGCTCCTCATCGGGCATTTCGTAATCGGTATCTGTCTCCTTTTGGGCGGATACTTTTTTAAATGTCTTGCTGGTGAATTCAGAGGCTTTACCGGTAAACTCAGAAGCCTTATCTGTGAAGTCAGCGGCTTTGTTCTTTAATTCAGATACTTTTTGTGATAATTCCGGTTCTTTAGCTGCAGATTCCTGCGCCTGAGATACCGGTGCCGGGCTGCCGGATCCATCGGATAACGCAGATGCAGACGAAGCGGAAGCCGCGGAGGTGGTCTCTGCTGCTGCCTCTTTTACGGCGCATTCCCTGTTGATTTCAGTGGAGCCTGGCATTTCTGATGCAAATGGCACAATATTCGAAACATCTGTATCAACCGGAGGGACAGCCGTGGGAGTCCCGGGTGTTTTATTGACAGTTTCATCTTTTGTAGGAATTAATTCTTCGGACACAGATTATACCTCCATATGTATTTTTCTTAATCATATCAGTTTTTGTCGAAAAATACAATAAAAGGCGGCAGAAAGGCTTAAAGCCCCTTTTCAAAGTTATCCAGTACATGAGGGAGCAGTCTGTCACTGTATGCGGACAGCGGGTACTTACCTTCGCAGAGTGACCAGTCATAGAGAAGTCCGCGCTCATACATTGTATAAATCTTTACAAGCTCCGCTGCGGAGGCAGCACTGCAAAATTCTCCGGAATCAAGCCCGGCAGTGATGATCTCCGTGATCAGCTGAAAATAGTAACGGTCGTCATCCAGAAGAGAACGGTTGTCTTTTGTGACAAGCTGCGATGAATACAGGGATGCAAGCAGATTGCGGTCAATGCTTGTCTCAATCATATAAAATAATTCGTGATTCAGCAGCAGCAGTTTCTCCCTGGAGGACAGCGTTTGATCCATGGTACTGTAGATCTCTTCGTATTTCTGGTCAAAAAGATCCGAAAGGGTGGAGAGAAGGGCATCCTTCCCCTTAAAATAGTGATAAAATGTTCCTTTTGATGTCTTGGAAAGTTTGATAATGTCCTCTACGGTTGTGTCGTCATATCCGTTTTTATAAAATAAGTTCCAGGCAGCTTTTACGATACGGCTTTTGGTTGTCTGTTTTTTCCTTGGCATAACAAGCTCTCTTTCCCGAGGGGTGCTTAACAATCTCTTAGATATTAAGAAGCAAACACGCCTTAGCATTTATACGTTCTGTTTCGTTTATTAGTATAGCATAAGTTATAAATAACGACTATGGAAAAAATATAGAAAAATGGGTGTGGTTTACTTCCCGAGTAACAGTTTAACCTTGCCTGAACTGTTACTCGGGAAGTAAACCACACCCATTTTTTGTGTATCATATTATTCGCCTCTTGCAACTTTAAATCCGTATTTCAGCGGATCATCGGGATCGATTACGTAGGTTGCTTCGCCGGTAACATAAGCGCTTCCGGTAATCTGGGGAACCACTGCCTTGAATTCACCGACAGTTGCCTCTTCTTTGATCACACCTTTGAATTGGGATCCGATAAAACTTTCGTATACAAACGGTTCTCCGATCTTAATTTCACCGCGTGAATAAAGCGTTGCAAGCTTTGCGCTTGTCCCGGTACCACACGGGGAACGGTCAGACATATAATCACCGAAAATAACTACATTGCGGTAATTACAGCCTTCTGTGTCGGTATGGCAGTAGAGCTCCGCCAGATCAACAGAGGTGATGTCAAGAAATGGGTGTTTGATTTCCACCTCCGCGTTTACCTGCTTTATTACCTTCATGCCAAAATCTGTCAGCTTTGGAATAGATTCCTTATCTACCGTCCAGCCAAGCTGTTCGATATTGATAAGAGCAAAAAAACTTCCGCCGAATGCAATGTCGTATTTAATTTCTTTGCCGTCTACTACGGTCGTAAGATTTTCTTTATAAAGAAAAGCGGGGACGTTTGTTAGTGTGACATTCAGTACCTTTCCATTTTTAACTTCTGCTTTTACACGAATAAGACCGGCCGGCGCGTCCAATACTACTTCTGTGAAAGGTTCTACGGCGGGCACGAGGCCGGATTCAATAAGCGCCGTTGTTGTTCCGATTGTACCATGGCCGCACATATTCAGATATTCTCCGGTATCCATAAATATAACGCCGAAATCAGCTTCCGGGTTCACCGGTTCCGTTACCAGGGCCCCAAACATGTCATGGTGCCCCCGGGGTTCAAACATCAGCGCCTGGCGGTATTTATCAAAGTTATTTGCAAGATATTGTTTGCGCTCCATCATGGAGTCGCCTTTTAATTCGGGAAAGCCGGACATGATGATACGGGTAAATTCTCCGACGGTATGTGTGTCAATTGCCTTAAATGATGCTTCAAATGCATTCAGGTTAATTTTGGGATTGTAATTCATAACCCTTCCTCCTAGCTGTTGATTTATAGAATCCACCTATAAGCGTTTCTTAAATAATACCTTACGGGTTATTATGGAGATTAATCTGTGGATTAAACAGGTAAAAAATGATAAAAAACCAATAATAGACCACGTTCTAGTATGCGGTTCAGTTTATACAAATTATTATGTATGAAAAGCCTTGAAAAGTCAACGATTATTTGTTAATATATAAACACGATTAGGGTGAATAAATCATACAGCAAGCGGCCTGGTTTATTTCATTTAACATCAGATATCATAACCAGCGGTAAATATGGCAATGATATAGAATAATCATATAAGTGAGGGGGTAGAAGGGTAACTGGTGTGCCTCCTGGTCTTCAAAACCAGTGTTGGGCGTTTGAAGCGTCCTGGGTGGGTTCGATTCCCACATGCCTCCGCCAAAAACAAGATCTGCAGGATCATTAATTTCTGCAGACTATTTATAAAGAAGTAAGGATTCATAAAGAAGTGATATAAAGGAGAAAAAACGGGCCATGGGAAATTTACAATTTTTGCTAAGACAGCATGTTGGAGCTCCGTGTGAGCCGGTTGTCAAAATAGGTGACAGAGTGGAAAAGGGGACGCTGATCGCCGCTCCGACCGGGCTGGGAGCAAATATTTTTTCCAGCGTTTACGGAAGTGTACAGGACATTCTTGAAGACCGGATTATTATCGTTCCGGATGACGAACAGAAAGATGCGTTCGTACCGATTCAGGAAGGTGACCACCTGGATATGATAAAAGAAGCCGGCGTTGTTGGAATGGGCGGCGCGGGATTTCCGACAGGAGTGAAGCTGGGCACGGATCTGAATGGCGGATACATTCTGGTTAATGCGGTAGAGTGCGAACCCGGACTCTATCATAATATCCGCCAAATTGAAGATAATATAGAGATGACCCTGAAGGGAGTCAGGTACTGCATGGAGATAGCCAATGCAGCTCAGGCCATTTTTGCTATCAAGGCCAAGAATAAAAAGGCTGTGGATATATTAAGAGAGGCGGTCCGGAATGAGGAGAATATTTCCATTCATCTTCTTCCGGATATTTATCCGATGGGAGAAGAGCGGGCCGTGGTCAGGGAGACACTGGGAAAGCTTCTGGATCCAACCCAGCTTCCCTCGGCGGCGGACTCTATTGTGATTAATGTAGAAACCGTCCTGCGGGTCGCTGAAGCTATAGATCTGAAGAAACCCTGCTTCAGCAAAAACATGACTGTTATTGGAAAAATCAATGGCGGAAATGAGCCTCATGTTTATATGGATGTTCCGGTCGGAACCAGTGTGGGTGATATGATTGAGAGGGCAGGCGGAATTGACGGCGTGTACGGGGAAATCATCATGGGCGGCCCTTTCACGGGAAAACCTGTGGAAAAGGATGCTCCGGTAACAAAAACCACGGGAGGCATCATTGTGACAATTGATCTGCCGGACCTTCATGGTGCGCCTGTGGGACTTCTCGTCTGCGCCTGCGGAGGCGATGAGGACCGTATGAGGGATGTCTGTGAAAAGATGCATGGGAATGTTGTGTCAGTAGCTCGATGCAAGCAGGCTGTGGAGATGAAGAACGGGACGCTGAAGTGCGAGAATCCCGGCAACTGTCCGGGACAGGCCCAAAAATGTCTGCAGTTCAAAAAGGACGGTTCGGAATATATAATTATTGGCAATTGCTCGGATTGTTCCAATACCGTTATGGGTTCCGCCCCGAAGATGAAACTGAAAGTATTCCATCAGACAGATCATGTTATGAGGACGATCAACCATCCGCTGTATAGAAGATTAACCGTTTCTAAGCAGGTAGACCAGCTGCCAAAAGACAGGCAGTCCATCCCTGATGGAAAATAGATAAAGGAGGAAAGAAAAGTATGTCAATAACAGCTGAAACAGCGAAAGAACATGCGAATGACCCTGCGGTACTCTGCTGCAGAGCGGAGGCGGGGACTATCATACAGGCATCCAATCTGGAAGATCCGGCTATCTTTGATGATCTGGTAGATTCAGGGTTATTGGAACTGGAAGGCGCATTGACGATTGAACAGGTATTGGGGGCCAGGCTTTCAAAGACTTGTGATTCTCTGTGCCCTTTGACGGCAGATGTCGTAGAAGGAGCCAAAGCAGCAGCGGCCAGCGAACCGGAACCGGCCGCTGAAGCGGAACCGGCAGCGGTTTTACCGATTTTACCGACGGCAGAAGGACCGATGTTCCGGATTCATATAGGGGAAGGCAGAGATATAGATATAGAACTACCTGCGGCGCTGATGAATACGGCGGGAGTTTCACAGGCAGCTGCTCCGGCAGCTGTTCAGGGAACCGGCCTGTCAGCGGAATCTATTCCGGAGGCACCGGGGCAGGAGGAAAAAGTTGTCAGAACACTGACAAGAAAGCATTATAAGATTACAGAAGTAAAGCGCGGCCCGAAGACGGAGATCAAAGGCACCATCTTGTATATCAGGGAAGGAATTGAAAAAGAATGTGTAGATTCCCAGGACCTGGTATTTGATCTGCGGATCGACATTATTGTACCGGCAGAATATCACACGTATTCCGAGACGATTATGGATGTACAGCCGATTGCCTGCAAGGAAGACGGCGATGAAGTCGGAAGCGGCACAACGAGAGTTCTGGACGGCGTTATCATGATGGTTACAGGTACAGATGCCAATGGAGTGCAGATTGGGGAATTCGGCTCTTCAGAAGGGTATCTGGATGAAAATATTATGTGGAACCGGCCCGGAGCGCCTGACAAGGGTGAGATCTTTATCAAGACCCAGGTGACAATCAAAGAAGGCATGAATATGGAAAGGCCGGGACCTCTTGCTGCGCACACAGCCACAGACGTCATTACGCAGGAGATCAGGGATGCATTAAAAGAACTGGATGACGATTCACTGGTGGTTGATACAGAGACATTTGACCAGGTGAGAAGGCCGGGCAGGAAGAAAGTTGTCATTGTAAAGGAGATCATGGGACAGGGTGCTATGCACGATAACCTGATCCTTCCGGTTGAACCGGTGGGTGTGCTCGGAGCCAAGCCGAATGTCGACCTTGGCAATGTGCCGGTCTGTGTATCACCGCTGGAGGTGCTGGACGGTTGTATCCACGCGCTGACCTGCATCGGGCCGGCATCCAAAGAGATGTCCAGGCACTACTGGAGGGAGCCGCTGGTACTCGAAGCGCTCCACGATCCGGAAATCGACCTGTGTGGAGTAATCTTTGTGGGAAGCCCGCAGATCAATTCCGAGAAATTTTATGTTTCGAAACGTGTCGGTATGATGGCGGAGATGATGGATGTGGACGGAGCGTTTATCACAACCGAAGGCTTTGGCAATAACCATATTGATTTTGCGAGCCATCACGAACAGATTGGAATGCGCGGGATTCCCGTTGTTGGTATGTCTTTCTGCGCAGTACAGGGGGCTCTGGTCGTTGGTAATAAATACATGACCAATATGGTTGACAACAATAAATCGGAGTCGGGCATTGAAAACGAAGTGCTTGCCTGCAATACTCTCTGCCATGAGGATGCACTCAGAGCCCTTGCCATGCTGAAGAATGCAATGGCGGGTGAAGGGGTGAATAAAGCAGAGAGAAAATGGAATCCAAGTGTAAAAAAGACAAATGTAGAACTCATATCAAATGTGACGGGCCGGCCGATAGAGCTGGTGAAGAATGAACAGTCACTGCCGATGAGCCAAAAGAGAAAAGAGAAATACGACTAAGATGAAAGAATTAATATATGGCGACAAGATGATACGTATGGAAGGGGTAATCGTTGAGATCCATGACGGCTGCGTCGGGATAGACTTAAAGGGCAGACTCGGCTATCTGAAGATTCCGATGCGCATGCTGATTACCGACTATCCCCTGGCAGTAGGGCAGGAGGTTGCATGGAACATGAGTTTTGTGGAGCAGCTCGGGGCCGGGATAAACGAGAAGTACGTGAGTAATCTGACCACATATAAAAGACATCAGGAAGAGATGCGTAAAGCCGACGCAGAAAACAAGGAGGTAGAAGAATGAGTTTGACAACCACAAAAGGTTTACAGTCAGAAATATACGTTCCGATTACTCCTCCGGCAGTGTGGACACCTGTGACAAAAACGCTGAGGGATATGTCTATTGCCCTTGCTACCGCAGCGGGTGTACACTGTAAGAGTCAGGAAAGATTTAATCTGGCCGGCGACTCAAGCTGGAGAAGGATCACGAACGATACTCCGTCAAGTGAATTGATGGTATCCCATGGAGGGTACGATAATGGGGATGTAAACAAAGACATTAACTGTATGTTCCCCATCGACAGAATCCATGAACTGGCAGCAGAAGGATTTATCAGAAAATGCGCCCCGGTGCATGCCGGATTCATGGGAGGCGGTGGAGATCAGGATAAGTTTAAAAACGAAACAGGACCTGCAATCGCACAGATGTTCAAAGAAGAGGATGTGGATGCAGTCATCCTCACCGCTGGCTGAGGTACCTGCCACCGCTCTGCAGTATTGGTGCAGAGAGCGATTGAAGAGGCTGGAATACCTACGATTATTATTGCAGCCCTTCCCCCGGTTGTCCGTCAGACCGGTACACCACGCGCCGTAGCTCCGTTAGTACCCATGGGTGCCAACGCAGGTGCGCCGAATGATGTAGAAATGCAGACGGATATAGTAAAAGCAGCGCTTGAACAGCTTGTCAAAATAGAAACACCAGGCACGATAGTTCCGCTGCCGTTCGAATATGTGGCAAAAGTGTAATATTAAGATACAAAAAGGGACGATCCGGTGGAATTGTCCCTTTTTTGTTAAACAATACGAAAAATGGAGAGCAAGGGGGTCAGACCCCTCTGCAGAGGGGGCTGACCCCCTTGCTCTCCTTGTTGAAAAGCGAAAAGCACGACCTTGGTCGTGCTTTTCGCTTTTGGTATGTCATTGAGAGGTTTTTCCTCGTTGCCATGCAGTTTGTATTATATACAAATCTGGGGAATGTCCTACAATGAGGATGTATATATTAATTGGAGTTTACCAGTGCAAGATTGTTCTTGGGGGAAACAACCGGCGCTGGCATAACTGCAATAGCAACCATATGTATGGTTTTGGTTATGCGGGTAAAGGATAAGGCTTATACTTTTATAAAAAGGCGCTTTCCTAGTATGAGGGAAACCGCCTTTGGTTACAATCCTATAAGTTGCTTACACTATACCACTTTACCGCGGTGATGTCAAGAGAGGGGGATTAAAAAGAATAGTTTTGTAAAAAATGATTGCACTCTGAAAATAATTAACAAATAAATATTGCAGTTTTTATAAAAAGTACGTTATACTCATTAAGCCTGATATAAAAACAATATATATTAAACCAAAGGTAAAGCTGTTTCTTCTATATAAATATGTTTCAATTTCAAGGAAAAGACATGGAATGTGAAATTAGCTTGGGATGTATTAAAAAAAATACAATAATTCCGAAAAACCTCTTGAAATATATGGATGAATCCGCTATACTAAGAGAGCTGTGGCATGATAGCTGTGAAGCGTGAGGTTGCTGCCGGGTGCGAAAGCATGATGGCAGGTTTTCCGTGGAGCGAATGTCAAGTTAGGAAACTGGCGACAAGTCACTGTACGAATCACAACTGATTACTGATTATCAAAGGATAAGAGGTATGAAACAACGTGTGAGTTTCTCACGACACACACGGGAGAGTGTACAGTCACCGCTTGTCGTACTGATGGAATAGTACGAAAAGGAGGCGACTTTTTTTATGGCAAGTCAAGTAATGAGAATCACATTGAAGGCATATGATCACCAGCTGGTTGATGCATCTGCAAAGAAAATCATCGAAACTGTAAAAAAGAACGGATCACAAGTGAGTGGACCAGTACCACTTCCTACTAAGAAGGAAGTCGTAACAATCTTAAGAGCTGTACACAAGTACAAAGACTCCAGAGAGCAGTTCGAGCAGAGAACTCATAAGAGACTCATCGATATCATCACACCGACACAGAAGACTGTGGACGCATTATCCAGACTGGAGATGCCGGCCGGTGTTTACATTGATATCAAAATGAAAAATAAGTAAGCAGTATTCCTAAAGTTTAGGATGAGCGCATAAGCGCTCCGCTGTAAATCACAGGAGGTAATTATAATGAAGAAAGCTATTTTAGCTACAAAAGTCGGAATGACTCAAATCTTCAACGAAGATGGAGTGTTAACTCCGGTAACTGTACTTCAGGCTGGCCCATGTGTAGTAACACAGGTTAAGACAGCAGAGAACGACGGTTACAGTGCAATTCAGGTTGGTTTTGCCGACAAGAAAGAAAAGATTGTCACAAAAGACAAGAGCGGCAAGAAAGAAATTGCGCACAGAAACGGTGTTACAAAGGCTGAAAAAGGACACTTTGACAAAGCCGGCGTATCCGGGAAAAGATATGTAAAAGAATTCAGATTTGACAATGCTGAAGAATATACACTGGCTCAGGAAATCAAAGCCGACATCTTTGCAGCAGGAGACAAGATTGATGCTACTGCAGTTTCAAAAGGTAAAGGTTTCCAGGGTGCAATCAAGCGTCACAATCAGAGCAGAGGACCAATGACCCACGGTTCTAAGTTCCACCGTCACGCTGGTTCCAATGGTGCGGCATCTGATCCCAGCAAGGTATTCAAGGGCAAGAAGATGCCAGGTCAGATGGGTAACAAGAAAATTACAGTTCAGAATCTTGAAGTTGTCAGAGTTGACGCTGAAAACAATCTGCTTTTAGTAAAAGGCTCAGTTCCGGGACCAAAAAAATGCCTCGTGACAATCAAAGAAACTGTAAAGGCTAACTAGTCTGACTGACGAAGAAAGGAGGAACACACAGATGGCAAACGTATCTGTTTATAATATCGAAGGTAAAGAAGTTGGTACAATCGATTTGAACGATGCCGTATTTGGTGTTGATGTAAATGAACATCTTGTACACATGGCAGTTGTAAGCCAGCTTGCAAACAAACGCCAGGGAACGCAGAAAGCAAAGACACGCGCAGAAGTTTCCGGAGGCGGAAGAAAACCATGGAGACAAAAAGGAACAGGCCACGCAAGACAGGGCTCTACAAGAGCACCACAGTGGGCAGGCGGCGGGGTTGTATTCGCTCCGGTACCGAGAGACTACTCATTTAAGATGAACAAGAAGGAAAAGAGAGCTGCTCTCAAATCCGCTCTTACTTCCAGAGTAGAGGAAAACAAATTTATCGTAATCGACGAGCTGAATTTCGACGAGATCAAAACAAAGAAATTCCAGGAAGTTTTAAATAACCTGAACGTGAACAAAGCACTGCTTGTTCTGGAAGACGGCAACAAGAACGTGGAGATTTCCGCAAGAAACATCAAAGACGTGAAGACGGCTCATACAAATACAATCAATGTATTTGATATCTTAAAATACAACACAGTAATCACTACGAAAGCTGCTGTTGCAACGATTGAGGAGGTGTATGCATAATGGCTAACATTCAATATTATGATGTAATCCTTAAACCAGTTGTTACTGAAAAAACAATGGAGCTGATGGCTGAAAAGAAATACACATTCCTTGTCCACACAGAGGCCAACAAGACTCAGGTCAAAGAAGCTGTTGAAAAAATGTTCAATGGAACAAAAGTAAAAAGCGTAAATACCATGAACCTTGACGGTAAGACGAAAAGACGTGGAATGACATACGGAAAGACAGCTAAGACAAAGAAAGCTATCGTTCAGCTTACAGAAGACAGCGCTGATATCGAGATTTTTGAGGGCCTGTAAGACCGGGCCGGGTTTGAGAGAACCCATTTAAGCGTACAATATACGGTGCAATTCCGTGAAACTAATAATCAGGCAAAACGAAAGGAGAGAAAGTAATGGGAATCAAAACATATAACCCATATACACCTTCCAGAAGACAGATGACTGGCTCTGATTTCTCTGAGATAACAAAGACAACTCCTGAGAAATCTCTGCTGGATTCCAAGAGCAGAAAAGCCGGCCGCAACAACCAGGGCAAAATTACAGTTCGTCACCGCGGCGGCGGAGCTAAGAAAAAATATAGAATTATCGATTTCAAGAGAAAGAAAGATGGGGTTCCGGCAACGGTTGTTGGAATCGAGTATGATCCGAACAGATCAGCAAACATCGCACTGATCTGCTATGCAGACGGTGAAAAAGCATACATCCTCGCTCCGGAAGGATTAAAGGATGGCATGAAAGTCATGAACGGACCAGAAGCAGAAGTAAGAGTAGGAAACTGCCTGCCTCTTTCTGAGATTCCGGTTGGTACTCAGATCCACAATATCGAATTATATCCTGGAAAAGGCGGACAGCTCGTTCGTTCAGCAGGAAACAGCGCACAGCTGATGGCGAAAGAAGGAAAATATGCAACATTAAGACTTCCGTCTGGCGAGATGAGAATGGTTCCAATCATTTGCAGAGCATCTGTTGGTGTCGTAGGAAACGGAGAGCACAACCTGATCAACGTAGGTAAAGCAGGCCGTACACGTCACATGGGTATCAGACCTACAGTACGTGGTTCCGTTATGAACCCGAACGACCATCCGCATGGTGGTGGTGAAGGTAAGACAGGTATCGGACGTCCAGGTCCATGTACACCTTGGGGCAAACCGGCACTCGGTCTTAAGACACGTAAGAAAAACAAAGCTTCTAACAAGTTGATTGTAAGAAGAAGAGATGGAAAAGCGATTAAATAATTCAGATTACAAGGAGGTTAGAACCTATGGCTCGCTCACTTAAAAAAGGACCATTTGCAGACGAAAGCTTACTGAAAAAAGTAGACGCTATGAACGCTGCAGGTGATAAATCAGTTGTTAAGACATGGTCACGTCGTTCTACAATCTTCCCGTCATTCGTTGGGCACACATTTGCTGTCCATGACGGAAGAAAACATGTACCAGTATATGTTACAGAAGACATGGTAGGCCACAAGCTCGGAGAGTTTGTAGCAACCAGAACATACAGAGGACACGGCAAGGACGAGAAAAAGTCAAGAGTAAGATAAATCATAAGATATTCGAAAGGAGGGTTCATCCATGGCAAAAGGACATAGATCCCAAATCAAACGAGAAAGAAACGAGCAGAAAGATACAAGACCATCAGCTAAGATTTCTTACGCCAGAGTGTCAGTTCAGAAAGCTTGCTTTGTATTGGATGCCATCAGAGGTAAGGATGTACAGACAGCACTTGGTATTTTAGCTTACAACCCAAGATATGCTTCAAGTGTAATAGAAAAATTATTAAAATCAGCAATTGCAAATGCTGAGAACAACAACGGTATGAATGTTGAGAACCTTTATATAGAAGAGTGTTACGCAAACAAGGGACCAACAATGAAGAGAGTAAGACCAAGAGCACAGGGAAGAGCTTATAGGATCGAGAAGAGAATGAGCCACATTACAATCGTGCTTAATGAAAGATAATAAGGAGGGCAATAATGGGACAGAAAGTTAATCCTCATGGTTTAAGAGTCGGCGTTATCAAAGACTGGGATTCTAAATGGTATGCAGAAAAAGATTTCGCTGATAACCTGGTGGAAGACCATGAAATCAGAAAATTCCTTAAAAAGAAATTATTCAGCGCAGGTGTTTCAAGAATCGAGATCGAAAGAGCATCTGACCGTGTTAAAATCATTATCTATACAGCTAAGCCTGGCGTAGTAATCGGAAAAGGCGGTTCTGAGATTGAAAAAGTGAAAGCTGAATTAAAAAATTATACAAACAAGAAGCTGATCGTTGACATCAAAGAAATTAAGAGACCAGACAAAGATGCTCAGTTAGTAGCTGAGAATATTGCTCAGCAGCTTGAAAACCGTATCTCATTCAGACGTGCTATGAAATCCTGCATGTCAAGAACAATGAAGTCCGGAGCACTCGGTGTTAAGACATCTGTTTCAGGACGTCTCGGCGGCGCTGATATGGCTCGTACAGAGTTCTACAGCGAGGGAACCATTCCGCTTCAGACACTGAGAGCTGACATTGATTATGGATTCGCAGAAGCTGACACAACTTACGGAAAAGTCGGTGTAAAAGTTTGGATTTACAAAGGCGAAGTTCTTCCGACGAAAGCAGATAAGGAAGGGAGCGATAAATAATGTTAATGCCAAAAAGAGTGAAACGTCGTAAACAGTTCCGTGGCACCATGAAAGGAAAAGCCTTAAGAGGCAATACGATTTCTTATGGTGAATACGGTATCGTTGCAGCGGAGCCTTGCTGGATCCGTTCCAATCAGATAGAGGCAGCCCGTGTTGCTATGACACGTTATATCAAGCGTGGCGGTAAAGTCTGGATCAAGATCTTCCCGGACAAACCGGTAACAGCAAAACCAGCAGAAACTCGTATGGGTAAAGGAAAGGGAGCACTGGAGTACTGGGTAGCAGTAGTGAAACCAGGCCGTGTTATGTTTGAAATTGCAGGAGTACCTGAGGAAACAGCCAGAGAGGCACTTCGTCTTGCAATGCATAAGTTACCTTGCAAATGCAAAATCGTTTCTCGCGCAGACTTAGAAGGCGGTGATAACAGTGAAAATTAATACATTTGTACAAGAATTAAAAGGGAAATCTGTAGAAGAATTAAATGAAGAATTAGTAGCTGCTAAGAAGGAACTTTTTAATCTGAGGTTCCAGAATGCAACGAATCAATTAGATAATACAAGCAGAATTAAAGAAGTCAGAAAAAATATCGCCAGAATCCAGACGGTGATAACTGAAGCTTCTAAAGCTGAGTAGGAGGTCGCACTGTGGAAGAAAGAAATCTTAGAAAAACCCGTACAGGCAAGGTTGTTAGTGACAAAATGGACAAAACAATCGTTGTTGCAGTTGAAGACCACGTTAAGCATCCACTTTATAAGAAAATCATCAAAAAAACTTATAAATTGAAAGCTCATGATGAGAAGAATGAGTGCAACGTTGGAGATACAGTTAAGGTTATGGAAACAAGACCGCTGTCTAAAGATAAGAGATGGAGACTTGTGGAAGTCATGGAAAAGGCGAAATAATTATATCGCATATTTTGCAAGCATATTTAAAGGAGGTTTACCTGCATGATACAACAAGAAAGCAGACTTAAAGTAGCAGACAACACAGGCGCTAAAGAGTTACTGTGTATCCGTGTACTTGGCGGTTCTACAAGAAGATATGCCAATATCGGAGACGTGATCGTTGCGACTGTTAAAGATGCAACACCAGGCGGCGTTGTAAAAAAAGGTGACGTTGTAAAAGCTGTAGTTGTCCGTACTGTAAAAGGCGCTCGTCGTAAAGACGGTTCCTATATCAGATTCGATGAAAATGCTGCTGTTATTATAAAAGACGATTTGAACCCACGTGGAACACGTATTTTTGGACCAGTAGCCAGAGAGCTCAGAGACAAGAAGTTTATGAAGATTGTTTCTTTAGCTCCGGAAGTACTGTAGGGAGGTGCCGAGAATGTCAACTATGAAGATCAAAAAAGGCGACACTGTCAAAGTAATCGCTGGAAAAGATAAAGACAAAGAAGGCAAAGTAATTGCTGTTAATAAAAAAGATGGAAAAGTTCTGGTCGAAGGTGTCAACATGCTGACAAAGCACACAAAACCAAGCGCTGTGAATCAGAATGGCGGTATCATTCATCAGGAAGGACCGATTGATATTTCCAATGTGATGTATGTACACAAAGGAACAGTTACGAGAATCGGCTTTAAGATGGATGGGGACAAAAAGGTACGTGTTGCGAAATCAACGGGAGACGTAATTGACTAATTCAGGGAAGGAGGTCCAGAACTTTGAGTAGACTGAGAGAAACATATCAGAATGAGATCGTTGATGCAATGATCAAAAAATTTGGATATAAAAATATCATGGAAGTGCCGAAACTTGATAAAGTAGTTATCAACATGGGTGTCGGCGAAGCAAAAGAAAATGCAAAAGTATTGGAGTCAGCAGTCGCTGATCTTGAGAAGATTTCAGGACAGAAGGCAGTTCTTACAAAAGCTAAGAATTCTGTCGCAAACTTCAAAATCAGAGAAGGCATGGCAATCGGATGCAAAGTTACTTTAAGAGGGGAAAGAATGTATGAGTTTGTTGACCGTCTGATCAACCTTGCATTACCTCGTGTACGTGACTTCAGAGGGGTTAACCCGAATGCATTCGACGGAAGAGGCAACTACGCCCTTGGTATCAAGGAGCAGCTGATTTTCCCGGAAATCGAATACGATAAAGTAGATAAAGTCAGAGGTATGGATGTAATATTTGTTACAACAGCAAAATCTGACGAAGAAGCTCGTGAATTATTGACTCAGTTCAATATGCCATTCACTAAGTAAAGGAGGGAAATTCATGGCTAAGACATCAATGAAAATCAAACAGCAGCGCAAACCAAAATACTCTACAAGAGAGTACAGCCGCTGCAGAATCTGCGGACGTCCGCATGCATATTTGAGAAAATATGGAATCTGCCGTATTTGCTTCCGTGAACTGGCATATAAGGGACAAATCCCAGGCGTTAGAAAAGCAAGCTGGTAACTAACCAAAAAGAAATAAGGAGGTCAATAATCAATGACTATGAGTGATCCAATCGCAGATATGCTTACAAGAATCCGTAATGCTAATACTGCTAAACATGATACAGTTGATGTTCCTGCATCTAAGATGAAAACCGCGATTGCTGAGATTCTGTTGAACGAAGGTTATATTGCAAAGTATGACATCGTAGCCGATGGAAACTTCAACACGATCCACATCACATTAAAGTATGGTGCAGACAAGAACGAAAAAGTTATTTCAGGTCTGAAGAGAATCTCTAAACCGGGTCTTCGTGTTTACGCGAACAGCGCAGACATCCCGAAGGTGCTGGGCGGACTTGGAACAGCCATTATTTCTACAAATAAAGGCGTAATCACAGACAAAGATGCAAGAAAGCTCAATGTAGGCGGAGAGGTACTGTGCTTCGTTTGGTAGGTGCCGGACACTTTATATTCGTATGATAAGAATAGAGTGAAATGGCCGTTCTCTGGTATTTAAGAACAGAGAATTTAAGAGCAACTGAAAACAGAGAAGCCACACAGCAGCTTCTCCGAGAATTTAAGTTATAGGAGGTACGGTATGTCACGTATAGGAAGACTGCCAATCGCAATCCCGGCAGGTGTAACTGTTGATATTGCAGAGAATAACGTAGTGACCGTAACAGGTCCGAAGGGAACTCTGAAAAAAGAGCTTCCGGTTGAAATGGAAATCAAAAAAGAAGGCGAAGAAATTATCGTCACAAGACCAAGTGATTTAAAGAAGATGAAATCTTTACATGGTCTTACAAGAACACTGGTCAACAATATGGTTGTAGGTGTAACAGAAGGATATCAGAAAGTTCTGGAAGTCAACGGTGTTGGTTACAGAGCAGCTAAATCCGGAAATAAACTGACATTAAGCTTAGGATACTCTCATCCAGTTGAGATGATCGACCCGGAAGGTATCGAATCCGTTCTGGAAGGCCAGAACAAAATTACTGTAAAAGGTATCGATAAAGAAAAAGTAGGCCAATACGCAGCTGAAATCAGAGACAAGAGAAGACCTGAACCTTATAAGGGCAAAGGTATCAAGTATGCTGATGAAGTGATCAGACGTAAAGTTGGTAAGACTGGTAAGAAATAATTAAGGAGAGTGTGAAAATGGTTAGTAAGAAATCAAGAAGCGAAGTTCGTAGAAAAAAACACATGAAATTACGTAACCGTTTCAGCGGTACAGCTGAGAGACCACGTTTAGCTGTGTTTAGAAGCAATAATCATATGTATGCTCAGATTATCGACGATACAGTTGGAAACACTCTGGTTGCGGCTTCCACTCTTCAGAAAGATGTGAAAGCGGAATTAGAAAAGACCAACAACGTTGATGCAGCAGCAAAGTTAGGAACAGTGATTGCCGAAAAAGCAAAAGAAAAAGGCATCACAGAGGTAGTCTTTGACAGAGGCGGCTTTATATATCAGGGTAAAGTGAAAGCACTGGCAGACGCAGCAAGAGAAGCTGGGCTGAATTTTTAGGAAGGGAGAACACATATGAAACAGGAACGTATTGATGCTAGTCAGATGGAATTAACAGAAAAAGTGGTATCAATCAAACGTGTTACCAAAGTTGTTAAAGGTGGTCGTAACTTCAGATTCACAGCTTTAGTAGTTGTTGGCGATGGGAAAGGCCATGTTGGTGCAGGTTTAGGAAAAGCTACTGAGATTCCGGAGGCAATCCGCAAAGGAAAAGAAGATGCAGCTAAGAAATTAATCAAAGTTGCCATGGATGATAATGACAGTGTAACACATGATGTGATCGGAAAATTCGGAAGCGCTTCCGTATTGCTGAAGAAAGCTCCGGATGGTACCGGTGTTATTGCCGGAGGCCCGGCCCGTGCCGTGATCGAGATGGCAGGAATCAAGAACATCCGTACAAAATCTTTGGGATCCAATAATAAGCAGAACGTTGTTCTTGCTACTATTGAGGGGCTTAAAGGAGTGAAGACTCCGGAAGAGGTTGCAAAACTTCGCGGCAAATCAGTAGAAGAGATCGTAGGCTAAAAAGATAGAGCTTTGCTCTATCGCATAAGAAGATAGAGTTTGATCTATTGCATAAAAGGATAGAGATTGCCCTGTCGTATAAGATGTGAGAGCGTGCTTTGTCGTATAGGAGGTAAATTATAATGGCAAACTTAAAAGTTACACTGGTAAAGTCTACAATCGGTGCTGTGCCAAAGCATAAAAAAACTGTTGAGGCTCTGGGACTCAGAAAACTCAACAAGACAGTCATCATGCCGGATAATGCAGCTACAAGAGGTATGGTACAGCAGGTTAGACACTTAGTGAAAGTTGAAGAAGAAGCATAAATAAAAAACGATAAGGAGGTAATATCATGGACTTATCAAACTTAAGACCAGCAGACGGTTCAAAGCAGAGTGATAATTTCAGAAGAGGCCGTGGACACGGTTCTGGTAATGGTAAGACGGCTGGTAAGGGCCACAAAGGTCAGAAAGCTCGTTCAGGAGCGCCAAGACCAGGCTTTGAAGGCGGTCAGATGCCTTTATACAGAAGAATACCAAAGAGAGGTTTCACATGTAGAAACTCCAAAGAAATCATTGGTATTAACTTAAGCGCGTTAGAAGCATTTGAGGATGGCGCTACAGTTTCAGTAGAAACATTAATTGAGAGCGGTATCGTTAAAAATCCAAAAGACGGTGTAAAAATTCTTGGAAATGGAGAGTTAACTAAGAAGCTTACTGTTCAGGCAAATGCATTTAGTGCAAAAGCAGCTGAAAAAATAGAGGCCCTTGGTGGAAAAGCAGAGGTGATCTAATGCTAGAAACTGTACGAAGAGCATTTCAAATAGAAGACATCCGTAAAAGACTATTCTATACGTTTTTAATGCTGGTCGTTGTTAGACTTGGCTCCCAGCTGCCGACACCGGGTGTGGATCCAACCTATATACAGGAATTTTTTGCGAATCAGACCGGTGATGCATTCAATTTTTTTGATGCATTTACCGGCGGTTCCTTTACCCAGATGTCTGTGTTTGCACTCAGCATTACACCGTACATCACATCTTCCATTATTATGCAGCTTTTGACCATCGCGATTCCAAAGCTGGAAGAGATGCAGAAAGAGGGAGAAGACGGAAGAAAGAAAATTGCAGCGATTACCCGTTATGTCACAGTAGCTCTCGCTTTGATCGAATCAATCGCTATGGCGGTAGGGTTCGGGCGCCAGGGACTTCTTGTTGAGTATAATTTCGTAAATGCTGCTATTGTAGTATGTACACTTACCGCAGGTTCTGCATTCCTAATGTGGATCGGTGAGCGTATTACAGAAAAAGGTGTGGGAAATGGAATCTCCATTGTCCTGCTTATTAACATTGTTTCTCGTGTGCCGGATGATTTCGTCCAGCTGTACGAACAGTTTGTAAGGGGTAAAACCATTGCAAAAGGAGGTCTGGCAGCAATTATAATTCTTGCAGTGCTGTTGGTTGTCATTGTGTTTGTTATCATCCTCCAGGGTGGTGAGAGAAAGATTGCAGTACAGTATTCACAGAAGGTACAGGGAAGAAAGACATATGGCGGACAGTCCACACACATCCCGTTAAAAGTAAATACAGCAGGTGTTATCCCGGTTATCTTTGCATCCTCGCTGATGCAGTTCCCGATCGTAATCGCGTCTTTCCTTGGAAAGGGAGAAGGAACAGGAATCGGAAGCCAGATTCTGAAGGGAATGAATTCCAACAACTGGTGTAACCCGGGCAATTTAATCTATTCATGGGGTCTGATTGTATATATTGTGCTTACTATTTTCTTTGCTTATTTCTATACATCAATTACATTCAACCCGTTAGAGATAGCAAACAATATGAAAAAGAGCGGCGGCTTTATTCCGGGTATCCGTCCTGGCAAGCCAACCGTAGAGTACTTACAGAAGATATTGAACTATATTATCTTTATCGGTGCATGCGGGCTTGTGATCGTTCAGGTAATACCTTATTTCTTCAATGGTGTATTCAAGGCCAATGTCTCCTTTGGAGGAACATCCCTGATCATTATTGTGGGCGTCGTATTAGAGACGATCAAACAGATTGAAGCACAGATGCTTGTACGCAATTATTCAGGCTTTTTGAATAATAAGGGAAACTCTATGAAGAACAGTTTCCTCGGTTATTAATTCGCGTGAGCGCAATAAGCCAGATGTGCATGTCTGCATGTATATATGGCGGCTGTCCTCGGGGATTTCACTGAAACTACTTAGCTCGCCAAGTTTTGTCCTGAGACGGACGGAACCGGCGGGTTAATGTGCTATATGGATATATCACCGTTTAGGGACAGGACGGTGATGAAAATATGGAGGAACATGTATATGAAGATTATTATGTTAGGGGCTCCCGGAGCAGGCAAGGGGACACAGGCTAAGAAGATCGCGGCGAAATATGGAATACCTCATATTTCTACCGGAGATATCTTCAGGGCGAACATCAAGAACGGCACAGAACTGGGACAGAAAGCAAAGACTTATATGGACCAGGGACTGCTTGTTCCGGATGAACTGGTTGTAGACCTGGTAGTGGACAGAGTGAATCAGGAAGACTGTACATCAGGATATGTGCTGGACGGATTCCCGAGAACAATTCCGCAGGCGGAAGCTTTAGACAAGGCTCTGGCGGAACTGGATCAGAAGGTGGATTATGCCATCAATGTAGAAGTACCGGATGAGAATATCATCCGCCGTATGTCCGGAAGAAGGGCATGTGTAGACTGCGGCGCTACTTATCACATGGAATATGCACCGACCAAAGAGGAAGGCATCTGCGACAACTGCGGCGGGACGCTGATCCTGAGAGATGATGATAAGCCGGAGACAGTCCAGAAGCGTCTCGGTGTCTACCATGAGCAGACACAGCCGCTCATTGATTATTATACAACGGCCGGAATCCTCAAAGAGGTGGACGGAACCATCGATATTGAGGATGTATTTGCTGCCATCGTAAAAATCCTCGGAGAGTAATATGACAATAGAACCGGGAATGTTTGCAAAATCCAAAGCAGGCCGCGATAAAGGCTGTATATATGTCATAATTGATGTCAATGCTGAATATATATATCTGGCGGATGGGGCTAAAAGAACCGTCCGCCGGAGAAAGCGAAAGAATCCAAAGCATCTGCAGATTATAAAGAAGGCGGCAAGTCCTTCCACTACAGATGATGAAACAATCAGAAGTGTTATAAACAGATATTCTCGTTTGGACACGAATGAGAATAGTAAAGTGCCAAACGTGCAGGAGGATTAAGTATGTCAAAAACTGACGTAATCGAAATTGAAGGAGTCGTAGTTGAAAAACTGCCAAACGCTATGTTTAAGGTAGAGCTGGAAAATGGCCATATTGTGCTGGCACATATCAGCGGAAAACTGCGTATGAATTTTATTAAGATTTTACCAGGTGACAAAGTGACGTTGGAAATGTCTCCATATGACCTGAGCAAGGGGAGAATTGTCTGGAGAGATAAGTAAAAAAGTATTGACTTTGCCTGGAAACTAGTGGTATACTATGAAGTGGCTGTTTTTGGATAGGTGTGCCCAAAAATAGTTGGAAGCGTATAGCCAGGCAAAGGATGGAAGGAGGATTTGACATGAAGGTTAGATCATCAGTAAAACCAATTTGTGAAAAATGTAAAATCATTAAAAGAAAAGGAAGCATCAGAGTAATCTGTGAGAATCCGAAGCACAAACAAAGACAGGGCTAATACTTAAGAAGTACAGACTGTTGGGATTTGTGAATTAATTAGGCGGCTGACAGCGCGACACACCAGGAAGTGTGTAGGGCTGTTTAATATACAGTAAGGATACACCACACTGCTGAATCTGCAGGTACCGAAGGGTTGGTGGTCTTTTGTATATTGCTTATAATACCCGGCGATCATTTACGGTGAAAATCCGTGTCGGGAAAGGGCGTACTGTAGTATACCCAAAGGGCATCCCGTAACTCATGCCCTGCGGGCGGATCCGCAGTAAACTGCGGAATAAAGTATGCCTGGATGTTTTCGGGAGAAGGAAGCACCTTTCCGGATGCCAGGAGACATCCCAGTTAGGGACAATATGAAAACAGATTTGAAATGGAGGAAAGACACATGGCTCGTATTGCAGGTGTAGACTTACCAAGAGACAAACGTGTAGAAATCGGCTTGACTTATATCTATGGAATCGGTAGAACAAGTGCCAGCCGTATCCTGACAGAGGCAGGAGTAAATCCTGATACCCGCGTCAGAGATCTGACAAGTGAAGAAGTAAAGAAAATCAGTGAAGTGATCGAAGAGACTCAGACTGTAGAAGGTGATCTCAGAAGAGAGATCCAGTTGAATATCAAGCGTCTGAAAGAAATTGGATGTTACCGCGGAATCCGTCATAGGAAAGGCCTTCCGGTACGTGGACAGAAGACCAAGACAAATGCAAGAACATGCAAAGGTCCTAAGAGAACTGTAGCTAATAAGAAAAAATAATTAAGAATTCAAGAAAGTAGGTTAGTTTAAATGGCGAAGAAAGTTACCAAAAAAGTGACAAAGAAACGTGTCAAGAAAAACGTTGAACGAGGACAAGCACACATCCAGTCATCTTTTAATAATACAATCGTAACATTAACAGATGCACAGGGAAATGCTCTTTCATGGGCAAGTGCAGGCGGTCTGGGATTTAGAGGTTCAAGGAAATCTACTCCATACGCAGCTCAGATGGCAGCTGAGACAGCAGCAAAAGCAGCATTAGTACATGGTCTTAAAACGGTAGACGTTTTTGTAAAGGGTCCGGGATCAGGAAGAGAAGCAGCAATCCGTGCGCTCCAGGCATGCGGGATTGATGTAACAAGCATTAAAGACGTAACACCGGTACCACACAACGGATGCCGTCCACCGAAACGCAGAAGAGTCTAGTATATATAGGAGGAAGCTAACATGGCAGTAAATAGAGTTCCAGTTCTTAAGAGATGCCGTTCATTAGGTATGGACCCAATCTATTTAGGAATCAATAAAAAGTCTAACAGGCAGTTAAAGAGATCCAACAGAAAAATGAGTGAGTACGGCCTTCAGCTACGCGAGAAACAAAAAGCTAAGTTTATCTACGGCGTACTGGAGAAACCTTTCAGAAACTATTATGCAAAAGCAAAACAGATGGAAGGCATGACAGGTGAAAACCTGATGATTCTTCTGGAATCCAGACTTGACAATGTAATGTTCCGTATGGGATTTGCAAGAACAAGAAAAGAAGCAAGACAGATTGTTGACCACAAGCATGTAATGGTAAACGGCAGACAGGTAAACATCCCATCATACCTTGTAAAAGCCGGAGATACAATTGAAATCAAAGAAAAGCACAAAGGAAGCCAGAGATACAAAGATATCCTGGAAGTAACAGGAGGAAATATGATTCCTGACTGGCTGGAAGTAGATGCTGAGAACCTGAAAGCTACAGTAAAAGAACTTCCTGCACGTGAGGCAATTGATGTTCCTGTTGATGAGATGCTTATCGTCGAGTTATATTCTAAATAATCCTTGAGTATAGCATGATAGTGACATCCATGCCGCCGGGAACCGGTGATGCCGATCCGGCGGCAGGATGGAGTTTGTCGCACAGGAGCCTTTAGGAAACGGCCCCTGTGTGACACAGGCATCGTACCCCTCAACATATTTAAACCCATAAGGAGGGTCTGTGTAGTGTTTGATTTTAATAAACCTAATATTGAGATTACCGAAATTTCAGAAGATAAAAAATATGGAAAATTCGTTGTCGAGCCTCTGGAACGTGGATACGGAACAACATTAGGCAATTCCCTGAGAAGAATTATGCTTTCATCCCTTCCGGGAGCAGCTATCAGTTCTGTTAAAATCGACGGAGTCCTGCACGAATTCAGTTCCATTCCGGGTGTTAAAGAAGATGTAACCGAGATTATCATGAATCTGAAATCACTGGCAATCAAGAATACATCAGAATCAGACGAAGTAAAGACCGCATATATCGAATTTGAAGGAGAAGGTGTTGTAACAGGCGCTGACATCCAGGCGGATTCCGATATTGAGATTATGAATCCCGACCAGGTCATTGCAACCTTAAGCGGAGGCAAGGACAGCAAGTTGTACATGGAACTTACCATTACAAAAGGAAGAGGATACGTAAGCGCAGACAAGAATAAGAATGAAGACTTACCGATTGGCGTTATTCCGATTGATTCCATATATACTCCGGTAGACCGTGTAAATCTCACAGTAGAGAATACGCGTGTCGGCCAGATTACTGACTATGACAAACTGACATTGGATGTATGGACTAAAGGAACACTGCTTCCGGACGAGGCTGTCAGCCTTGCTGCGAAAGTGCTCAGCGAGCATCTGAAGTTGTTTATCGACCTCTCAGAAGTTGCTCAGGCTGCGGAAGTCATGATCGAAAAAGAAGATGATGAAAAAGAGAAAGTACTGGAGATGAGCATTGATGAATTAGAGCTCTCCGTACGTTCTTATAACTGTCTGAAGAGAGCCGGCATCAATACCGTCGAGGAACTTACCAATAAGACACCGGAAGATATGATGAAGGTGCGTAACCTTGGACGCAAGTCACTGGAAGAAGTGCTGGCCAAGCTGAAGGAATTAGACCTTGAGCTGAACCAGGGCGATGAATAAACGTTACTATTCACGGCTTATGGGCCGTGTATAGTAACGAATAAACAGCCACTGCACCATATAGATTATTATTTGAATTATCCTGTCAGTAAGCCCGAAGAGCATGGCGGGAGCATTTGATTAATAAGCCCGAAGATGCATAACCAAATGTTTGAAAATGGAGGATTAAAACAATGGCAAAGTATAGAAAACTCGGCAGAACATCCAGCCAGAGAAAAGCCTTAATCAGAAACCAGGTAACAGCTCTGCTGAATAATGGCAGAATCATTACGACAGAAGCAAAAGCAAAAGAGATCCGCAAAGTAGCGGAGGGATTAATTGCTATGGCTGTCAGAGAAAAAGATAATTACGAAGAAGTGACCGTAAAAGCAAAGGTTGCACGTAAAGATAAAGACGGCAAGAGAGTAAAAGAAGTAGTAGACGGCAAAAAAGTTACCGTATATGATGAAGTTGACAAGAAGATCAAGAAAGATATGCCGAGCAGACTTCACGCAAGAAGAGAGATGCTGAAGGTTCTTTATCCTGTAAAGGAAGTTCCGGCAGCTGCTGCAGGTAAGAAGAGAAATACAAAAGAAGTTGATCTTCCGGAAAAACTGTTCTCAGAGATCGCTCCTAAGTATACAGACCGCAACGGCGGCTACACAAGAATCGTAAAGATTGGTCAGCGTAAAGGTGACGCAGCTATGGAAGTGCTGATTGAATTAGTATAATTCTGGAAAGAAAAGTTTATAGAGATATAAATTCTTGATAAATAATGATACGGCCCGGCGGCCGCGGAAAGCTTATTGAATTTTAATGCTTTCCGCAGCCGCCGGATTTTTGTCTTCATAGTATGGATTGCATCTATTTTTGTGCAATATCAACAATAAATGTTAAAAAAATAACGTTAAATATTTGACAAAAGCAATATTGACAATTATTTAACGATAGGTTAAACTAAAACCTGTAATTAAGAAAATTATTCTATTACGGGAGGAAAAATAGAAATGGCAAAGAAGGAAAAGGTCGTAGTACCTGAGATTGTAGACAGCGTGGAAACACTCGAAGCAAAAATGAAAGCTATGCGTGAAGCTCAGAAAGTATTTGCTGCTTTTACGCAGGAACAGGTAGATAAGATTTTTTATGAAGCAGCCATGGCTGCGAATAAGATGCGTATTCCGCTTGCAAAGATGGCGGTAGAAGAGACGCAGAGAGGAATTGTGGAAGATAAGGTTATCAAGAACCACTATGCAGCTGAGTACATTTACAATGCGTATAAAGACACCAAAACATGTGGTGTGATAGAGGAAGATGCGGCGTTTGGCATTAAAAAGATAGCAGAGCCGATCGGTCTGGTAGCTGCGGTTATTCCGACCACAAACCCGACTTCAACAGCGATCTTCAAAACACTGCTTTGTCTGAAGACCAGAAATGCAATTATTATCAGCCCCCATCCTGCTGCTAAAGCATGTACGATCGAGGCGGCAAAAGTTGTTCTGGACGCAGCTGTAAAGGCTGGCGCTCCGGAAGGCATTATCGGATGGATTGATGTACCGTCTTTGGAATTAACAAACACCGTTATGAAGGATTCAGACATCATTCTTGCAACCGGCGGACCGGGAATGGTAAAGGCTGCTTACTCATCAGGCAAGCCGGCGCTCGGAGTAGGACCTGGAAACACACCGGTAATTATTGATGAGACAGCTGATGTTAAGATGGCAGTAAATTCCATTATACATTCCAAGACATTCGACAACGGCATGATCTGCGCATCTGAGCAGTCTGTAACAGTTCTTGACAGCATTTATGAGGAAGTGAAAAAAGAATTTGCTTACCGTGGATGCTATTTCCTGAAAAAGGGAGCAGAGCTGGATAAAGTACGCAAGACAATCATTATTAATGGCGCACTGAACAGCAAGATTCCAGGCAAATCAGCATACGAAATTGCAAAAATGGCTGGAGTGGATGTTCCGGAAAACACAAAAATCCTGATAGGTGAAGTGGAATCAGTAGACATTTCCGAAGAGTTTGCTCATGAAAAATTATCTCCTGTACTTGGCATGTATAAAGCAAAAACATTTGATGAAGCGTTGGAAAAAGCAGCCCAGCTTGTAGCCGACGGCGGATACGGTCACACAGCTTCCCTGTATATCCATCCGGCACAGACAGAGAAAATAGCAAAACATGCAGCAGCCATGAAAACGTGCCGTGTTCTTATCAACACACCTTCTTCTCACGGCGGCATCGGCGACCTTTACAACTTCAAAATGGCTCCATCCCTCACACTGGGATGCGGCTCATGGGGCGGAAACTCCGTTTCTGAAAATGTTGGGGTAAAACACTTACTGAATGTTAAGACAGTGGCTGAGAGGAGAGAGAATATGCTTTGGTTCAGAACACCTGAAAAGGTTTACTTCAAAAAAGGCTGTATGCCGGTTGCACTGGATGAGCTGGGAACAATCATGCACAAGAAAAAAGCATTTATCGTTACCGACTCCTTCCTGTACAAAAATGGCTACGTAGCTCCAATCGAGGCAAAACTGGATGAAATGGGTATCCAGCATTCATGCTTCTATGAAGTAGCTCCAGACCCGACCCTGCAGTGTGCACAAAAAGGTGCAGACCAGATGAGAGCATTTGAGCCGGATACAATTATCGCACTTGGCGGTGGTTCTGCAATGGATGCAGCAAAGATCATGTGGGTAATGTACGAACATCCGGAAGCAAATTTTGAAGACATGGCAATGGACTTTATGGATATCCGCAAGAGAGTATATACATTCCCGAAAATGGGAGAGAAAGCTTATTTCGTAGCGATCCCGACCTCTTCAGGAACCGGTTCTGAGGTCACACCTTTTGCAATCATCACAGATGCAGAGACCGGGGTAAAATGGCCGCTTGCAGACTACGAACTGCTTCCGAATATGGCAATTGTAGATGTTGATAACATGATGACCCAGCCAAAGGGCCTGACAAGCGCATCAGGTATCGACGTTATGACACATGCAATCGAGGCATATGTATCTATCATGGCCACAGATTACACAGACGGCCTGGCAATGAAAGCTGTAAAGATGGTATTTGATAATCTTCCATCCGCATACGAGAACGGGGCAAACGACCCACATGCACGCGAGATGATGGCAAATGCTTCCTGTCTGGCAGGTATGGCCTTTGCAAACGCATTCCTCGGACTGAACCACTCTATGGCACACAAGCTGGGTGCATTTCATCACCTTCCACACGGTGTTGCAAATGCAGTACTCCTGACAGAAGTTATGAAATACAATTCAGCAGAGGCTCCGACAAAGATGGGTACATTCTCACAGTATCAGTACCCGCATGCACTTGCAAGATATGCTGAACTGGGACGTTTTGCAGGCTGCACGGGCAAAGATGACCAGGAAGTATTCAATAACCTTGTTGCAAGATTAGAAGAGTTAGAAGAGACAATCGGCATCAAGAAAACGATCAAAGACTATGGCATAGATGAGAAATACTTCCTCGACACACTGGATGATATGGTAGAGCAGGCATTCAACGACCAGTGTACAGGCGCTAACCCAAGATATCCATTGATGAAGGAGATCAAAGAGATCTATCTGAAGTGTTACTACGGCAAATAAGTTTCGCAGTTATTCATTCACGGCCGCCGTGCCGTAAGGCGCAGCGGCAGCATAAAAATAATAAATATCCTTTTGAATATAAATTCATAAATTTTTTCTCACAAATAGGAGCGTGGCGCATGAGCGTCACGCTTTTAAATTCTGCAAAGGGGTCAGACCCCTTTGACTCTGATTGATATAAAATTAACAATAAAACCACACGGAAAAAGTTAGTTAAAAATTGCACAAAATTACTCGGGGGGTCTTACATTGTTAAAAAAGTTGATGTATAATAAAAACAACTTAAAAGAGCGGCATCAAAAACAGGAGGTATAGCTTATGAAACTGGAAGAAAAGAATTTAATCGTGGAACGTCCCTATAAGAAAGTTTACAAATGTGAAGATAGTGTCGTAAAAGTATTCGAATCTGCGCATCCAAAATCAGCAGTATTCAACGAGGCGCTAAATACTGCCAGAGTAGAAGAGACAGGACTGGATATCCCAAAGGTAAAAGAGGTAACACAGATAGACGGTAAATGGGCGCTTGCCATCGAATACAAAGCAGGAAAGACATTGGAAGACATGATGGAAGCAGACAGCAGCAACCTGGAAAAATATATGGAGGACTTTGTAGACCTGCAGCTGACGGTACATGCCAAGACCGCACCGCTGCTAAACAAGCTGAAAGATAAACTGTCCCGTCAGATTAACGGTCTGAAAGACTTAGATGCCACAACAAGATACGAGCTGCTCACAAGGCTGGAGAGCATGCCAAAACACAACAAAGTCTGCCACGGCGATTTCAATCCAAGCAATGTAATCGTAGGAAAGAACGGCAAGATGACAGTCGTAGACTGGGCGCACGCAACCCAGGGCAACGCCAGTGCAGATGCAGCCATGACCTATCTGCTGTTCGCACTAAAAGACCAGAATGCAGCAGACCTGTATATGAAGCTGTTCTGCAAAAAGAGCGATACAGCAAAACAATACGTACAGCAGTGGCTGCCAATCGTAGCAGCGGCACAGCTCACAAAAGATAACGAACTAGAAAAAGAATTCCTAATGAAATGGATTGATGTGATTGATTATCAGTAGGGGAGATTTGGGGAGGGGACGCTAAGAGGAAGGTGAGACTGTTTCCCCCGCCGGGGCAGTGCATGCCGTTTCAAACTCCTGCCCACTTGCGGAGAATCCGTAAGAGAAAAAACAGGGAACAGGAAGGGACTTGCCGCAGTTGGCCCGAATGCCGATGCATTCGCGCCGCCGGCGGCAACAGAATTTGTTTTGGCAAAACAAATTCTGCCCTTCCTGTTCCCTGTTTTTTCTCTAACGGATTCTAACCGCGCGTTCTATGGAGTCTTGAAACGGCATGCACTGCCCCGGCGGGGGAAACAGTCTCACCTTCCTCTTAGCTGGGCGCATCCGCCGGTAATTAAAACCTTCCTACTGGGGGAGGTCTCTGGACGGTGACAGTGGATGGCCGTAACTTTGCTCGGGGCGGAAGGGAGAGTATGTGTACACAAAGAATCTCAACAAGACATCCCTACCGCATATCCAGCCCAATCCGTTGCCACCGCCAGCGTTCTCCTACATTCGATCTTACCTGCCGTTTTGATGAAGCCCAGCCTGACTGAGATGGGGAGGGGGACAAAGCCGGAAGAAAAGAAGGCCGGGACTGAGTGTATAGAACGCACGGTCTAGAAGTCCTTACGCAGAAGGAGCTGTCCATGAGGGATGGCAAGTGATTTACCAAATCACTTGCCAGGACAACCTAAGACGGGAAAGCATCAGGCTTTCCCGTTGCATGTTGTCTGTGCCCTCATGGACAGCTCCTTGTGCGTTAGGACTTCTCCGTAAGTGGGTTACACACAGCCCCGGCCTTCTTTTCTTCCGGCTTTGTCCCCCTCCCCGTCTTAGTCAGGCGGACCTCATCCAAAAAGCCCTAAAATCGAATCCCCCTAGCTACCAGCTTGGGAAGAAGAGGTTATTTCCGATGTTGACTCCGGGCCTCCCCGCTGTTCCTGCATAGAGGAAGTAATAGCAGTCGGATACTGCGGCCAGCCGTGCTCCGTTGATGGCATCCTGGGCCACGGTGTAGGCCAGTTCGCTGGCGCCTCTTGCGAGTACGGTATCCAGACGGCCTGACCATACCGGCTCAAACTGTCCGCCTGCATAGACGACATCTGTGATTGTGTTCGGGAAGATCGGACTGTTTACGCGGTTCATGATCACTGTTGCTACGGCAAGCATGGAATCGTAATCATGCATGGCCTCACAATCGAGTATTGCCGCAAATACATCCAGATCGCTTCCGGCCACATTGGTTGCTCCGCCGTTGACTATGGTGTCATCATAACCTCCGTTATCACTGCCGCCTCCGGAATCATTGCCTTCGGATGGCGTGTCTCCGGGGTTATTATTGTCATTCGCGTTGTTATTGCCGCTGTCAGGCTTCTGGGCAGCGGCGTTTTCTGCCGCAACTTTAGCGGCTGCCTCTGCAGCCAGCTTGGCGGCTTCCTCCTCCCGCAGCTTTTTAAGCTGTGCGTTGAAGGCGTTCAGATCAGTAGAGGTTGCCTCTGCCTTCTGAACCAGCTCTGCCTGCCGGGTCTCCAGGTTTTTCTGCAGTTCCTTCATAGAATCCTGCTGAGCCTCCAGAGTTACTTTTCTGTCAGCAATCTCTTTCTGGGTATCCTGCAGGATCTGGAGCATCCCCCGGTCATATTTACTGATATTCTGTATGAAGTCGGCTTTGTTTAAAAAGTCAGTCAGGTTGTCCGCCGAAAAAAGCATCTCCAGGAGTGTTGCATTACCGGTTTCATACATATACTTAATACGGGATTTCATATCTTCGTATTGTTGTGCTTCGTCTGCCTCTGCCTCAGCTAAGGAATCTTTTGTCCTCTGGATTTCACCGTTGGTAATTTCAACCTGCATCTCAGTTGTTGATATCTCATCACTTATTGCCACAAGTTCCTGATTGATACCTTCAAGCTGATTCTGCAGATCAGAAGTTTTGCTTTCGAGACTTTCTGCATCTTCGGCATGCGCCGGGAAAACAGAAAGCACCAGTACAAGAGAACAGATAAATGCCAGAAGAGCCTGTCCCCTGTGTTTTAAGCGCAATTTCATATTCTACAATTCCTTTCTTAATTGTTTTGCCCTGATATTATACTATAAATTGCTTTATTAAGCAAATTTTGATAGAATAAGTTATAAAAATTTAGTGAGAAGTAAGGAGCTGGCAGGAGATGAAACAGCAGATAAAAATGATTGGACTGGACTTGGACGGTACACTTTTGAATGACAAAAAGGAACTGCTGCCGTATACAAAGCAGGTGCTGCAGGAAGCAATTGCAAAAGGGATAGTCGTACTGATGGCAACAGGAAGGTCGTTTACGGGCATTCCGGAGGAACTGAGATATTTCCCCGGCATCCGTTATGCACTTACCGCAAACGGGGCGAGGGTGATCGATGCGCAGGAAGAGAAAATTCTCATTGAACGCCTCCTTCCGATAGAAAAAGCGAAGAAAGCATTGGAAACTCTGCGGAAATATGATACATTACAAGAAGTGTACTTTGACGGACAGGGGTATGCAGATAAAGAGAAGCTGGATTCCATCAGCCGTTACCATCACAATCCGCATATGTGGGATTATGTGCGCAGCACCAGGAAAGCAGTGCCGGATGTCATGGCGCTGGCAGTGGAACGATATCAGGATATGGATAAAATGCAGGCGCTGTTTGCCGATTTGGAAGAAAAAGCGGCTGCATGGAGTGAACTGGAACAGCAGGAGGGTATCGTACTGGTCAGCTCGCTGGGATATAATATAGAAATAAACGCCGCCGGAGTAAACAAGGGAACAGCCTTAGTTGAACTGGGCAGTATGCTTGGAATCAGGCGCGAGGAGATTATGGCATGCGGTGATGGCGACAACGATATTGAGATGGTAAAAGAAGCCGGCTTTGGCGTTGCGATGGGTAATGCGGAAGAAGAGGTAAAGGCCGCCGCGGATTACATAACACTTTCCAATGAAGAAGAGGGGGCGGCAAAGGCCATTGAAAGATTTGCTCTAAGAGGAGGAGACATATGTTAGAAGCTTTAAAGGTAATTGTACTGGGGATTGTAGAAGGTATTACCGAATGGCTGCCGATCAGCAGCACGGGACACCTGATACTTGTAGAAGAGTTTATAAAGCTGAAGATGACGGAAGACTTTATGTCAATGTTCAATGTGGTCATTCAGCTGGGGGCAATCCTGGCGGTTGTAGTCATCTATTTTCATAAACTGAATCCGTTTTCTGATACGAAGACGCATAAACAGAAGATGCTGACCCTTCAGCTGTGGGTAAAAGTGCTGATCGCATCGGTTCCGGCAGCCATAATCGGCCTTTTGTTTGACGACTTTATTGATGAACATTTGATGAATTATGTGGTAGTAGCGATTACGCTGATTCTGTATGGTATTGCATTTATTGTCGTTGAAAAACGGCATGAACATGTGAAGCCGGCGGTGAAGAGGCTGTCGGACCTGACGATCCCAATGGTCGTGATTATCGGATGCTTCCAGGTGCTGGCGCTGATACCGGGTACCTCACGGTCGGGCGCAACGATAATCGGCGGTCTGCTGATTGGGGCGGCCAGAGGCGTAGCTGCGGAATTCACATTTTTCTTAGCCATTCCGGTTATGTTTGGGGCCAGCTTCCTTAAGATCATTAAGTTCGGTTTTCATTTTACGGGCGCGGAAGTATTTTTGCTGCTGCTTGGATGTATCATCTCCTTTGTGGTATCCATATTCGCCATCAAGTTTTTGATGCAGTATATCAAGAATCATGACTTTAAAGTATTCGGTTATTACCGAATCGTCCTGGGAATCATTGTGCTGCTCTACTTTGGGATGACTGCATTATTTGCATAAAAGGCGGCAGACAGAAGTATAAAGGGGATAAAAGAAATAGTATATTCAGTACGGGGAGGGCCTCTATAGCCTTCTCCTTTTTATTTCCGATGGAATATTAAGGGAAATACGGCGCATAGTCTTGTTTTTTATAGAAAACATGATAAAATATAGAGATAATGTGTATGATTATGCATAACAATGTAAATTTGGAGGGTACGGAAAATGAAAAAGAAAGTTTTAAGCGTTTTATTGGTGGCAGTATGCGTATTATCAATGGCGGCATGCGGATCTAAGAAGGAAGACAGCAGCGCAGGTGACAGTGGTAAGAAGGAAAAGCTGGTGATGGCTACGAATGCGGAATTTCCGCCGTATGAATTCTACGAAGGAAAAGAAGTCGTAGGAATCGATGCTGATATTGCGGCTGCAGTAGCAGAGGAGATGGGGATGGAGCTCGAGATTGAGGACATGGCTTTTGATTCTATCATCACTGCAGTAACAAGCGGAAAAGCAGACATCGGCGCGGCAGGTATGACTGTGACGGAGGACCGTCTGGAAAATGTAGACTTTACTGATACATATGCAACAGCAACACAGGTAATTATCGTTAAAGACGACAGTGCAATTGCCGGACCAGATGATCTGACAGGTAAGAAGATCGGCGTACAGCTGGGAACCACAGGCGATATCTACGCAGACGACATTGAAGATGCAACTGTAGAGCGTTATAACAAGGGATTTGAGGCTGTACAGGCACTGCAGCAGGGCAAGATTGATGCAGTAGTCATCGACGGAGAGCCGGCTAAGGAATTTGTAAAAGAAGCGGAAGGGCTCAAGATTCTGGACGAAGCGTTTACAGAGGAAGAGTACGCAATTGCAGTGAAAAAAGGAAATGATGAACTGAAAGAGAAAATCAATGATGCACTGGCTAATCTGAAGGAATCTGGTAAATTGGATGAAATCGTAGCGAAATATATCAGCGCTGACAGCGCGGAATAAAAGAGGATACGATTATGTTGCAGACGTTGCAGGATAAGTTTTATGGGAATTTTATAGAAAAAAACCGCTGGGAATACATTTTAGATGGACTGGGGGTCACTTTGCAGGTGACCTTCTTTGCCGTCATAATCGGAATTGTAATTGGTTTTCTGATTGCAATTATACGCTCCACATATGACAAAACAGGAAGGCTGAAGATCCTTAATGCAATTTGTAAGATCTATCTGACGGTGATCAGAGGAACTCCGGTTGTTGTACAGCTTTTGATCATTTACTTTGTAATATTCGGAAGCTCAGACATCAGCAAAGTGCTGGTAGCTATTATGGCATTCGGGTTCAATTCCGGGGCCTATGTTGCCGAGATATTCCGCTCTGGTATCATGTCTATTGATAACGGACAGTTTGAGGCTGGGCGCAGCCTGGGATTTAATTATGTGCAGACCATGATCCATATCATTATGCCGCAGGCTTTTAAGAATGTTCTCCCGGCGCTTGGCAATGAGTTTATCGTGCTGTTAAAAGAGACATCAGTCTCTGGTTATATCGCCCTGCAGGATCTTACCAAGGGCGGCGATATCATACGAAGCCGTACATATGATGCATTCATGCCTCTTATTGCTGTAGCTTTGATTTATCTGATTATGGTAATGATCTTTACAAAGCTCGTAAATCTGCTGGAGAGGAGGCTGAGAAACAGTGATCACTGATGGAGAAGTATTGATTAAGGTAGAAGACCTTCATAAAGTATTTAATAACAGGCTTCATGCACTGGATGGGGTAACGGAAGAAATCCGTAAAGGCGAAGTTGTTGTAATTGTCGGACCGTCAGGCTCTGGTAAATCAACGTTCCTACGATCCCTGAACCTTCTTGAGACTCCGACGACGGGGCACGTATATTTTGAAGGAACAGACATTACAAGCAAGGAAACGAATATCGACCGCCATCGCCAGAAGATGGGCATGGTGTTCCAGCATTTCAATCTATTCCCGCACAAGACGATTATGGAAAATATCACGCTTGCACCGATTAAGCTTTTGAAGAAGAGTAAAGCCGATGCTGAAAAGCGGGCGATGGAACTTCTGAAGCTGGTTGGGCTGGAGGAAAAGGCACATGCCTATCCGTCCCAGCTGTCAGGCGGTCAGAAGCAGCGTATTGCAATTATCCGTTCTCTGGCTATGAATCCGGATGTCATGCTTTTTGATGAACCGACTTCCGCCCTGGATCCTGAGATGGTGGGGGAAGTTCTGGAGCTAATGAAAAAGCTTGCCCATGATGGAATGACTATGGTGGTTGTGACACATGAGATGGGATTTGCACGGGAAGTGGCGACCCGGGTTATATTTATGGATGAAGGGAAAATAAAAGAACAGGGGCCTCCGGAGGAATTCTTTAATAATCCGGAGGAACCTCGGCTTCGGGAGTTTCTTTCGAAGATTTTGTAGGCAGGGGACGCCTGATGGAAGCGGGACGCACCGACAGCGGCGGGGGATGCTTATGCTGTTTTTGGAAACCGGCCGCTTCGCTTAAGAAGAGCTAACTGCAAAAAAACCGCATTTTATGGGACGGAGCGTATTCACTTAGAAAGCTGATGCTTTCTAAGTGAATACGCTCCGGGAAATTGATTCGGAATCAATTTTCTCCCATAAAATGCGGTTTTTTCGCAGTAAACTCTTCGTAACAGTTCAGGCCAGTCTGAACTGTTACAACTCTTCTTAGGCAGCCAATAATCTCCAACTATTATTTTGTTTCTTTTTAGGGGGTTCTGTGGTAGTCTAATAGGTATTGGTGATGAAAGAGGTTTTTGTGTATGAAGTATGAACGAATAGAAAAGGCTGTGTTTTTGGAGCGGCCGAATCGGTTTATTGCGTATGCTCTGGTTGCGGGGCGAAGAGAGACGATTCATGTGAAGAATACGGGGCGGTGCGCGGAGCTTCTCAAGGCGGGGGCTGTTATTTATGTGCAGGAGAGCCTTAAGCCGGAGCGGAAGACGAAGTGGGATTTAATTGCTGTGGAAAAAGGGGACAGGATGGTGAATATGGATTCTCAGATTCCGAACAGAGTGGCTCAGGAATGGATCGAAGCCGGTAATTTGTTTGGGGAGTCTCCGTTTGTCAGGGCGGAGACTACTTATGGGAACTCGAGGTTTGATCTCTATGTTGAGGCAGACGGGCGTAAGTGTTTTGTAGAGGTGAAGGGGGTTACGCTGGAAGAGGATGGCGTGGCGCGATTTCCAGATGCACCGAGCGAGCGGGCGGTTAAGCATGTGGAAGAGCTATGTAAGGCTGTAAAGGATGGATATGAGGCTTATGTTTTGTTTGTGATCCAGATGAAGGGGATCCGCTATTTTACCCCGAATATGGATACCCATCCTGCCTTTGGAGAAGCGCTGCGCAGGGCCAAGGCGGCGGGCGTGCATATCTTGGCGCGGGACTGTAAAGTGACGGCGGATCGTATTGTCATGGATGAGGCGGTGCCGGTGGTGCTGGGGAGTCCGGAGCTGAAAGAGGCGGTGGTTCCCCTTGTGCGCTGGTACCGGGAACATAAACGGGATCTGCCCTGGCGGCATGATATCAGCGCATACCGGGTCTGGATATCTGAGATTATGCTCCAGCAGACGAGGGTGGAGGCTGTGAAGCCCTATTTCGAAAGATTTTTAAGGGAGCTGCCTACGGTGAAGGACCTGGCTGAGGCGGAGGAAGACCGGCTTATGAAACTGTGGGAGGGGCTTGGCTATTACAACCGGGTACGGAATATGCAGAAGGCGGCCCGTCAGATTATGGAGGAATATGGAGGGGAGTTTCCGGATACATATGAGGGAATCCGTTCGCTGACGGGAATCGGGAGCTACACGGCAGGAGCGGTCGGCTCTTTTGCATTTGGAATTCCGAAGCCTGCGGTGGACGGGAATGTCCTGCGGGTGGCGGCAAGGCTTATGGCGCGGGATGACGATATTATGAAAGCGGGTGTCCGGGCGCGCATTGAGGAGGAGATCGAGGAAGTGATTCCTGCCGATGCGCCGTCGGATTTTAACCAGGGACTGATTGAGCTGGGAGCCATTGTCTGTGTGCCGAACGGTGAGCCTAAATGTACGGAGTGTCCCCTGTCCGGGCTTTGTAAGGCCAGAAAGCTTGGCATTGAGACGGAACTGCCAGTCAGGTCCAAGGCAAAGGCCAGACGGATCGAGAAGAGAACGGTTCTGATCCTTTTGGACGGGGACACGCTTGCGATTAAAAAACGCCCGCCAAAGGGGCTTCTGGCCGGCCTGTATGAACTTCCTAATCTGGAGGGGCACCTGGACAGAAAAGAAGTGATACAGTACTGCAACTCCATCGGGCTGTCTCCGCTGCATATAAAAAAGGTACAGAGCGCGAAACATATATTCAGCCATGTAGAGTGGCATATGACGGGATATGAGATTAAAGTGGACGGGCTGGAGAAAAACTGCAGCGCGGATATGCTGTTTGTCCGCAGAGAAGAGATTGAAGATAAATACCCGATTCCTTCTGCTTTTGAGGTATATCGGTTACTGTTCAGACCGTGCCGTGCACCTCGCTGCACGGCATCGGAGCCGATAAAGTGATGGTCTCGGGGCATCTGGTCTTTGCTCCGCTTCGGTCCGTGCTAAACATGCGCCACTGGCGCATAGCACCCCTCGCCGTAGGCGACTTTAAATGGGCAGATGCCGTTACTGTGCACGCCCGTAGGGTGTGCACAGTAACGTATATTGCAGAGTTGTTTTAGAGTCCGCTCTGTTTTCTTGAATCCCGGGCGGATTTATGGTATACTCACTTTATAACAAGCGGGATAAAAGGAGTGTACATTTATGGGTGACAAGACAGAGCTGTCCAGGCAGCAGCAGAAATCAAAAGAAACAAAAGAACGGATCTTCCGCGCTGCAAAGCGGATTCTCCAAAAGAATGGGTACGAAGAGCTTTCTATTAAAAATATCTGTGAAGAAGCAGGTGTGTCAAACGGAAGCTTTTACCATCATTTTAAAACAAAAGATGATCTGCTGTCTTATTATATAGAGGATCAGCCCAGCATCAACCCTGATCTGCTCGATCTGCCCAGAAATGCGGAGGAAGCGAAGATTGCCATCATCCATGTGTATCTGAATTATGTGAATTACTGCAGGGAACTTGGCGTTGAGTTTATCTCTGGATACTACGATACGAAAAATCAGGCGCTGAATCCTGCCAGCCGCGCAGAGAGACCCTATCCCATTGTGACCGTGCAGACCTATGTTGAGAAAGCCATGCAGGAAGGAATTGTCAGACTGAATGTCAGCATTGAAGAGTTTACAACTGACATCCGTATGATTGTAATCGGCAATGTATTTGAATGGTGTCTCCGCGGAGGGGATGCCGATTTTGAAGGCAATATGCGCCGCTCACTTGGTAAATACCTGGACAGTACGATTTTATAAGATGCGGCCGTACCCTTTGAAAATACCGGCCGTGAATTGAAAAAAACTCATCCCCAGAAATGGAGGCAGCAGTATGAGATACAGCTTTATAGTGAATCCGAATTCCCGTTCCGGTATGGGAGGCTTGATATGGGATATCATAGAGCCGGAACTGAAAAAAAGACAGGTTGAATATGAGAGCTTTCGTACGGATTCCCCCGGTCATGCAACTAAAATTACCGGCAGTATCACCGGGGACGGAGAGGAACATACCCTGGTCGTGCTGGGGGGAGACGGAACCGTGAATGAAGTGCTGAACGGAATCGCCGACCTTGGGAAGACGGTCCTGGGCTATATCCCCACAGGTTCCAGCAACGATTTTGCCAGAGGGATGAAGCTTCCCACAGATCCGCTTGGGGCGCTGGATATGATTCTGAAGCCCGGCAGGATTCAGTCCATGGATGTGGGGCTTTTAACCCGCGCAGGGAAAGAACGGCGGTTTGCGGTGAGTACGGGAATTGGGTTTGATGCGGCAATCTGCCATCAGGCGGCCGTATCCAGGCTGAAAGTCCTGTTAAACCATCTGAAACTGGGCAAACTGACATATGTGGGAATTGCCCTGAACAGGCTGTTCCATGACAAGCCGGTTCAGGCAGAGATTACTCTGGATGGACAGGAGATAAAAAAGTTTTCGAAGGTATACTTTGCGGCTGCCATGAACCAGCCATACGAGGGCGGCGGTTTTTGTTTCTGCCCGGATGCGGCCGGGAATGACGGCCTGCTGGATGTGATTGTAATATCGGGGCTTCCCAGGCTGGCTGTCCTTTTGCTCCTGCCCACGGCATATAAGGGATGGCATGTGCATTTTCCTGGAATTCATGTTTTTAGGTGCAAAAAGGCCGTGATAAAAACAGAACGTCCGCTTGCCGTACATACAGACGGGGAACCCGTATTCCTGAGAGATCAGATAACGGCGGAGGTACTGGAAGAACAAATCAGGGTGATCACAGCGTGAAAGAAGGAGCAGGTTATGTATGTACTGGTTCTGGCTGCAGTTGGAACAGCAGCTGTTTATCTGTTTATGATTATGCCGCGTATGACGAAGCGGAAACAAATGAAGCTCTTTATGGGCCAAAAGTGGGCCCACAGAGGGCTTCATTGCGTTGAGAAAGGGATACCGGAGAATTCCATGGCAGCCTTTAAGGAGGCTGTAAAAGAAGGGTATGGGATAGAGCTGGACGTTCATCTGACAAAAGACGGCCGTCTGGTTGTTTTTCACGATGATACCTTGAAGCGCGTCTGCGGGAAAGAAGGCAGAATAGAAGAAATGTCATATGAGGAGCTGCAGCAATGCTATCTCAGCGGAACTTCCGAAAAGATTCCCCTTTTTTCCTCCGTCCTGTCCTATATTAAGGGGCGTGTCCCTCTGCTGATCGAGGTAAAGCTTCCCACGCAGAACACGGATATTTGTGTGCATCTGGAAGAGCAGCTGCGCGGATACACCGGGCCTTATCTGATTCAGTCCTTTAACTGCCTGGTGCTTTGCTGGCTGAAAAAACACCGGAAGGATATTCTGAGGGGCCAGTTATCGTCTAATTTGGTGAAAAGTGACCATTCGCCGCATTATATACTGCGTTTCTGCGTAAAATATTTGTTAAGTAACTGCATCACCAGGCCGGATTTCATTTCCTACAAATTAAAGGACAGCCAGAACGTCAGCCTCCTGGTGCTCCACAGCCTTCTGTTTACACCGGTGGCGGTATGGACGCTTCGTACCTCCCAAGCCATGGAACAGGCGGTAAAGCAATATGATATGTATATATTTGAGGGGATAAGGCCGTCTGGTAAAAAGTGAAGGTTCGTTAGTAATAAATTAGTAACAATTAAGCTGCAAAGGCCCGTAAAATCAAAAGATTTTGTTAAGGTTTTATGAACATTATTGTTGTGGCATGTGATTCGTGCTATAATCGGGGCAGCTAGAGAATATGCATTAAAAAAAGGAGCGTTCGGTATGGACTTTAGGACGAAAGCCACGAATTTTATTAAGAAATATAAGCATGCCTGGGTGTTCAGCTATATCCTGATTTACATGCCCTGGTTCATGTATCTTGAGAAGCATGTAACATCAGGCTATCATGTTATACATTCCGTAATTGATAATAAGATACCGTTTGTAGAATACTTTATTGTGCCATACCTGCTGTGGTTTGTATTCATAGCAGCCACATTTTTATACTTCTTTTTTACAGATGTGGACGGCTTCTACAAGCTGGCAAAGCTGATGTTTGCTGGAATGACGATTTTTCTGATTATATCCACGTTAGTTCCGAACGGCCTGAATCTGCGTCCTATGTACTTTGCCAGGGATAATGTTTTTGTGGATATGGTAAAGATGCTTTACAAGGCAGATACTCCGACCAATGTTCTGCCAAGCCTTCATGTATATAACTCTCTGGGGGCCTGTATAGCCATCTATAACAGCAAGGCGCTGCAGAAGCATAAGGTGATAAGCTGGAGTGCCTATACCCTGGCGGCCCTGATTATACTCGCAACAATGTTCCTTAAGCAGCATTCGATCATAGACGTAATGGCAGCTTTTATCATGGCTTATACCATTTACCAGTTTGTCTATGAGTCAAGCCGCAAAAAAGCGCCCAAGCTTTCGAATCAGATTGCCACCTGGGGCAAATAGTATTCACAGCATATTTTAGATTATTTCATCCGAAACAGAGAGTATTTCCCAAAGCACACTTTGGAAAATTAAGAGGACTGCGGAAAAGTCATCCGGACTTTTCAAAATGGCTTCTGGAATCTCTGATCCGGGTGAAATTTTTTCAGTATTCAGAGGTTAAGCCGCAGCGATGGCAGCAGGTTCTGCGGCCTGCCCTGGCAGGGACTAAAAAAACCAGCCGGAATCACTATATCTATAGCCAAACCATTGGCTGTAGTGTTATAATGTGAAAAGATTAGCCGGGAAGAAGCGCGTAGCGCCGCAATGACGCCTGGCGTACTTGAATATGAAAAGAATTAGGAGGAATGAGATTAGACATGGGCAAGATAATGTTAACAGGGGACAGACCGACCGGGAGGCTGCATGTGGGACACTATGTCGGTTCATTGAAGCGAAGAGTGGAACTGCAGAATGCAGGCGAGTATGACGATATATTTATTATGATAGCGGATGCGCAGGCACTGACGGATAACGCGGACAATCCGGAGAAGGTACGTCAGAATATTATAGAGGTGGCGCTGGATTATCTGGCATGCGGGCTGGATCCGGAGAAGTCAACGCTGTTTATCCAGTCACAGATACCGGAATTATGCGAATTATCTTTTTATTATATGAACCTGGTTACGGTTTCGCGTCTGCAGCGTAATCCTACGGTAAAATCCGAGATTCAGATGCGGAATTTTGAGGCAAGCATACCAGTCGGTTTCTTTACTTATCCGATCAGCCAGGCCGCTGATATTACAGCGTTTAAGGCAACCACAGTTCCGGTTGGAGAGGATCAGCTTCCGATGCTGGAACAGACAAAGGAGATTGTAAGAAAGTTTAATTCGGTCTATGGCGATACGCTCGTGGAGCCCGATATTCTTCTTCCCGACAATACGGCGTGCCTGAGGCTTCCGGGTACGGACGGAAAGGCAAAGATGAGCAAGTCTTTGAATAACTGCATTTATCTCTCTGAGGAGCCGGATTCAATCAAACAGAAGGTATTTAGTATGTTTACGGATCCCACGCATATTAAAATAGAAGATCCGGGTAAGCTGGAGGGCAATACGGTGTTTACGTATCTGGATGCCTTCTGCAGGCCGGAATATTTTGAGGAATTTCTGCCGGACTATACGGATTTGGATGAACTTAAAGCACATTACCAGAGGGGCGGGCTTGGAGATATGAAGGTGAAGCGTTTCCTGAACGCAGTCCTTCAGGCGGAACTGGAGCCTATCAGAAACAGAAGAAAAGAATACCAGAAAGATATCCCATACGTATATGAGATTCTGAAAAAGGGAAGTGAGAAGGCTGAGAGCGTGGCTGCCGATACTTTGCGTGATGTGAAAGAGGCGATGAAGATTAATTACTTTGAAGACCTGGAGCTGATCAATGCACAGGCAGAGAAGTTCAGGGAGTAACGAAGCGAAGGGGTCCTAATATGCAGGATATAAAGAACTCTGAAGAGTATAAGAGCCTTTGGGCGCGTGCCAACTATGATGATCTGACAAAGGTATTGAACCGCAGGGCGGGCAGGGAACGTCTGATAAGTTTGCTTGAAAAGGCAAGAACTGAGAGCAGGATACTGGTCGTGGCACTGTGTGATGTGAATGACCTGAAACAGATCAATGACAGACACGGGCACCGTGAAGGTGACAATATGCTACGATACGTTGCGATGTCCATGTCCCGGGAACTGAAAGAAAACGATGTTCTTTTCCGGCTGAGCGGGGACGAATTTGCTATGGCATTTTATGATGAAAATGAAAAGAATGCAGAAAAGCGCATGCAGAGGATCCTGGCATATCTTAATGAAAAAAAGAATTCCAGAAAATTAATGTACGAAACGTCTTTTTCCTATGGTCTTGTAGAAATCTATCCGGAAGAATACTATATGGTTGAAGACCTTCTTGAAAAAGCGGACTGCAAAATGTATATACAGAAGAGGAATTATCATATACTGCGTGCGAAGCAGAGGCTGGAGCAGCAGAATGATTCCGGAGTCCGGGAGTTTATATATGACAAGGAGCATCTTTATGATGCACTTATGGAAAGTACAGACGATTATATATTTGTCGGAAACATGAAAACCGGAGTATTTCGTTATCCGCCTGCTATGGTCAGGGAATTCGGGCTTCCAGGGGAAGTGGTGGAGAATGCTGCTGCGTTTTGGGGCGGGAAGATACACCCTTATGATGAACGTCACTTTCTGGAGAGCAATCAGGAGATCGCAGACGGACGGATGGAGTCCCATGATATCGAATACCGCGCCAAAAATGCCAGGGGAGAATGGATCTGGCTTCGCTGCCGCGGCAGGATGATCAGGGACGAGAGAGGGGAACCGAATCTGTTTGCGGGAATGATTACCAATTTGGGGCGCAATCATAAGACTGACCATATGACGGGTCTTTATAACCGGTTCGAATTCGAGGGTGATGCAAAAAAATATATGGTAGATCTGGAGGAAACCGAGTATCTTGGAATTATGCTTCTGGATATGGATGGTTTCCGCAATATCAATGACTTAAATAACCGCTCTTTTGGGGACGCTGTCCTAAAAATAACGGCACAGAAGATTGTCGAATTCCTTCCATCCAATGCGAGAGTGTACCGGATGGATGGAGATGAATTTGCAGTCCTGTTTCTGAATGGAAGCAAGGAGGATGCCATGGAGGTATTCAGCCGGATCCAGAGTCATTTCCAAAAGATTCAGGACTATAAAGGGCGCAAATATTACTGCACGATGTCTGCTGGTTATGCTTCCTATCCGGAGGATTCGGATGACTATCAGGAACTTCTGCAGTACGCAAATTATTCACTGGAATGTTCGAAACTAAAAGGGAAAAACCGGCTTACCGTATTTACGAAGGAGATCCTGGAGAGCAGAGGGAGAAAGCTTGAAATGACGGAACTTCTCAGAGAAAGTATCGAGAGAGGCTTCACCGGGTTTTCTCTGAATTACCAGCCCCAGATTGTCTCCGGGACAAAACAGCTGAGTGGGGCGGAAGCGCTTGCAAGATGGCAGTGTACTGCTTTCGGCGATGTACCGCCGTCAGAGTTTATACGGATCCTGGAGCAGAGCGGACTGATAATCAAGGCCGGAAAATGGGTATTTACAGAGGCAGTCCGTCAGTGCAGTGAATGGATTAAGCGGAAGCCGGATTTTCGAATGAGTATCAATCTTTCGTATCCCCAGATGCTGGAGGAGGATTTTGAGTCCTTTGTGCTTGGAACTCTGGATTCTTTTCATGTACCATATGAAAATATTACCCTGGAAGTTACGGAAACTTACCTGATTGAGCAGGATAGCATTGTACATGATATCATGGGAAGACTGCAGGAAAAAGGGATTCAAACCGCAATGGATGACTTTGGGATGGGGTATTCTTCCCTGTACGAGCTGAAAAACACGCCTGCAGATATCGTAAAAATAGACAAGGGATTTGTAAACGGGTTGACGACAGACTTGTTTACAGCCACATTTATCCGCTCAATCACAGAGCTATGCCATGACGTTGGAAAAACAGTCTGCCTGGAAGGTGTGAAGACGGTAGAAGATTATAACGTTGCAAAAGAGATTGGGATAGACCTGATACAGGGATACTATTTTAGTAAGGCAGTTCCGCCAGCGGAGTTTGAAGAAGTATTCTTAGAGGAAAGGAATGCTTCTGTAAAAAGAAATTAGAATAATAAAAAACCTGAAAGCAGATGCTTCCAGGTTTTTTAGCGTGCGCGAGAAGATTCGAACTCCCGACCTTCTGGTCCGTAGCCAGACGCTCTATCCAGCTGAGCTACGCGCACATACTGAAACTATTTCGTTCACAGCAGATATTAGTATATAATAAAAACACGGGCTTGTCAATAGGTTTATGAAATAAAAATAGATTGATCAAAAGAACTCGCTGAGAATTGTCTGAATTTTATAATATTGTTCTTCTGTAATTAAAATTTTCCCCTTTTTTGAAGATAGCAGGCCCTCTTTATAAAGAGCATCTAATTGCCGGTAAAGCGTACGGAGGCTTATATTTAATATTTGTGCCAGGTTTTCTTTTTTTGTTTTAACAATGACTGGAAAGTGTGAATTTGGACAATATTGATAAAGCTGGAGTAAAAGTTTATCCCTGGTATTGTTTAAAAGTAAGCCGTCATTTTCCGTTAAAACCTGATTAATGAAAGAAGAGAGATATTGGATATTTATCCATCCGAATATAGGATCTGCTAATAGTTCATCTATGTATTTTTGGTTTGTAATACGGATATAGGCACAGGAAGTAATACAGCGTATGGTTGCCGTATGTTTTGTAAGCGTGGGATGTACGGCTTCAAAAAGTCCATAGATTTGTATAGGCCCTGCGGCAATAGATTTCAACATTTTACCGGAAGGACTGTATTTTTCCGTACAACAATAACCATCTAGAAGAAGGTAGATATTATTTGATGGCATTTCGTTCGAAATAAGCAGATCGTTTTTATCTGCATAGTCAATTTTTAAATGTTCATTGTCTAATATTTCTATAAATTCTTTACTTAGTGGATAGCGATACTCTGGAGATGTAACATACTGAATAATTTTTCGGAAATTCACCGACATTTTTTGTTCCTTTCTACCAAAAAGGTGACAGATGGCATTTTTTTAAAGTGTCTGTAATGATATCATATTTTCAGATAAGGCGCAACCAGTAAAATGAACCGGCCTCACATTAGTATTTTAATATTGGAGGAGGAAAGAATATGTTAAATATTACGAATCTAAAAAAGGATGTTGAATCAGTGATTACGAATGGAGCTCTCACACATGAGCAGGCTATGATAAACTTATCCGCAATTCCTTTAAACTATGTGGAGTTTTTTGAAACCACAAAAGAGTTTCGCGAGCTTTACGAGGCAGGATGTCTGTGTACTATGACAGAAGGAAATGTTACGTATCAACCCAGATATGCACTTCCTGACTATGAAAAATTAATGCGGGAGGGATGTAAGTTTCTGAGGCTGGACCCTCCAAAATGTTTGTTTGATGCGATCCAGACACTGGAAATGTTTTACCGTCATATTCCGTCTGTTACGCATTATCCGGTGTATTTAGGGTCTGTTGATAAACTTTTGGAACCGTTTATGGATGACGAGCATGCATATGACCTGATCAGAAGTTTTTTGATTTTTTTAGACCGCTCGATTCCAGATTCCTATTGCCATATGAATCTGGGTCCCGAAGCTACCAGAGCGGGTGAAATGATCATCGAAATTGAAACCGAACTGAAAAATGCAATTCCATCTATTACATTGCTCTATGATTCTGATATAACGCCTGATGATTTTGCAGAAAAATGTGTGATTTGTGCGTTGAATTGTGCAAAACCAAGTTTTGCAAATCATAAGGAGTATAGTAAATTATATGATGTGCCATATGGTATTGCAAGCTGCTATAATGCACTTCCTGTTTCCGGGGGCTCCTATACTTTATCACGAATTGTTCTCAGCAGACTGTCAGAGAGGGCCAAGGATAGTGAACATTTTGTAAGTGAATTGTTGCCGCATGCAGTGAAGGTATTATGTGAATATATTGAACAAAAAATTGAGTTTTTAGTGGAAAAGAGCCATTTCTTTAAATCTAATTTTCTTGTAAAAGAAGGATTTTTAAAAGTAGAAAATTTTACAGGTATGTTTGGTGTTGTGGGAATGAATGAATGCGTCAACATACTGATGGAGAAGGAAGGGCGGTCAGATAAGTATGGTTACAGTGAATATGCAGATCAGTTGGCGGTTAATATATTGGAAAAAATGAAAGAATGTGTGAATTCTTTTAAAAGCAAATATTGTGACTGCACAGATCATCATTTTACAATGCATGCACAAGTAGGGATTGACAGTGATTATGATATCAGCCCAGGAGCAAGGATTGCAATTGGTTCTGAACTTCCGCTGCATGAACATCTTAAACATTGCGGCAGGGTGCATCCTTACTTCACGTCGGGTGTCGGGGATATCTTTCCGTTTGATGCTACAGCACAGAGAAATCCTGATGCAATCCTGGATATGATAAAAGGAGGATTCTCTCAGGGAATGAGATACTTTTCTACCTATTCATCTGACAGCGATGTGATACGAATTACCGGGTATCTGGTAAAAAAATCAGACGTTGCAAAATTGGATGCAGGAATTGCTGTTCCGCAGGCAAACGCTATGTGGGGATACTATGAGGTGAAAAACAGTAAGATTTATGAGAGAAAGGTGCGAAATTTATAATGGCTGTTGTGAATAAAATCATACATAGCAGTGTGGTGGATGGGCCGGGGAACAGGGTTGCGATATTCATTCAAGGGTGTAACTATAAATGTGTTTACTGTCATAATCCGGAAACTATAGCAAAATGTATAGGATGTGGACTCTGTATAGAACATTGCCCTGCCGGAGCATTGCGTTTGGAGAGTGGAACTGTGCAGTGGAATGAAATGCTTTGTTGTGAGTGTGATACCTGTGTCCGTGTTTGTCCGCATCTGTCATCGCCAAGAACAAAGAATTATACCGCAAGGCAGATAATGGAGGAAATAAGAGGTGATATACCTTTTATCCGGGGAATAACAACATCAGGAGGGGAGTGTTCCCTGCAGAGAGATTTTATCGTTGAGTTGTTTAAGCTGGCAAAAGAACAGGGACTTACTACATTGGCAGACAGTAATGGCAGTTATGATTATACTCAGGATGAGAAGCTTTTACAGGTTTGCGATGGTGTGATGCTGGATATAAAAGCATTTGACCCGGATGCTCATATTAAGCTGACGGGAACGGATAATAAAATGGTTTTAAAAAATGCAGTATTTTTAGCAAAACATGAAAAGCTGGAAGAAATTCGTACGGTAATCGTACCGGAGTACCTGCCAAATGAAGATACGGTGGATAGGATCACAAACTTGTTAAGACCATATTTAAAGAGACGAGATATCCGATATAAGCTTATAGCATATAGGCCGTTTGGGGTTCGTGCACCTTACAGGGAAGAACTGAGATCTCCCGATCCTTCGGAGATGCAGTACTATAAAGAGATCGCGTTAAGAAATGGGTTTCATGATATTGTAATAATCTGATATTCTCACAAAAGAAAGGAGACATACTATGATGAAAATTTGTATCGATTGCGACCCGGGAGTAGATGATTCACTGGCAATATTATTTGCGCTATCCCGGCCGGATATCGAAATTGTGGGAATAACAACAAGTGCTGGGAATGTAACTGCAAAGCAGGGAGCCGAGAATACATTAAGGATTCTAAAACTGGCAGGAATGGAGGGGAGAATACCAGTCTGCATTGGTGCGGAGAGTCCGCTGGAAGGGAAATGCGGAGAATTCCCGGATTTCATACATGGAAGAAATGGGATTGGAAATGTTGAGTTACCTGAAGCAGAGCAGAAGCCAATAGAAATGGATGTTTGTGATTTCCTGTATCAAAAGGCATGCGAATATGATGGGGAAATGATATTAATTACATTGGGACGTATGACAAATATTGCCATGGTATTGTCAAAATATCCGGACTTTTATAAAAAAATCAAGCGGGTTGTTTCTATGGGGGGAACCCTGCATGCACCAGGAAATGTGTCACCGGTAGTGGAAGCAAATATAGGAGGGGATCCGGAGGCAGCAGATATTGTAGTACAGACTCCATGGAACTTAACAATGGTCGGCTTGGATGTCACTTTAAAGACAATTCTGAGAAAGACAGATTTCGATCAGGCACTTGTGAGCTGCAGAAAAGAATGCAAAGAGCTGCTGTCTTTCTTACAACAGGAAATGAAGTGGTATATGCAGGGCGCTCACCGACAAAATTGGATGCGGGAGTGCTGCCCGCTTCATGATCCATTGGCAATGGTTGTTGCGGTGGACCCCGCCCTTGTTAGCACACAAAAACGAATTACGAGGATTGAGTGTGAGGGAAAGTATTGTCGAGGTATGGTTGTGACAGATTTAAGAGAGCAGCCGATAACAGGGAGATATGTTGAACATTGCATAAATGTAGATTCAGAAAAAGTACTTAATACATTATTTGCAGCTTTTCAGTAAATCTTAGGAAATGAGGCGTGATACAGTAAAGGAGAAAGTATATGAAAAAGGTAGTATCGTTTTTATTAACACTTATTATGGTATTTGGTCTAATGGGATGTTCGGGTTCGGATAAAGAGCAGAAAAAAGAGGACACAAATGCATCGGGAAGTAAGAATACGAATCTAAAGGTCGCTGTCATATTGGGAATAGGAGGTCTTGGAGATCAATCTTATAATGATCAGGTTTATAGTGGACTAGAGCGTGCGAAAGAAGAATTAGGAGTAGATTTTGACTATGCAGAGCCCAAAGAAGTTACAGATTTTGAAACGATTCTTAGAGATATGAGTAATTCTGGTGAGTATGCAGTCATTATTGGAATTGCTTTCGATCAATTGGATGCTTTTACAATGGTTGTACCAGACTATCCTGATCAGCAGTACGCACTCATTGATGCGACTCTTCTTGAAGAAAATGTGGCAAGCTATGCAAGCAAGGAGCAGGAGGGCGCATTTCTTGTAGGTGCGCTTGCAGCTTATATGAAACAGGATGCGGCGTCCTATAATTTGGAGGATAATCACAAGTATGGGTTTATCGGCGCAATGGAGTCAGAAACAATTGACCGGTTTGCCGCAGGCTATCAAGCCGGCGTTAAATATGTAGATTCAGATGCCGATGTGGCCATACAATATGTAGGCGGAGATAATCCTTTTGGGGATACTACAACAGCTAAGGAAATTGCAGGCAGCCAGTATGCGAAAGGATATGATATTATTTTCCATGCTGCGGGAGGATCAGGTCTTGGAGTGTTTGCAGCTGCAAAAGAGTCTGATTTTATTGCAATCGGTGTTAATTCAAATCAAAATACAGTAGATCCAGATCATATAGTTGCAAGTATGCTTAAGCGAGTAGACAATGCAGCATATGACATTGTAGAATCTACAGTGAATGGCAATCTAAAAGTTGGTGAAGAGACTGTACTGGGGCTGTCTGATGAAGGAATTGGTTATACTTTAGAGGGGAGCAATATAAAGGTTCCGGATGAAATTGTAGAGCAGTTAGAAACAATTAAATCGCAGATTATTAGTGGGGATATCGAAGTACCATCAGAGTTGTAAAAATAAGAAAAGAAGATGTTTTGTATCGGGGAACATCTTCTTTTTTATAAGAGAATAGTTGAGGTGACAACGGTGTTAGCTGTAGAAATGAGAAATATTACAAAACGTTTTGGGAGTTTCACTGCAAACGACCAGATCAACTTTTTGGTAGAAAAAGGGGAGATACACTGTCTGCTTGGAGAAAACGGTGCGGGGAAAACAACTCTCATGAATATACTGTTTGGTTTATATAAGGCAGATAAAGGATCTCTGAAAATAAATGGAAAAGATATTGTAAAGCATTCGGCAAAGAAGGCATTCGAATGTGGACTTGGCATGGTGCATCAGCATTTCATGCTCGTAGATGCACTGACAGTGTGGGAAAATGTAGTGGTAGGGAATGAACCGGGCAGATTTGCGATTGACAGAAAGACAAGCATTCAGCAGGTACAGCAAATTTCAGATTGTTATAATTTTGGACTAAATGTAGAAGATAAAGTCTCAGATTTGTCTATCGGTATGAAACAGCGTGTTGAAATATTGAAAACACTTTATCGAGGGGCAGAAATTATTATTTTAGATGAACCGACTGCTGTGCTTACACCACAGGAGGTGGAACAGCTGCTGGACATTTTTCGGGACATAAAAAGACAGGGAAAGACCATTATATTTATTACACACAAATTAAATGAAACAAAAGCAGTCTCGGACTCTGTTACAGTTTTGCGAGGGGGCAAGTCAGTATATAGTGCTGCCACAAAAGAGGTGACTATAAAGGCTCTTGCGAACAGAATGGTCGGACATGAGGTGACTTTTAACCTGAAACGGCTTCCGAATGATATTGGGGAGGCAGTCGTTTCTATCAATCAAGTACGTATTTTAGAAAATGCTCAGGAGACAGTATCTTTTGATATTCATGCGGGAGAGATTTTGGGAATTGCTGGTGTAGAGGGAAATGGCCAGATGCAGCTAGAAGAAATTTTGATGGGATTTCAAAAATGTAAAGAGGGATCCATAGTAATCAAAGGGGAGGACGTAACAAAATGGTCCACTAGAAAACGCTTAGAGAAGGGGATCAGTTATATCCCATCGGAAAGGCATCAAAGGGCTATATTATCTAATTTTTCAATTTTAGACAATTATTTATTAGGAAATCAATTTAATAAAAAGTTTGTAAAAAAGGAACTAATTAATTATACATACTTAAATAAGATGGCCTCAGCATCAATGAAAAAATATGATGTGCGTGCTGTAGACGAAAAACAGGCCGTTGGTTCTTTATCAGGCGGAAATCAACAGAAAATGGTCCTAAGCCGTGAAGTGGAAAAAAATTCAGATTTTGTGCTTGTTTGCCAACCGGTACGTGGACTGGACATAGGTGCTATTCATTATATTCATGAAATATTATTAGAATTAAGAAAACAAGGAAAAGCTATTTTATTAATTTCTGCAGAGCTGACAGATATTTTTCAGCTCAGTGATAGAATAGCAGTATTATACAAAGGTGAAGTGATGGCTCTGAAAAAAAATGAAGAATTTACAAAAGAGGCCATAGGTCTTTTGATGGCTGGACAGAAAGGCGGGAAATAAATGGGGGTGAAGGGGAAAAGAACAAGTTATATAATGCTGCCTGAACTGCAAAATTTATTGCTGTCAGCTATTGCAATTATTTTATCATTATTCATAACTGCTGTTATTATGTTAGCTTCTGGGTATCACCCGTTTGAGGCTTTTCGGGCATTACTTGATGGCGCTTTTGGCTCCAGAAATTCGATGGCTACAACGTTGGGCAAAACCATACCGTTAGTGTTTGTAGGATTGGCATGTGCATATTCCAATAGGGGGGGACTGTTTAATATTGGCTGTGAAGGACAGCTGTATATTGGAGGACTTGCGGCAACAGTCACAGCATTGCAAATGCAGGGAATGCCCAGGGCTCTGGTATTAGCAGCAGCTTTTGTTACGGGGATGTTAGCAGGCGGGCTTGCTGGCGGGGTGACTGGATTCTTAAAAGCAAAATTGAATATCAATGAGGTCTTGGTAGCCATTATGCTGAATTATATTTTAAAGTTTTTTGCCAGTTATTGTGTGCATGGCCCTATACAGGATCCAAAGTCCAGCGTTGCACAGACTGCTGCGATTGGGGATAAATATATGCTTACAAAATTAGTGCCTAAGTCCCAATTAACTACTGCATTTTTGATCGGAATCCTATTGGCTGTCTTATTATATCTCTTTTTTAGTAAAACAAGGGCGGGTTTCAATATCAGGGCAGTTGGAGAGAATGGTACAGCAGCCCAGGCATCTGGCATTGGAATGATAAAGACAGTGATCATGACAATGGCCGTGAGTGGCGCGTTGGCTGCACTGACAGGTATTACAGAAGTATTTGGAAAAACAGGGAAATTTGTGGATGGCTTTTCTCCGGGTTATGGCTTCACTGGTATTGCAGTAGCAGTGTTAGGAAGAAATCATCCTGTAGGAGTTCTATTGAGCGCACTATTGTTTGGGATCATGGAGTCCGGGGCAATGAAAATGAGCTACATAGCAGGGGTATCTACCAGTATGATCAAGGTAATGCAAGGGCTGGTGATCCTGTTTGTAGCAACGCCTGAACTTGTTTCTTTCATAAAGGGAAAGGGGGCAAAATAGGTGGATAATTTGGAACATCTCATTTCTATGAATATGCTGTTAGTGACGTTGAGAATGGCAATTCCGCTTATTCTGGCTTCCATAGGAAGTGTAATCTGTGAACGCAGCGGGATCATAAATCTTGGTATTGAAGGTATGATGCTGGCTGGTGCGTTAGGTGCGGTAATCGGAACTTCTGTATTTCAATCACCCTGGATGGGGACCTTAGCTGCTATCATGATGGGGGGAGTGTTTGGCCTGATCCATGCGGTTTTTTGTATCCGATACCATACAAATCAAGCCGTAAGTGGTGTGGGGATTAATATTTTTGCTTCTGGATTGACAATTGTTCTATGCAAAGCAATTTGGGACAAAGAAGGATTGAGTGGAGAAGTTGCGCAGATTCCAACTGTGACGGTTCCTTTTTTACATAAGATTCCAGTGATCGGTCCACTATTTAAAGAACAGTCCCCGTATTTGTATATCACTATATTGATCGTAGCCATTTCGTGGTATGTGATGTATCGTACAAAAGTGGGCCTGCGCCTTCGTACAATAGGAGATCATCCGAAAGCGGCGTCTACTGCAGGAGTGGACGTTACGAAATATCGGTATATTGCAGTTATAGTATGCGGAATGTTATGCGGTCTATCCGGTTCCTATTTGTCTATCGTGCAAAGCAATCTTTTTGTAAAAGAGATGGTTGCGGGAAGAGGATACATTGCCCTTGCAGCAACGATTTTTGGAGGCTGGAATCCACTGGGATCTTTTTGGGCAAGTCTGTTGTTTGCATTCTCACAAGCACTTAGAATTACGCTTGATCTGGATATACCGGAACAATTTCTACAAATGTTTCCATACCTGCTGACAATGCTTGTACTGATCCTTGCAGGTGGAAAAGCGAAGGGGCCACAGGCTTCTGGTGACATCAAAGACTAGAGGGTGAGGAATATGGAAAAGGAAAGTATTCTTATTAAAAATATAAAATATCTTGTTACATGCGATGAGAATGACCAGGTATATTCTCATGTGAATATGTATATAGAAAAAGGAAAAATTTCTTATATTGGTTCAGAGGGCAGAAAGGCAAAAACAATAATTGATGGAACAAACTTTGTGGTTTATCCGGGGCTGATCAATACACATCATCATTTGTATCAGATATTTAGCCGTAATCTTCCGGAGGTTCAGCGCATGGAGTTGTTTCCGTGGCTGCGATATTTATACGGAATATGGAAAAATATAGATGAAAAAATAGTATATTATGCCACACTAGTTGGGGCTGGTGAACTGATGAAAAATGGCTGCACGACTTGCTTTGATCATCATTATGTATTTCCGGAAAATGGGGGACATCTGATTGAAAGTCAATTTGAGGCGGCAAATAAGCTGGGAATTCGATTTCATGCATCAAGGGGAAGTATGGATCTCAGTCAAAAGGACGGTGGACTTCCACCGGACGCGGTTGTGCAGACAACCTCAGAAATTATGAAGGATTCTCAGAAACTAATTGAGCGGTATCATGACATTTCAGAAGGGTCTATGCGTCAGATTGCGTTAGCGCCCTGTTCTCCGTTCAGCGTTTCAGAAGATCTAATGAAAGAGTCTCAGCAGCTTGCAAGAGACTTTGGCGTGCGCCTTCATACACATTTGGCAGAAACACAGGAAGAAGAATGTTATATGCTGGAAAAAATGGGGATGAGACCATTAGAGTATATGGAAAAACTGAATTGGCTGGGACCAGATGTATGGTTTGCACATGGAATTCATTTTAATGACAGGGAACTGGAATTGTTAAAATCAACAGATACCGGGATTGCACATTGTCCGATTTCAAATATGAAATTATCATCAGGAGTTGCCCGGATTCCTGAGATGCTCCGTATTGGAGTCCGAGTTGGCCTTGCGGTTGACGGCAGTGCCAGTAATGATGGATCTAACCTCTTAGAGGAAATGAGGGCAGCATATCTGCTGCATAGACTGCAGGCAAGCTCTGATGCACCAGATGGATATGAGATTCTGAAAATGGCAACTAGAGGTGGCGCAGAGATTCTTGGTCGTAAAGATATCGGGAGTCTTGAAATTGGAAAGCAGGCAGACTGTTTTATGATCGACACACGGAAATTGGAGTTAGTTGGAGCGATGGAAGATGCGAAATCCATGCTTGCTACAGTAGGGTATAAACAGCCGGTCGATTATACAATTGTAGCAGGTAAAATAACTGTAAGCGAGGGAAAGCTGACTGCTTTGGAAGAAGGCCGGTTAATTGAGGAGGCAAATCAAGTTTCGAAAAATTATTTGTGTAATTAACATATTTTTTACAGCGGAACTCATGTGGAAATGTATGGCTGTGCGGGGAATGATGCAAATTAAAAAAAAGGAGGTAAATGAAAGTGCTTCATTTCCTCCTCTTTTTCTGTTATATATTCTATACAGCTTTTATATTGGCCTGAACAGATGGCGTGGGATTCCGTCTACAACGATCGGGGAGACATCGCCCTGTATGAGCGGACGCACGTAGTTGAGGAATTCCTGGGTTACGTAGGTGCCCTCTTTGTTTACCCAGTTTCTCGGGACGAGCTTTTCATCGTTTGCTATTTTGTGTACGTCCTTGACCTCTGTGCCGCTCTGATATGGGTCATCGGAGAGGCGCTGCAGGACGACCATTTTGCCGGAGTCGCCTTCATCTGCAGCTTTTACCGCCGCACCGCCTACCTGATACGCTTCCAGGATGTCCACGCGGGAGGCACAGTGGGATGCGGAACGCTGCAGGCTGCTCAGTTCTATTGTACGGGTCTTGCAGCCGACCTCACCTGCGATATAGCTGGCAAGATAGTTGGCTGTACCGGAGAGCTGTTTGTGGCCGAATGCATCTACAAAATCAATGCTCTGTCCCAGCTCGCACACATAACGGTTGTCCTTGAGCCGGATACCTTCGGAAACGGCAATGACAACAGAGGGTTTCTTGGCGAGCAGTTCACGGACCTTGGCGCCGAATGTCTCAATGTCAAAAGGCAGCTCCGGGAGATAGATCAGATCCGGACCTGCGCAGTCCTCGCCTTTTGCAAGCGCAGAAGCGCCTGTCAGCCAGCCGGCGTTGCGTCCCATGATCTCTACGATAGATACGAGTCCCTTTTCATATTCCAGGCAGAAGCTGTCGCGGATGATTTCTTTCACGGATGTGCCGATATATTTGGCGGCGCTTCCATAGCCCGGGGTGTGGTCGGTGAGCGCCAGGTCATTATCAATCGTTTTGGGGCAGCCCACAAAGCGGGTGGGATGTCCTGTGACAATGGCGTAGTCGGATAACTTTTTAATAGTATCCATGGAATCATTTCCGCCGATGTAGATGAAAGCTTCGATTTCGAGTTTATCCAGAATCTGAAAAATCTTGTCGTACACTTCCATGTTTTCGTGAATCTCCGGGAGTTTATAACGGCAGGAACCGAGAAAGGCTGCGGGAGTTCTCTTGAGTAATTCCGCATCCAGTTCTGTTTGAATAAAATCCGCCATATCTATATATCTTTCCTGCAGCAGGCCTTGAATCCCGTGCAGCATTCCGAATACTTTTTTGGCTCCGCGGTCCTTGGCCGTGCGGTATACTCCTGCGAGGCTAGAATTAATTGCTGCTGTTGGTCCGCCGGACTGGCCGACGATTACATTTCCTTTCATGTCTGTTACCTCCGTCTCTCGATTATAGTAGTTTTCGTTTCCTGATAAAGAAAACGATTTATATCCATTTTAGTGCATAATGACTAATTTGTAAACGAAAAAATATAATAAGTTGTGGAAATGTGCAAAATAATGTAACGGTTCAGACAGGTCTGCGCATTTACTGCGCAGACCGTACGAAAACATGGTGGTCGCAGGCATCCAGCTCTTCGACGCAGGCGAATTTCAATGTGCTGGATGCGTAACTGTTCAGATTTGTCTGAACTGTTCAAATAATTATGAAGATTAGGACTGCGGATTGTGGAATGTCCGGATTTATCAAGTCATTCTATGTACAGAATGCCCTGAAAATGCTATAATATTGGACAAAGTGAGAAAAGTCCGCATAAAAAGGACTTATATTTAGGAGGATAACAAATGCATCAGTATGACTATCTGGTAGTGGGGGCAGGTCTGTACGGCGCTGTGATGGCCCACGAACTGAATAAAAGCGGAAAGAAGTGCCTTGTGATTGACAGACGTGACCACATAGCAGGAAATATTTACTGCGAAGACATAGAAGGGATTCACGTACACAAATATGGAGCACATATTTTCCACACATCCAATAAAAAAGTGTGGGAATATATGAACCAGTTTGCGGAATTTAATCATTATATTAACTCTCCCATTGCAGTTTACAAAGATGAGCTGTACAACCTGCCTTTTAACATGAACACATTCAGCAAGATGTGGGGGATCCGGACTCCGCAGGAAGCGAAAGACATGATCGCAAAGCAGGTTGCGGAGACAAATATTACAGAACCCCGGAATCTGGAGGAGCAGGCCTTGTCTCTGGGCGGGCGCGATGTCTATGAGAAGCTGATCAAGGGATATACGGAAAAGCAGTGGGGGAGAGACTGCCGGGATCTTCCGGCATTTATTATCAAAAGACTGCCGTTTCGATACACCTATGATAATAATTATTTCAACGACAGGTACCAGGGGATTCCGATGGGGGGCTATACGGCAGTTGTTGAGAAGATGCTGGAAGGAATTGAAGTCAGGACAGGCACAGACTTTTTTACTTTTAGAAAAGAAAACCCGGATATTGCTAAGACCATTATTTTTACCGGTATGATAGATGAATATTTTGAGTACAGACTCGGGGCGCTGGAATACCGTTCTGTGCGTTTTGAGACAGAGGTGCTGGACTGTGACAACTACCAGGGCAATGCGGTGGTGAATTATACAGAGCGGGAAGTTCCCTATACCAGAATCATAGAACACAAGCATTTTGAATTCGGCAAACAGGAAAAGACTGTGATCTCCAGAGAGTACTCCTCAGAATGGTCTGTAGGAATGGATCCTTATTATCCGGTTAATGACGAAAAGAATAACAGTCTGTTTGAACAGTACAAAGAGCTGGCGGCCCGGGAGAAGAATGTGATATTCGGAGGGCGGCTTGGAGATTACAAGTATTATGACATGGACAAGGTTGTGGAAGCGGCCTTAAACAGACTAGAAGAAATGTAAGGGCAGGCGGATAAGATGAATGATAAGAAGACAAGCCTGTGGCAGCAGATTACCAGATTTGCGGTGGTCGGGGGAAGCGCGTTTCTCATCGATTACGGGATTATGATTTTATTGACGGAACTGTGCGGGATTAATTATCTGATTTCCAGTGCGGTATCGTTTACGATCTCTGTGATCTACAATTATCTGCTGAGTGTCCACTGGGTATTCAATGTCACAGGAAACAGAAGCCAAAAGCAGGATTTTGTGGTATTTATCATCCTGAGTATAGTCGGGCTGGGGATAAATCAGTTAATCATGTGGATCTGTGTTGATAAACTGGGGATATTCTATATGATTTCCAAGATCGGCGCAACTGCTATTGTAATGGTATATAATTTTATCACCAGAAAGATATTTCTGGAGAACGGAAAAGAAGAGTAGAGGGTAAAAATGCAGGCACAATAGTGCTTGCATTTTTTGTGCAGATCAAGTAAGATACTAGTATTCTGATAGGTCTGATTTTACATTTCAAAGTTTGTTTCACCATCGGTTCTGATAAGTATCTCAATCAAGAAAAAGCTGCAGAAAGGAGTATGATTGATTAAAGAAAGAAAATATGAGGTTATCAAGTTTGTAGAGCATAACGGAAAATGCCGCATTGTCATGGACTGCATTCCTGGCAGGCTGTTGGTATATAGGATGCAGGATACAGACGGGCCTGCAAAGGATGAGGTATTCAGATGGTTTGGAATGCTGGCAGGGGAACTGGAAAAGTACCACAGAAGCAAAAGGGATCAGTGCTACCGGTATCTGAATCCATACAGCGTCCTTGTAACAGCTGAAAATAAAATTTTTCTGCTGGACCTGAGTGCGGAAAGCAATGGATTTGTCCTGCAGAATATGCAGAAGCCGGCTATGCGTGAGCATTTTGTAAAACCGGTCATCCATATCAAAGAGAATACCAGGCTTTCTATGGATCTGTATAGTCTGGGAAAAACCATGCAGTTTATACTGGCCCGCGCAGAGCCGGTGATCACTCTTTCAAGAAGGGAAGAATACCTTCTGTCTGGAATCATTGAAAAATGTCTCGGCGAAAACCCGAAGAAAAAATATGTTAATCTGAAAGAAGTTCTGAAAGAATTACCCAAAGTGAGCAGTAAAAAATATGAGATACAAAAAAAGCAGAAAAAAAGTGTGCTTATTATAGCAGCCATTGTAGTGCTTTTGACGGCAGTATGGGCTGGCAAAGCGCTTGCATGTAAAGATACTGTGGAAGAATCCGGAAGGGAGGCTATAGAAGAGCCGATATATAGGTAAGGGGGAAAGTGGTGGTAAAACAGATATATCAGAAAAGTCTCCTTAAAAAGGGAGGATGCCGGGTAGTCGCTTTTGCGGCTCCCGGCATGTATTATGAAAAAGTTTATTCAAATAGTATTGCACCTGTTGTCGAATGTCAGTATCAAATGTTTTGTTCTTCATTTGATATATTTAGTATATTCAAAAGAAATGAAGAAAGCATGAGTAGAAAATGAAAGTTTTTTTAATGATAAATGAACAAACTATGAACAAACAGAAGGGGCAGTTGTGATTCTGCCCCGGTCTTAGTTCTATTAGGAATTTTTACGGCCAGATTGCTCTTGCCTTTTTCGCATCTACTACACGTTTTACTGCAATCAGGTAAGCGCCTGTGCGAAGCGTTGTATGCTGCTGTTCTGCGATATTCCATACGGCTTCAAATGCGGGATCCATAATGTTTTTCAGCTTCTCGTTAACCGTTTCTTCTGTCCAGCTTACGGACTGGATATTCTGTACCCATTCAAAGTAAGAAACTACAACACCGCCGGCGTTTGCGAGGATATCCGGAACAATGACAATCCCTTTGGCATTCAATGTTTCGTCTGCTTCCGCGGCGATTGGCCCGTTGGCCGCCTCTACGATGATGTTTGCTTTGATCCGGTCTGCATTAGAGGCGTTGATCTGGTTCTCCAGTGCAGCCGGTATCAGAACTTTGACATCCAGTTCAAGCAGTTCTTCGTTGGTAATGCGGCTCATTCCTTCTTCATTGTAATCTTTCAGCAGATTTCTGCGGTCTTTGGACAGGTACTCGAGGATAGCCGGGACATTCAGGCCGTCCTCCTTGTAGATTCCGCCGGATACGTCGCTGACAGCCACTATTTTCATGCCTTCCTTGTAAAGTAGTTTTGCGGTTATGCTTCCCACATTCCCCATTCCCTGGATCGCCGCGGTGGCTCCGTTTGGATCCTGGCCCAGCTTTTTGAGAATGTTTTTGGTGGTGAACATTACGCCGCGCCCTGTCGCCTCGTTACGCCCAAGCGCACCGCCGAGCTCGATTGGCTTTCCGGTGACAACGCCGTGTACACAGTGTCCCTTTAACATGCTGTAGGTGTCCATCATCCAGCCCATAACGGCTGCGTTAGTTCCTACATCCGGAGCAGGAATGTCCTGTTCCGGTCCGATCAGCGGGGCGATAGCGGCGGTAAATCTTCTCGTGATGGCACGGATTTCATTTTCGGATAACTTGTTCGGGTCACAGACAACTCCGCCCTTTCCGCCGCCGTATGGGATGTTGACAACAGCACATTTGAAAGTCATCCAGGCTGCCAGTGCTTTTACTTCATCCAGGTTTACGGCCGGATGAAAACGGATTCCGCCTTTGGCAGGTCCTCTGGAAGTAGAGTGCTGGATGCGGTAGCCCTCAAAAACATGTGTGGTTCCGTCATCCATCCGTACCGGAATGGCTACCTTTAACTCTCTTTCGGGATATTTGATTGCTTCGATGTCGCTGTCTGAATATCCCAGAATGTCGGCCGCTTCTTTTACTACTTTTAATACGTTGTCATAAGGATTATACTGTCCCATAATGATTCTCCTTTTCATGAACTAAAATTTAATCTGGTTTCATTATTTTTTCGATTCCGGCAATCTTTACGCAGATGGTGAAGATGTCCATTGCTTTTTCCAGCTCCTCAATGACAGGATAGGTTGGGGCAATACGGATGTTGCTGTCCTTCGGATCCTTTCCGTACGGATATGTGGCCCCTGCTCCTGTCAGTGTAACGCCTGCAGCCCTGGCCAGTTCTACCGTGCGTTTGGCACAGCCCGGGAGTGTATCCAGGGATACAAAGTACCCTCCTTTTGGCGTGCTCCAGGATGCAAGGCCGGTTCCTGACAGGTTCTGATCCAGCTTATCCAGCACCATATCAAATTTGGGCCTTAATTCTTCCGCCAGCTTTTTCATATGGATTTTAATATTTTCGGGTGTTTTGAAAAACCGGACATGCCGCAGCTGGTTTAGTTTATCATGTCCGATGGTCTGTGCCGACATATGCTCTTTTAGTTCTTTTATGTTTTCCGGGCCGGAAGCGATTAGTGAGATTCCTGCGCCGGGGAAGCTGATTTTGGAGGTGGAGAAGAAATAGTACGCTCTTTCCGGGTGTCCGGCATCCTTACAAGCTTTTAATATATCTTTCAAGGGGACTTCTTCATAAATATGATGTATGCCATAAGCGTTGTCCCAGAAAATCCGGAAGTCATCTGCTGCAGTTTCCATAGAAGCAAGCTGATCTACAACGTGATCGCTGTAGCAAACGCCCTGTGGATTCGAGTGGAGCGGCACACACCAGATTCCTTTGATGGAGGCATCTTTGCGTACCAGATCCATCACAATGTCCATGTCCGGCCCGTCTTCTTTCAACGGTACGGATATCATCTCGATATCTAGCTCCTCACAGATCTTGAAGTGGCGGTCATAACCGGGAACCGGGCAGAGAAATTTCACCGGAGTGCCATTATATTTCTGCCAGACCCAGGGTTTGCAGCCGCCGGTTCCGAACAGACACAGGAAGCTGAGTGTATCAAACATCAGGTTGAGGCTGGCATTTCCACCGATTATCATCTGATCAGGGTTCAGGCCAAGCAGCTCTCCAAAGAGCTGTCTGCACTCAGGAATCCCTTCTAAGATACCGTAATTTCTGGCATCGGTACCGTCGGCCAGGGTATAGTTTTCCATTTTGTTAAGCAGTTCATTGCTCAGGTCCAGCTGGGCGGCTGCAGGCTTGCCTCTCGCCATGTTCAGATTCAGGTTCTGCGCCCGGGCTTCCTGATACTGAATCTGCAGGTCCTTCAGTAAAGCGTTCAGGTCTTCGCTTGAATAGTCTGTGATTGCTTTCATTAATGTCCTCCTTGTGCGGTGTTTCTTTTCTTGATTTTATTATAGAAATAGCATAGAATAAAAACAAATATTTATATTTATATAGTTAATATAACTAAATGCTTATGAGGATGGGGGAATGGTATGTTCAGCGGAATGAACTATGTGTATGAAGTATATAAAGAAAGAAGCTTTTCAAAGGCTGCGGAGAACCTGTATATATCCCAGCCGGCACTCAGCGCCATGATTAAAAAGGTGGAAAACAAAGTGGGAATGCCTCTTTTTGACAGGAGCACCAACCCGATCCAGCTGACAGACTGCGGGAAACGGTACATAAAAACGGCTGAAAAAATCATGGATCTGGAAGATGAGTTCGCCTACTATGTGGGAAATCTGCACGAACTCAAGACCGGGCATCTTTCTGTGGGAGGTACATACCTATTCTCCTCATTTATATTTCCACCTATTATCTCCAGATTCCGTGATACTTATCCCAATGTAAAGGTAAGCCTTTTCGAGGGGCACACGCCGCTTCTGGAGCAGAAGCTTTTTGCAGGGGAACTGGATATTATTATTGATAACTATCTGTTGGATGAATCTATTTATGAAAAGAAAATCTTCATGGAAGAGCACCTGCTGCTGGCGGTCCCGGCTTCTTTTGACAGTAATAAAAGGGCGACAAAATACCGGCTGAGCGTGGATGATGTGAGGGGAAATGTCCATCTGCAGCCGCAGTTTCCCGGCGTTCCGCTGAAAAAATTCAAGGATGATCCCTTTATCGTACTGCGGGCCCACAATGATACAAGAGAGCGGGTGGAGGCTATCTGCCGGAGGGCGGGAGTGCAGCTGAACTATTCCTTAAAGCTGAACCAGCTTCTGACCACCTACCATCTGACGGAATTTGGAATGGGCGCCTCTTTTGTCAGCGATACGGTTGTAAAGAGCCTGCCGCCGGACGCGGACATCATCTATTATAAAATAGATGATCCGGAAGCAGTCCGGGAGGTCTATCTGTATTACCGCAAGAATAAATATCTGACAAGATGCATGACTGAATTCATGAAAATGGCGCTGCCGGGGATAAAGATCGGGGCGGAGCAGGCTGCAGAATAATTATAACCATTTGCTTATACCTGCTATAATCTGAAATGATTTGCTATTTTGTCCGGTATAATTTACACTTAGTTTAAGACAAGAATTGATGTGCCGGTAAACAAGGAAGCACAGAGCATCGCGGAAAGGGGGAGTTCTTAATATGAATATATGGAAAGAACTGCTTGGCAGGGAAGAGATGACAGAGGAAGAGAAGAAAACGGTATGCAACAGCCTTATGACAAAGGAAGCGCGGATGGAACGGCTGATATTAAAACATTTTTCTACAGAGGATTTCAGAAAGGTGTGGGAGCGCAGAATCGGAGAGGGGCTGATCGGAGGGAAGGCATGCGGGCTTTTAGTGGCACGGAAGCTGATCAAAGTGCGTCTGCCCGAATTCAAAGACTACATAGAACCGCACAATTCTTTTTTTATAGGTTCGGATGTGTTCTGCAAGTATCTGGAACTGAATGACTGCATGGAACTCCGGGAAAAGCACCGCCGGGAGAAAGAACATTTTCAGGAGGCTGAGGAGCTGAAAAAAAGGCTGTTAAACGGTGTATTTCCGGAAGCAATACGGGAAGAACTGAAGAAAGTCCTGCAGCATTACGGAACTACACCGATCATTGTGCGTTCCAGCAGTTTTTTGGAGGACGGCTATGGGAATGCCTTTTCCGGAAAATATGAATCTATTTTCTGCATGAATCAGGGCTGCGAAGAGGCGCGTCTTGAGGAACTGGAGAATGCGGTGCGCCAGGTGTATGCCAGCACAATGAATCCGTCCGCGATTGAATATAGAAGAAAGCGGAAGCTGCTCGATGTGGATGAGCAGATGGCCCTCCTGGTTCAGAAGGTAGAAGGAGAAAGGTATGGCGATCTGTATTTTCCGGTGGCTGCGGGGATGGGATGTTCCTACAACCCTTATAAATGGATGGAACATATGAATCCGGATGCGGGAATGCTGCGCATCGTGATGGGGCTTGGAACCAGAGCGGTGGAAAGGACGCCGGGGGATTACCCTCGTCTTGTGGGCATGGACCGGGCGCAGGCGAATATCCGGACAACGATTGCAGACCGGCACAAGTTTTCCCAGCGCCAGGTAGATGTACTGGATCTCTCCGGGGAGGGACTGTGTACGAAAATGCTGGAAGCGGTCATTCCCAGTCTGACAGACTGGCAGAAGAAGCTGGTCTTAAGCAGGGACAGCGATGCGGAATATATATTGTCCCAGAGGCGGCAGTTCAGAAAGGTATACTTTGCAGACTGCCAGGGTCTGGTTGAGAATAATGATTTTATAAAGATGATGAGGAAGATTCTGAAGATGCTGGAGACAGAATATGAGAGGCCGGTGGATGTGGAATTTGCCGTCAGAAGTCCCGGGGAGGGGATCTGGAAGGTGAATCTTCTACAGTGCCGTCCGCTGCAGGTTGCTGCGTCCGAGCAGGTTGAGATACCGGAAGGGCTTGACGATGAACTATTATTTGATGTGCGCCGGACTTCTATGAGGCGCTCGAAGAAAGAGGCGCTGGACTGCATTGTCTGGGTGGATCCGCAGGCATATTATGAGTATCCTTATACGAAAAAGCCCGATGTGGGAAGAATGATCAGCTGCATTAACCAGCATTACGAGGAGGAAGATAAAAAGCTTATGCTTCTTGTGCCTGGCCGGATCGGAACCTCATCCCCGGAACTGGGTGTGCCGGTTGTCTATGCAGATATCAGCCAGTTCATTGCCATATGCGAAGTGGCATACAGTAAGGCGGGCTACCGGCCGGAGCTTTCCTATGGAAGCCATATGTTCCAGGACCTGGTGGAGGCGGACGTTTATTATGGGGCAATTAACGAGAACAGCAAAACCAGGCTGTACCAGCCGGAATTACTGAATCATTTCCCAAATGTATTTTCTAAGCTTTGGCCAAAGGAAGAGGAGCTGTCGCATATTATAAAAGTGTATGATGTATCGGGAACCGGCACCAGCCTGCTTTTGGATGCAAAAGAAGGCAGGGCAGTCTGCCGGCTTGGTAAAAACAGCAGATAACGGCCGGAGAGGTGCGGCAGTCAACGGGAGGGCTCTCTTGCGGCGCTCCCCGGTTCCGGCCCTTCCGCTGTGTGTCTGACCGGGGAAACACCGCCCTTGAGATGATCCATGTTTTCCTGACAGACGGCGAGGAACTGCCGGCTGCTGGGGGCAAAAAAACTGTTTTTCATCCAGGCGAAGTTGAAGAGATGGAAGGATGAAAAATTATGAATATGTATCTGGCTGAGCCGCCCGGCATCGATATCATCCTGTACGACAAAACGGTAGATAAATGAGATTCCAATGTCCTCCATGATCAGTTTTTTGACAGCATTGATGGTTCCGATCTCCACATAGGAGCGGAAGGTATTGATGTCCTGGTTATGCGCATGCAGAATTTTGATCAGGTTGCGGTGGGAGTAGGTGTCATTTTCACGGAATACCAGTCGGTATTTGTTGAGTTCTTCGAACTGCACCGTTTTTCCGGCAAGGGGATGCCTGGGGGAACAGACGCAGATTGTCTCTGACTCAAAGAGCTCTGCGCTTTCATATTCGTCTGGGGGGCAGTAGATATCCGTAAAGCAGAAGTGGATACGTCCGCTCTGCAGCTGTGTCAGCAGTGCATCGGCTTCGCCGAGATACATGCTGACTTTTTTATTGGGAAAGCGTTTGAGATATTCGGCTACCATGTGAGGAACCAGGGATTCCCCTGTTGTCGTAATCGTGCCGATTTTGATCTCTTGCGGTTCCTGCGGCTCTGCCTTCAGGCGGTCGGCGATCTGCTGAGAATCGGATTTGACCGTCTGCGCAAAGGCGCGCAAAAGTTTTCCGTGTTCTGTGAGGTGCAGGCGGCGCTTTTCATCGTAATAAAGCAGTTTGGCCTGATAATGCGTTTCCAGATGCTTTATGTGCTGGGACACTGCGGGCTGTGTAATGTTTAGTACGTTTGCTGTCTGTGTATAATTTCTTGTCTCGCAAAGGACAAGAAAGGTATCAAGTTTTAAATCTAACATAGTGAAAGTCCTTTCTGGGCGGTATATCAAGAAGCTCTATAATCTTAACTTATCGGGGTATAAAATAATCTAATTTCATTTTAGTATTTTTATGTGATAAAATCAAGGTACTAACTACATAAGAGCATACAGCAAGGAGGCTTATCTTACAAACATAGGATAAGTCCCTTTTTGTATAATAATTGCTATGGTGTCTGAGGGAAGGAGGATGTAAAGAAAAAGGAGGTGGGTTGATGAAGATTGGAGCGGTTACAATCGGGCAATCACCTAGGGTGGATGTAACACCTGATATCCTGCCGATATTCGGCGAGGGGGTGGAATTGCTGCAGGCAGGTGCACTGGACGGGCTGACAAAGGAACAGATCCGGTCTATGGCACCTCTGGAAACAGATTATGTTCTTGTTTCACGTTTAAATGATGGTACGTTTGCCAAATTCGGAGAAAGTTTTATACTGGAAAGGATGCAGACCTGCATCTCAAGGCTGGAAGAGCAGGGGGCGGTTCTCATCATGCTGTTTTGTGCAGGAACTTTTCCGGACATATTTGAAGCAAAGGTACCGCTTGTGTATCCGGCAAAGATTTTGAATGGTTTGGCTCGGGCATTGAGCAAAAACTCCAACATCATAGTGATAACACCTGATGAACAACAGGTGCAGCAGGCATATGACCAGTGGGGGCCGATCATGGAGAAAGTTACTCCCATACCGGCAAACCCCTATGGAGATATGGCTGAAGTGCGGAAAGCTGCGGAAAAAGCAAGGGATATTGACGCGGATCTGATTGTGATGGATTGTATTGGTTTTACAAAAGAGGCGAAAAGCATTGTTTTATCCATCGCGAAGAAGCCTGTTCTGCTCTGCAGGACAACTCTGGCAAGGACCGTCAGCGAAATGTTAGACATTTAAGCAACACAGGTTTACAACTAACAGAGTTTAACACAAAGGAGGCGTTTTAATGAACGAACAAAATAACGGGACACAGGGACAGAAGCATCCGTTAGCGTTAAGTCCGGCGATCTTGATCCTGAACATTATACTTGCAGTTCTGGGTGCGATCATCGGGATGGAGCTGATCGTACGTGTCGGTATCAGCACGAATACGTCCATCGTAGGTGCACTTTTTGCAATTATCCTCTCCAGGATACCGCTTGCAATATTTAAAAAGTATAAGAATATCCATGCGCAGAACCTGGTGCAGACATCGATTTCAGGTGCAACTTTTTCTGCGGCTAACAGCCTGATCCTTCCCATTGGTATTCCATACCTGATGGGGGAAATGCAGCTGGTGGTTCCTATGCTGGTGGGTGTGCTTTTAGCAACCATTATTGATGCAACCATACTTTATAAGACCTTTGATACTCCGATGTTCCCTGCAGATGAGCCATGGCCGCCTGGAATTGCGGCTGCAGAGACCATTCTGGCGGTAGTCAATAAGGGCAAAAAAGCAATGCTGCTTATTGTAGGTATGGGCATCGGTATTGTCGGAAAAGCACTGGGAATTCCGACCGACCTTCTCGGCGTTACATGGATCGGTGATATGTGGGCGCTTGGTGCATTTGGAGTGGGTGCTCTTGTAATAGGTATCAGTAACGACAATCAGTTTAATATGTCCCAATACTATGTGCCTCACGGCATCATGATCGGTGCAGGCCTTGTAGCTTTGATCCAGGTTGGGATTATGCTGTTCAAAAAGGAAGATGGCAAGAATAGCGTTGCCGGCAGGTTTACAAGCAGTATTGCCGATATGAGAGGGGCTCTTGCCAAAGGCTATATTGCATATGTTGTAGTTGCGATCGGTCTTGCGGTGGTATCTGGCATGTATGCTGAGATGTCTGTTCCGAAACTGATTATCTGGGTAATATTCGCAGCGTTCTCTGCAATCGCATCAGAATTGATCGTAGGGATGTCGGCGATGCATTCGGGATGGTTCCCCGGATTTGCCACGGCCCTGATCTTCCTGCTTGTGGGTATGATGATAGGATTTCCGAAGATTCCGCTGGGAATACTGGCAGGTTATACGGCGGCCACAGGACCGGCATTCTCTGATATGGCGTATGACTTAAAGTGCGGATATATTCTCCGTGGAAACGGTGCGGATCCTGAGTTTGAGCGTGCGGGAAGAAAACAGCAGTATATCGCGGAAATTATTTCATTCTGTGTAGCGTTTGTTGTTGTTCTTGCGATGTTTAATACATACTTCGAACAGGACATGTTTGCACCGGTTTCCCGTACCTTCGTAACAACAATTGATGCCGGTTCCAGTCCTGAGATTGCGAAATGGCTGCTGATCTTTGCGATACCGGGTGCGATTATCCAGTTTATCGGCGGTCCGAAGAAGCAGCTGGGTGTCCTGTTTGCAACAGGTCTTCTTGTTGGTACCAAAATTACGGGTATCACGGTTATCGTAGCCCTGATCTTCAGAATCATCGTTGTTAAGATGAAGGGGGAAGAAGGACAGAGTATCCTGTACATTCTTGGTGCAGGTTCCATTGCAGGTTCAGCCCTATATAGTTTCTTTACGTCCACCCTGCAGCTGGGAAAAGCGAAAAAATAGCCGGCAGACAGACGGCGTGAAAAAGAAACGGTCAGTTTTCTTCAGGAGGGCGAAGAAAACTGACCGTTATTTTGAAAAATGGATGAATTCAGGACTTCTCTGCATACTTCCAGGAATTGCATGTTTCCGGGGGTAAAAAAGCTGTTTTTCATCCATGCAAAGTTGAACATGGAATGTGACGAAAAGTTGCGTATATGTATCTGGCTTAGAAGGCCTTTTTCCAGGTTCTCCTGCACGACAAAGCGGTAGATAAAAGAGATTCCAACGTTTTCCATGACCATTTTCTGCACAGTATTGATCGTGCCGATCTCAACATAAGAACGGAAGCTGTCGATATCCTGGTTGTGTGCATGGAGAATCTTCATCAGGTTCCGGTGGGAGTTGGTGTCATTTTCTCGGAAAATCAGCCGGTAACTATTGAGATCCTTGAAATCGACGGTCTTGCCGGCAAGCGGGTGCTCCGGTGAACAGACACAGATTGTGTCGGCTTCAAATAGTTCGCAGCTCTCATATTCCAGAGGCGGACAATAGGTGTCTATAATACAGAACTGAATGCGGCCCGATTTGAGCTGCTGCAGAAGTGCATCCGCCTCCCCCAGATACATGCTGACCTTTTTGTCAGGGTACTTTTTCAGGTATTGGGCAACCATATGCGGAACAAGGGATTCCCCGGTCGTGGTCAGTGTTCCAAGTTTGAGTTCATCAGGCTGTTCGGGCTGATTTTTGAGCTTTCGTTCTATAATCCGGGAGTCTGATTTGATCGTCTGGGCGTAGGAGCGGAGCAGTTTCCCATGCTCGGTCAGGTGGAGCAGGCGCTTTTCATCGTAATACAGAAGTTTGGTCTTGTAATATCCTTCCAGAAATTTAATGTGCTGAGTGACAGCGGGCTGTGTAATATTCAGCCTGTTTGCCGTCTGAGTATAGTTCCTGGTCTCGCACAGGATGAGGAATGTGTCCAGTTTTTGATCTAACATTTTGCATAAATCCTTTCTGAATTTTCTGGTAATTAACCATATAATCGGAACTTATTAGGTCATAAAATTATGTGATTTCATTTTATACAAAAATTGTGGTAATATCAATACAAATGAAAGCCATCGTAAAAAATATTTTAAGATGGGGAAAGGAAGTGAGATATTGCTGAAACTGGGGATTGTGCAGATGGCAGTTTTGGAGGGAAAGGTTGAAGATAACCGCAGAAAGATTAGAAAGGCTGTAGAAAGCCATGCGGCCGGGGATATTGACCTGCTCTGTTTCCCGGAACTGTGCATCAGTGGTTATGATTTCGAAAGCGCTGTATTGTCTGACAGAGAGGCAGCATTTTTTTCGGAACTTGCAGCAGAGTATGGAATTGCGATTTTGGCGGGAATCCATGTGCCGGAGGGCGATAAACATTATGATACAGCCTGCATCTGGAATGAAAAGGGAGAACTGCTGGGAGAATACCGCAAGATCCACCTCTGGGACACAGAAAATGACTTTTTTGAGAAAGGGGATGAGCTTGTTACAGTGCCGTTCAAGGGCTGGAATATCGGTCTGCTGATCTGTGCGGATCAGGGATTTCCGGAGGTTTCCACACCGCTGGCGCAGAAGGAAGATGCGGATGTCATAATTTATCCGAGCGCATGGGGCGTTGGGTGGGAAGATTTATTTACCACGTGCAGCAAGATGAGGGCAGCGGAGAATCAGGTATATACAGTTTCTTTGAACCGGGCATCGGGAGATGCACAGTACTGCGGCAATTCGACCGTGTCCAATCCGGACGGGAGTACACTGATGAGGCTTTGTACCACTGATGAGGCTTATGCGAGGGTCGTTTTGGAAAAAGAAAAACTTGAGCAGGCAAGGAAAGGTATTCCCTGGAGGAATATGAAGAGGTATGAAGTTTACAGCAAACTATAAAGAATGAGGGACTTAGGAGGATACTAGAATATGGGCAAGAAAAAAGAAGATAAGGCAGCAATCGTGGACGAGCCGATGACACCTGTGCCGCTGGATCAGCGGCAGAACTGGGTTACACCGGCGGTTATATTCGGCGGACTCGAGTTCTGTGTTCCGATTCTGATGATTGGTGCAACGCTGATCGGGGCGTTTGGAATCAAGGGTATGGTTCCGGTTGTACTGTTTACATTTTTAATACTTACTTGGGGCGGCAATACATTGAGCGGGTACATAGGAGCAAAGACAGGGCTGTCTTCTTCTGTAATTGCACGACAGGGATTTGGTGACAAGCAGGCGAAATTCATCATAGCGCTTGTAATCGGAGTCATCAGCATGGGCTGGTGGGCGATCCAGACATCGGTTACAGGAAATGCACTCTGTGTTATACTGGGGATAGATTATACAACGAACAGAATTGCATGGGCGATTGTTACGATTATCGTTGGATTTCTGTTTGCTATACCGTCTATTATCGGATATTCTTCCATGAAATGGACGGATTATCTCGCAGTACCCTGTGGATTGCTGTTATGCGTGGCAGGTATTTATCTGGCACTGAAGAATGTGGGCTGGTCCAACATTATGAACTATCAGGGCAGCGGGGATATTTCTTTTGCGGCAGGTGTTACTATGTTGCTGGGCATGAATGTTTCCCAGTTTGTAATCGCAGCGGACTATACCAGATATGCAAAACCAAAGTGGAAAGACAACATCCTGATTCCTCTCGGAATTATTGCAATCGGCATCCCGCTTGTATTTATCGGCGCTATTATGGCAGCAGGAAACGGAACTGCCGATATCGTGGCAGTCATGCAGAATCTGGGATTCCCGGTATGGGGATTCATCGTGCTGTGGCTTGCATCATGGACCAGCCAGCTGGTGAACAACTATACAATGGGTCTTTCTTTTTCAAACATTTTAAATGTGACGTCTAATAAAGGAAGAGCGACTGTAACACTGGTCGGTACCGTATTATCAATTATCCTCTCTCTGTGGGGAATCCTGGAGCACTTCCAGGACCTGCTGAGCCTGGCAGCACTGCTGTATCCGGGAATTGCAGGAGTTATGTTTGTGGATTTCTTTGCAAGAAAACAAAACTGGGTAGACAAACTTGGATGGAACTTTATGGCCACATTGGCTATGGTGGTTGGAACGGCAGTGGGTTATGTGACAACTTATGTAGTGAAGATCGGCATTCCGCCGCTTCAGTCCCTGCTGATCACCGGTATTGTTTACTATGCGGCAATGAAAATTAAGGCAAAAACTGCTCCGGATAAATTTACCGAGGGTATGTTTGAGTAAAAAAACAATTTAAAAGAAGGAGTGATGGAAATGGAATATCCAATCGGCGTTGAAATGACAGATTCGTATCAGTCTTATGAGGTGCAGCGTGCGGCCATGAAACTTGTGAAAGATGTCATGCTTGTAAAAGCGGGGGAATCCGTCGTGGTTACAGCGGACACTTCGACTGATATGAGAGTGGTCGATGCGGTGATGAGCGCAGCATACACCATCGGAGCCAATCCGGTCATGATCAAATACCCGACAACAGGCAAGGCGTTTGAAGAGCCATTCCTGCCAATTGCGAATGCGGTGGCTGTAGCAGATGTATGGATCGAGTTTGCATATTATTGTGTTATGCATACACCGTGCTTCCAGAAAGCTATAGCAAATGGGGCAAGGTATACCTGTCTCTGCGGTATGGATACGATCATGCTGGTAAACACTGTAGGTAGAGTAAAATACGATGTAGTGGTTGAGTTTGGCGAGTACCTGACGCAGAAGGTGCAGGCATCTAACGAGATCATTGTGCGTGATGCAAACGGAACAAATCTGAAGGCTTATAACCAGGGAAGAAAAGTAAAACATTCCGGACAGCTCGCAACAAAGAAGGGCTATCCTGTGATGCTCGGCGGACAGGTAAGCTGGTGCCCGGTGGAGGAGACGATCGAGGGTACGCTGGTATTTGACGCAGCGCTGTTCCCGCCGAGTGAGATTGGGCTTTTGAAAGATCCGGTAAGGCTCGAATTCAAGGAAGGCCGCGTGACAGAGATTACAGGCGGTGCACAGGCTGAGATTTTTAAGAAGTGGCTGGCATCGTTTAACGACCCGAATATGTACCGCCTGGCACATTATTCAATCGGATTTAACCCGGGTGTGCGCAAGGCCACAGGAAGAATTGTGGAAGACGAGAGAATCTTTGGATGCATCGAATTCGGCATCGGAAGCCAGGGGGCCAGCCTGATGGGGGCATTCTGGGATGCAGCATCCCACACGGACGGAGTGGTATCTAAGCCTACCATCATCCTGGATGGGGAAGTTCTTGAAGAGAACGGCATATACAAAGAAGAAACCTGTATATCATACTGCAAAAAGCTTGGCATTGCAGAGTATGAATAGAAAACCCGTGTATTCAGTTTAAAGGAGGACAAATAATATGGAATATCCAATTGGAATCGAAATGGCGCCGGAGTATTTATCTTATGAGGTTAGTAAAGCGGCTTATAAATTAGTAAAAGAAGTCATGCTGGTTGAACCCGGCGAGAACGTAGTTGTAACGGGTGATACATCCACGGATAAGAGAGTGCTGGATGCGATTATGAACGCAGCATATATTGTAGGAGCTAATCCTGTGCTTGTTTACGTTCCGACGAATGAGAATGCATACGCAGAGCCAATTGCTCCGCTTGGCAATGCTGTGGCAGTGGCAGATGTATGGATCGAGTTATCTTACTCCTCCATTATGCTGTGTGAGTCCTGGAGAAAGGCAATCGATTTCGGATGCCGCTATATCAACCTGACTGGTATGGATGTAACCATGATTGTTAACTGTATCGGCAAAGTGGATGTGGCGCGTGTCGTGGAACTCGGGGAAGCGCTCAAGGCGAAGATGGAAGCGGGCAATGAAATCATCATCAAGGATGAAAACGGAACCTATCTTACAGCCAGAAATGAAGGCAGAAAGGTCCGCCATTCCGGCCAGCTGGCTACATTTAAAGGATATCCGTTCATGATGTGCGGACAGATCAGCTGGTGCCCGATCGAAGAGACAATCAACGGCAAACTGGTCTTTGACGCAGCTATCTTCCCGCCAACAGATATGGGGATTTTGTCAGACAATGTAGAGCTGACACTGGAAAATGGAATCGTGACAAAGATTGAAGGCGGCAAAGACGCAGAGCGTTTCAGTTCATGGCTGCACTCATTTGACGATCCGAATATGTTCCGTCTGGCTCACTATTCACTTGGTTTCAATCCGGGAGTGTCAAAGGCTACGGGACGTATCGTAGAAGACGAAAGAATCTTTGGCTGCATGGAATTCGGTATCGGAAGCCAGGGCAAGATGATACGCGGAAGTTACTGGACAGCTGCATCCCACACGGATGGTGTAGTTTCCAAACCATCCATTATTCTGGATGGAGTTGCAATCGAAGAAAACGGCAAATATGTAGATCCTGAGCTTGCTGAAATCTGCAAAAAAATGGGAGTGGCAGGTTACTAAAAGTAAAACAGGTCTGAAGTAAATGGGGACACCCGGCAGGCTTGTGCCAGGGTGTCCTTCTGTTATATAAAAAAGAAGGGAACGCAGCGAATGGACATAGAAAAAGTAATTTCTTATTTTAAAAAAGTCTGCTCGATACCAAGAGCATCGGGAGATGAGAAGGCGATCAGTGATTATATTGCTGATTTTGCAAGGGAGAGAGGTCTGGAGGCAGTACAGGACTCTCATTATAATATCATAATCCGGAAACCTGCCACAGTATCCCATGCCGGGGAGCCCGTGATTCTCCAGGGACATCTGGATATGGTATATGTAAAGGAAAATGACAGCGGCCATGTATACGCCGACGGGATCGAGGTGAAGGAAGACGACGAATACTTTTATGCGGACGGAACTTCTCTTGGGTCTGATAATGGCATTGCAATCGCGTATTGCCTGGCTCTTCTCGACAGTGATGATATCGCGCATCCCGATCTGGAAGTCGTGTTTACTGTACAGGAAGAAGTAGGTTTGATCGGCGCTGATGTGATTGACATTTCTTCTCTGAAGGGGACGCGGTTTATTAATCTGGATTCTGAGGAGGAGGGCGTATTCTACACTAGCTGTGCAGGCGGTCTGAGATGCCGTATGGCCTGGGATGTGGAGACAGAAACGCTAAAGGAGGCAAGAGTGCCTCTCAAAGTGGCCTTCCAGGGTCTTGCGGGCGGCCATTCAGGCATCAATATCGGAATGGGGCTGGGGAATTCTATTGTGCTGCTCGGAAGGCTCCTGTATGCCCTCAGAGATATGCAGATACGGATCAATGATCTGGATGCCCCCGGAAAGGCGAACGCCATTGCCAGCAATGGTGCGGTATGTTTCTATATAAAGCCGGAGGATCTGGATTCCGTAAAAGCAAAAATACGGGAAGCGGAAAAAACATTCCAGGCAGAACTTCAGTACACGGATTCTATTTCCTTCCAATTAGATGAGGGAAGTCTGCTGGAAGGTGCTGTTGTCTATACGGAAATGTATCAAAAGAAGATTATGAACAGCCTGATGCTTCTGCCCTACGGTGTAGCAGGATATTCTTTTGCGATAGAAGGCCTTATAGAGACTTCTATGAATATGGGGGCGCTGACAATGGAAGACGGAAGGCTTACCCTGCTGATGTCCCTGCGCAGTTCCGTGGAATCACAGAAATATATGCTGAGGGATAAAATCCAGATTATAGCGGATGAGTACTGCGATACCTGTATCTTCGAGAACGATTATCCGGGCTGGCAGTACAGGAAAGAGTCACCTCTTCGGGAGAAGGCAATTGCACTGTACGAAAAATTGTTTGATAAAAAAGCTGAGGTGGCTGCAATCCATGCGGGGCTTGAGTGCGGGTACTGGGATAACAAAAAACCGGGGCTGGATATTATCTCGACGGGGCCAAACCTTTACGATGTGCATTCCACAAAAGAAAAAGTATCAAAAGAATCAATCGCGCATATGTGGAGTTATCTGACTGAGCTGCTGAAAGAATTGGCGTAGTATCTTGGGGAGGGGACGCGAAATGAAGGGATAGCCGCCAGCCTCCTAAGGGCACATATGCCGTTGCGAATTGCGGACACAGACCTAAGAAATTCTAAGAAGGAGCCAGCCGCGAAAGTGGGGCACGGGATGGCACAGCACAAGAAATCCGATGATTTCTCGCGCTGGGCCATCCGCATTTATGATTCGGAATCATAAATGCTCCCCACTTTCGCGGCTGGCTCCTTCTAAGAATTTCTAAGGACTGCTTTAGCAGTTCACAACGGCATATGTGCCCTTAGGAGGCTGGCGGCTATCCCTTCATTTCGCTGGGGGCATCCAATCGGAAGGTGAGAGGCGTTTGTCAGGGGGCGCCAAACGGGGGGAGCGTATTGATTCGCTTGGGGGAACAGGATCGCCCCATACGTTCACAAGGCTGAAGCTTGTAAACTACCTTCGGATTAATTAGAGTGGATGGGATGTGGGAAGTGCCCCTTAGGAATTTCTTAGAAAAATTTAAGGTTCTTCTACTTGGAATGAAAAGAGGTTTGTGTTATCCTAAGTGAAAGGCGTTTATTTGATAAGGTAGTGAGGATCCGATTACCTGTATGGGGGCGGATGAATCATGAAGCGCGGATTGAAACAAAAATGCAGATAGATGTCATGCATAAGTAGGAGGAGATAGACAATAATGACACGGATGGAATTCCTTCAGCAGCTGCGCCAGGCGCTTGAAAACGATTTGAGCGGCAGTGTGGTACAGGAGAATGTAGATTTTTATAATCAGTATATATCGGATGAAGTGAGAAAGGGAAAGAGCGAGGAAGAAGTACTTCAGATGCTGGGAGATCCCTGGATCCTGGCCAGAACTGTTATTGATGCCGTGGACGGAACCGACCGTTCCACAGTTTATGAGGCCGGCGGAAGCACTTACGATGACTTCGAGAAGGGGAGAAGCACCCAACAGGAGAATGGGGGACAAAAGATGCGAGGTTTTGGATTTGATACCTGGTGGAAGAAACTGCTGGCAGTTCTGGCAGTCATTATGGTAATTGTTGTTATATTTTCAATCGTAACCGGTCTTGTACGGCTGCTGGCTCCGATACTTATACCGATCATCGTTATTCTGATCATCATTCAGCTTATTAGTGGGCGGCGAAGGTGAGGTTTGGCTGGTATGGGGGCGCCTGTGGATGCGGAAAGACAGGAGTGGCTGGAAACGGGTTATGGTCTGTAAGCCGGAGTAGAGTAAAATAGAAGAAAAACCAGGGCAACCTGGCCACATCACGAGAAGCATGGATGGCTTCTCGCGCTGGGGCCAGGGAGTTTTTTTGCTTATAAAAGTAAAAGACCGATGGGGGAGCCATCGGTCTTTTGAGGGGAGTATAAATAATTAATAAGGGGTTGTAGAAAGTAACCTTTCTACATTGATAAGTATAATATACAAAACTGGAAAAAGCAAGCAAAAATAAAAAAAATATTAAATAAAAAGATTTATCCGATTTTGTAAAATATGAATAAAAAAGTAGTTTGGCAGGAACAATATGTGTGTACCAAATAAATTTCTCAGGAGGAATACTCATGTCAAACAATTACAGTAACACAAACAACTCAAATAACTCTAACAACTCAAACAACTCATCAAAGAACACAAACAGCAATTCATATTCATCTTATTCTGATGAACAGAGCAAGAACAAGAATTCTAACAAGAATTCTTCAAACAACTCTTCTTCTAACAGCAACAAGAATAACAACAACAAGAATTCTAACAGCCAGAGCAACAACTACTAATTAGAGCTCCTTTATGCAGGTCAAATTGTAAACTTATGTGACTGTTCACGGGTCTGAACAGTTATAAACTCATTTTGGTACAGGGAAGAAATATTTTGGGACGTGGTAAAGTTAAACTTTACTACGTCCCAAAATTGTATTTAAGAATTTGGAAATGAAAAGTGAAATGAAAGAAATGACGCAAACGGTCATTATTTGTATGCATTGGCTAAAAAAACAGCCAAAAATAGCGGAAATGTAGAAAAATACATATGAAAATTGTAAATAATGGAGATTGATTGTGAACGATTATGAAAGTATAATGATGCTAAGTTCATTGGAAGGGGTGAAGGAATGATATATACGGTTACATTAAGTGCCTCTTTAGACTATATTGTTTCGGTTCATAATTTTGAACTGGGAGTGACCAATCGGACCACTTCAGAAATGATCCTTCCGGGAGGGAAGGGAATTAATGTCTCCATGATTCTGCAGTCACTGGGAATTGAAAACAAGGCGCTGGGATTTATCGCAGGATTTGTAGGTGAAGAGATCAGGAAGAGGGTCATAGAGATGGGATGCCAGCAGGATTTCATTTTCCTGCCGTCAGGAGTTTCCAGAATTAACATAAAGTTAAAGTCTATAGAAGGAACAGAAATCAACGGACAGGGGCCATATATTTCTACAGAGTACATAGAAAAACTATTTAAACAGTTAGACTCATTGAACGAGAATGACATTCTTGTATTAGCAGGCAGCGTGCCGTATTCTGTGCCGGATTCTATCTACAAGGTTATCATGAACCGTTTAAGCGATAAAAAGGTCTTGATTGTTGTTGATGCATCCAACGATTTGTTGGTAAATGTCCTGGAAAACCATCCGTTTTTGATTAAGCCAAATAGTTTTGAGTTAGGTGAAATATTCGGAAAAGATATCCATGACAGAAAAGATATTATGAAACATGCGAAACTGCTGCAGCAAATGGGCGCCCGTAACGTTCTTGTATCCATGGCGGGAGACGGAGCCATATTAGCAGCGGAAAACGGCCGGATATATGATGCACCTGCACCAAAAGGCAAGTTAAAAAATGGGGTGGGGGCAGGAGACTCTATGGTCGCCGGGTTCCTGGCTGGCTGGCTGGAAGCGGGCGATTATGAAAAAGCCTTTCGGATGGGAGTAGCATCCGGAAGTGCCAGTGCATTTTCAGAGCATCTTGCAACAAAGGAAGAAATATATAAAGTGTTAGAGCAATTTGATGAAAAGCAGTTATGAAAGGGGCGCATATGAGAGAGTTATTAAAACCGGATTACATTTTTGTGAACCAAAGGCCAAAGTCAGCCAGCTTAGACGCCGCATTAGAGCTAATAAGTGAAAAATGCAGTGAATATGCAGGGGTAAGGGCCTCGGAACTGAAAAAAATGTTTTTAAAAAGAGAAAAGATGGATTCTACGGGGTTTGGCGAACAGTTAGCAATCCCACATGCAAAAGTAAAAAGATTAAAAAATCCTATGATTGCAGTATTTCGCTTTGAGGATGGAATAGACTGGAAGTCTATGGATGGACAGCCTGTAAGGGTGGCAATCGCCCTGATTATGCCTGCCGGCGATGAGAATAATACCCATTTACAGGTGCTGGCAAAACTATCAAGAAAACTGGTGCATCAGGAATTTATGGAGATGCTGTTAAAGATTGAAGACAAGATGGAACTGTATAATTACATCATAGAAGAAATGGGGGATTTGGGATGAAATTTGTAGGAGTTACAGCCTGCCCTACAGGTATTGCACATACCTATATGGCAGCAGAAAAGCTGGCGGAAGAAGCAAAAAAGATGTCCATAGGCATCAAAGTGGAGACAAGAGGTTCTGTTGGAATAGAAAATAAACTGACGGAACAGGAGATTAGAGAAGCAGACGTGGTTATACTGGGGGTTGGTGTTTCGGTTGATAAATCCATGTTTAACGGGAAAAAGATCGTAGAGGCTACAGTTTCTGATACGATACATAATACGGATACCGTAATTAAAAGGGCCATTGAAGCAGCGAAAGACGAGAATTACCCGTTGTATACGGGGGGAGGCACAAAAGAAAAGGCAAGTGAAGAACAGGAAGCAGACACGTTTCTTAACTTGCTCAAGAGGATACCAAAGCATTTAATGACGGGCGTGTCCTACATGATTCCTTTTGTTGCGGCGGGCGGAATCATGATTGCCATCTCGTTTATGTTCGGCATTGATGCATCCGGAGTGGAGGGATCCCTTCCATTTTATCTGAATAAGATAGGCGGCATTGCATTCAGCGTTATGATACCGATTATGGCAGGGTTTATTGCATACTCCATGGCGGACAGGCCGGGTATTGCGCCGGGTATGGTAGCAGGCCTGATTGTTACGCAGCTGGATCCCAGCCCGGGATTTATCGGAGGCATCATCGGGGGTCTGCTGGCGGGTATCATAGCATGGGCAATTAAAAAGATTAAAATGCCTAAAGCGCTGGCAGGTTTAAAACCCGTTTTAATTATTCCTCTTTTTTCCACTTTTATCGTAGGCTTACTGATGTATTTTGTGGTTGCACCGCCTTGCGTTATGCTTCAGAGCGCGATGACAAACTGGCTGACCAATATGTCAAACAGCAGCGGCATATTACTGGGGGCCGTAATTGGAGCTATGCTGGCATTTGACCTGGGCGGCCCGGTGAATAAGGTTGCGTACATGTTTGGCGTGGGGCTGCTTGCAGAAGGTGTATATGGCCCGCAGGCAGCAAGTATGGCATCCGGTATGGTGCCATCTCTGGCGATGGCTCTGGCAACTGTCCTGAACAAAAATCTCTATACTCCGGCAGAAAGGGAGAGTGGAAAGACAGCATGGCTTTTAGGCGCATCATTTATAGCAGAAGGGGCAATTCCATTTGCCGGTGCGGATCCGCTTCGGGTTATCCCGTCTCTGATGGTCGGCTCTGCAGTGGCAGGAGGCATGGCAATGGCATTCAACCTTACATTGCAGGCGCCTCACGGCGGTATCTTTGTAATGGGGCTTGTGAATAAACCGTTTTTATTCCTGCTCTGTACAGCGGTTGGCATGGTTATATCTGCGCTAATGGTTAATTTCCTAAAAGGAATGAAGGTTAAGAAAAACAAAAAATAAGAAGGGAAAATTTTATGACATCAAAAGAAAGAGTATTATGTGCGGTGAATCATAAGCCTGTGGACAGGATCCCCCTGGATTTGGGGGGGGACTGCCTGCAGCATGGTAGACAAGGCTTACTTTAAGGTCAAGGACTTTTTGGAGATAGAAGGAGAGATTGAGCCGTACAGAAAAGGATCCAATGTATGTTATTATGACGAACGGATTCTGGACAGATTTGATATTGATATCCGGAGAGTTTTTGCAAAGCAGTCGGAGGAATATCCCAAATATCACGATGACGGTACTTTTTCCAATGAATGGGGACTTGTTCAGAGGGAAACCGGTTTATATGTAGAGACCGTAAAAAACCCGCTGGAAGATGCGGAACTGGAAGATTTGGATACCTATCCATGGCCGCAGCCGGAAGAGATGCTGGATGTAACAGGAATGAAGGAGAGGGCAAAGAAGCTGCATGAGGAGAACGAATATGCAATATCTCTTCGAATGCCCTGCAACGGTATATTTGAAATCGCCTGTTGGCTGAGAGGGATGGAGAATTTCATGGTAGATACGATTACAGATCCCGAATTTGCCCATGCCCTGATAGAAAAAATATTAACAGTCCAGATAGAGAGGTATGGATATCTCCTGGATCAGGTTGGGGAATATATTGATATTGTAGAATCAGGAGACGATTACGGCAGCCAGCAAAGCCTGCTTATATCACCGGATGCATACAGGGAGTTTATCTTCCCGGCCAGAAAGAAGCTGAATCAGGCAATCAGGCAGAAGGCGCCGCAGGCGAAGATTTATCTGCACAGCTGCGGAGCTATTGCTGATATTATTGAAGATTTGATCGACTGTGGTGTTGATATACTAAATCCCGTTCAGACCTCTGCTGCAGGAATGGATCCGGTTACCTTAAAAGATAAATTTGGGGACAGGATTTGTTTCCATGGAGCGGTAGATACGCAGAAAGCTATGACAGGTTCGGTTGAACAGGTGGAGGATGAAGTAAAAAGGCTGATTGATATATTGGGCAGGGACGGAGGATTTATACTGAGTTCATGTAACCATATCCAATCAGATATACCGCCGGAGAATGTGGCCAGAATGTTTGAGTATGCAAAGGAATACTCAAAGCAGTAATTATGCAAATATATGCTTTAAGATTGAATTAGAAGATTCCTAATTGTATAATAAGTGGAAAGCGATAAGCAGGCAATTTGCAGGAGGTGGAGCCGAATGCTGCTCAGAAAAAGGCATCAGGAGATATTAAGGCTGTTGGAAAATAGAAAAAGTGTAACCCTCCAGGAACTAATGGAAGAGTTTTCAGCATCTGAATCTACGATCAGGCGGGATCTTACTGCCCTGCACAAAGAGGGGAAGCTGGTTAAAGTCTTTGGGGGCGCCGTATTGGCTGGGGATACGTTCCATACAAAGGACGAGAAGGTTTCCAACAGAGAAGAGGTTAACCGGACTGAGAAAATCAAGATTGCCAGGTATGCCGCCTCTATGATAAAAAAAGACGATTTTGTATATTTGGATGCGGGTACAACTACCGGGTACATGATAGACTATATCCAGGAGAGGAGTGCTACCTATGTAACCAATGGAGTCTCCCATGCACGGCGGCTTGCAGCCATGGGGTTTAAAACCATGATTATAGGCGGTGAACTGAAAGAGTCTACGGAAGCGGTGGTTGGAGGGGAAGCCCTGAACAGCCTGGAGAAGTTTCATTTTACAATCGGCTTTTTTGGGGCAAACGGGATTACGAAAAAGAACGGATATACTACCCCTGATGTCAGTGAGGCGCTGGTTAAGCAAAAAGCGATGGAAAAATCACAGAAGAAATATATGCTGTGCGATGCGGCCAAATTTGGAAATGTATGTTCGGTTACATTTGGAGAATTTTCAAGTGCCATTATATTGACCAATTATGTTCCTAAAAATATATATGAAAATTCAAGTAATCTTATTGCTATTCGCTAAAAGGACGTATGAAAATTCATTTTATTTTTCATTACTCCGGATAAGGCGTGGCAAAGATATAATTTTATAAATAATGAATAATAAAGCAAAATTCATCTAAAATAGACAATAAACAGGTTTGGGACGTAGTAAAGTTCAACTTTACTACGTCCCAAATTTATAGTAATATGTATACATATATTGAAAAATAAAGATATATTGATATTGTCCGATTGGAGGATTTGATGAATAATAAGCTTGAATTGATCGCACCTTGCCATTTTGGCCTTGAGGCGGTTCTGAAGAGAGAAATTCAGGATCTGGGGTATGAGATTGCACAGGTGGAAGACGGAAGAGTAACTTTTTATGGCGATGAGAAGGCGATCTGCAGGGCAAATATATTTTTGCGTACAGCGGAACGTATTTTGTTGAAAGTGGGGTATTTCAAGGCAGAGACATTTGACGAATTGTTTGAGAATACGAAGGCGATTCCATGGGAGACATTAACCCCGAAGGATGGGAAGTTCTGGGTGGCTAAGGCGGCCTCTGTCAAGAGCAAGCTTTTCAGCCCGTCCGATATACAGTCGATTATGAAAAAAGCCATGGTAGAGCGGATGAAAGTGCATTACCATATGAAATGGTTTGAGGAGAACGGCGCGTCGTATCCGGTCCGTGTATTTTTGATGAAGGATATGGTAACAGTGGGGATCGATACATCGGGCGTATCCCTTCATAAGAGAGGATACCGCCAGCTGTCCAGCAAGGCTCCTATTACAGAAACCCTGGCAGCAGCTCTGATTATGCTGACACCCTGGAGCAGGGAACGGATCCTGGTGGATCCATTCTGCGGCAGCGGCACGTTTCCTATAGAAGCGGCTATGATGGCTGCAAATATTGCGCCGGGCATGAACCGGTCGTTTCTCGCGGAGGACTGGACAAACCTGATATCCCGTCATGCCTGGTATGAGGCCGTCGATGAGGCGAATGATTTGATTGAGGATGACGTGGAAGTTGATATTCAGGGGTATGACTTAGATGCAGACGTGGTGAAGGCGGCAAGACAGAATGCGCAGGATGCCGGAGTGGATCACATGATTCATTTCCAGCAGCGTGATGTCAGGGATTTGAGACATCCTAAGAAATACGGATTTATCATTACCAACCCTCCATATGGAGAAAGACTGGAAGAAAAACAGGCATTGGCATCCCTTTACAGCGAATTTGGCGAGAGCTTCCGCAATCTGGACAGTTGGTCAGCCTATATGATCACCAGTTATGAGGATGCGGAGCGGTATTTTGGACGTACTGCGGATAAGAACCGCAAGATATACAACGGAATGATCAAGACATATTTTTATCAGTTTTTGGGGCCGAAGCCGCCAAAACCAAAAGAATAGAGGAATACGGTTATGGATAAGAGAATCATTTTCGCAACAGGCAATGAGCATAAGATGGAAGAGATCCGAATGATCCTGGATGATATTGGGATTCCGGTATACTCCATGAAAGAAGCCGGGATAGATATTGATATCGTGGAGGACGGGACGACTTTTGAAGAAAATGCGATGATCAAGGCGAAAGCAATCTCGGAGCTACTGCCGCATGATGTGATCCTCGCAGATGATTCCGGACTGGAGATTGATTATCTGGACAAGGCGCCGGGGATTTATTCGGCAAGGTATGCCGGAGTTGACACTTCCTATGACATCAAAAACCAGATGCTTCTGGATCAGCTGGAGCATGTGCCTGATGAGCAGCGCACAGCGCGATTTGTCTGTGCCATAGCGGCTGTCTTTCCGGATGGGACTGCAGAGACTGTCAGAGGGACTATAGAAGGCATCATCGGGCATGAGATCATAGGGGACAATGGTTTTGGCTATGACCCTATCTTTTACGTACCCGAATATGGCTGTACGACAGCACAGATGGAGCCGGAGAAGAAGAATGAGCTCAGCCACAGAGGGAACGCTCTGCGGGCGATGCGTGAGATTATGAAAAAGAAGTATACCCGCAGGGACACCCCGTAATGTATGCCCCTGCGGGACAGATTTTGAGCTAAAGCTAAAAAATAAGGTATAATTAAAGGGCATCTCATAGTGTATGCCCTTAATAGCAGGAACGCAGCCTTCGCTATAGACATACGCATGAGTTGTCCCGCTGCATATCCTGCCGGCAGATTTTCGGCGGAGCTGTAAATAGTATATAAAAAAGAACAAGGATGAATGGAATGAAAGTATTGATAGTTAGCGATACGCATGGAAACCACTATAACCTGGACCGTATTCTGGATCAGGCCGGTACAGTGGATATGTTTATCCACCTTGGCGATGTAGAAGGCGGAGAGGAGTATCTTGATGCGGTAGTGGACTGTGAAAAACATATGGTAAAGGGAAATAACGACTTTTTTTCTGACCTTCCCAAAGAAGAAGAGTTCAGTATTGGGAATTATAAAGTCTTTATCACACACGGACACGGCTACTATGTATCGCTGGATCCGGAATATATAAAAGAAGAAGGAAAGGCCCGCAATGCTGATATTGTGATGTATGGACATACGCACCGTCCATACCTGGATCAGGGGAAGGAGATTACAGTCCTGAATCCCGGCAGTGTCTCATATCCGAGACAGGAGGGAAGGAAGGGGAGCTACATGATCATGGAGCTGAACGAGAATGAAAAGCCCTGTTTCCATCAGTATTATCTGGATTGAAGGTTTGAAATCAGGCATTTACTGGCCAAATTGGCTGCCTGCGAAAAAAATGTAAAAAAATAAAAAATTATTGTTGACATAAGCTGTGCCTTATTATATAATAACTATTGCGTCACGGGAAAAAGTGACAAGCACAACTACATCGGGGTGTGGCTCAGCTTGGCTAGAGCGCCTGGTTTGGGACCAGGAGGTCGCAGGTTCGAATCCTGTCACCCCGATAGTGCGGGTGTAGTTCAATGGTAGAACACCAGCCTTCCAAGCTGGATACGTGGGTTCGATTCCCATCACCCGCTTTCTTACAGCATCATGTTGTAAGGAGCCGTAAACAGGGGATAATTTCATAAGAGTCTGTAGCTCAGCTGGATAGAGCAACGGCCTTCTAAGCCGTAGGTCGAGGGTTCGAATCCCCCCAGGCTCGTTGTGGTGGGTGTGGTGCAGTTGGTTAGCGCGCCAGATTGTGGTTCTGGATATCGTGGGTTCGAGTCCCATCACCCACCCTTGTTTTATTAGTACTGGCAACGCAGTGTCAGATATAAGTCTTTATTGGGCTATCGCCAAGCGGTAAGGCACAGGACTTTGACTCCTGCATTCGCTGGTTCGAATCCAGCTAGCCCAGTTTGCCTGGGTGCAGGCGGGAATAGTTGAATAGTATGAGGGCGTGTAGCTCAGGTGGTAGAGCACTTGACTTTTAATCAAGTTGTCCGGGGTTCGAATCCCCGCACGCTCATTGAAAAAAATGCCGTAAACTCAGTATTAACTGAGGGTACGGCATTTTTAGTGTGCCTGACGAGCGTCGTTGTCCCAAGGTGATCCATCGTGTATTTGTTGCTTAAAAATGGTGTAAGAAGGAAGATATGATATTTTTAACATGGAGCCGCGACATATGGTGTCACTGTAACTGGTATGCTCAGGGCGGTGAAGAACACCCCTGCCGTCCTGCTTGCCAACGGGCTGTCAGGACACTATCCCTATGAAAATATTTTCATAGTTGTTTTATTTTATCTATTAATTAAAATAGAACCATAATATTGTACATAAATAAAACTGCCCATGACATGATTGAGTGCTACAGAAATAGACGGAACTGCTCTTAAAACTAATAACAAAATATCTGGATTCTGCCTGTTTTCCGGTATTTGAAGATCTTATTGACTGCGGTGTTTACTGTAGTGGTGCTAGCCCCGGACCATTTTACAGTGAGCAATGAGGAACTGGGCATATTACATGTACTAAATAAGTTAAAGGAGAAACTTTATAATGAATAAAATGAATATTTATATTATCCGCCATGGGGAAACTGTACTAAATGTTCAGGGACATGTGGATATCACTCTCAATGAAAATGGGAAAAAGCTTGCTACAATTACCGGTGAAGCCCTGAAAGATATTCCTTTTGATATAGTCTTCACCAGCCCGTTGTGCAGAGCTTTGGATACAGCTCGCCTGGCAACGAAGCCTTCTGGACAGAACTGATCCATAATCCGGCATATCAAGGGAAAAACATCCTGTTATCGGCCCATGGCTGTTCTGTACGGGGATTATTCTATCAAATTTGCAAAGATGCTTCCAATTTCTGGAGAGACGGAGTCCCCCCCAACTGCTCGGTAAGTCTAGTGGAGGTAGAAGCTCAAAATACTTCAATAGTATTTGATGATCGTATTTATTACGACCCTACCCTTTCTGTAAATCCATATAAAGTACTTGCTTAAAATAAGAGACGACAATATAATATGCCAGGGCCTTGATAAACTCTCGTTCGATGTTTATCAAAGCCCTGGCATATTATATTGTGTTAATCCCTTTGTCTGTATGCATGTTCGGGTAGACCAGATGGCTCTGCGGAGAAGGTACAGGATAGCAAAAAGCAGATAATGCAGGAGGAGAAAAAAGAGGAAAGCTCCAAGCTTGCAGACACGGCGCAGGAGGTAAAAACGGCTGATTCAGTGAAAAAGGATTGTCCGGACTGCAAAGGTTCCGGATATATTCCCTGCCCACCGTGTGGGGAAACCGGTTCGGTGCAGTGCCAGCAATGTGAGGGAAACGGCGGTACAATATGTGATTTCTGTGGCGGCGCAGGAGAACTGAACTGTGCATCATGTGATGGCATGGGAGAGAGTGACTGTGCAGCCTGCAATGGAAGCGGTGTGTTTGGTGACATGTATACCGGTGTGCGTTCTGAATGCAGCTTTTGCGGCGGAGACGGCCGTGATACCTGTGCGTATTGTGAGGGAACCGGGAAGAAAGAATGCATGTGTGGCGGGAAAGCCTACTGTGACAACTGTCAGGGGAAGGGATATAAGGACTGCGCCACTTGTACCGGTCAGGGTAAAATCTTGTGTAAGACCTGTGGCGGATCGGGCAGCAGACCAGACAATAATTCAACGGCACCGGCAGATACGGCACCCGGCAGTGCATCACCTGACAGCACGCCGCCTGATGGTACTGCAGCTGCGGCTGCTGATGAAGGAATCCATCCCTGCCCCAACTGTGAGGGGGAAGGCCGGGTAGGCAAATGCTTGAATTGTGACGGGAAAGGATATGATAAAAAGACACAGCAGATTTGTCTGGAATGTATCAATACCGGTAAAAACCTTTGTGAAACTTGCGAAGGATATGGTATGCTTGACAGTAATGGCAATGGCGTCAGCGCAGATACCCCTTCGGTTGCACATCATAGCGGCCATACGGATAGTTTGCATGGTTCATCCGGCAGAACACTTGGGAGGAAATGTACGAATTATAAGTGTGAGGGAGGACGCTGTAAATGCGATGTTTGTAAAGGCGGCGGACAGGTGAAACGTATACAAAATGGGCCGTATTATGGCGGACGTAAGACAAAGGCTGCTACAACTTTTGAAAGATGCAGCGGATGCGGCGGGCAAGGGTATTATGACTGCAGCGTATGTGGAGGAGATGGCCGGATGGACAATTAAATTTTGTCTGATCATTACTGTTTCTCTAAGTATCTATAATAAATAATAGAAAGTACAATAGATAGGATATATTGTTTGACAAAAAACGGCAGATGTATTAAAATACATTTGCTGGTATGCGGATATGGCGGAATTGGCAGACGCGCTAGACTTAGGATCTAGTGGGGTACCCCGTGCAGGTTCAAGTCCTGTTATCCGCATCAGATAATGATAATCCTAACCCGCTTCCAATCGGGGACGGCTTCGGATTTTTAGTATATCTTGAGTGCTAAAGCAAAATCGGTGGTATCGTGAGTGATACCGCCGATTTTGTTACTCAAAAATAAGAGTGGATTTTTATGAGAAGTTTCGCTATAATACAAGATATAGGCAGGAGGTAATGTATGAGTACTATAATTGGTGAAGTATCAATACCTGCTGACGATCAAGGATTTGTTTTAATGCAATGTCCTCTATGCGGGGAATTTTTTAAAATAAAACCAGAGGATTATCATGCAGAAGATGTTATTGAAATATGGTGTCCAAGTTGTGGTTTAAAAGCGGAAAATTATTTTACTGATGACGTGATAGAGCTTGCTTTAAAAAAGACAAAGAATTACGCAAATGATTTAATATATAACGAGATGAAAAAGTGGGAGAAGAAATCCAAAGGTTCATTTATCTCGTTCAAGGCAGGTAAAAAGCCGCAGCATGAAGAAGAATATCCTATTAAGTATGGAATAGAAGCTTTAGAAATTGAGGAATATCCTTGCTGCAAGCGGGAAGCAAAAATCAAACCAATTTATAAAATGTGCGGGAGTTATTGCCCGTTTTGTGGGGGAAGGTATGAAGAACATTGATAAAAAACAGTTGAAAATAATTTCCATGGAATTTAGAATAATTGCTAACCGTTTGATTACATGCAATCATCAGACGGGAATGGCTTTATTGAAGAAATTTATGGCTTATATTGACGAAAACGAAATTATATCAGAGTACATAAAGCAATATGTTAATCCAGACGATTTTGAGCCGGTTAAAAGAGGGACTTGCTTCTCCTCAATGGGCGATACAAAACAAGAAGAAATCTCTTATACATATCAGTATTTGAAATATGCTGTAGAGAATTATCACAGCTTTTACCATGATATGGCTTTTTGTTATGCAAGGGAAGCGAATGATGCTGTAAAAGAATTTTGTAATCGAATAGTACTTCCTTTTGTCAACTATATTGAAGGGTATCTTACGGAAATAGGCATTCAGATGGGATATGATGAGGATAAAAAATTTATGATTAATGTAAATGGTGGCGTGGCACAAGTAAATGTAGCAAATGATAACGCAACAGTTCATGCAACTCAAAGCAATGGCATTGATGTTTCTCAATTAGAAAACATTATCTCTGATATTATGAAACACATGCCTACTGATATTACACAAGAAGAACAGGAACAAATAAGTGACAGTGTTGAGGTAATCCGAGCTGAGGTACAAAGTGCAAGTCCTCGAAAGGGGTTCATTAAAACAGCTCTGAAAGGATTACAAGCTATCAATGGGACTGCACAATTCGGAGCAGCTATTGCTACATTAGTTCAATTTCTTGGAACAGTTTTATAATTGGATTATCGTTAAAAGCGGCGGTATCGTGAATGATATCGCTTTTGTCATATGCTCCTTTTCTTTTCTGTTTCTTTTGCCCTCTGCGCTTTCCATTCTTCAAATTCTTTTTTCCCTCCGGGCTTTCAAAGAATTTCTGAATATCTGGAAGCAGACAACGGGCAAGGGCTTCTATCTCATGCTGAGGGATATTTATGTCCGGTTGCTTTTTTGCCATATATCACCTTTCTTATTCAGTTGTCAAGGTACAATGCCGCACAGGGGCGGCGTGAAATTCTGCTTATAATCAATCACCTTTCCTTTGTGTATCGCTGTTGACGCTTCACTCCGCCAACACGTCCGGCGGGATACGGTCAACGAGCCTTTGAATGTTCTGTAACTCGCTTTCCAGCTTCGCCCGTTCCATGCGGTCTTTCATCTTGCCACTCTCGCTGGCTCTGGCTCTCGCTTCCAGCTTTTTGTTTTCTTCCAGTAAATCCGCAATCGTCACTTTGCACTTTTTCAACTGCCTGGAGAAGTTTTTCATTTGCGGAAACCACTTCTTGAGCATGGCAAGGGCTTCCTCTTTCTTCTTCCCGGCGTTGATCGGATTGATACCGTCCAGCGTGGCTTCAATCGCCCTCGCCTGTTTGGAGAGGGAGACAGCCTGTTTAAACAGCCGGGTGGGGATATACTTCCGACCTGTCTTGCTGGCACTTTCGCCACGCTCCAAATCCGGGTATTTCTCCACCATGTAGGCGTGAAAATCGTCCTGCCACTTCGTTAGATTAGCCCTGTTCCCGATAATCTCTTTGGCGCACAGGCGGTTGTCCTTTGTCAGCGGAACAAAGGTCAGGTGGAGGTGGGGCGTTTTCTCGTCCATGTGTACCACCGCCGACACGATATTTTCCCGTCTTACCCGGTCTATGAGGAAGTCAGCCGCCCGCTGGAAAAACGCCTGTATCTCCTTTGGGGGCTTCCCCTTGAAAAACTCCGGGCTGGCGGTAATGAGCGTATCGACAAAGCGGGTGCTGTCCTTTCGTGTCCTGCACCCCGCCTGTTCAATGCTGCTCTGAATGAAATGGTAGTAACGTCCCCCCGGCTTGACGATGTGAAAATTGTACTTGCTCCTGCTGGAGTCAATATCGGGATTGCTGGCGTACTGCTCCTTTTGTCTTTCGTAGTGGGCTTCCAGCGGCCTTGCCGGGTTGCCCTTATGCTTCTCAAATCGCAGGATTGTGTGTTGTGCCATTAAACTCCTTTCCCCATTCCTTTCCTATCCGGGACTTTTCCACAGGAAAAATCCCGCCGGAATTATCTCTGATAGTATTGGAATGGATAAGATATAAATAAATCTGTTAATCTCTGTATTTCTATCTTCCCTCCGGTTTTCGTACTTCAAGAGGATAGATTATCGTACTCCATGAGTGCGACTTTCAGCCCTCCAGCGTTCCATAACCGGATTTCTTGAAGTCGGTGTTTGATACCGCTTCATAGGATTTTGGGTAAATGCGGTTGGGTTTTCCACAGCCCTGTTTCTGTATCTCCACAAGCCCCGCATACTACAACTCACGCAGAGTGTTGACCGCTTTCTGCCGCCCACAGCGGAGCAGGGCGACCACATCGCAGATTGGATAATACAGGTAAATGCGCCCGTATTCGTCCGCCCAGCCGTTCTTGCGGGATAACTCCGTCCGGCGCAGGATAAAGGCGTACAGTATTTTCGCTTCGTTGGACAGGGGCGTAAATGTGGGGGCTTCAATGAGAAAGTTGGGTAAGCGTGTGAAGCTGACCGCTTTCTCCGGCTGATGAATATAAATCATGCTTGTCATATCGTGTTTTGTGGACGGTTAGGGCGGCGTTTCCGGGGACAGACGGTACTTGATACCACCTGCCCCGGTTCCGCCCTCTGGAAGCCTTGAAAATCAAAGACTTTTTAAGCCCTAACTGTCCACAGCAGACCTCCTTTTCCGTTCACTTTCTGCTTTCTGCCGCCTGTAACTCTGGCGGCACAGTCGGGGCAGTATTTCCCCCGGTTGGACTTTGGAACGAACACGCCGCCGCAGACCGCACAGCGTTTCAAATCTCGTCCCCGGTATATCTCTGCTTCCAGCGTCCCCGCCAGCGGCAAAACCGACCAGCGGAACCATTTACAGCAGACCGAGAAAGAAATCATCTGCGGGCAGGTGCGGGTGTCCCCGTCGTCAAAAGCGATACAGTCCCCATTTTCACAGTTACAGCACTCCCGCCGGATAAGGGCGTTGGCCTGTTTCCTCTGCGCCGGGTTCATGCAGTACAGGGAACCGTCCGGCTTACGCTCCAGCGGCGGCAAATCTTTGTATGGGTTATTTCTCATGCGTCCCTCCGTTTTCCTGTTGCCGTTCTCCCCAAAATTCTTTCTCCTAAAAGCCGCATTCCTGCGGTTGCCCCATTCCTGCGGTTGCCCCATTCCTGCGGCGTGTCCCGGCATTGGTGCTCTTCCCGCACTTCGGGACATTTTGTTCCGAAGCTGGCTCGTTGCTTCACTTCTCCTGCCGGTCATATTTCTTTTGGACGGTCATTCTGTTTTCAAGGTGCGGCTCATCGATGAACTAAGATAAGTATACACGAAAAAAATGCAATCCTCGGAATTTTGCGAGATTTGCATTTTGATGAAGTTTACACGTTGAGAATTGCGTTTTTGCAATTTCCCTGTATAATGGAGGTATGCGGAGGAGGCGCGTGTCTATGGTTTTACCCGGAACACCCGGACAGAGGATTTCCGACCTGTGCAACGGAAACCACATCACACAAAAGGAACTGGCGAAGAAGATAGATGTTTCCGCTTCCCAGCTAAGCCGGATCGTCAGCGGAGAAACCAAGACGGTCAGCAGCGATATTCCCATAGGGGAGCAAAGGAATTTAAGGTATATACCGACTACATACTGGGACTGTCTACCGTGAGCGTCCGAAAAAGCTATGACATCTCCGAACTGGGCTTGTCCAGTGGCGCAGTCAAAGGGCTTGTGACGCGGGAGGTAGATGTGGAGATACTCAACCACCTGTTGGAGCATAAAAATTTCCCCCAGTTGATAAGTCTGATACGGATTTATTTTGAGGACACGGCGGCAAGAGGCGTTATGGCGAGGAACCAGCTTATAGATACGGCAACGGCTTCCCTGTTGATGAAAGACCACCCGGAACAGCGGGCGGGGGCAGGACAGGACAGGCGGTTTTTGAACGCCCAGAAGATAGGGGAGCATGAAGCGGAGATTGAGAGAATCAAGAATGTGTTTATGTCTATCCTGCGGGACATTAAGAAGGACATAGACAGCGGGGAACAGCCGGGAGAAACTGCTACCGCCGCCATGCTTCAAAATATCCAGAATGCCGCACAGGAGCAGAAGCAGGAATTGCATACCGTTGATGATGTGGCGGCGTTGGTTGCGGAGCAGATTGAAAAGCTCATGCCGCTAGACAGGGAAACCAGCGAACAATTCCAGCAGTTGATGAAAAAGATGATTGAGCAAGCGGGAAAGTAGATTTAGTTGGAGGTTAAAATATGGATGTATCAATTATTGTAAATATTGTTCTTTGTGTTTTGTCTTTTATTTTAGCCGCCATATCCGTAGTCACAGTTGTGATTACTTTACGGCAAAATAATAAAATGATTGAAGAATCAACAAGACCTGTTATTTCTATTTATACTGATGAAATCAATGCGGGTAATCCGTTTTTTTATTTAATTGTTAAAAACTTTGGGAAATCTCCTGCCTACATTACAAAATTTGAGTATGATTTTGATTTCAAAGGTTGTTATAAAATCCGAAATGATAGAGACTATTTGGAGGGACTCAATAATGCAGTCTTAGCCCCGGGACAATCAAGAATTTGCACACTTGATTATGCAAAAATAGATAAAGAAGTGACATTTACGATTGAATATCGTTCTGGAGCAAAAAAGGTATATTTGGATAAGTTTACGATTGACTTAAAAGCTGGGGTTAGTATGCCTTATGGCAAAGTAGCCACAGAGGGTAAAGAACTTCGCACAATTTCTTACGCATTGCAAGAAATGCTACAAAAAAATCTTTGATAAGCTGATTTAGAAGGACTAATATTGGTAATATCAAAACAATTCCATCAGTTGCTGAAGAGGATGATTGGACAGGCGGGAAAGTAAAGAATAATAGCCCATGAAAAGGTCAAGAGAAATAGACAAATTAAAGGTTGGAGGTGGCTGAAAATGAGAGAAAATATTGTAGCAAAGTTGACGGCAAAAGATGATAAATATGCTTGCGCCCTTGCCGACAAAATCATATCAGAAAGTCAAGAGACAGATGAATGGTATGAATATTTTAATGATTTTGGTTCCTTGCTTAACCACCCAAAATCATTAGTGAGAAATCGGGTGTTGTATATTCTTGCGGCAAATGCCCAGTGGGATGAGGAAAATCATTTTGATTCAATTATATCTGATTTTCTCACACATATAACAGACGAAAAGCCGATTACAGCCAGACAGTGCATAAAGGCTCTTGCACAGGTGGGAGTAGCAAAACCACAGTATATTCCAAGAATATTGTCCTGTTTGCAAGGCGCTGATTTATCAAAGTACAAAGACAGTATGCGCCCGTTGATTGAAAAGGATATAGCAGAAATTGAAAAGATATTGAAAATTTTCTAATTATTATAAAAGTGTGGAGGTACATGATGAATACCATGTTGGTTGTAACGGATATGGATAAAACAGTTGTAATTTATAAAAAAAGTTTTAGGGCTTGAGGTAGTCATAGACTTTGGCGCAAACAAGACCTTAACGGGCGGTTTAGCCTTGCATTGCTTTTCTGCGTGGTGTCAATATAAGCAGCAGAAACAAGGTGACAATGGCTGAACTGAAAAAAGACATTGAAAGATTAGGGTATGAAGAAGTTAAGACATATCTGAATAGTGGCAACGCGATTTTTTCGAGTAATGAAAATGATATAGGAAGTATCACAAAACAGATTGTAATGATGATAAAGAGTCAGTTTGATTTAGATATTCCTGTTTTTGTCATTGCGAAAGATGAACTTGAGGATATTTTACAAAATGCTCCCGATTGGTGGGGAAATTAGACCGTTTTGCCCGGAACCGTTACGACAGCGCACGATATAAAACCCTTTTGAATAAGAATGGTGTTAAGGTTATTTTGGCAAGGGAAAATATCTCAGAGGGCAGCGAGGGGATTATACTGGAAGCCATGCTTGAGTGATATGCGGAATATTACTCTGCCGAACTCTCCGAGAAAGTTATCCGGGGCTTGACTGACAATGCGTTGAAATGTAAATACAACGGTGGTATTGTTCCGATGGGATATTATATTGATGAACAGCAGTGTTATCAAATCGACCCCAATACCGCCCCGGTGGTGCTGGAAATGTTTACGAGATACAGCGAGGGAGCGACCATGCAGGAACTTGTCAATCTGCTTAACAGCTGGGGGATGTGCTCCATTCGTGGCGGAAAAATTACGCTGAATATTATGAACCACCTGTTGAAGAACCGCCGCTATGTGGGGGAATACAACTATCGTGATGTAGTCAAGGAGGACGGTATTCCGGCGATTGTCCTGAAAGAATTATTTGAACGGGTGCAGGAGCGTCTGGCGAAAAATAAAAAGGCTCCCGCCCGTCACAAAGCAGAGGACGATTATTTGTTGACAACGAAGCTGTATTGCGGGAAATGCGGCTCTTTCATGGTAGGGGAAAGCGGCACAAGCCACACGATGAAAGTACATCGCTATTATCGTTGTGTGAATACCAAGAAAAAGAAGCTCTGCGACAAGAAAGCGGTCAAGAAAGACTGGATTGAAGATTTAGTTGTCAGCTACATCATGAAAGCGATTATGAATGATGAAGTCATGGAACGGCTGATTGATACGCTTATGGAATTGCAGAAAAGAGAAAGCACCGACCTGCCCCTTTAAAAAAACAGCTTGCAGAAACGGAAAAAGGTATTAACAATATGCTCAACGCCATTCAAGCCGGGATTTTTACTCCGTCCACCAAGCAAAGACTGGACGAGTTGGAGGAAACCAAAAGCCAGCTTGAAGTTAGCATTTTGCAGGAGGAAATGCACAAGCCCTTGCTTACAAGAGAACAGATAGCATTTTTCATTTACCGTTTCCGCAAATTTGATGTGACAAAGCGGGAGCAGCGACAGAGACTGATTGACAGTTTTGTAAATGCGGTGTATCTTTATGAGGACAAGATAATCCTTACTTTCAACTATAAGGACGGTTCGAAGACTATCACGCTGGCGGAGGTTGAGGGTTCGGATTTATCCATACTCGGTGCATTATCTATAGAAGCGCCGGACGCCTGTTTTACTGGGGCCGGCGCTTTTTGCTTTATCATATCACTTCAGGTACCCACAAGATGACAGTACCATATCAATAGCTTCGGCCACTCCAATTGAAAATTCATGACTGACAAGGGGCGCTTCCCCATTCAGTATACAGGCGCCGAGCTGTTCTACTTCCAACATATAATTCTGTGGAGCATCGACACAGAATTCGGTGCGCTTTTCATCTTGTACCAGATACCACTTCTGTTTTCCTTCCGCATTAAATCTGACAGGTACTTCCAGTACTCCCCGATCTCCATAGATAAAGGAACGATCCCCGCGCTGATAAGGGAACATGCCGCAGGAGAACACCGCGCGCCTGCCGCCGGAATACATCAGGTATCCCGTAGTCAGGTCATCAATTTTCTCCCCGGTAATATGTGATACAGCTTGCCCGGAAAGCGGCGCTGAACCAAACAGGCAGGAAGCAAAGCTGATGGTATAGCATCCAAGGTCATAGACGGAGCCTCCCAGAGTATCCCGGCGGATGCGGATATCATCCTGGTAGCCTGGTGTAAAGAAGACAGATTCTATCATATTCACATTTCCAATCAGGCCGTTGTCTATCTGCTTTATAAGCTCCCTCATGACCGGAGAGTGAAGGTAGGCAAATGCCTCCATAAAAATGACGCCCGCATCGTCGCATGCCTGTATCATTTCTTTCGTATCTGCGGCGCTTCCGCTCGCCGGCTTTTCGCACAATACATGCTTTTTATGGGCAGCAGCCTTTAGCACCCATTCTTTATGAAGGTTATTAGGGAGCGGTATGTAGACAGCCTCCACTTCCGGATCCGCCAGCAGGTCATCATAACTTCCATATGCTTTTTGAAAATGAAAATCATCGCGGAATTGTTCCGCCTTTTCCAATGAACGTCCCGCGATGGCATACAGCTCGCAGTTTTCTGCCATCTGCATTCCGGGAATAGTCTGTTCTTTGGCAATCCCGGCAGTACCGAGAACGCCCCAACGTATTCTTTTCATAAATAGTAAACTCCTTTCAGGTGTTTCCGAAGTATAACTGTGGAATAAAGTTATTATAACATATGGGAGGGGAATATAAGAAGATTCTTCTGAAATTTTAAGAATCCGCTCTATTTGTGAGTTTTGCGAATTCTGAAGATGGAGTATTCTTACTATAGTATGATAAAATTTTCCCGGCAGCGCATACTATATGCAGGCCGTTAGCCTTAAAAAATAAAAGAAAAGAGATAATTATGAAATTTGATGCTGTTTACTATGAACCGGACTCTCTGTCTTATACATTAGGAGAGCAGCTGAAGGAACAATTTGGCAGCCTCCCCTGGATACCGATTGAGAGCCACAACTCCATCAAAGAGATGCAGGAAAAGCCCAATTCCGAATTTGGCCGAATGAAGAGGAATTTGATTATTGGGATACGCAAGACGCATAAATATGTGGAGAATCATAAAGTATCCGATTATCTGGTGCCTTATACCTCCTCCGGCTGTACGGCCATGTGCCTGTACTGCTATCTTGTGTGCAATTACAATAAATGCGCGTATCTCAGATTATTTGTGAACCGCGAGCAGATGCTGGACCGTCTGATAAAAAAGAGCATGAAGAGCGAACAGCCGCTGACATTTGAGATCGGCAGTAACAGTGACCTTGTATTAGAAAACACCATCACGCAGAATCTGCTCTATACCATTCCTCGTTTTGTAGCGGAGGGAAGAGGAAAGATAACATTTCCAACTAAATTTGATATGGTGGAGCCGCTTCTGGGACTGGAACACGGCGGCAGGGTGATCTTCAGAATGAGTGTGAACCCACAGCCAATTATCAGCAGGATTGAATTGGGGACGTCCAGTCTTAAGCAGCGGATCCAGGCTGTGAACGAGATGTGTGAAGCAGGGTATCCCTGCGGCCTTCTGATTGCACCGGTGATTCTGGTTGATGACTGGAAGAAACTGTATACGGGGCTTCTGGAAGAGCTGGAGAGCGGTCTGTCTGTTAAAATGAAAAGAGAGATGTTCCTGGAAATTATTTTGATGACCTATTCCTATGTCCACCGTGCCATTAATCAAGATGCCTTTCCGGGGGCGGAAGACTTATACGATCAGGAGAGGATGACCGGGCGCGGCAGGGGAAGATACTGCTACCGCCCGGAAGCGCGGGCTGAGGCAGAAAATTTTCTGAGGGCGGAGATAAAAAGAATTCTGGGGGATGTGCAGATCCTTTATATCAGCTGACCGTAAGGCTGAGGGCAGTGACTTCTTAGTCCAGAGCAGGAAAAGTCGTACGAATCAGACTTCTTTGGTTGTACATTTTCACTAAGAATGTTAAAATAACCCATATGAATACAGAGTATCAATGCGGGGAGAAAGCATACCCAAAGGGCATCCCGTAATGCATGCCCTTTGGGTATAAGGTATTGAGACGATCTGAGTGAAAATAGGAGTTCAAATGAGTACAATTTATGATGTCGCAAAATTGGCCGGGGTGGGGAAATCAACGGTTTCCCGTGTGATTAATAAAAACGGGGCCATTAAAGAATCTACAAGGCTTAAGGTGGAAGCCGCCATGAAGGAACTGAACTACCGCCCAAGCCTGTTCGCACAGGGGATTAAGACGGGCAGGTCCAAGACGATCGCTTTAGTCGTTCCGGATTCCACGAATCTTTTCTATAGCATGCTGTTGTCAGGAATAGAAGATATTGCCAGAAAATATGGTTATTTTGTTATGCTGTGCAATGGGGAATATGATTCACAAAAGGGAAAAGTATATCTGGAGCAGCTTCAGGAGCGTAACATTGACGGCATCATTTATTGTGTATACCGCAAGGATGAGGTGTTCAAAGATGTATTCGAATTGTCGGAGACGGTTCCGGTAGTATTTACCGATGACCCCTACCTGCGCGATCCTACCGTGTCAGTGGTTTATACAGATGGAAAAAAAGCGGTGCGCGAGAATGTTGATTATTTATATAAAAAGGGCTGTCGGAATATTGCCTTTATCGGCCTGGAAGAGATCTGCGCAGTTATGTACCGGTTTGAGGGATATAAACAGGGATTAAAGGATCATGAAATCCGGTATTCCCGGGATCTGGTATATCAGGCGCCTTATAACTGGTGCAGGATGTCACATTTTATGCTTGGAGCAGAAGGGATTTCTCAGATCATGCAGTCAGGGAAACAAGTGGATGCCGTGATTGCCGCTACGGATATGCTGGCGATAGGCGCGATATCCTGGATACAGGAAAACGGATACAGCGTGCCCGGGGATATCCGGGTGATCGGATACGATAATATCGATATCAGTTCCATTATCCGTCCCAAATTGTCGACGATCTCCCAGCCCATACGTATGATGGGAAATGAAGCGGCAGAGCTGCTGTTTCGGAAAATCGAGGAGAACAACGGGATTAATGAGACCATTGAAATGAATACCACCTTTATAGAAAGAGAAAGCACGTAGTATATATGGAAACATGTTTCGGACAATGATTCTGGAACATGTTTTTTTATGATATAGGAAATTCCTCTGGAATTTCCTATATCATAAAAACCCTCCGGGAGGATGCACACGCCGCGATAAGGTATATAGCCGCAAAGCGGCATCGCGGCGGCGCCAAAGTGTGCAAGCCCCTCATGAGTGAGGGGGGGCTTGCACACTTTGTTCTGATTTAGGAATTAGAGAAAATTTGCTGTTTAGTTTTATAGAAAACCAAATATAGTAAATATGAACAAATGAAAAATAAAAATATAGTAAAAATAACGAAAATGAATTGCAAAAATATAAAAACTTACAAGTTTATTGACATTAATTTTAGTATATGTTATAAATGAAATAAGAAATGGGATCAATCCCAATTAAGCCGGAAAACAACGGCTGTTTTTTACCGCATAAAGTGGGATCAATCCCAATACTGAAGGGAAGGAGAGAAATATTGGAGAAAAAAGATAGTTTATTAAGCGCTCAGAAGATATGTAAATCCTTTGGAAAAAATAATGTTCTTAAGTCTGTAGACTTTGATTTGGAAGCCGGGGAGGTACATGCGCTGATCGGTGAGAACGGAGCAGGAAAGTCGACGCTTCTGAAAATATTATTCGGAATTTACCAGCCAACCTCAGGTGAGATTTATCTGGAAGGGAAGGCCGTGCGGATGAAACATCCCGTGGACGCCATCGGGCACGGTATTGCCATGATTCACCAGGAACCTTCCGTCTTTGAGGATCTGAGTATTGCGGAGAATATATTCACCGGACATTTTGATACCCGGAAGATCAAATGGGAGGACCTGAACAGGAAGGCATCGGAGGCGATGCTGGAAGTGGGGCTTGAGTTTTCACCGGGCAGGATGATGAAGGGCCTTTCCGTTGCAGAGCAGCAGCTGATAGAGATTGCTTCCGCACTTTCTTCGGATGCGAAGATCATTTTTATGGATGAGCCTACCGCATCGCTCACGCCTTCCGAGGTGGATAACCTGCTGGAGCTCATCGATACCCTGCGTAAAAAGGGAAAGACGATCGTCTATATCAGCCACAGGCTTGAGGAGATTAAGGCAGTTTCGGACAGAATTACGGTTCTGCGGGATGGAGAGATCGTAGGTACATATCTGAATTCAGAAATCACCAAGGACCAGATTATCCAGAAGATGATCGGCAGGGAATTCAGGGCAGGGGGCAGAGAGTCAGAGAGCAAGACCTTTGGGCAGCCATTTTTGGAGGTAGAAGATATCAGTATTCCCGGCATTTTTGAACATGTCAGCTTTCAGATTGCTAAGGGTGAGATCATGGGGGTTGCGGGCCTTATGGGGGCAGGGCGGACAGAAGTGGCCAGAGGTATATTCGGGATTACGCCGGTGAAGTCGGGGCGGATCAGAATCAGGGGAAAAGAAGTAAAGATTGAGTCCCCAGAGGCAGCTATCAAAAATAAAATTGCGCTGGTGCCTGAAGACCGGCAGGGCTTGGGACTGTTTGTTTCGGAACCAATTGCCTTTAATACCACATTTGCAATTATTGACAGTATGAAAAAGAAGTTAGGTTACATTGATACGAAGAAAGAGAAAAAGATCTCTGAACAATACGTGGAGGGTCTGAAAACAAAATGCAGGTCTGTCACGCAGAAAGTGGGAGACCTGTCCGGCGGAAACCAGCAGAAGGTCAGTCTGGCAAAGTGGATCAGTACGAACCCGGATATTCTGATTCTGGACGAGCCCACGAGGGGAATCGACGTGGGGGCTAAGGAAGAAGTCTACAGGCTGATTAGAAAATTGGCGGAGGAAGGAAAATGCATTATGATGATCTCCTCCGAATTGAGTGAGATCATATCACTGAGCGATAAGGTCATGGTTATGTATGAAGGAAAACAGACGGGAATGCTGCGAAAGGACGAGATCACAGACGTTAAGATCCTGTCCGCGGCGCACGATTGTCTGGAGGAGGCGCAATGAAAAAGAAAAAGCTGAATTTAAGTTCATTTCGTGAATTAGGCGTGATTGCTATGATCGTGATTATCTATGCAGTCGTATGCATCGTAGAGCCCCGTTTTTTTTCAACCACTTCGCTGGTCAACATCCTGCTGTTTTTTCCATTTTTGCTGATTGTATCCCTGGGGGAGATGATCGAGATAGTGAGCAGAAACGTAGACATGTCATTGGGCGCGATCCTGGCGTGTTCCGGGTATGCGGCGGGACTGCTCTTTAAAACATACAGCGGCCTGCCTATCGCAGTTGTTTTTATCGTGGCGATTGCACTGGGATGTGTACTGGGGCTGATCAATGGGTTTATCGTGACTAAGTTTCAGATTCCATCAGTCATTGTTACACTGGGAACTATGAATGTATACCGTGGCGTGATTTTCATTCTGGGCGGTAAACAGATCGATAATTCGGTGATACCGCAGTCCTTAATGGCGCTTTCCCAACCAAAGCAGTCCGTCATCGGGATTCCATATTCTGTACTGATTGCGCTTCTGGCGGCAGTTCTTCTTGCATTATTTTTAAAATACTTCCGGGCAGGACGGCAAATATATGAAATCGGATGTAACCCTGCGGCGGCAAGCCTGCGGGGGATTTCGAACAATCGGGTACAGTTGTTTGTCTTCACACTGGCCGGCGGGTTAAGCGGTCTGGCTGGGATGATCTTTATATCCAGAATCGGCTATATGGATCCGGGAGCCGCGGGGCGGGGCCTGGAATTCACGGCTATTGCCGCGGTTGTGATCGGCGGGACCAGTATGAACGGCGGAGTCGGCAAAGTGACGGGGACTGTACTGGGATGCCTGCTTCTGGGAGTCATACAGAATGCCATTTCAATAACAGGCATTTCCGGATATTGGCAGGAGGCCATTTATGGAATTATCATCGTAGTCTCTGTCATTATCGATAACTTAATTAAAAACAGGCTGGCAGTCAGCGAAGCGAGATAAGGGGGTCAATAATGAAGCATAAATTAAAAATGAACCGGATGATCCGGCCGGAACTGACGGTGTTTGTGTTCATGATTTTAAGCCTTGTGGTCGGGGTCCTGCTGTCGCCAAACTTTCTGGATATCAGATTTCTGCTTGGTTCCACGATATTCTACTGCGAACTCGGGCTGATGGCGATTCCGTTTACCCTCCTTCTGACATCGGGGGAGATCGATCTTTCCATCGCGGCAAACATGAGTCTGGTGGCCTGCCTGGTGGCCGTACTGTATCAGGCGGGGATGAGTATGCCAGTGTTAATTGTGATCGGTATTGCGGCAGGGACACTGCTTGGATTTTTTAACGGCCTTCTGGTGACGGTAACGAAGCTGCCCTCATTAGTGATAACAATCGGCATTATGTCAGTCTATCAGGGATTTTCACAGGTTCTGGTTGGTGACGCGGCGATTTCGGGATTTCCGGAATGGTTTATAGGCCTTGATCAATACACAATTTTGGGATTGATACCACTGAATCTGATTATCTTGATTGTAATCGCCCTTATTTTCTCCTTTCTGCTGAAAAAGACGGTATGGGGCAGGAAGATAACGGCCATTGGCCTGAACCGCGGCACAGCATTGTATTCCGGCGTTGCTGTTGAAAAAACAAAGGTCCTGCTGTTTACAATTCAGGGTACATTTTGTGCAATCGCAGGAATTATGACAATGTCCAGGCTGCAGATGGCGAAGTATACGATAGCGGGCGACGGACAGATGGACGTCATTACCATGGTCCTGCTGGGTGGAACCGCATTTGCGGGAGGCCGGGGGAGTGTCCTTGGAACACTGGCAGCATTTTTTATCATTGTATTTATCAGAACGGGCATGCGGCTGGCGCTTCTTAGCAATTACGCACAGATGGCGATATTGGGGCTGCTGTTGATTCTTGTAATAATTATTTCAAACGGGTTAGAAAAAATGGCTAAAAAATATGAATAGGAGGTGCAGCAGTATTAAAAAAATAATTAGCCATGAGAAACAAATAAATAAAAAAATCAGGAGGATTGCTATGAAAAAAAGAACATTATCAGTGGTATTGGGGATCTGTTTACTGGCTGCGGCGATGGTAAGCGGATGTGAGAAAAAGGGCGTGGAGCAGAGCCCGAAAAGTGACAGCAGCAAACAGGAAGAGGAGCAGGGAAGTACGGACGATAAGGCAGAAGGCAGTGCGAAAAGCGCTTCCGATGTCACAGTCCGCTATATCTGCCTGACAAAGGGGATTCCTTATTTTGACCCGATCATTGAGGGGATGAAAGATAGCGTGGAAAAGGCAGGGGCAACATTCCAGGATACGGCTCCGGATACAAGCGACGCGACGGCTCAGATCCCGCTGATTGAGGCAGCCATCCAGGATAAGGTCGATGTGATCTGTATTTCACCAAGTGATCCGGATGCTCTGTGCGCTACCTTTGATAAAGCGCGGGACGCTGGAATTATCGTTCTCTGTGTGAATGATGACGTCACCGGAAACGAAGACAGAAGAGACGGTGCGGTAATGTCTACGGATTATGATGTGCTTGGAAAGGAGAACTTCGAGGCGTTTGCAGAGAGCATGAATTATGAGGGCAAATTTGTTGCATTGAGCTCTAAGACCGGCACCCCGTTCCAGGAGAATCAAATGCAGATATACCGGGATATGATGGCGGAAGACGAGAAATACGCGAAAATGGAATTTGTAGATGTTCTTTATGGAGACGATGAAGCTACAAAGAGCCTGACAGAGGCAGAGGCTGCCATCCAGAAGTATCCGGAACTGAAAGGCATTATTTCTCCGACAACTGTAGGAATTGTAGCCGCAGCTCAGGCAGTGGAAAATGCAGGGCTGACTGGCAAGATCATGGTAAGCGGAACCGGAACCCCGTCCCAGTGCAAGACATACCTGGAAAATGGCACCATGCCAAATGCATTTCTCTGGGATACCAGGCTCTGCGGAAATGTAGCAGGAACACTTTCCGTTAAGCTTGCAACAGGGGAAGTCGCTCTGGAGGCAGGAGCGGAAATCGATCTGGGTGAGTACGGGACGGTAAAGGCGAATGATGTCTGCTTAGTACCGGCCGGCGATCCGCTGAAGTTTACTAAGGAGAATGCAGGAGAGTATGATTATTAGTCACTAAAAAATAAATAGACTGTGCTGTAAGGGGGCAGTCCCTTCTGCAAGGAGAACAGACCCCTCTGCCAAGGGGGACAGACCCCTCTGTCAAGAGGGACAGTCCCCTTTGAAAAGGGAACCTGCACAGTCTGCAGGAGGAGGTACGCGTATATGAATGCAAGAGAAAGGGTACTGGCGGCTTTAAAGGGGGAGGGGAAACCCGACCGGATGCCATTTGAGATCAGTTGGGGCGCGTTTACCCCGAGACTGATGCAATGTTATCATGAGCAGGAACAAACAGAGGAAGCGCCGGAAGAATACTTTGACTTTGACGTCAGGTCAGTAAATATCGGCGTAACAAACAAGAAAACGGATTTTACAAAATATTTCAAAGAGAAACTTCCGGATAACGTGATCTTCGATGAGTGGGGAGTTGGGGCCGTGCCCGGGTCACAGGAACATTTTCTGGAATTCAAGTATCATCCCCTCGCGTGGTGTGAGACCGCCGAGGATGTATATGGCTACGAGTGGCCGGATGTGGATGCGGATTACCGTTTTGAGGGCATGAAAGAAAAAATTGAAGAATATAAGTCCCGGGGCTATGTGGTAATGGGAGAGCTGTATCAGACGATCTTCGAAACCGCGTGGATGCTGCGTGGGATGGAAACTTTTTTGATGGATTACTATGAAAACGAAGAAGTGGCTATGGCTATATGCGATAAACTGGAAGAATTGCGGATCAAGCAGGCGAAGAAATATGCAGAGCTGGGTGTTGATATCATCCGCCTGGGAGATGACGTAGCGACACAAAAAGGGCCGCTGATGAGCCGTGAGATGTACGGCGCTTTGATAAAAGAACGTATGAAAAGAATCGTTCAGGCAGGGAAGGCTGTGAATCCGGAAGTACTTTATTTCCGGCACTGTGACGGGAAGGTGGAAGATATTGTGGATGATTTTATCGAGGAGGGCATCGATATCCTGAATCCTGTACAGCCGGAGTGTAATGACCTGACGCTTATATATGATAGATTTGGGGACAGACTGGCATTCTGGGGCGGAATCGGGACACAAAGTACGATGCCTTTTGGAACACCGGAAGAGGTGAGGGAAAAAGTAAAGGAAGTTCAAAAGATCTTAGGAAAAAGAGGCGCGCTTGTGGTGGCCCCTACGCATATACTGGAGCCGGAAGTGCCGTGGGAAAACGTATTGGCATTTGTGGACGCTGCGAGGCATTCCTATTACGAATAAATAAGACAGTTACGAATAAATAGGGTAGTTACGGATATATAAGATCGTTATGAATAAAGGTGAAGACAGTTATGAATAAAGGGGAAAATAGATACAAATAAAGGAGAAGTCAATGAAGCGATATGAAAAGAGATATGAGATTTTAAAAGAAGAATTAGGTGAAAAGGGTTTTGACCTGGAGAAAATTAAAAATTTACTAAAGGCGCAAGTCATTGAACTGCCCTCCTGGGCAGTGGGAAATTCGGGAACCCGATATGGTACATTTAAAGATAAAGGGGCAGCCGTTACGATCTGGGATAAGATCGACGACTGTGCGGAAATCCAGAGGTGCTTAGGGATCACGCCGGTAATGGCTAGCCATGTGTGCTGGGACAAGACTGAGGACGGAAGATTCGGCCCGGTCAGGGAATATGCCGAGGAGAAAGGCATGAAAATCGGTACCGTGCATCCGAATACATTTTCCGGGCAGGAGTTCAGGTATGGTTCCATGTGTTCGCCGTTGGACTGGGTACGTGAACAGACGAAGGAACACTTTAAAGACTGCGTCAGAATGGCGCGGGAGATGGGGTCCCGGACAATCGGGATGTGGGTGGCGGACGGAACCAACTATCCGGGGCAGGATAACCTGAGGGAGCGGAAGCACCGCCTGTATGAGGGCCTGAAGGTTCTGTATGATGCGATGGATCCGGATATGACTCTGCTGCTGGAATATAAACCCTTTGAACCGTTCTATTACACAACCGACGTGCAGGACTGGGGCACCTCCTATCTGATGTGCAGCAAATTAGGGCCTCAGGCAAAGACGCTGGTGGACCTGGGGCATCATCTGCCGGGGACCAATATTGAGCATATTATATCCACTTTGCTGGATGAAGGAAAACTGGGAGGGTTCCATTTTAACAACCACCGGTATGCGGATGATGACCTGATTCTGGGAACCGTGAACCCGCTGGAGATCTTCCTGATTTTCAAAGAAATCATCGATGCGGGGATGGAAGGCGTTGATAACCAGATTGCCTATATGCTGGATCAGTCCCATAATATTGAAAACAGCCTGGAAGGCATCATTTACTCAGTCATGAATATCCAGACCGCCTATGCAAAGGCATTGCTGATTGACCGTAAGGCCCTGAAAGCTGCCCAGGCAGAAAATGATGTAGTAAGATGTAACCAGATCATCATGGAGGCATTTGAAACGGATGTGGAGCCGCTGTTATCCGTTGTTCGCATGGAACTGGGGCTCACGGATACCAATCCGCTGAGGAACCACCGGGAGAGCGGTTATCATATAAATGCGGCTGAAACCCGAGAGGAAGGAATACTGACACTGGGAGGAGGATGCTGATGAATGGAAGAGAGAGAATTCTGGCAGCTTTAAACCGGCAGGAGCCTGACAGAGTTCCCACCTGTGAGTGGGTGCTCAATCCAAAGGTAATGGAGCAGATCTGCAATACCGCAAGTGACATGGAATTCGTACAGAAAATGGATCTGGACGGGATTGCCGTTGGACTGGATTCAAAAAATACAGTAATAGACGACCGGCATTTCATCGATGAATGGGGAATTACCAGGGTTTCCTATGACGAATATCCGAATCCGGTAGGATTTCCGATCCAGGAATTGTCCGATCTGGATACCTATGAAATGCCTGATCCCGATGCGCCGTACCGCTTCAATAAGATTAAAAAAGCATTGGATCTCTTTGGACAGGAAAAATGTGTGATTGCCAGGGTGCGGGACGTATTTTCACAGCCCAGGGATCTGATGGGATTTGAAAATTTCCTGGCGGGCTTTTATGAAGAACCAAAGCTGGTTCAGCGGCTGATGGAGATGAGCGTGGAATACTCCGGCAGAATCTGCGAAAATCTTGCCGGGCTTGGGATCGAGGTCATCGTTGTGGGCGATGATATTGCCAACGACCAGGCGCTTCTCATGAATCCCGACATGTACAGGGAACAGGTACTGCCTCACTTTGAAGCACTGGTGAAGAAGGCGAAAAGTCTAGGGCTCAAGGTGATCAAACACAGTGACGGAGATTTAAACAGCGTAGTAGAAGATCTGGTAAACACAGGAATAGACTGTTTGGATCCGATAGACGCCAGAGGAAATATGGATCTTGCCGCATTAAAGGCAAGGTATGGTGACAGGATTGCATTCAAGGGAAATGTGGACTGTGTAGAAACACTTGTAAATAAGACAGAAGACCAGGTGCGCAGGGAAGTGGCGCGCTGCCTGCTCCAGGGAAGCGTGGGAGGCGGACACATTATCTCCTCCTCCAACTCGATCCACAGCGGAATAAATCCGCAGAATTACAAGGTCTTTTTGGATGCGTTAAAGGAATTGGGGACGTATCCCTTAGATATTGAAAAATTAAAGCAAATCGCAGAATAGGGGTGTGCAAATGGGCAGATATTTTGCAGTTGATCTGGGGGCGGAAAGCGGTCGCTGTATCGCAGGAACCCTGGAAAACGGCATCATAGAACTGGATGAACTGTGTAGGTTTCCAACACAGGGACTTAAAATCCGGGGAGAATGGAAATGGAATGTTTACCGTTTTTATGAAGAAATATTAAAAGGACTCCGGATCTATGCAGACCAATACGGCCCTAAACTGGATTCCATCGGCGTGGACACCTGGGGCGTAGATTTTGGCCTGCTGGATAAAAACGGGACACTGATGGGAATCCCATATACATACAGGGATAAACGGACTGAGGGCACGGATGCCCTGCTGGAACCAAGAAAAAAAATGCTTTACCGAAAGACAGGAATCCAATTTTTGGAGTTTAATACTTTGAACCAGCTTATTGCAGCAAGGAAGCAGAAAGATACACAGCTTGACCATGCCAGGGAGCTGCTGTTTGTGGGAGATATTCTGCATTATCTGCTTGGAGCCAAACCCGTCTGCGAATATACGGCGGCCTCGATCTCCATGATGGTAGATACAGTCAACCGCAAATGGGATGATGAAATCTTCGAGGCCTACAACATCCCGGTAGAACTGCAGTCCCAGATCTCGTTTGCAGGGGACAAAGTAGGAACCCTCCGGGACGATATTGCAGAACAAGCGGGACTAAAACGCGGGATTCCGATCATAACGCCCGCCGTACATGACACGGCAAGCGCGGTAGTAGCGACTCCCGCAGAAGGTGAAAACTTCGCCTTCATCAGTTCCGGTACATGGTCTCTGGCAGGAATGGAGCTGAAACAGCCCGTAAATAATGAAAAAAGCTTCGCACTTAATATATCCAATTCTGGCGGAGTACTTGGAAAATCCCTTTTCCTAAAAAATATCATGGGACTCTGGATTATTCAGCAATGTAAGAAACAATGGAATCGAAAAGATCCGGGACTGGACTACTCCAGAATCGTAGAAGAGGCAAAAAAAGCCCCCCAATTTATGGCGTTTATAGACGTAGACGACAACAGCTTTTTCGCACCGGATAATATGCCCCAAGCGATCGTCGAATACCTGAAAAAAACAAATCAGATCCACCTCAAAGAAGATGACATCGGTGCAATCAGCAGGCTGATCTATGAGGGCCTTGCACTGAAATACAGATATGTGTTAGGGAAGATAGAAGATGCCGCAGAGAAAAAAATCGATGTCGTGCACGTAACCGGAGGCGGTGGAAAAAATACACTATTAAATCAGTTTATAGCCAATGCGCTTCACAAAAAAGTAACGGCAGGCCCGGAAGAATGCACAGCAACCGGCAATCTCCTGATGCAGGCTTACGGTTGCGGACACGCCTCCTCATTAACAGAAATACGCAGAATAGTGAGAGATTCCTTCCAGGTGAGGGAATATGTGCCGGAAGATGAAGCGGAATGGAATCTGGCATATAAAAATTTCTCAAAGTATTGTTTTTAAAAATGAGGAATATTCTTACTTTCAAGGGGATATACAGAGTTGGGGCGGGATAAACTAATATAGGAGCAGTATAACGTGCATCATCTGTGCTGCTCCTATAAACATTATTAAATTAGGAAAATGCAGGTAAAAGAGTATCTCATCCAACGCCGGGATACCCCATCCTGAATAAGTTACCTGTTAAGGCACTATACTGCATAGTTTCATTATACTGAGCCGGGGTGTATAGATTTTCCAGTCCATAGACTTCCAATACTTTGTAGGAGGCTACAGCCAATAGTACAGCAATAAACTTTTTATACATTGTAATCCCCCCTCTCTATCTAAGTTCTATTAATATCTTACGCATAAAGGTAAATGTATTTTGTAAATTAATGGGTTAATATTGTTATCCATAATTTAGCAGTATTTAAACATTTAAAACTTTGGAATGTTGAGTAGTTTTATAAGGGTATGACATGCCATACATTATATCCTTCTTACGCTTCTGCTCTTTAGCATAAATTGTTTGACTTTTGTCCGAAAATATATTACAACTAGAATTAAGCAGAGCTTAAAATACGAGGAAAGGAGGTCTGATTATGGCAAGTATCAGAGATGTTGCAAAAAAGGCAAACGTAGGTCCGACAACGGTTTCACGGGTTCTGAACAACAGCGGTTATGTATCCGATGAGACGCGCCAGAAGATTGAAGCAGCCATGCGTGAACTGGACTACACGCCCAACGAGCTGGCGCGCAATTTATTTCACAAGAAAACAGGGATCATCGCCGTATTAGTTCCCACGGTTGCACACCCGTTTTTTGCTGAATTTGTAGAATATGTGGAAGCAGAGCTGTATAACTGCGGCTACAAGACCATGCTGTGCAATACCGTGAAAGAAGAAAATGCAGAACTCGAATATCTGGATATGTTGAACCGTCATATTGTAGACGGCGTGATCACCGGCGTACACTCACTTGATGTGGAAGAATACCTTAAGATCCACAAGCCGATTGTGGCGCTTGACCGCTACCTGGGCGAAGATATCCCTGTGGTGGCAGTGAACCATAAAAGAGGCGGCAGACTGGCGGCAGAGGAGCTGATCAGAAGCGGCTGTAAGTCCGTACTGCATTTTCGGGGAGCGCAGGAAGTTGAGTCACCATACCATGACAGGCATTATGAATTTGAAAGGATTATGAAAAAGAACCATGTGAAGACATATGCCTATGAACTGGAATGGAACCGTTTTGACGCCGTATATTATAAAAAGGCGGTGGATTCAGTTTTTGAGATGGGAATAGATTTTGACGGAGTATTCGGGGTTGACCAGCTGGCGATCGGTTATATGAATGAAGCGATCAGAAGGCATAAAAAGGTACCGGGGGATGTGAAGATTGTGGCTTATGACGGTACCTACCTGACGGGAATCGTAGAACCACAGGTGACGGCCGTTGCACAGCCTATGGAAGCGTTGGCCAGGGAATCCGTGCGCCTGATGGCAAGGCTGGTAAATGGAAAGACTTACAAAAACAAGCAGGTCTTATTAGAGGTGGAACTTAAAAAAGGAAAGACAACTTTATAATCAGTTCATTGTGAAAGGTGTACAAAATAAAATCAAAATCTTTTGTAGTTATAAACAAAAAAGCAGTAAATTTAAAAAATAAGGTTGACTTTTTTAAATGGAGTTATATAATGGGCTTAAAGTAATCAACAGGTGTACATCCTAGAAAACTTATTTTTTTTGCCGCATTGTGGAACGGGTTCCATGATGCGGCGCGGAACAAGCTGAGGTATTTTTTTTAAACAATGTGGAACGGGTTCCACATTGGGAACAACAAAACAGTATTCGTAATACAAGGAGGAGCATTATGAAGAAAAGAACTTTAAAAAAACTGTTGTCAGCTGTTATGGCCGGTACGATGGCTGTGGGATTGCTAGCGGGATGTTCAGGCGGCAAGGAGCCGGAGCCGAAAGCAGAGTCAGAGGGAGGAGCAACGACGATTAAGTTCGGTATCCATGTGGCAAACCCCCAGGAGCAGGAAGCGGTTACATACAACATTGTGCAGGCATTTAACGAAAAGTATGACGGAAAATATAAGGTGGAGTTTGAGGCTTCCGATAAAGAGTCCCATTCCAAGAATATGAAGCTGGAAGCTTCCGACGGAACACTTCCGCAGATCTTCTGGCTGGATGCCAGCGAGGCTCCGGAATACAGCGACTCCGGCGTACTGATGGACTTATCGGATTTCTTATCCGAAAATTCCGATATCCAGACAGCACTTGGCGGCATGGAAAATGCATTTCAGGATGACAACGGACAGTACGGTCTGCCATACCAGTGTAATGTCCAGGGAATCTTTTACAACAAAGACCTGTTTGATAAGGCAGGGATTGAGTATCCTACGAACGACACTACATACGAAGAATTCATTGAGATGATCAAAAAGCTGAAAGAGAGCGGCGTGACTCCACTGTCAATCGGAAGCAAAAACAGTGCATACGCAATGTGGGAGTTCAATGAGACGCTTGCCAGATATGGATGGGCGGAGAATATCGACAGCATTCTTTCAGGAGAAAAGAAATTCAACAATGAAGACCTGAACGCCTGCTTTGAGAAATTAAAAGGAATTGCGGATGCAGGGGCATTCCCGGAAAATATGGCTACGATTGAATACTTCGACGCGAAGCAGCTCTTTATCGAAGGCAAGGCGGCAATGTTCGGCACCGGCCAGTGGGACTGTGCGGAATTTGATGAAAATATCGGCGAAAAGGTAGGTTTCTGGTGGGGGCCTAAATTTACAGATACGAATTACAACCAGGATATTGCAATGAAGGTTCCGTCCGCACCGATCGTTGTGAATGCAGAGGTTGCAGACGATGACGCAGTGAAAGAGGCAGTTTACGAATTCCTGAAATTCTACTACGGAGAAGATGCTGCAAAGATTTCCTATGAAGGTTCTATTTTCCCGGCAACAAACTATTCCGAAGTTGCAGCAACGGACACACAGTATTCTATGAATGCGATGCTGGAAGCCCTGGCTGCAGGATGGGAGAGCCCGGAGGCAGCGCCGGATCTGACTGTGGTATCCGCAGTACAGGAGGCACTTTACAATTCCATGTTTGGCGTGATGCAGGGAACATATGAGCCGTCCGAAGCTCTGGATAAGATTGACGAGGCTCTGTCCTACAGTAAGTAAAGAGACAGGTTAATACGCAGAAAGCCGGAGTCCCCTCCGTGAGTGCGGAGGGGCTGCGGGTGGATTGTTGACAATGTACTGGTAATGGTTCAGGCATGCCTGAGCTGTTGCGGATTCTATGATTGGAGAAGGATATGCGCTGGTTAAGTAAAAGAAGATATAAAATAGGCCTTCTGATCCCGACACTGCTCGTCTATAGCGTGTTCATCGTCCTGCCGATTGTGATTGCGGTCGGATACAGCTTTACAAAGTATTCCGGCATTGGTAAGGCAAGGTTCCAGGGATTTCAGAATTATATCAGGCTGTTTCAGGATAATGTGTTTTGGATTTCACTGAAGAATACGATGATTATTTTCATACTGGCATTTATCCTGCTGCTGACATTATCATTTCTGATAGCACTGCTTTTAAATAACCGGTTGAAAGGAACCGATTTTTCGAAAGCACTTATATTTTCCCCTGCAATTATTGCGCCCATTATTGTAGGTATTATATGGGTATATATTTTGGATCCGAATATCGGCGTTATTAATAATATTCTGGACGCGGTGGGAGCATCGGCGCTGAAGCACAAATGGATCGGCGGGGAGACATTTTCACCATACAGCATTGCAGTCATTTATTTCTGGCAGCAGCTCGGATATCTGGTGACCATTTTTATTGCCGGACTGAAAATGATTCCGGAAGATGTGCTGGAGGCAGTGAAAATTGACGGAGCAAGCGGTGTGCAGAAGGTACGCTATGTCATCATTCCCATGATGCGCACGACAATCTCGACGGTATCTGTCCTGATTATTACCGGCGTATTCAAAATCTTTGAAATCGTTCAGCAGACAACAGGCGGAGGCCCGAACCACCTGTCAGAGACACTGGTAACCTACAGTTACTCTATGACATTCTCCAGCAGTGATTACGGCTATGGGATGTCTTTGGCTACGATTACCTTTTTGCTGTCGCTTTTGATTACGGGGATTTACTCATTCCTGACCAGAGAGAAAGAGAGGTAGCAGGATTATGATAAATAAAAAGAAGAAGACAGCCATGTATATCCTGATGGTATTGATTACGCTGATGGTTGTATTTCCGTTTATCTGGATGCTGGTGCTTTCCTTTAAAACAAATTCGGAAATATTGTCAGCACCGCTTTCTCTGCCGAAAAGCCTGAACCTGGAAAACTACAGCAATGCGTTTAAAACTTTGGATTTTCTGCAGCTGTATGGAAATACATTATTTGTATGTGTGATATCACTGGTTATCGAATTAATTATTACCTTTTTCAGTTCCTTTGTGATCTCCAGAATGGAGTTTAAGAATAAGAAAATTGTTTCCTTAATATATGGGTTTCTGATTATGGGACTTTCAATCTCACCCTTTATTCTGCTCTTTCCGGTGTATAAAATCAATGTATTCTTTGGATTAAGGGGTAAGCTGGCGCTGATATTCCCATATGTGGCAACATCCATATCCTTCAACACGCTGCTGCTGGTGGGCTACCTGAAGGCGCTTCCTACAGAGATTGATGAGGCCGCCGTGATTGACGGATGCAGCATCTGGGATCTGATGCTGAAGGTGATTCTTCCCATGGCAAAACCGGTCATTGCAACGATTGTAATTTTTAACGTGTTGTATATCTGGAATGAATTCCCATTCGCATCTGTTATGTTGAGAGACATCTCAGATTATACGCTTTCCATGGGGGCGTCCTTCTTTAAAGGAACCTATACGGTGGATTATGGCGGGATTGTAGCGTCCAGTGTGCTGATTATCATACCGGAACTGATTTTCTACGGCATCTTCCAGAAGAATATTGTAGAGGGTATGACGGCCGGGGCCGTAAAAGGCTAAGCCGGGAGCGTTAAATTATAGGCTTCTGCACTTATACACACGTTTTGTACTGAGAACGGACAGATCTGTGTGGACTGTTGTGAATAAATATAACATTGTAAAAGAATTAGGAGGAGATATCATGAGTAAAGTATCAGGATTATTTCAGGATCTGACAACCATAAAAGAGGCCAGAAACGGAAGGCTGGCGAGTTGGGATCAGAGAGGCAAGAACCAGGACTACTGGGAAATTCCTGCAAAAGAAAGCATAACACTGGGAGAGATTGAAGGCCCCGGCTGTATTACGCATATCTGGATGACCTCATCCTGCCGAAGGGTAAAGGCACCCAGCATCCTGGATCCGGTGCAGAATGCATCCGCAGCTCCGGTGATGGAAATCCATCCGGCTCTGGGGGTAATCTGGGACGATTATGATCCGTTTTATTATAGGAAGGCATTGATCAAAATTACATGGGATGACCAGGATACGCCGAGCGTTCTGGCGCCTTTCGGAGATTTCTTTTGTATCGGGAACTGCTATCCGGGGAATTTTTCCTCCCTTCCATTTAATGTATCGCTGAAACCGGAGGAGGCAGGACGCTACGGCGCACCATGTTCTGTATCCTGTTATTTCCCAATGCCATTTAATAAGGAGGCAAAGATTGAGATTATCAATGAAAATGAGCTGCCGTTTATTTTATATTTTAACATTGACTATGAAATGTATAAAAAACCGTTGGATGAAAATACCGCTTATTTCCATACAAGCTGGCACAGAGAGAATCCGTGCGACGGATGGGGACCGGATATTCAGGTGAATTCACCGGAGGTCAATAATGTTACTAATTTGAAAGGGGAAGGCAATTACACCGTCCTGGACGTGGAAGGAACAGGCCATTACGTGGGATGCAACCTGACCGTGAAGCATTACCAGGGCAGTTGGTGGGGCGAAGGAAACGACATGTTTTTTATTGACGGGGAAGAGTATCCAAGCCTCAATGGCACCGGAACGGAGGATTACTTTAACCATGCATGGGGTATGCAGCGCAACGCATTCCCATTCTTTGGAACCATTGTGCACGAAGGGGATACGGACGGATTCCATGTATCCTACCGGTTCCATATTACAGATCCGGTCAGATTTGAAAAGCGCCTTCGCGTAACGATTGAGCATGGTCATGCAAACCATTTGTCGGACGACTGGAGTTCTACGGCTTACTGGTATCAGACCCTGCCGACCGCAAAGCCGCTTACGATCCTTCCAGTGGAGGAGCGTCTGCCGAATGTGCCTGTGCTTCCCGAAAGAGACCTGAAGATGCCACAGTTAACAGAAGAAATGCAGGCGGCCAGGGATTCTTACGAGAAACGCTGGGAAGAGTACTCTCCGGCAAGGCAGGAGCAATTCAGAATCAAGGAGAACAAAGCACGCCGTGAGTCGGCGCTCAATACGGAGTTTGCAAAAAAACTGCGTGAAGAATACAAGTAATGGGAGAACTGGAGGCGTTTTATGTCTAAGGAATTAATGCAGCAAAATATCGAGAAAGCCCAGAGGGAGATTGATGCGAAAAAGGAATGCGTGAGAAAGGGCAAAATGCGCCAGCACTACCACTTTATGCCGCAGACCGGCTGGCTCAATGATCCGAACGGGCTGATTTACTACAAGGGAAAATATCATTTTTTCTACCAGTACAACCCATACGAGGGATTCTGGTCCTGCATGCACTGGGGACATGCGGTGAGCGGAGATCTGATACACTGGGAATACCTGCCCCTTGCGCTGGCTCCAAGTGAAAGCTATGACGACCATCACCAGGGCGGATGTTTCTCGGGAAGCGCGATCGAGCATGACGGGAAACTATTCCTGATGTATACGGGGACAACGAATAATGGGAAGGGCTTTGAGCAGTCCCAGTGTATTGCATACAGCGAGGATGGGATCCATTTTGAAAAATACGAGGGAAACCCGGTTCTGACCGCACCTGAGGGGATTCCGGGAGACTTCTTCCGTGACCCGAAGCTCTGGAAGCACGAGGACACCTATTATGTGGTCTGTGGGGCGAACAAAGACGGTATGGCCCAGGCGCTTTTATACAAGTCACAAGACATGTTTCACTGGGAATTTGTGAATATCCTGGCCGAAAGCCGGGGCGAGTGGGGATATATGTGGGAGTGCCCGGATTTTTACCCCATCGGTGACAAATACGTCCTGATGTTCTCCCCTATGGGGGCAAAAGAAAGAACCAGTGTATATCTGGTAGGTGATTTTGACTATCAGACCGGAAAATTCTACTATACCGTATCCGGGGAAATCGACTGGGGATTCGACTACTATGCCCCGCAGTCATTCCTGTCCCCGGACGGCAGGCGGATCATCGTCGGATGGGCCAATGCCTGGGACTGGATGCCGTTCTGGAAGGACTGGGGGCCCACCTACAAGGAAGGGTGGTGCGGATTCTTCAATCTTCCGAGGGAGGTCGTGCTCTGCAAGGACAATACCCTGCAGTTTTTGCCGGTCAGAGAACTGGAACAGCTCAGACGGGATGAGCAGATACAGCGAAATGTAACATTAAAGGCGGAAACCCCCCTCCTGTTCCGGGAAGGCAGCGTATACGAGGCAAAGCTCAAAATTAACCTAAAAGAATCAACCGCAAAGAAGATCTGTATGGAATTGCGCTCCTCAGACGAAAAGAAAACGCTGGTAGTCTTCGATTTTGAAAAAGCAGAGATCAGCTTTGACAGAAGTCAGGCAGACGGCTGGAGCAAGGGCATTGCCAAAAGTCCATTGAATCTGCTGGGAAAGGACTACTTGGATATCCATATATTCTCAGACCAGAGTTCAGTAGAAATGTTCAGCAATCATTACCAGAATAACATATCATGCAATATATTCGCCCCGGAAACAGCGTGCGGGAATTACATAACGGCACAGGGGGGGGAACTAAGTATTGAGATTATGGAAACTTGGGATTTGGAGGGCGTGATGTAGGGGACGCTTGCCGAGAGCCGGGACGTGCTGTGAAAAGCGCCTATCCTGTTGGAAATACTGGCCGCTGCGCCAAGCAGCAGTAAGAGGAAATCCGCAAAATCAGCCGGAACCGAACACATTCACCGCTTAATCTGATGATTAAACGGCTCAGGTGTTCTGGAAAGTTGCTTCGGAAGCAACTTTCCTCCGGCTGATTTCGCGGATTTCCTCTAACTGCTGCTACGCTCGCTTGAAGCATTTCCAACAGGATAGGCGCTTTTCACAGCACGTCCCGGCTCTCGGCAAGCTGGTTCATCAGGCCGGCAGGCAAAAGACAGTTCCCTGTTGGGGCACGGACGGGGGCGCCGGATATTTCAAGCATAGTTACAAAACTATTTCAGTACATTTAAGGAAGATGTAAGCCACGCATAGACATATCCATCCGCCTCCCCGGTCTGGTTCCCCAATCAGGGGAACCAGTCTTTACTGCCGGTCGGATGAACCAGCCTGGCGGGGAACGGGACGGGATGCAGACGTAAGCATATATCTGTCTGGAGTACATAGAGCGAGCTTAGCAGCAGTTAGAGGAAACGGAAAAAATCAGCCGGACAAAAGTTGATTCCGAATCAACTTTTGAATACGCCTGAGCCGTCTGCTCATCAGAGCAGGCGGTGAATGCGTATGGTGCCGGCTGATTTTTTCCGTTTCCTCTTACTGCTGCTTAGCGCAGCGGGCAGTATTCCAGACAGATATATGCTTACGTCTGCATCCCGTCCCGTTCCCCGTCAGGCGTCCCCTTTCATCCGCTCCCAAGCCTAAAACTCGTAAGCCACAAACCTACTTCCTGTATGCGAACATGGGTACCCCGTCCTCCATTGGAACATGGACTTCCCCCTGGATCAGAGGCTTTGCATAGTCGATAAATGCATCGCCCACATCCGTGCCTTCTCTCGTAATCCATTCTGCCGGAACTGTTTTTTCCCTGTTGCAGACATGGTTGACATCGGTTGTTACGTAATCAATTGTATAGGGCTTGTCCTGGATTCTTTTGAAAGCAATCATCTTTCCGGTTTCGCCTTCCAGCGCACACTTTACGCCAAAGGCGCCGGAGGCGATGGCCTCTTTTTGGTCTGTGCCGGAGAGCATGGTGCTGGAGCAGCGCTGGGATACGTTTAGTTCTACGGAACGGACTTTGATGCCCAGCCGTTCCTTGATCAGATTCTCCAGATATTTTCCCGAGCCGGCCAGCATCTTGTGGCCAAAGGCGTCTACGCCTACGTCGCTGGCAAACTCGCAGATGAAGGTGCCGTCTTTGTCATGAATACCTTCGGATATACATACAACCAGGTTGGGAGTTTGTTCCAGGGCTTCCTCCACTTTTTGAAGGAATGCTTCCTGGTCAAATGCAGCCTCAGGAAGATAGATCAGAACCGGATTGTCTCCCTCGAACTTCCGGGCCAGAGCGCTGGCGGCGGTCAGCCAGCCGGCATGGCGTCCCATGATTTCTACGATGGTAACGGATTTTTTATTGTCATATACGGAGGCGTCCAGGGTGATTTCTCTGACCGTAGATGCAATGAATTTGGCGGCGCTGCCGAAGCCCGGGGTGTGGTCGGTCTCCACCAGATCGTTGTCGATTGTCTTGGGAATCCCGATGAATTTGATATCGCTGCCGGTTTTAGCGGCATAGCGGGAGAGTTTGCTTACGGTATCCATGGAGTCGTTTCCACCGATATAGAAAAAATATCCGATATTTAATGCATTAAGCTTTTCCATTAGCTCTGGATATACCGGATCGTCCAGATCCTCGGGAAGTTTATAGCGGCAGGATCCCAGATAGGATCCGGGAGTCGTCTTGATCAATTCCAGTTCGCCGGAGCGTTCCAGAGGCTCCATATCCATGTAATGCCCGGCGAGGAAGCCCTCGATTCCGTTGATCATTCCATATACAGCGCCAAAAGAATCTTCCCGGTTCAATGCCTCATATACAACGCCGTAAAGGCTGGCATTGATGACTGCGGTTGGTCCGCCTGACTGGCCCACGATAACATTTTTCTTCATAAATAATCCCTCCAAAGCTATTTTCGTTTTTGTCATACCTATAACTATAATGGAAAAAGACATATTTTACAATAGGTTACTATGTGCGGCCCCGTGGATAGTAACTGTAACAGGTACAAAAACGGATTTTGTGATAAAACAGTTGGAAATTTGGTGAATGTGCAGTATAATTGCTGTATCTGAGTAAAGAGGTGTTCTTATGAAATTTATATCATTTGCAATTCCATGCTATAATTCTGAAGCGTATATGGAAAAGGCGATACAATCAATATTAAAGGGCGGGGAGGATGTGGAGATCATCATTGTGAATGACGGCTCCAAGGACGGTACAGAAGAGATTGCCCGTCATTATGCAGATTTGTATCCAACGATTATTAAGGCGGTAAACAAGGAGAACGGGGGACACGGCGATGCTGTCAATGCGGGATTGGCTCATGCCACAGGTCGATACTTTAAGGTGGTGGACAGCGATGACTGGGTAGATGAGGAGGCCCTCAGGCAGATCCTGGAAGCAGTCAGGGGCTTTGTGCAGACGGAGACGGAAGTGGACATGATTGTTTCAAATTATGTGTATGAAAAGGTTGGGGTTGAGCATAAGAAGGTCATCCATTACCGCAATGTGCTGCCGCAGAACCAGATATTCCATTGGGACGATATCGGGCATTTCCGGCTGGACCAGTATATCCTGATGCATTCCGTCCTCTACCGGACCGAAATGCTGAAGTTATGCCAGCTCAGGCTGCCGAAGCATACATTTTATGTGGATAACATTTACGTGTATTACCCCCTGCCGCATGTGCGTACGATCTACTATATGGATGTTGACTTCTACAGGTATTTTATCGGGCGAGAGGATCAATCCGTTAACGAAAAGGTGATGATCAGCAGGATAGACCAGCAGATATTCGTAAACAAGTGCATGATAAATATGTATGAACTGCGGATGATTTCCAGTAAAAAGCTGCGTAAATACATGATTAATTACCTTGCAATTATGATGACTGTATCCTCGATTTTGTGTATCCGTTCCAAGAAAAAGGCGAATCTGGAAAAGAAGGCGGAACTGTGGCAGTATCTGAAGAAAAAGGATTACGGCACTTACTTTAAGATTCGTTACGGAATCCTGGGCCAGACGATCAATCTTCCCGGCAAGTCCGGACGAAAGGTATCCTCCATGGCTTACAGCGTGGCAAGAAGGCTTATCGGGTTTAATTAGCTGATACGGTACGATTGGATATTACGAAACGTTTTATGATTTACGGTCCGGCAAAAGTTATGGAACAGAATCTGCACAGCCGCATGTGCGTAAAGAAAATATTTTAACTGAAAAGAGAATATTTTACCAGCCATGGTACATACTAGTAATAAAAAAAGGAGTGTGTATTATGGCTGTTAATTTTTCAGAAAGTAAAACAAAAGAAAACCTGATGAGAGCATTTGCCGGGGAGAGTCAGGCAAGAAACAGATATACGATCGCTGCAGATAAGGCAAGAGAGATGAAAATGTATACGATTGCCGACATCTTTTTGTATACGGCTGATCAGGAGCGCGCCCATGCGGAGAGATATTACGAGCTGCTTAAAGATCTGTCCGGTGAGACAATCTTTATTGACGGCGGTTATCCGGTAGATCAGCAGACGACTTTGGCTGAGCTTCTGAGAGCTGCGGAGCACAACGAAAAAGAGGAATATGAGGATGTTTACCAGGCATTTGGTGATGTGGCTAAGGAAGAAGGCTTTTTAGAGGCTGCGTCTGCATTCTATCAGATCGCAGAGATTGAACACATCCACCAGGTTCGTTTTGGTGAAATAGCCGGCATGTTGGAGACCAACCAATACTTTGCTTGTGAGAATGAGAGCAAATGGATCTGTACGAACTGCGGATATATCCACGAGGGAAAACAGGCTCCGGCTGTATGTCCGGTCTGCCGCCATGCGCAGGGGTATTTTCTGCCATATGCATATGCTGCATATAAGGGAGAAGGAAGATAGCCAGAAAAGATATACCCAAACGGGTAAGAACCATCTGTTAACTGAATAGTCAAAAGGAGCGGGATATGAGCCAGAAAGTAGAGAATCTGCTGAACCTTGCATTAGATGCTACGGAAGAAGAACGCGTCAAGTCACTGGAGCTGGAGGTGGGATATAACCCGATTGACAGAGAATGGGATCTGGTGATTAAGTATTCGGGTTCCCTTGATCCGGTGAGAGCGCTGGCAACGTCTGTGACGGAACTGACAAATGAGTATGCTGTTATCACAGTACGGGAATCTGTGATTGACAGGCTGGCATCCATTCCCCAGATAGAGTATATTGAAAAACCAAAGAGGCTGTTTTTTCAGGTGGCGAACGGAAAGAGAGTTTCCTGCATCAATCCGGTGCAGCGAACTCCTTTTTCTTTGTTCGGAAACGGCGTGCTGACTGCCGTAATAGACAGTGGAATTGATTATGCCAACGAGGACTTCAGAAATCCGGATGGAACCACCAGAATACGGGCTCTGTGGGATCAGACGATTCCGGGCAGCCCGCCGGAAGGCTATGCCATCGGCACGGAATATACACAGGAGCAGATCAACGAGGCTCTTGCACAGGACTCCAGAGAGGCGCGGGAGCGAATTGTGCCAAGCAGGGATACTTCGGGCCATGGGACCGCGGTCGCAGGAATTGCAGCGGGCAACGGCGCCGGGAGTCCTGGCCGCCAGTATGCGGGGGTGGCGTCGGCCAGTGATTTGCTTGTCGTTAAGCTGGGAATTCCCCGGGATGAAGGCTTCCCCAGAACAACGGAACTGATGATGGGGGTAGATTATGCGGTTCGCAAAGCTCTGGAGTACCAAATGCCTGTGGCCGTGAATATTAGTTTTGGAAATACATATGGTTCCCACGACGGAACTTCCCTGCTGGAGCGCTTTCTGGATGATATTTCTAATTACTGGAAGTGTGCAGTTTGTGTGGGCAGCGGAAATGAAGGAACCAGTGCCGGCCACACCTCCGGCAGGCTGACAGTGAATGTGGAAGAAAGTGTGCAGCTGGGGGTACAGGCTAACGAGCCCACGGTCAATGTGCAGCTTTGGAAATCCTATGTGGATACAGTGGATATTTCCCTGATCAGCCCATCGGGAGTGCGGGTGGGCCCGATTCAGGAGATCCTTGGCTCTCAGCGATTTATCCTGGGTAATACGGAGATACTTCTATATTATGGGGAACCGAAACCGTACAGCGTCAAGCAGGAAATATTTATTGACTTCCTGCCCAGACAGACCTATATAGACAGCGGCGTATGGCAGATTATCCTATCGCCGCGCAGGGTGGTGACAGGAGAATATGAGATGTGGCTGCCCAGTCAGAGCGCACTGAATATAGGGACCGGGTTTTTATTTCCAAAGAGTGATACGACGCTCACCATACCCTCTACGGCACTCCGGGTGATAACCGTGGGTGCATATAATAGTCTGACATTCAGTTATGCAGACTTTTCGGGCCGGGGGCCGGCGGCGCTCTATGAGTATGCTGCGGTGCCAAAGCCGGATCTTGTGGCTCCGGGGGTAAACGTAACGACTGTGGTGCCCGGCGGGGGCTATGCACAGTTCACCGGAACTTCATTTGCCGCGCCCTTTGTGACCGGAAGCGCGGCACTGCTGATGGAGTGGGGGATTGTGAAAGGGAATGACTCCTATTTGTATGGGGAGAAGGTGAAGGCCTATCTGCGGAGAGGGGCGAGAGAACTTCCGGGATTTGATCGGTGGCCGAATAACCAGATGGGGTATGGGGCGCTTTGTGTGCGGGATAGTATTCCGGTATAAGGTTTACATGCTGCCGAATAGGTTGTTTTAACAGATTTTTAAATAGACATCTAAATAAATGGTCGAATATGCTCTTTTTGGGAGCGTTATTAATAACTATTGGACAATCGTCAATGATATAATAAACCACAACTACAAGACGAGAATGTTCAGATCGAATCATTTTCAGACACAGAAACATACTTACCTGACAAAACAACGAACCAGAGGTACAGTAAAAATAGATAAGGAGACAACAAATGAGATATAATTTTGACAGAGAATGGAAATTTTCACTGGGGGACTTTGGTATTTTACCGGAATCCATGTCGCATGGAGCCGTCTATGGCTTTTCAAAAGCCGGCGGGATTACAGGCGCTGCGGCTCTGGAATTTGATGATTCGATCTGGGAGACAGTGGATCTCCCCCATGACTGGCAGCACAGCCAGGAGCTTGACCTTACTGCCCCCGCAGACCATGGATACCGCAGGGGGCTCAAAGGCTGGTACCGCAAAAAATTCTGTTTAGATGAATGTGACAAATACCGTTCACTTAGCCTGGTTTTTGACGGAATTGCAGGCATAACTGATATATACCTGAACGGATGTAAACATCGGTGTACAAGGGGTACAAACAAGATAAAATAGAAATGAGGGGCGATAGAGCGGAAATGTCAGATTTTCCACTCTATCTGAACACGGTCGCTGGTGGCCTTGATCGTAGAGATCAAACCATCGGCGGCTTTTCTTTTGTCGTCAAAATCTATGCTCTCCCAGTTGTCGAGATAATAGGACAACTTCTTTATCTGCTGGGGCGATATGGTTTCAACACTCAATTCGGCGATTGCCTTTGAAATGGTCTGGCGTCGGGTGTCCAGTTCTTCAATTTTTTTGTTAGCGTAGGCAAGCAAGGTCGCATTGGCTCCGGTCAGCGTGTCCAGCAGCTTTTCAATTTCTGCCTCTACCTGTGCCAGCTCCACTTGATAGGCGGTAAGTTTCGGATTGACTTTTTCCTCTCTGCCGTGGAGTATCTGAAAGTCTTTGAATTTTTCCTGCATGGCCGAGAAAATGAATTGCTCAAATTCTTCTTTGCGGATTTTCCCGCAGCCCGGACAGCCTTTGTTTTCCGTCCGTTTGGTACAGCGGAAATATCCGGTGCTGTTGGGTACATGGGTGGCTTTCAGCGCATACCCACAATGCCCGCATTTGATTTTTCCGGCCAGCCAAGTGTTCTTCGGTTTCCGTCCCTGCTGGAAGGTGGTATTTGCCATAAGTTTTTTCCGGCATTTCAGCCATGTGTCAGAGGAAATGAGTGCTTCGTGGGGAGCGATAACAAGTATCTGGTCTTTTAAGCACCTGTCCTTGTCCTCTTTCACATCCCGCCCCTGATAGAGATAGCAGCCGTTTGTTCCGGCAAAGTCAGAAGCGTCATTGACAATCGCTGCACCCTGACTCTTGAAAAATTCGTACAGCTCCAAGTCGGCCTGTGCGTAAACGGGGTTTCGCAAAAGCTGGGAAAGAAAACTCCGAACCATTGACTTCTCGTAAATCTTGATACCCTGTTCCTCGAAGTATCGGGTAATATCTCCGAAGGAGGTTTCCGGTTCGGCGTACATTTGAAACATCAGCCGTACATGGTCGGCGGCTATGGGGTCGGCAACCATTTTCTTTGTGCGGATACCCTCTACCACAGTAGGCTCTAACTGATAACCGTATGGTGCCTGCCCGCTCATGTGGAAGCCTTTCAGGCACCGGGAATAGTAGGCGTCTGTGACACGCTTCTGAATTGTCTCACGTTCAAGCTGGGCAAATACAATGCAGATATTCAGCATGGCCCGGCCCATCGGGGTCGAAGTATCAAACTTTTCTGTGGATGATACAAACTCCACATCATACTCTTGAAACAGCTCCATCATCGTTGCAAAGTCCAGAATAGAGCGGCTTATACGGTCCAACTTATACACGATGACCCGCCGGACCTTTCCCTTGCGGATCTCGCCCAGTAGCTTTTGAAACTCCGGCCTGTCCGTATTCTTACCGGAATAGCCTTTGTCCTTGAATACCCGGCAGCTCCCACCTTTCAATTCATACTTGCAAAAGTCGATCTGACTTTCAATGCTGATACTGTCCTTGCGGTCTACTGACTGTCTTGCGTAAATACAATCTTCTCTGATAAATTCCATATTGGGCTCCTTTCCTTGTTGGAATGGAGCTACCAACCTTACAACTATATTATACCATCAGCAGCCCCGGACAACAATGTTGCGAATGATTAGGGAAATCTGTCCCCATATTTGCTGAACACCTCATAAAGACAACGCTCAATTTCTTTTTTGCGCTGTGCTTTCTCCTTCGGGGGAAGTACCGGCGTGAGGCTTTCCAGCACAATGATCTTCCCTTGAAATGCGACAGACTTTGTTTCTCGTTCATAAGTGACAGCTTGCGTCATTGAAAACCTCCTTTGCGAAAGTGCGTGTATATGCCAGCCTTTCCCACTTGTCCCGTGGGGAAATGTCAAAAGACGGCACCCGGCAGGTGCCGCCCTTTGAGTTTTCTCCACTTCGGGTCGATGTGGCCCGAGGTCAGTAAGGACTGGAATGGTACTTTTCTTTGGCGTCCTCCACGCTGTTGAGGTCAAATACTTCATAAAGCTGCCCCACAACACGCCGTATATCCTTCTTTGAAAATCCGCAGTTCTCCATTGCCATAATGACATAACCACGGCAAGCGTCATTGCTCCATTCGTCCGGTTCCAAGCCGGGGATCATTCCAAACGCATTTCCCATAAAGTGCTCCTTTTTTGAAAAGATGGGGAGCCGCGCCGGATCGGTTGGCCTATCATCAGACAGCATTGCCGGGGGCTCCCCATAGGTTTTCACTTCATTTCAGACACACCGGACGGACATAGGCTTCATGCCCCATAGTATTTCAACTCTCCCCATTCTGATGGCAAGGCGTTCTCATTGCCTGCGACGGCTCACGGCTTGCAAGGCCGCTTCAACGCTCGGACTGTGACTAAACGCAAGTATCCGGGGCCTGCACCTGTTCCGGTGGAGCCAGCCTTGCCCCACCTATGGCATGGACCTGTTCGCTCGCTCAGTTTTACAAAGACTGTATTCTCTGAAATCCGAGGTCATGGCGGGTCTGTCACACAGCGCGTTCCCCTTCGTATCCGGGTGTCTTTTTATTCAATTTTCAATCTGCATGAGGCTTGTCTGAACCTCGGGCCATTGTGACCCGAAGTGTTTTACCTCTCATAAGCCATTTCATTTTCCGGCCTAAATCGGTACGCCTTACAAAGAAATTTTCAAAATTTTTTCTAAGCGCCGCAGACCTCGCTCGATTGCGACACGAACCACTTTTTCATGGACGCCCTCTGCCCGGGCAATGTCCTGTTTGGTCATGCCGAGAATGAAATGAGCATAAATCCGTTTTGCCTGTTTGTCCGGCAGACTGGCAATCGCTGCGTGAAGTTCCTGCATGGTAACTTTTCGCTCGTACAGCTCATGGGGCGAAAGTGCGACAAAGACAGCCTCATGCTCCAGCCCATCATCCCGATCAAGGGAATAGTAGGCTTTGTGGCGGTATGTACGCAGCCGGTAGGCAGCCTCTTTACGATCAAATTCTTTGAACATTTCTGCAACTTCTTCCGATACTTCCATGAAGCAATCTGATGTATAGAATGGGTAATAGTCCCGCAAATTGATAATAGCCATATTGACCTCCGTTTCGGTTGTTGGTTGACGAGTGACCGAAACGAAGGCGGCGGGGAGCGACACCGGGGAATGACTTCGGGCCAACATGACCCGAAGCAGCCCCATAAGAACACAAAAGCGCCCGGGCGGCATGAAGCCACACGGACGCATGAAATGACATAATAGTTAAGGTTCCAACAAATTTCGCATACATAGCCGGAATAACCCGGAGGGGGAGCTATGCTTTTTTTAACTGATGTAGGTCATGGGTACTGTGAAAAAAGACAAAAATAGACACGGCGGCAATCCTCCTATATGCCGCCGTGGATTTACACGGTGTTAGGTCGTCGTTGGTTTAGGATAAACGAAAGAAACGGCGGCTCTGAAAATCAAAGCCGCCGCTAGTCGTATGGGCGTGTCAAAAGGGCTGCTGTACGACGGCTTTTTTTTCTTTTGCCGTCGTGTGGCAGCTGATCTAAATATATTTCATTACAGGCACCTTTATTGTCCTGCGGGGTTATTCTTTATATTTTTCTTGAACAGAAGAAGGTAATTCATCAAACTGCATTTCAGCCCATGTTACAACCCCTCTGATGGGAGCCACTTTCAAGCACAGATACGCACCATCTGTGAGAACTTTGCTTGTTTCAAAAGTAACGTCTTTCGCATTACCACTTTCATCATAAGCAACCAATGTGTATTTATAGTTCATCGCACCATGCGGTGCAATATCTGTTACCCATCGGTTATCAATCTGCGTATAGTAGTCTGTATTGGTTTGCGTAGTGAGAAAAGCTACAGTCATAAAAGTAATTGCTAGTACAGCAACGACAATCACAATTCCTATTTTTTTCTTAGAACTCATAAAGGTTACCTCTCTTTCTTTTACCAGCCCTTTTTAGGTGCTGTGTGCTGTGTTTTTTTAGCTTCTCTCTTTTCTGGTTTCTGTTTTACAAACATCAAAGCAATTCCAATAGCACACATAATCAGAATGCTAATAAAACACAGTCCTTTATTCCACATAACTCCTTCTGCCCCAGCTCGATAATTGATTAAACCAAGCGCAGCGGAGACAGGATATATAGATTGTAAAGTCCCATTTGCAAACATTCCTATAAACCCATATACAAAAGCGACGATAACCCCTACAAGGAAACTCCCTTTATATCTGCTTGTCAGAACAATAATGGGCAGCATTGTCAAGTAAAGGAAGAATCCTAACAATGCCATTTGCACCAATCCTGTAAGCGCAGGAATCAAAGCAAATCCATCATATCCCATGATAAAATTTGCAATGACTGTGAAAACAAAGCACACAATTCCTAAGAAAAGCGACAGAATTGCAGAAACAATCAATTTACCTGCCAGAAGTTTCCTAAATGAAATGGGTAATGTTTCAATATTTTTTAATGTGTCGTCTGTATATTCACGGGAAATCATATACCCACTAATCAGCGTGATACACATTGGGAAAATCATTGTTACAAAATGCTTAACTACCTGTTCAAAAAGAAATTGGTAGTCCCATACCATTCCGTCATCGGCCATTGTAGTAAACAAGGTTAGCAGAACTGTAAGAAGCATGAGGGACACGCCAATCCAGACAATAAAATATCTTTTCAGCTTCATAAACTCGGTTTTTATAATTGTTACCATTTCACTCACTCCTTTTCTTATAAAGATAGACCGCCAGAAGAAGTGAAACAACCCCAATTACCCCCAAAGTTATAATTAGTTGAGGAGTAGAAGGTATCAATCCCATTTGAATGAAGTTCTGCAAATCCTCTGTGTCGTTTATAGCAGTACGAGAAGACATTTGCTGGGTTCCCCACAACATAATGCTCGGTGTAGGCAGAGTAAGTACAAGCCATTTTGGAAGTGCTGTCATAGAAAATGTTGAGAGCAGGTTGAATACACTATAAAATACACAAAGCATAATGGAAAAAATATAGGATCTGCTGAAAAATATAATCAGCAATATCAGCGGTAATGCACTAATCGCAATCAATAATCCGTAAATAGCGGAAAACAATACCTTAAACAAAATATCGGTCACTCCGAAAAAGACAAAACCGCAAAGGATAGAGGCTACAGTCGAAGATATACAAAACGCAATACTAAGCAATAATAAAACAATGCACTTTGCGATAACCATCTGTGAACTTGTTATCGGAATTGTCCGTAGGTTTTTAAAGGTGTCGTTATCTCGCTCCATAAAAAAGAGGAGTGCTGCAACAATTCCTAAAATGCAGGGAAGAAGTAGCAACATACCAAAACCGATTACGGATTGCCACAGGGCGTCAAAAGCTGCTGCTTTTGTAGCGTATTTGTTCTGCGCCGTGTTCAGATAATAGATAATGGCAGTTAGCGGGATTGGAAACAGAAAAGATGCCGCCAATACCAACTGCACGAACATTTTTCTTTTCAGTTTCCAAAACTCGCACCGAATCAAGTTAAGCAATCCCCTCACCCCCTGTTATCTTTTTGAAGTAGTCCTCTAAAGTATCCTCACAAAGATGGACTTCTTGAATCTCAATTCCTGATTCGACAAAAGAACGGTTAATCTTTTCCACTGGCAGAGTCATATCGTAGAGATACAGATTATTGGCATCTGTAAGGCGAAAATCTTTGCTGTGAAATGTTGCAGCAATAATTTTCGCAGCTTTTTGTGCATCCGATACGCAGAAGTGGATGAACTTGGCGTTTTTCGCCTCCAATTCTTTCAGACTTTCTTCTTCTAGCAACTTGCCGTGGTCAATAATTCCCACATCGTCTGCAAGCAGAGAGATTTCCGAAAGAATATGACTGGAAATTAAAATGGTTTTACCGCTGGTATCACACAATTCTCGGATAAAATCTCGCACTTCCGCAATGCCGATGGGGTCGAGGCCGTTAATCGGTTCGTCCAAAATCAAAAGTTCCGGGTTATGCATGACGGCCAGAGCAATCGCCAACCGCTGCTTCATGCCAAGAGAATATTGGGAAAACAACTTCTTGTCCCGGTAAGGTAGATTAACAAGTTCCAATGCATTTTTGATATATTTGGGGCTCCTTAATCCTCGAAGTTCAGCAAAGATTTTTAGGTTTTCCGTTCCTGTCAAATTGGGGTAAAAGCCCGGCGACTCAATCAGACAGCCTATATGGGGCAGGATATTCTTTTCGTTGCCCTGAAAGGGCTTTCCAAATATCGTTACCTCGCCAGACGTGGGAGCCGTCAGTCCTAGCAACATCCGCATGGTCGTGGTCTTACCTGCACCGTTGCGTCCCAATAGCCCGTAGATACGGCCCTTTTTCACATGAATATTCAGATGGGAAACACTGGTCTGACTTCCATACTTTTTTGTCAGATTATGTGTTTCAATAATGTAATCGTTCATCACTTATGCCTCCTTTTTTGTTTGTGTACTCAGCATAACATATCAACTTTGAGATAACATTGAGCCAACCTTGAGTTTACTTTGAGATTTCAAAGTCAGAATAGGCATTTTACCTATCTTGAGGTATAATAAGAGCAACAAATAAAAGGTGGTGCCTTATGAACGATAAAAGAATCCTTGTAGTTGATGATGAAACAGATTTGTTGGAGATGGTAAAATCTATTTTTACAAGAGCAGGATTTACACAAATATTGACGGCTTCGTCTGGCGAGGCAGCCTTAAAAATGTGTGAGGAACAAGAACCAGATATGATGATACTCGATGTTATGATGCCTGGTATGGATGGGTTTGCTGCATTAAAAGAACTACGAAAGACCAGCAAAATTCCTGTCTTAATGCTAACAGCTCGTGGCGAGGCTGAAGATAAATTTGTAGGCTTTGAAAATGGTGCAGACGACTATCTGTTAAAACCATTCTTACCAAAAGAATTACTATTTCGAGTACAGGCTATATTGAAACGCGTTTACCCGGAGAAAGAGCGGAAAGTGTTCTTTGAAGCTGCTACGGTTGATCTGGAAAAAGCAATCGTCCAGAGAAGCGGAGAAAATATTTCGCTGACAGCCAAAGAGTTTCAACTTTTTGAAAAACTGTATGAAAATCAAGGCAGGATCGTTACCACAGGCGCATTATGTCAAGCAATATGCGGTGATTTCTGGCAAGGATACGAAAGTACATTAGCAACTCATATCCGACATCTAAGAGAAAAAATCGAGGAAAATCCTTCAAAACCAGTTGCGCTTGTAACAATTAAAGGAATTGGGTATCGTCTGAATATTAAGGGGGTGCAAACATGAACAAATCAGAGCGATTTTTTCGCCGCTATATATTTTCAATAGTCAGTATCATCATTCTCTTTCTATTCGTCAATATTTTGTTAGTAGCCTCTTTCTTTGCAGCCGCCTATTTAGGGAATGTAAAAAACTCAAATTTCCCGATTGAAGATTTTTCAAATCATATCACAGAAACTAACGGGCAATTCAATGCCGATATACAGGCAGAGGACATGTTAAACAATGCTTGCGCATGGGCCATGATTTTGGATGAAAATGGAAACATAATTTGGGAAATGAATGTGCCGGAAGAATTGCCGCGCCACTATTCCACAACGGACGTTGCTATGTTCAGCCGTTGGTATCTTAACAGTTATCCAGTTAATATTTGGAATCGACAAGGCAGCCTTTTAGTTGTTGGTTTCCCGCAGGGATATGTAACGAATTACTACACTTCCATCAAAACTCAATATGTTCGGCCGATAGCGTTTGGATTTTTAGCCGCTGTCTGTATCAATGTTTTGTTAATGTTGTATCTATTTGTCCGAAATGCCCACCGGATTGAAAAAGCTATGGAGCCGATTTTGAATGGCATACGACATCTTTCATCCGGGCATCCCGTTCATCTGGAAGAAAACGGGGAGTTAGCAGAAATCAATGCCGGTTTGAATAAAGCCGGTGATTACTTACTAAAAAAAGATAACACCCGCGCCGAATGGATCAGGGGTATTTCTCACGATATACGCACGCCGCTTTCTATGATTTTAGGGTATGCCAGCGAAATTGAAGAAACTTCTTCTTTGCCGGAAACCACCAGAAAGCAAGCGGAAATTATCCGCAAACATAGCGAAAAACTAAAGAATTTAGTTGAGAATTTGAATTTGACTACAAAACTGGAATATTCCATGCAGCCTATGCAAAAGCAAACACTTGTCCCGGTAGAATTGGCGAGGCAAGCCGTAAGTGAAGTTTTGAATGATGGCCTATCAGACAAATATGAATTAGAGCTATCAGAAGATAATCCCGGAAAAGCTATCACTATTACTGGCGATCAATCCTTACTAAATCGGATGTTATGCAATTTAATCAGGAATTGTATTGTCCATAATCCAAACGGGTGTAGGATACAAGTATCAGTAGGAAGCTGTGATAGAACGTGTACCTTTTCTGTAATAGACAATGGCTGTGGAATAAGTGAGCCGCAACTAAACACATTGAATAACGACAGAGATATTTCCAGTACGCAAAAGCAAACGGGAGAAATCGAGCATGGGCTGGGTCTTAAAATCGTGCGGCAGATTGTGAAAATACATCAAGGCACAATTCAATTTTCTGATACTGCCCCGCACGGATTAAGCGTAGAAGTTGTTATTCCAATAGAAATATATTAACTTATAATAGACAGACAAAAACAAGAAATAAAATACTACCTTACATCAAATTTCATTACATTCTCATAATTCAACCCGAAATGTACAATGATATAGGGTGATATGAGAATGAACCAAGATGAAAGAAGGTTTGACTTTCACGGCCTCGGGTTGGCGCTCAAAAGAGCCAGAGAAGAAAAGGGCTGGACACAAGCCTATGTTGCGGAATTAGTAGACCGTGACTCCCGCACCATTATGAATATTGAGAACAAGGGGCAGTATCCCAGCTTCGACCTTTTTGTTAAACTCATTACCATGTTTGACGTCTCAGTTGACCAGTTTATTCATGCGGATGGAGGGGCAAGGTCAAGCTCTTGCAGAAAGCACATTGATGTGCTTCTAAACTCCATGAATGAAAAAGAGCTTGTCGTAATAGAAGCCACAGCCGAGGGCATTAAGAAAGCCAGAGAAACGGAGGTTCCAGAATAAGGGCCTCTGTTTTTTTGCGCCATTTTAGGGGCTGCCGCTAAGTGGCAAGCAATGCCTCTGTGGCCACAAGTGGCACAAAGGCGGCTTGTTGGGGCTCGCCCCAAACCCGTATCTTCGGGCCAACATGGCCCGAAGTGTCAGCGTCGCTTTGCTCCTTATTTTCATAACCTTAACGCTCCTTTTCCTGCTTTCTTCCCGGCTCGGTGTAGCCCATCAAAGTGTCAATGTTCGCCTTGATCGTGACGATCTCCTGCATATCCCGTCGTGCCTTCTGGTATTCTCCATAGAGCTGTTTTTTCTTTGCTGTGAGCTTGCGGCCTTCTTCCTTCAGCACATCCATTTTGGGGAGCTTCGCTCCGCCCAACAGAGAGCGCATTTCCGCTTGTGCAGCCCGGTACAGTTCAAGGTCGGCTTCATGCTCCGCAAGAAATTTCCGGCTGTACTTCGTCGCCTTATACTGCTCAAAGACAGGTCGGGTTTTGGCATACTGAACCGTTGCGGCTTTTAGCCCAGCATTGGTTTTCATGGCCTGTTCTGTCTGCTTGATCTGCTCGGAAATGGCATGGAAACGGTCTGCTGCCTCGGTGGCTTTCTGTGCCAACTGCTCATAATCGGTCAGGCCATTGTCCTGTATATAGGCAAGGGCAGCAGCCATCTGCTTAATGTTAAATACCTTCGCCCAGCGCTCATATCCCGGTCCCTTACCGGCAGCCAGCTTCGCTTGAATATCCACCGCCAGACTGATTTTCCGCTCCGAGTGTCCGGGGCGTTTTTCTTTGCCCTCAATGGCGGTCAGAATATCTTGCAAGTCGTAGCCGTCCCCCAGCGTGGAGGCACGCAGACGGGTAAAGCGTTCCTGTCCCTGCCCGGTCAGCCGGAAGCTGATACCGCCGCCCCGAACCTTCTTGACCTCATATCCGGCCCGCTTCATCAGATTGAGAAATTCATCCAGATCATCGGGACGCTCCGCCAGCGCAGTATCAATGGCGAGGCGCAGCCTGTCCTGATAGGAAAGCGGTCCTTTTCGTTCTTTCTGCCATTCTCCATAATTCCGATACTTACCCTTGCTCCGGGGCTTCGGGTTCTCTACAATGGACAGCCCGTTTTCAAGGCACAGTCTGTCGGAGAGCCGACGGAGAGCGAAGCTGGAACCCCAAAAGTTTTGGAATTTCCGGGTACAGTCAAGGGTGGTAGAGTTGTAATAGATGTGACAATGGATGTGCTGCTTGTCGGTATGTGTGGTAACGATAAAAGCGTGCCGCCCCTTCGTCCAGCTCATAGCCAGCTCATAGCCGATACGGTTCGCCTCCCTCGGGGTGATTTCTCCCGGATAAAAGGATTGCCGTATCTGATAGCACAGCACATCATTGGCCTTTTTCTGTTCCCGGCCCGTCATGGCGGCATAGCTGGCCTTCGTCAGAAGAAACTCGTCCGCCACGGTGACGGGGTCGCACTCATAAGCGGAGATATACTTTCCGCTTTCTGTTTTTTCCGGATTTTTGCCATAGTCCAGACAATCCCGGATGGCCTCGGCAATCGTTTCGCCTTCGCCCGCATGGCGCTGCAACAAAGTTGTGGTAGCCAGAAATCAGCCCTCCCTTCTATGAAAAAAGGGCGGCCTGTCCAGACCGCCCCGACTTCGGGCCAACATGGCCCGAGGCTGCTTAACTTGCCAGAAACCGATACAGAGCAGACTTGCCTCCGTCCAGAGACCAAAGCAGAGAACCAGCCGCCGCTTGCAGCCCATACGGCGAAAGGAGGAAGGCGAGGAACAGAAATACAATCCCTCCTATGGGCGTCGGCGTGAAAAAAAGAGCGACACCCAGCACCGCCAGGATCACAGAGGCAATCGTCAGCAGGACGGCACAAATATCAAACAGGAACACCAGCAGAGCCGCCAGAAGGGACAACGCTAAAGCAAAGGGAGCAACCAATATTTTCAGCAGTATCTTCATCATCAAAACCTCCTTTATTCTTTCTATCTCTATTTTATCATGCCTACCCGGGGACATAAATGTTGCGAAAGATTAGTGAATCCTGTCCTCAATTAACAAACAGGGAGAGTACAAATTGTACTCTCCCTGTTTGTTAGTTGTTTCGGCCTTCAATTGCACGATTCTTAATTTCTATCAGTTTTTCATGTTCAAGATCATAAATGCTTGCAAAAAAGATTTGATTGTCGCATAGTTCGGTGCTTACTAAGTTTTCAATTAGCTTCATATTGTCATCATCTAACTCTTTTCCCTTGGGAGAATCCAATACGATAAACAATTTTGTGTCCATGCTTTCTTCTATAACCTTTAAAAAAGCCACTTTGAAAGCAAATACCATTTTTTGCAGAACTGCACCCGAAAGCGATTTTAAGTCTGATGTAAAGATGAAATCCTCTTTGGCTACCATTTTATCATCAACATTAAGCTGGGTTGCATATTCTAAAACATATTTATAAATTTTCGATATGTAAGAATTTTGATTTTTAATCGTTCGTTTTATTTCGGCTTTAACATGCTTCAAATCGCTCTTTGTTTCATCTAAAAGCTGTTCAACTACGGTCTGATCAATATTAAAATTGGCAAGTTGCTTATTAACAAGGGTATCTTTTGATTCAGCAGAAAACATGCTTATTTGTGCATTTTTGGCATGATATTCACTTAGTTTTACGTCATAAGAGGAACGTTCACGTTTTAACTTTTCTATGTTGGTCACTATAATGCTTCTGTGCGCTCGTAAATATTCATAATTTGCTGTCGAATTCAGCAATGTAGTCCTGTTTACCGGAATTATAACATCATCCTGTTTCACAGATAAATTCATTGAATCAATATAGTCGAAGAATTGCTTTTCTTTAAGAAGAACAGAGTTAATTTCTTTTAAAGCATTTTTTTCATTTTCAAGTTTGATGTTACAATACGCTATTTTTTCGTTGAGTTCTTTTTCTATGTCTGAAATGAATATTTCTCCGTTTTGCTCATAAACTTGCTCACTCAATTCTTGTATATTCAGCATTGCCAAATATTTGTCTCTGTTTAGTTCGAGTGTGGTTTTCTTTTCGATCAAATCATCTATATCAATTCCATTTAAGCCCGCAAGTAATTCCTCAATGCTAAATTTTATCTTTCCAATGACGGTTCCACGATTTAGAAGTGTCCATCCTTTGTCTTGATCAACATACATAAACCCCAATAAATTTTTTAAAACTTTGATGTTTTCATATTTAAAAACAAACGACAAAAAACTCATATGTTGACTGGGAAGTGTGAACTCAATGCGACTGTTTTCGGAGAAAAGTGTAAGCAAACTATTTTCCCGAGTGGCAGTATATTTTTGCCCTTTTTCAGAAAATGTTATCTCCGTAATAATATCTTCATATTTAATTCCACGCATATTAGGAATTGGATACCCCAACGCATAAAATAGAAGTCTAACAAATGTAGATTTTCCTTTTGTGTTGGTCTTAGAATAAATCAGATTTCTCTTTTCTGAAAAAGTGTCTAAATTTTCTATCATACCTTCTCGTAATAGAAGTTTCTCTATAATCATGCTTTCACCCCGACTGCGCTACATACCTTTTGGACTACTCTGTTGCTTGTAAGTATTCTATATAAAAATACTTTTGTTAGATATTCTGTTAGTTCATTATCGCCATTACTCAACATTACAAATTCGTCTCTAAATTCATCGCCGTGTTCTTTAATAAATTCAAGTTCTGGTTTTTTAATTGCTTTCCCTATTGATTGATTTTTAAATTGCGCATAGCGTTGCAAGACTTTGTTGGTAAATTCGTAACGTGCATGATAGAAACTTTTCGGATCATTCATGACGCGTTCAACCTCTTTTTTTATAGACTGGTCCGGCAAAAACGATAAACAATCATCAATATCCGGAAAATTCCCATCAACCAGAAAAGCTACAATTGGCCAAGTAAAATCTTCTTTCAAAATCTTCTTGTTTTTATTCTCATCTTTTATGGTAGAGTTGTGTTCAAAATTCAGTTGCCAGTGCTCCAATAACTTTTGTTTTATGGAAATGGCATCATCTCTTGTTAATCCGATGGTATCTGTCAAAAAACTTAAAACGGAATCGCCAATAATGGTATATCTGTTTTTCTCGTTACCGTAATACGGATATATTGTTGATATATATAAATTCTCTTTGTGGAAATTCTCAACTTTTTCTTTTATTTGTTCCAATTTTCTGATTTTCAGAGGATCTTTTTCTTTTTTTATTTTTTTTGCAATGTTTTTTGAGATTGAAAGGATGGTATCGTCAATCTCTTTCTGTATTCCCGCTAAGCAATCATTGTACGGGATAATACTATTGTTAAAAAAATTTGGAGCCGACTTAAATGTATCAGGTATATTAGAAATGTACACCAATTGGTTGTCTTTATACGGATTACGTGCTAACGATATTATGGCATCTTTAAATTTTTCCTTTTGGTCTTTGATGGTTGTGCTATCTTGTGCAGATTTCGCCTGTGCAAAAACCTTTCGTTCATCAATCAAAGTAATTTCAATATCTTGAGATATGGATTCAATTTTAATATCTGCTGCATCTGGCATATACTTTAAAAAAAGAAAAATGCCTGCATTTGCTTGAAAATTCCAACCAAAAGAAGATGCAGAAGCATCATTACTAAACTGGCATATATCCTCATTTAAATATTCACTCATCAAATCTCACCAACTTTCGATAGATATTTTCATTTTACCATATTGCGGTAAATTTTTCTATCATACAATACAGTGAGAATAAAAAGACGAGGGCGGCAAGCCCCACAACGGAAGCCTGCCGCCCTCGTCTCACTTTGCCACCAGCTCGGAGAGCTCCCGCAGCACCTTTGACACCTCGCCCCACAGCTTTTCATAGTCCCGCTTCAATCCGTCGATTTCCTCCGGGTACACGCCATAGGTATGTGCGTGTATGGCAACCTGATTGAGATTGTTAGAACAGCGCCGTTGCAGAGAGATCAGCTCTTTTACGGGCGCAAGGTCGATGTGCAGGATATACCCATTCAGAGCCATTTTCCGTACATAAGCCCCGGCGTTGGAAATGCCCACCTCGGCCATCCGCTCATGGATGGCTGCCAGCTCGTCCGGCGTTACCATGACATGCAGATGGACATTCCGCTTGCGGTTCTCCATCAGCGTTCCAGCTCCCGGCCTTTCCGGCGCTCTTTGGGTTCCTTTACCTTATCAAGCGGTTTTGCGTCCAGCTCCGGGGGCGTGGGTGGGATGGGCGTGTTGTTGGGTACGCCGTCGATCATGTTGCAGTTCTGCTCTGTGGAGAGCTCGGCGGTTTTCAGATAGTTGTCTTTTTCGTGCATGGCGATCCTCCTCTATCGTTCCTCATGGTTTTTATGGCTCCGCTTCTGGCCGGGCTCCTTTTGGGGTTCCTGCCCTCTGGTTCCTTCTTTGAGCCGGGCGGTAATGGATGGGCGCACCCGGTCAGGATTGCCCGGTGCTGGTTTCAGTTCATAATCCTCCATCTGCTTTTCGGTCAGCGGCTTTGCGTAGGTCAGTTCGCCCCATGCCATCAGCCTGCCATCCGCCACAGGACGCCGCCTGTCGTCATCGTAGTTGACGATGGAAAGAGGCTGGTTATCCGGCGGCTTCGGGTAAGTTCCTATGTCCACGGGGCGCTGGGTGGAATAATAGCGGTAAACGCCCTCCGGTCCCAGCTCGGTATGCTTGACCGCCGCATGGTAAAGCTGCTGATAGTCGTCCATCCGGCGGTCAAAGTCCCGCTGCGCCCACGCCTGACTGGTTCCATAGCGGCCCCAGTAGTAATCCCGATGGCCGTTTTCCCCCTCGGTAAACTGCCAGGTCACAAAGGGGCTCGGCGCTCCCGGATTATGCCCCAACGCAAAGCCGTGTCCGGTTTCAAAGGTGGCAGCTTTCAAAATCACATATCCTTGTACTGTCTCCAAGAGATCCCTCCTTTCTGTGCCTCGGGCCAACATGACCCGAAGTGCTGGATGTTACGAAATAAGAGGGCAGACCGGGGAGGAATGTAATAAGATATTCCCACCCCGGAAACACCCTCAAAAAAGCCCGGAATGTCAAGCCTTTGGAGGCGGCAAATCGTAACAGCCGCCCGGCCTTTTCTCCCGCATTTTCCTCATGCGTTCCCGGCTTTTCCGGCGGTTTCCTTCGGCCTTGCAAGCGTCGGAACAGTAGGCTTGACGCCCCTCGGGCAAAAACGCCTTTCCGCAGACCGCACAGGCCCGCAGCTCCGGGGAGATGCCTTCCGTTGTCAGCGACGCTTGAAGCTCCAGGTTAAGGGGCAGGACAGCCTCACGGAAGTAACGGCAGTACGCCCCTGTCCAGCACTTGTGCAGCATATAGCAGGCACAGTCAAGAGGAAGGCATAGGCCGCTTTCCCGGTCATAGTTGGCGCACATCCCCGTGACCAGAGTGCGGATTTTCTTCTTCTCGTCACGGGTCAGCTCCCGGGCGTCCATTTAAGACTTCGGGCCACGATGGCCCGAAGGGCGGGGCTCCACGATCAGCGCCCGGAACTTCTTCCGGCACTGTTTTTTCTTTCCTTTGCACTCCTTGTAGTAACGGCATCCCTTACAAGGGTCGTCATTGTCCCAGCCGGGGTGCGGTACTTCCTTCATCATTCGTTCAAAAGGGCTGCTTGTAAAATTCATTCTCATTCCTCCGTATCTTCCTCCCACGGCGGGGTATCTTCGTCCTCGGGTTCCTCTGCGATCTCCTCCAGCTCCCCGTCCTCATATTCGCAGTAATCATCCTCCAAATCCGGGGCCTCATGCTTCGGCTTGTAAATCTTGAAATAGTAACCAATTCCACCGCCGGCCAGCACCACCGTACCGATCAGGAGCAGAGAGAGAAGGGGGCTGTCCTTTTTCTCCGGCTCGGGTTCCGGTACTTCCTCCACCGGTTCGGTGGGCTTTGGCTCTGGCTCAGGGGTCACTTCTTTGGGCGGTTCCTTACCCTGTTCGGCAAGAGGCAGAAGGTCGTCTGTGGTAACGGTATTGAGGAAATAGACGTTCTCGCTGGTTTTCTGTTTGTCGATCACCAGATAAAACACGCTCTCGTCTGCGGTCGTGATGGTGTAGAACTCCTTTCCATCCTCGTCGGTGGCGTTGTCCACCACGGTTCCCGTCCCGTCCGGGGTAAAGGGGTTCTGGGTTTCCGGCTCCGCTTCGGTTTCTGCCGGGGCGGGAGCTGTCTCCGGCTGCGGCTCGCTGCTCTGTGCATAGGCCGGGACCGTAAAGATCAGGCAACACAAAAGGCTGGCAGCCATCGCCGCCAGCCTGCGGTATTTAGTTTTCTTCATGGGCTGTGTCCTCCTTTTCGGGTGCCTCCAGCTTCGGGCCATTGTGGTCCGAAGCTGCAAGGCTGTTTTTGGGGTCATTTAGAAAAGCCATAAGCTGGGCGGGGGTCAGTTTGAGAGAACGCACCGCCTGCACGATCTGGCTGTTTTCTTCCTCCTGTTTCTGCTTTTCCAGCTCCCGGATTTTGGCCTGCCACTCGGCAGCCTTCTCCCGGGCTTTTTCCAGTTCCTTATCGAGCTTGTCGATTTTGTTCATGCAAGGACTCCTTTCCTCTGGCTCACAAACGCCCGAAGGCATAGAAATGTGTCTGCCAGTAGCTTGAATTGATGTTTGCGTATTGGATGGGCGAACCACAATGAAGCATCATCCCGTCGCCCACATAAATCCCCACATGGGACACAGGGCCGGGGCTGTCATAGGTTCCCGTGAAAAAGATAATGTCGCCGGGCTTTGCCTCGGAGGGGGAAATGATAGCGCACTGGTTGTAAATGCCCTGTGCTGTGGTACGGGGCAGGTTGTGGACGCCGCTGGCCGTGTACACCCAGCAGACAAAGCCCGAACAGTCAAAGGAGGTGGACGGGCTGGAGCCGCCCCACACATAGGGCCAGCCGATGTACTTTGTGGCTTCTTCCATGAGCGCCGCAAAAGCCGGGTCATCCAGCGCCTCGCCGGGTATCTCATAGCTGGGGCCGGTATCTTCGCCGCCGTTGTAAATCCCTTCCCACAGATAGGGTTTGTTGCCCTTGAGCTGCTGCATAACGGTGTAGATTTCCCGCTGCTGTTCGTTAAGCCTCGGCAGGATCACGGCGGGCAGCGTTTTGTTTGTGAGGGTCACATTGAGAATGTAATACTCATAGGGGACTTCCTCGGTGGTGGTTTCCCCGGTCTCCGGGTCGGTGCTGGTTTCGGTGCGGTAGCGTATCTCGACTTCCTCCGTCAAGGTCAGTTCATACTGTGCCTCGAAAATCTCCCGCAGCTCGTCCTGCACCTGTTCTCGGAAATAGACATGGTACTTTGCAGAGAAATAGGACGCCAGCTCATAGGGGTTATGGCCGATCTCGTCCACGGAATAGCGGTACTCGTCATAGCCGGGATGGGTGCTTTCGATGTTCGCTACCGTCTGCGCCAGCTCGTTTTCCAGCGCCGTGTAGTCCTCGTCCACGCCCAGCAGGTCCGTATCCTCCGAGGCGTAGGAAGTGCCGGATAACGCATTGGCAAGGCCGCTACCAAGCGTGGGGAAAATGGAACTTACCGCCGACACAAGAAAACAGAGCAGCAACAGCAGGAGCAGGACCAGCACCGCCACGGGATGATGGGTCACAAACTGCGCCGCCCGACGGGTCGCAGTTCCCGAAGCGGCAGCGGTTTTCTTTGCGGCCTTTGCGCCCTGTTTTGCAGCCGCCTTTGCTTCTTTGGAATACCGGCGTTTCAGTTTCCATTTCTGCTGCACACGGGAAAGCGGATTGCTGGCAAGCTCCGGGTGCTCGGAGGCCATCTTCTGAAAATCCACATTGGCCCGGGCTTTTATGTCCTTCCGTTCCCATTTTGCCACCTTCCGGGCCGGGTGCTCCCGGTATCTCCGTTTGGCATACCGAGTCAGTTTCCGGGCTCCGGCCTCGGCCACAAGTTCCGACTTATGGGCTCCTTCCACACCCACATTTTCATGCTCAACTTCGTGGATTTTGTTGTGGAGATAAAACCATGCTTCGGTGCGGGCTCCCCGGACAGCTTTCTTCGCAAGCCCCGGCGGTTTCTTCGCAAGCCCCGGCGGTTTCTTCGCTGCCCGTTTTGCCTCGGTCTTGTCCAGTTTCTCCCGGGCCTTTCCCAGCTTTTCCCCGGCGTATTCCGCTTTTGCCTGTGCTTTCTGGTACTTGTCCTTTTTGCTCCCGGCCTTCTCGGCGGGGCCCTCCGGCTCCTGTGCCTTGCCGGTATCCTGCGGCCCGCCCGCTTCATCCTCCTGCCTCATGCGGTCAGAGGGACGGCTTTTCCGGCTGTCCTCTTGAAACTTGCCGCTTTTGGACTTCGGGCCATCATGGCCCGAAGGGCTGTCCTGTCCGGTATCCTCGTCCTCAAACCGCAGGCGTCGGGACAGTGCGGGGGAAGGTCCTTCCCGTTCAGCCGGTCCGGGGCGATTGCCCCCGGTATCCTCCGTCGGCCCCGGCCTTTGAAAATTCCGTTTGTCAGGTTTCTTTCCGATGATGTATCCCTCCTTTCCAAACCTCGGGCCATCATGGCCCGAAGTGTGTTATGCCCGGTTCATTTCCTGTTTTTTGTCCTCCGGGCGGGTGGTCATAATGGCGTACAGCTCTGTGTTCTGCGGGAAGCGGTCAACAAACGGGATGGTGGTGTTCCCGAAGAACAGCAGCCCTTCGCCGGAATTGGTATGGGTCACATAGGAAAGCTGGTGGGGGCTGATCCCAAGCTGTTTGGCTAAAATCTGCCGGTCCCCCTGTGCCTGCGAGAGCAGCACAAGGAAGTCCGAGTTTTCAAAGATGTTCTCGATCTCCGGGCTTGCCAGAAAATCCTTCACGTTCTGCGTTAAAGCACTGGGAACGCACCCTTTTTTCCGCAGCATTTTCCAGATCGCCACACAATAGCTTGCCGTCAGACGGTCACGGAGCAGCACATGAAATTCGTCGAAGTAGCACCATGTAGCGATACCGCGCAGGAAATTCATGGACACCCGCGAGTTTACCAAGTCCTGCATAATGAGCATGGCAATCGTCCGAAGCCCGGCCCCCAGCTTTTTTAAGTCAAGGCATACCAGACGGCGGTTTAAGTCCACATTGGTTTCATGGTTGAACACGTTAAGGGAACCCGACACATAAATTTCAAGGGCCGTTGCCAGCCGCACCGCCTCGCCCTCCGGCTGGGAACAGAGCAGGTCATATAGCGTTTGGAGGGTCGGCATTTTGCTTGTTTCCGGGTTTTGCAAGTGTTCCCGGTACATCTGGCGCACACATCGGTCAATGACGGTACGCTCCACCGGCTGTAAGCCGTCCTTGCCGCCGACGATCAGCTCCATCAGCGACAGGATAAAGTCGGCTTTCAGCGCCATCGGGTTTTCCTCGTCGAAGCTCAAATCAATGTCCATCGGATTGATGTGGTGGGGGCTGTCCGGGGCGATCTCGATGACCTGTCCGCCCAGCCGCTTGATAAGGGGCGAGTATTCGCCCATCGGGTCAACCACAATGATCCGGTCACGGGTGGCAAGGAACACGTTCACAAGCTCTCGCTTTGCGGCAAAGGATTTGCCGGAGCCCGGCACGCCGAGGAACAGGCCGTTGGGGTTTTTGAGCTTTTTCCGGTTTGCCATGATGACGTTATGGGAAAGTGCGTTGAGCCCGTAATAGACGGCTTCGCCATCCATGCGGAGCTCCTGCGTCATAAAGGGAACGAAAATGGCCGTGGAGCTGGTCGTCATGCCGCGCTTGATCTCAATGCCGTTATGGCCCAGCGGAAGGCTGGAAAGAAAACCGTCCTCCTGCTGGAAGTCCAGCCGCTTCAAGGTGCAGTTGTATTTCTGGACGATACCCGACACCGTGAACAGGTCATTGTCCAGCTCCCGGCGGGTTGGGGCCATGTTTACCACAAGGAAGGTCAGCAGGAACATTCTTTCATTCCGGCTCTGTAAATCTTCCAGAAGGGTCTTTGCGTCGTTGCTGTATGTTACGAGGTCGGGCGGAAGTATGTCCATGTCGTACCCTGACCGGGCTGCCTTCTTTTGTTCCTCCACCTTCATCTTGTCAATGTCGGAGACTTTGGCCTTGATGGATTTTACGGCGGAGGCCTGATCGACAGTCTGGATATGGAGGGTGATGGTCATTTCCGCATCCATTTCCAAAAGCTCCGCCAGCAGCTTGTCCGAGAGCTCCGAGGCCAAAATCTGCAAGTAGGAGGCAGCGCCCCAAGTCGTCCCCACCCGGAACAGTCGGCTGAAACGGAAATCGAAGCTGTCCGGGGCGATAAAGTCTTTGGTGGAAAGCCCGGTTTTTGGGATCATATCCCATGAAAACCGGAAGGGGGAGCCGCTGCCGGGGTGGAGCTGCCCGTGAAGAAGCTCCAGCCGTTCCAGCCCTGAAAGGGAGCGGCACTTGACGCCCAGCTTTTTGAAGTTCCCGCAAATGTCCGCCTCTACACGTTCCAGCCTTGCCCTGGCGGTGGGAAGGTCGTCCACGTTCACGCCGAAGGTCAGGAGCTTTGTGCGGACAATACCGTTGTTGCTTTTGGCGATCTGGTTTTCCAGCATTTCCACATACTCACACCGGACGCTGTTGTAATCGTCATCCTGCATGGGGATGTTCACGCTGTACCGGCTGCCCGGGCGGCTCCGGTGGTTGAGGAAGGAAAGCTGGAACGGAAGGCTGCTGTCAAAGTAGTTGAGGCAGGCGCTCCACCCGTCAAAGATGGCCGCCTGATCTTCGGACTGTGCGAGCTGGTAGTTGATGTCTTCGTATTCAATGGTTTTGGTGTAATAGCGGTCCGCTACCCGGCACACCCCGTCCCGGTACATTTCCCGGTAAGGGAGGGTCTGCTGGGCGGTGGTGGGAATATTCTTTCCTTTTGTGAACAGACCGGTAAGGCCCTGCTTTTCAGGCTTTCTGCCTGCGGGCTTTCCGGCCCTTCTGCTGTTTCGCAATCGGCTGCGCCTCCTTTCTGGCGCTAAGCAGCGCATAGAAGTTTTCGGTTTTGTAAGGCCGCACACGGGGATAGAGGAACCGGGTGCGGATGATGTTTTTCAGCACTTTTTCCAACGGCAGGCCGTCCCGCTCATACATAGCCAGAAAGAAGAACGGGAGCATGAGGCCGATCATCAGGAACATGGCGGCACTGTTCCCGATACTGCCACGGGAAAACAGGTAAGCCGGGAGGCCCACCGCCGCCGCACCGGAAAAACAAACAAGCTGGCGCTTCGTCAGATTGAAGGCCAGCTTTGTCTTGATTTTGGAAAGGTCTTTTGGTACTGGCACATAGGCCATTTAAGTACACCTCCTTAATTGCTTCGGGCCAACATGACCCGAGGTTATCTTGCGGCCTCTTTGGCCGGGGCTGTACTGCGGGCAGCTTCGACGGCTTCTCGTCCGCTCTGCCTTGCCCGCCAGTATTCGGGGTTATACTGCCGGATGGACTGATTGAGGTTTTCTTCAAACTGCTCTTTGTCCTTAATGCGGTCAGGGATGTTCCACAGTTTTTTGTCCAGCAGCTCCCGGAGCACCACACTTTCCTGTGCGTCCTCCTCATAGCAGATATAGCCCTTATCCTTGAAACCGCACTTTTTGGCCGCTGGGGAGAGGACGGCGGCTACCTCATTTGCCACCATCGTTCCGCCGTGGCTGGCGGTAGATACCAGAAACACCCCCGGACAGAGGGTTTCACAGTTCTGCACCTCGCCCCACGGGGAGCTTTTCGGCGCATGGAACATTCCGCCCGTCCGGCTCCGGTCCGCCTGCATGAGCGCCGCCTTTTCCAAGATGGCTTTCAGTTCTGGGGAAAAATAGGCATATTCCCGAAGGACACGGGCGGCCTCCCCGCCGCAGGCGTTCATCAACAGGGTATAGGCGTCGCTGTCCGCTTTGGTACAGCGGCCCAGCAGTTTTCCGTCGTAATAGCAGGCCGCGTCATAGCCCGTCCGTTTGCGTGGCATGGTTCCCGCCTCCTTTCTGCTTCGGGCCAGCATGGCCCGAGGTCAACGCTCTGCACCACGGCTGGGCTTTTCCTTCGGAGGCCGTTCCGCCTTTGCCTGTTCGGCAGCCGCTTTCCCGGCCTTGAGCTGGTCGCTGATGGACGCACGCCCCACAGAGCCGCGCTCCGCCATCTGTTCCAGCTTTGCCTCATAGGCTTGCAGAACAGCGGTGTTGAGCTGTTCCCGGAACTCCTTTGTGACAGGGTAGGCCATATCCCGATAGCCGCCTTTGCCGTCCGGCTGGCTGGGCATCCCAAGAAAGAGGCCCTTGCTGCCCTGTACGATTTTCAGATTTTCCACCACAAAGCAGTCATTGAATTTCACGCTGGCAAAGCCCATGAGGTTTTTCACAGGTTCAATGACCCGCACGCTTACATCCAGCTTTATAGGGGCGGCTGGTGTTCCGCCCGCAGTTTTTTCCTGCATGGATTTCTCCTTTCCGCTTCGGGTCAGCATGGCCCGAAGCTGTTACAAGTTTACAGTGCTTTCAACTTCGTTTCCCCACACGTCCCATCCGGGCTTTTTTTCTCTGGCGAACAATTCCACTCGTGGTATATCGCCCATCAGTTCTACAATTTTCCGCCTGGCCTCGTCCGGCTTTTTACTGTGACGCTCTATCGGGGAAACAATAAGCTGATGAACACCGGCAGACTTACGCTTCGGATGTCCTTTTACTGCTAAAAGACAAATTTCTGCATTGCCTCTTGTCCAATACCCCAGACCGTAAAACCATGAGTAGGAGCGCCGGTTCCTCTTTATCCATACAAAAGCCACAGAACGATAAGAAAAGCCCCATGCTTTAATGACCTTTAAGGCTTCCGGCAGTTGTGGGAATGTTGCCCACAGAAACAAAACGCTGTCTTTTGCAGCCAAGTCGGCCACTGGAAGGGAACAGATTTCTTCAATACTCATAGTGGGATAATGAAGCTCTGCTGATCCCTGCCTGTTTTTCTGCTCATACCGCCACGGTGGATCTGCATAGATTATCGAAAATTTTTCTTTCGGCATGATCCTCCTTTCCGCTTCGGGTCATCATGGCCCGAAGTCTCTTAATGGCAGCCGAAGATGGATTTTGCAAGACTGCCTGTTTTGAATAAGGTAAAACACAGCAGCACCGTATATCCCACACAGCCCCAGATCGCCCCGATGGGGTCGCCGTCGGTGGCGATACTCTGGATCAGCACCGCATAGATGGCGACACAGACTAAGATCAACAGACCTTGAAAGCCCACCGCAAAGAGGGAGCGGAAATAGTTCTGCCCCATGTGTCCGGTTTCCCTGTTGGGGACTGTGGCAAACGGGATAGGTGCTAAACTTGTGAGTAAATAAATTTCAATCATACGGCCATATACGATGACGAAGATCACGATGTTTAAGGCAATCATGGTAAGCTGGATCAGGAAGGATTGTAGCCAGAGTCCGAACAGAGGGCCTAACTCCATCGCTTCAAGCTCTGTCCGCAGACTGTCCAGCACATCCGGCGTGATCTCTGTCCCGTTCTGGATAATGCCCGCTGACTGCTGTATCACATGCTGGCTCACATCAAAGACCGCCAGCACGATATTGAAGGTATTCGTCAGGATCATCACAGCCACAAAGGTTTTGAACACCCACTTAAAAAACATCCATGTGTCAACTTCATGGAGGTTGTTGCGTTCTATGAGCATCTGTATCAGTTCATAGGTCATAACAAAAGTGAGGATGACCCCGGCGATTGGCAGAATGGCAGTTTCGGAGATCTGTCGTATCATGGAAAAGACCCCGGCGTTCCAGTCCGCCGGGGTCGTGCCTACCTGTGTGGCGATCTCGCCAACGCTCTGATTGACGTTATCGAAAAGGCCGTCCAGATTTCCCATAATACCATCGACGAGCAGACCTTTCAGCCATTCAACGATTGCGTCGATGATAAAGTCCATACATCAGCTCCTTTTCTGGAAAAAGGGACAACGGGTGACACTTAGCTGAACAGGCCGGACAGCAGAGGGATAAGCTGAAGGCCGATCAGAACGACACCGCCGCCAGCCATGAGCTGCTTAATGCCCTGTGATTTTGCCGCAGGGTTGTCCGACCCGTAACCTTCCAGAAGGTTGATGACGCCCCACACCGCCAGACCGGCGCCAAGAGCCATGACCAGAATTTTAAGAATGTCGATTGCCTGATTGAAAAATTCCATATACGTTCCTCCATTTTGTTTGTTTGATGGTTTTGGGTACAAAAAAAGCCGCCCACATCGGCGGCGCTTCGGGTCATCATGGCCCGAAGTTACACAAACTCGTCGCTGTCCAGATCATCGAAATTCAACAGGTCAGCTTCTTCGTCCGTGTCGGAGCCGTCCACTTCGTACACCGTGTATTCGTCCTCCGGCTTTAGTCTCAATGGCCGGTGGCAGAACAGGCTTTCCAAGCGGAAGGCGTTTTTCTTTTTATCAAATTCGGCTGTGTACTTGTAATTCGGGTGCTTTTTCAAGTCATACTTCGGGGACAGGAAGGGCGGGATCCCCCGAAGCTGCAAGATACATTTATCCCCGGGCATGGTGGTGATCTCGCTGGTGGTCATCAGTTCCCGGCCAAGCCGCTGCATATTCTGGCTGTAACTTTCAGACTGTCCCCGGCTTCGGCCCTCGGTCTGCATAGAGATGGTGGCCTTGCCCAGCCAGTTTTCCGAAATATCCTTTAGGGTGGAAGCCTCCCGGCCTCCGAGGAACACGATACTGTCCATGTTTCCCATGATGGTTTCGGAATGGTCTTTGTACAATGCCTTGCACTGGCTCATAGCCTGATAAAAGAGCGTCAGGCTGATCTCCCGGGAACGAATGACGGCCACAATCTTTTCCAGCCCCGGCACCTGCCCGGTGTTGGCAGCCTCGTCCCATAGCACCCGTACATGATGGGGCAGGCGTCCGCCATAGGTGTTGTCGGCCCGTTCACACAGAAGGTTGAACATCTGCGAGAAAGCGAGTGCCACAAGAAAGTTATAGGTGGTGTCCGTATCGCTGATAAGGAAAAACAGCGCCGATTTTTCATCCCCCAGCCGGTCAAGCTCCAGCTCGTCATAGGACATGATCTCCCGAAGCTGGGGAATGTCAAAGGGGGCAAGTCTGGCTCCGCAGCTAATCAGTATGCTCTTAGCTGTCTTGCCTGAGACGAAATGTCAAGGACTTTTTAGTACGATAAGGTACAATAAGTTGCGCAAAATGAAAAAGGCATAAAAATAGACATGGTTTGCAGAACTCTGGTAGAATGAAGTAGCGACACACCATTCTGGAAAAGGAGTCTGTAAACCATGTCCGAGAAAATTGTACAGCTAAACGAGGAAGTAATCAAGGGTCAGATCAAGGAATTAGTCCGAGGCAGCGTGGAAGAGACGCTGAACGAGCTGCTGGAGCAGGAAGCAGAGAAATTGACCCAAGCTGCCCGCTACGAGCGAAATGAGGCCCGTCAGGGCTACCGCAGCGGTCACTATGACCGGAATCTTACTACCACCTCCGGAGACGTGACGCTTCACGTACCTCGCCTCAAGGGTGTCTCTTTTGAAACGGCCATCATCGAGCGGTATCGTCGCCGTGAGAGCAGCGTGGAAGAAGCTCTCATCGAAATGTACCTGGCCGGCGTCTCTGTGCGCCGTGTGGAGGATATTACCGAGGCTCTGTGGGGCAGCAAGGTATCTCCGGCTACCATCAGTGAGTTGAACAAGAAAGCCTATGTCCACATCGAGGATTGGCGGAACCGTCCTTTGCAGGGCGGAAAATATCCGTACGTCTATGTGGACGGCATCTACCTGCGGCGCAACTGGGGCGGAGAGTATGAAAATGTTGCAATTCTGGTTGCAATCGCGGTGAATGAGGACGGATACCGTGAGGTTCTGGGCGCTGCCGAGGGCATGAAAGAAGACAAGGCCAGCTGGGTGAATTTCTTTCAGTGGCTCAAAGGTCGTGGACTGGACGGCGTAAAACTCATTGTTGGCGATAAATGTCTAGGAATGCTGGAAGCTGTGGAAAAAGTGTTTCCCAACGCCAAATACCAGCGCTGCACGGTCCATTTTTACCGGAATGTGTTTTCCGCCGTTCCTCGTTCCAAGGTGAAACTGGTTGCCAAGATGCTTAAGGCGATCCACGCTCAGGAAAGCAAGAAGGCCGCCCGCGAAAAAGCAAAAGCTGTAGTGGCCCAGCTGAGGGAAATGAAGCTGAAAGAGGCCGCCAAGAAGGTGGAGGACAGTGTTGAGGAAACGCTGACTTACTGTGATTTTCCCTATGAGCACTGGACGCGGATCCGTACCAATAATGTAATTGAACGGCTGAACCGGGAGATCCGCCGCAGAACACGCGTGGTGGGAACCTTCCCGGACGGCAACTCTGCCCTCATGTTGGTCTGTGCCCGGCTGCGCCATGTGGCTGGCACCCAGTGGGGCAACAAGAAATACATGAATATGAAGCACTTGGAGGCGGCTCTGGAAGACGCCTCTATTGCCGGCTGACTTCATTCAGCCAGAGTCTGCAAGCCAATTTGCGCATAATTCTTGACAGTACCTTTAGTACCCCTGCCATTTTATTGCACGAAAAAAGCCACTGTAGATTTATCTCTCTACAATGGCTCTAAAGTCATTTTTATTCACTTTTGATTACTGGCAAACTCGTGCCCAAACTGAAAGTTTCCTCATTGTTGAGTCTGCTCGTCTAACAGTGTTTCTGCTCGAGAAAACTATGTGCCTGTGTCAGTATGTGTTTAAAACTATCAAACTGTAAAGTAGCCATAGCTGTTTCAAAATCCATTAGCACTATTTGGGATATCTCTGATTCTTGTGGACCAAATTCCTGTTCCTCATATTTTGCAAGAAAGTATATGGTCTGTTTTATGGTGTTGGGACGTCCTTCACGCGCAAGGTTGTGTTCATCTTTTACCCGAAAGCCATCAACGAATGTAACATCAAGACCTGTTTCTTCTTTAACCTCTCTCAAGGCTGTTTCACGTTCGGATTCTCCGTCTTCCATATGCCCTTTCGGAAAGACCCAAAATCCACCATGTTCGCAAACAAGCAGGTATTTTATGTCGTTGTCCTTTTGACAATATACAACAGCACCACAAGATTTTTCATACAGTAATTCTTCTGACATATTTCTTTCCCCCTATATATACAACATAGACGTTAAATACCCTAAATCTAAGCGTCCATCAAATTCGTCTTTCCGTAAAACGCGCCGACTTACTGAAAGTTTGCAGCCTTAGAAATTAAAATTCATTAACATTACGCTCTCCATTCCATCAACACACAATCTTCCTTCTTCCCTTCGTGTAGCTCATGTTCGGGCAGCTCCTTAATAATTTCAAATCCCGCCTTCTGATATGCTCGTACCGCTCGTGGATTATTTTTTCGTGGGTCAAGAATCACCGCATCGGCACCCATTTCCGTTCGTAGATATTGGCATACTACTCTGCAATATTCTGCACCGATTCCCATATTCCAATATTCCGGCTCACCGATAAATTGGTCCATCGCATAAATCTTTTCTTCCGTCTCATGGTAATCATATTCGTCGAAAAGTTCCCCCTGAATTCTGTATATTTGTGCGTAACCGATGGGAATTGTATCATATTCAATGATGACTCGATAAATCTCATCCGCCCATTGCTCTGTATAATGCTCACGAATCGTTTTCTGTGTATGCCTTTTATCTCTACCGTCGTAAAATTCAAGAACACGGTCATCTGTCAGCCATTTTAACATTAGAACTAAATCATCCTCACTCATCGGGCGAAAGGAAACTCGCTTTTCTTCCAACATAATTCACCTCTTCCATGATATAATTTCGCATCATCTTTTCCTGCTAAAATATAAACATCTCTGCTTGTGTCTGTAGCAATTCAGAAACACCCTTAATCAACATTTCCCTATCTTTTCTTTCATAACCATAAATGATTTGGTCTATCGACCAATACACATCATTAAGCTCTGCTTTTCTTTCTGCTACTTCCGGCGCCTTATGCTGATAGTATTTTAATACCTTCCTGCCAAATTCTTTCCCGAAATCATCTGTACTACAATCCAGCAAGCACAAAAAATCATTATCCGGGTCACCTACATTAAAATCGCCAAAATCAATAACTCCAAACAGTCTATTATTTCTAAAAATCATGTTATTTGCACTGAAATCATTATGTACCAAACAAGGGGTATATTTAAATAAAACAGCATTGCTTAATATGTTTTCATATATTGTTTCGATATGTTCCAACATCTCATCAGTTAACAGCTGCTCCTTTTCCAGAATACTTATAAGTAATTTTTTATCTTGCAAAAACTTATCTTTCTTATTCACCAGAGCATCTGAAAACAAACTGACAGAACAATCAATCTCTATGGAATGTAACTCTTTCAAAAACGTAGCTTCATCATATGCAAGGGCATCCTTTTCCTTTTCACTCAACTTATGATACTGCTCATAAGTAATACGTTCCCCTTTAATATATTTCATAATATTAAATCGGTCACTTTGATATACTACCGCAGGGGTCTGATAAGATAAATTACAATTTTCTAAAAACCGATACAATTCAAACTCTCGTTTCTGAGCAAATCTAACAGAATCTCGCTTTGGAACTTTCACAACATATTGTTCATTACATAAAAAAGTATCGCTATCATCGCCTGATGACAAATAGCAGAGTTTATTTATTTTTATCTGTTCATTCAAATGCTGATATATTTCTACGTCCAAATCAATCATTTCATTTTTCCTCACGTAAGGTATTAACAGAAACATCATATAATCGCTTACTTTCAAGTTCTCCGTAAGCCTGAAAATTCAAATTTTCGTTCTCCTCGAACACCATCAATTATATCATGATATGGTCCTATGTCAAGATTTAGTACAAGTTAAAATGAGGTTTTCCTCATCTTAACTTGCCATCAGCAATTCGTCTTTCTGGATT
>NZ_CYZU01000002.1 GCF_001404335.1 Faecalicatena contorta
ACAAATATGACCACTATGTTTGTGCATTATGGCAAAGAAAAAGAAGCTCTGTTACGAGCTTCCTAAAGAATGAACGCTAAATCGACTGTGAATAGTAACACGCAGTGCAATACGAATAGGAAATTTATCCTTGACAGGAATTCGTTTTACAATCCATTCCGCAGACGACAAACCGCCTGTTATACTCTGCTTTGTTTTCTTTCCGGCAATCAGCAGGCCAGGCTCTTTCCCACGGATAAAGAAATAACTAAGGAAAGCTGTGAGACAAAAGACAAGCGTCCCTCCCAGAAGACCAATGGCTGCGCTGCCAGGAGTAACTGCCCTGGTCAATCCGCTGACGGAACATGTCTCCTCATTCGCCTGAACCAGAATGTCGGACAAATAATATCCGGACAGCATACCAGCCGCAGCCCCTATTGATGATATACATGCAGTCAAGATGATAAAAAATGTGCATAAATCACGGTCTGAAAAGCCCAATGACTTTAAACAGCCAATCTGTTTTTTGGCCGAGCGGAAAAAACGGTAGAAAAACATGATAAATACAAAGGCAGTAAGTATTGCCATAGAAAAGAGAAAGATGTAAGCCAGTCTCGTATTGGAAAGCAGGGCCTCCTTATACTTCAGCTGGTTATCACTTAACGAGACATAGGAATCCAGCGTTGCCATATTCCCGTCTGCGGAGAACATAACAAAGAAAAAGGAAAGCGATGTAAGTCCGGTCAATAGAAAGAGAAGGACGACAAAGACTTTATTCCGCCCTACTTGTTTCACCAGTTGTTTATATAATAGACTCATATCTTACCCCCATACCATGTTTCTGGCTGCTATTGGTCGTTCATTCAGGGCATCACTTTGTACGACGCCATTTTTCATTGTAATAATCCGGTCGGCTGTCCTGGCAATCTGCGGATTATGCGTCGTGAAAAGAATGGTCATGCCAAAAGTCGCCTGCAGGTTATGCAAAAGCTCCACCACAATTTTGCTGTTCTCCTCATCTAGAGAACCGGTAGCCTCGTCGCAGAACAGGAGCCGCGGACTTTTGATCACAGCCCGTGCGATAGAGGTTCTCTGCTGCTGTCCCCCGGAGAGCTCAGCGGGAAACTTATGCAGCAAATCTTCCAACTGGAGTATCCGCACCAAACGGTCAAAGGACAGGGATGGTTTTTGGGGGCTTATTCCAATTTTTATATTTTCCTTTACCGTCAGGTTATCCAATAGCAGATAGTCCTGAAAGACATTTCCGACATCCCTGCGCTTCCATCCGGCAAGCTGTCTTTCAGTATAGTCCGTAATGACGGCATCTCCACACCTTACGCTTCCTCCTGTTGGCTTTATCAGCCCGGAAAGAATATTTACCAGAGTGCTTTTCCCGGAGCCGCTGGGGCCCAAGATGGCGGTGAATGTATTTTCATGTATCGTGAGAGTAATTCCTTTTATCACATGCTCTTTTCCAAAATCTTTCGTCAGGTTTTCTGCTTCCATAATTGTTTCCATGCGCATTTCCTCCTTATTCATTGCCGTTTCCGTATTCCTGTATTACATAGCTATTTAGGCACTGTACTATTGTAACGGTTCAGACATGTCTGAGCTGTTACACCCTATTCATTGTTGATGTTCTTCTTCCTGTTTTCCAGTAATTCATTGATCATCCTGACCTCTTCTTTCGTCCGGTATAGATCCATGAGACAGCCAACCAAATAAATCACGAAAACCATAATGATTAATACCCATACAGGTGTGCTCTGATACCAGTGGAAAACAGCGCCCAGTATCAGTGTCATCAACAGGGTATAGCTGATGTCCAGCATTATTTCAAAAACCGGATATTGGATATCAAGTCGATGAGTCATAAGGAATCCCAAATGCATCATGGTACTTAGTACCGCAATCTCAAAAATTGTATGAATAAAAATGGCTTTTCCGCCGTACAGTAATGCGACAACAGAAAGGGCAAGCACAATAATACCTGTAGATGCCATAATATGAATCACTACTTTTTTCATCACTACATATCCTCCTGTAATTTACGTTTAATATCAGCCAGATATTTTCTGGTAACATTCAGCCGCTCCCCGTTTTTTAATGTGGCTTCCATACGGCTGTTTAATAGAGGCCGTACAAAGTCCAGCACATGGATATTCAGGATGCAGGATTTACTGATCTGGACAAACCCGACCGGCGCCAGCGTTTCTAATAACTGATACAGGCGCATGTCTGTACGGTAAACTTCGTTTTCACAGTAGACAAAAGTACGTTTATCCACGCTTTCAATGTAGTAAATATCTGAGGCATTGAGCAGCCTCTCATTCCCGTCAGCCGTACATCTGATTTGGGTATCTGCTGACTGGACCAGCGAAATGAGCCTCATTACATCCTGGTTCATTTCCGGATATTTTATGGAAACCTCGATTTCTTTCTGGGTTGTATCTTGTTCCAGCTTGAGTAACAATGTAGTACCTCCTGCTTTTTATGGATTTAGATCCGAAGTCGTTGGACACTTATTTTGTGGATTTCGCATTCGAAAGATCTGATGCTTTATATATGTCAGACAACTGACGGACAGCATACGGCTTAAAAGAAGTATAAGCATTGTCCGGAGAAAAGGCAATTGGGAAATAACTGACATGCAAAATGATATAACTGACTTACATAAGAAATTGACCTGAACATAAAAAACAGCTGCTCTTCATAGTGAAGAAGCAACTGTCTCTTTAATTGCTTGTTTACCAATTATGAAATTAGAGCCGGAGTCATGGGCCGCTTATTTTATGAATTTCATATCATTTCTGGACATTCTTCTTTTTAATCACACACGTATAAAAGAGGCGCCTTTAAGATCCCGGACGGTTTTAACTGATATTCGCTGGCCCAGCACGTTCCTTCCGTTCTCCATGCATTTGGGCCATACCATTGCTCCGTTTCATTGCAATTATGGAGCGTACCAAAGGTATTGATACGATTTCCAAAAACAGTGAGCTTCAGTACATGCTCCCCTTCCTCAATCTCCGCCTTTACTTGGTATGGCGCATAGGCGATTGTGTGTTTCCTGCCTTCGTCAATTTGGACTTTTAAAAGAGGCGCTCTGAATCGGGATGCCTCAACAAGGATTTTCTGTCTTTTCTCCAATTGAAATGGAATATGATATTCTATGTTCCCGCCATAAAACGGAAGTCCCTGGCGAGTGATATCCGCATATGCCAGTTTTCTTACAGGCGCTGTCAGGGTTGATTCCGCGCCGGCCGTCTGTACTCCAAAATCCCCCAGCAGAAACATCGCCTCAATATTTTCCTTCTTCCTATAAGGGATTTTTACAATCAGTTCGTTTTCCCCCCGGCTGATGATACCTAATTCCCTGCATATGATGTCCTTGTCCACATACCATCCATCCCCCCTGCTCCAAACCCGGTTTCCATTGAGCCAAACTTCTGCCTCCCGATTTTCCAGGGCCAGTTTTGCTCCCGCTATATCTGCCATTGATAAAAACTTAAACCGCAAAAACAACCAGTGTTTCACCGGTTCAGCCTCCTGATCCAGCCAAGGCTGTGCAAAGGCTTCCATACGAAGGGGGTAACCCAGAACCTTCCGGAACTTATTGTCGATACGCAGTATTTCCTCTTTTTTCTGCCATGGCCCCTGGTCAAAAATATACTCCGCCTGATCGAGCACCAGTACATTCGGTTCCGATAAAACAACCGGTACTTTTTCCGGAATTTCTATTCGTTTCAGAGCTTCCGTTTTTTCCCTTTCCGGTATCACCGGCATCAATTTTTTTTGATATTCCGCAGTTTCTGCAGGACAAAGGCGAAGCAGAAGGCTGTCATGATTATACATTTCTTTTCGGATGATCGTTTTCCCATCAAAATACTCGGGGGCTAATTCTGTTTTTGTGCCATCCAGGGGATTATAACATATAACCTTGTATACTCCTTGTATTATAATGGTATTATTTTCACGCTCTGGTACATCCGGATTTTCCATTTTGTTTACATGTGCAAGGAAAAGTATTTTTTCTTCCTTGTCCTCCCGCATCTGATAAATCAAATTATCCGCTCTCATGCCATTTTCATTTTTTACATCTAACACTCTTCTATTCTCTAATTTATTTAAAAGCTTAGTGCGCGTAAATGGAACATATTTACATGCTTTTACAAATTCTTCCATTTCTTTTGAATATTTTCCATCCAGATACTTCGGCGTGTTACCTGTGAATAAAACGCTGCCGCCCTTTTTGTAAAATGCTTTCAGACGCTTGAACGTAGTAGTTCTCAATGTCTCACAATTCGGTACCAGAATTGCCTCATACCTCATGTCTCCCACCGGGAATATTTCGCCGTTTATTTGTTCTATGCTGTTTTGGTTTGGTAATAGCGATTCACTGATAAAGTCAAAATCCAGAAAACCATAGAGCAGCCACTCTATCACTTTTTCAAAATTCTGCTCCATCTCCTTTCGTATTCCACTTGTTTTTTCCTCACATCCCCAGTAAAGCCAATAAGATTCAATGGGATGGATCACACCGATCTTTACGACAGCCTTTCCCCTTGTCAGCAGCGTATTGATTCTTGCAAAATAATCTTCCACATAATGATACTCTCTGTACCAGGGTGACTGGTAACCAATGGCCGCCGGATAATCCCGCTTTGCTTCGCCTCCCATAGAAGTCCATGTTAAATGATGGACACGCACGGTTACACCCAGGGCCGCCTGCCAGTCTCCCTGCAGTTTATGTCCCCGAAAGTCAAAATCCCAGTTTGTTACACCGTACATTTCACTTAACACACCCGGACAGCCAAACTGGCGGGCTGCACTCTGGGCCTGTTTGGCAGTTGATAACTCCCGCCTGTCGCAAAGCATATCGATTCCCGGGAGCTGAAATGCTCTGTATGACCTCATGGCTTCTCCCAGTGCTGCTGTCTGCGATTCAAGAGCAGGCTCATCCATCATACGTCCTGTCAGCATGAACCCGTTTTGTCTGCACCAGTTCCCCAGCGTGTCTGCAAAAGCGGATACAAACCGTTCACAGACATGGTCATGAAACTGATAACGGATTTCAGAAACACAGTTTTCACCTTTTTCCCAAAATAATTCCGGCAGATAAGACAGAAAATCATGCCCATACGCTTCCGTAAACGTCTCGTCAAAATCATCTGTGTAAGGAATGATGACTTCCGTTTTGTCTTCCGCATAACATAGCCTTGTTTTATGGCAAAACTGCGGTTCATCTGTAAAGATCGCAGGAATAGACTTTCCAAATTCAGCGCCCAGTTTTTCCTTATACTTTTCATGTGTAACTTCAATAAAACATTGTATCGCCTTTTTATCCAGTGTATTCACATATGCCTGGTTATTAAACCATGGATTCTCCCCGGAGATTTCTAAATATGCAAACCATTCATCATAGCCGCTCCGTGGTACTTCTGAATCTGACAGTATGTGATAATCTATAAGCCATCCATCCCTGATCAGTACTTCATAGCGGGATAAGAGCCTGCGCTTATCGCTTCTGACAGCCTGACCCGTAGAGGTAACTTTACTTCCGGTCTGATTTTTCTCCAGACGGCAGGGAGAAAATACCAGAAAACGGATGCGGTATTTTTCATTTTTTGTCACCATTCCGCCTCCCGATCCGGAAGGCCAGCGATCCTCATCATATAACCAGGTCAGCATCTTTTCTTTTTTAAATTTTTTATGAGCATCCTCAACCAGACCAAGGAATTCCTCTCCCATATAGGGATTGTCAAGCCCTGTGCGGCAGTGAATATGCCCGCCGCCCATCCCCATTGCCTTTAGGGTATCTATGGTCATGCTGATTTTTTCTTTCGTCATATAGCAGTTCCATGCCCAGAAGGGCGTACCTCTGTATTCACTGTCCGGATTCTGGAACTGCGCTTCCTGAAAGGGAAATTCATTTTTAGGATATAGCATCATTCTCCCCCTTGTTTAAACTGTTTTTATCCCGCACTGCTTTTTCTATGTACTCTGACGGGCTGATTCCCGTAACAGTGCGGAAGATTCTGCTAAAGTAAAACTGATCCGAGAACCCAACCATTGCGGCGGCATCTTTGATAAACAGCTCCGGATTGCCGGACATAATTTCCTTTGCTTTTTCAATACGGAAAGAATTCAGAACTCTGTTAAAGCTCTGCTCACAATACTTGCGGAATAAACGGCTCAGATATGTCTGGGAGATTCCAAAGACATGGCTGATGCTTTGCGGAGAAAGCGGATCCGTTAAATTTTCTTTCATATATTTTAAAATCTTTTCGAAAAATTCCGGCGTGTCAATTTTTATTCTTCGGGCCTCTTCTTCGAAGTTCTCGCTGAAAATCTGAAGAATATTGTCTGAAAGCTCCTGCATATCCGATGCAAAATAAAAGGCTTCATCTAAAAAGTATTCATACGTGTCTACAGATTCCCATAGCATATTTTGTCTGCGAAACAGACTGAACAACTCTCTCACCTTTTCTTCAACCCATAACTGAGTTCGTTCCTCCTGCTCCCATTTTGCAAAACAGCCTTTAACTTCCTCGCGTATCTGCCTCCGGTTTCCTTCTTTCACAAGTATATTCAGTCTCTCCAGCCCGCTATTATATTCCTGTTTTTGCTGTTTTCTTTCCTGTTTATCATTTACAGGCACAACCTGATCTTTTCCAATTACCAGGGAGGCATCCAGCGTCTGATACAGCCTTCTTACTGCATCCGGCAGTTCTTTTGGTTTCAGCGGATCCTCCAGCAGTACCAGGGTATAATAGTCGGCTGTCCTTTTCTCTTTTTCTGCCATATGAGTCATCAGACGAAAGAAGCTTCCGGATAGAAGAAAATCCTTTGGAAGTAAATAAAGTGCTTCCCTTTCGTCCCTTCCATAGACGGCCATCTGCTCATCTTTCACTGAAAATATCTCTGTTTCTTTTGAATTCACAAATCTGCGCGGAAGACCATTTTTTCGCAAAAGTGCTGCATAATACTCTTCTTTTGAAAAAACACGGTAAAAATCCTTTTGTTTTTCAATGTCGGTTTTTCCCATACACATCTCCCGCAGGATTTTATTCCGTTTACTATAATACAATTCATCCAGACAGCCCTGTATCATCCTCATACTGGCCTGAAAAGCGGATGGCTTGACCGGCTTTAAAATATAGTCACATACCCCGGTCTGAATAGCCGCTCTTGCATACTCAAACTCCTGATAGCCGCTGATAATCAAAGTCATGATCTGCGGATACCTGTCTTTTACTTTTCGCGCCAGAGTTACACCATCCATAATCGGCATCTTTACATCTGTAATCAGCACATCGGTATCTGTATTTTCCAGCAGGTCCAGAGCGCCCTGCCCATTATCCGCCGTTTTGACAACTTCAAATTCCGGACATTTTAGTTCGATTAAAGTACAAATATGGCGAAGTGCTGCCGGTTCGTCTTCTGTTACAATTACTCGATACATCTCTGCCTCCCTTGTTTGGGATCCCCTTCTTTCTGCGTATGGTCTCTGGGACCCCCAATTAAAACTTCTGCCCCCATTTTCCAATTTCCCAGCTTAAAAACGGTTTTCTCCGCATATAACAGATATAGTCTCGCATAAGTATTGACAAGACCCATTCCGCCTATTTTTAATTCAATATACTGTCTGTTGACACTTAATGCCTTTTGCACATTCTCCATCTTTTCTTTCAATGCGCTCAAAACATCCTGCCGAAAGCCGTCTCCATTATCTCTTATCCTTACATACCAGAAATCATTTTCATCCCAGCCCTCAACACAGATGCGCATCACTTCAGTGCTGTTTTCAAACCCATGGGAAACGCTGTTTTCCACAAACTGCTGCAGAATCATCTTGGGAAGCATCTGCTGTGATATCCTGTCATCAATCTCTATCTGATAGGAGAGCTTATGCTCATATCGATACTTTAATAATGAAAAGTATTTTTGAAGATAACTTTTTTCGCTGCTGATATCCGCATATCTTTCATTTGTATTTGTGGTATACCGGAGCATTCCGGCTAAATCATCGCAAATATCACAAATGACCTCGTCATTGTCCTGAACCCCGCGGTTTGAAATTATATTCAGGACGTTATATAAAAAGTGCGGATTTACCTGTGCCTGTAAAACATCCAGCTGCGCCTGCAGCTGCAGCGTTGATAACCGTGCCTCGCGGATGATGGATTGATTTAATTGTTCTTTCATTTCTTTATATATCTGGCTCAGTTCCTTAAATTCGTTCTCCGCAGCCGGGATATTCTCCGCTTTTTCCAGATTTTCCAGATGTGCATTTCTTACAAATATACGGAGCTGCTCTATTGGCTCTGTAAGCTTTTTGGACGTGAAAATAATATAAAAGAATGAAAAGCCCAAAATAATAGCGATCATAAGTGCAGTAATCATATAGATACCTTCCATTTTTTCAGCCAGAATTTTAACATCTTCTGTTACAATGATTCTTGCACCCAATTCTTTATTATATATTCCCGCCGCCAGTATCTTCTTACCATTCACCGACTCGTAGCTGCCGGGAGTAATCTGTTTTTTCTGCATAAACTGCTGATAAAATGCTTTGTCTTCATTTCCTGATTGAAATAAAATAGTACCGTTTTTCTGCAGCAGGCAGACATTTACCGTTTTGTCTGAAACCTGGAATATCTGTTCCAGATCTGCCTCTGTTTTCTGCACTTCAATAAACCCTATGTCCTGTCCCTGGATCTTTACAATCCCTGAAAACACCTGCATTTGTTTTGCTTTTCCCCAGGGATCCCCGTGAAGTCCCTGTATATATAATTCACCCCGGTTTTCACCCATATTCTTGTATGCGTCAAGCTGGCTGATATCCATACCGGACTTAATTTCCCGACTCCCCCAATTATTACTGGCTATTACGTCGCCATGTTTATTATAGTAAATGACCCTGTAAAATTTTTGATTCAGATAGTCCGTACTCATCATTGTCTGGATCTTCTTTTTACCTTCTTGTATGTAATTACTGTTTTGAGGCGTTTTTTCCAGATGCGCCAGCATCAGTATCGCTGATAGGGTATCACTGTCACTTAAAAGATAATGGCTGACATCTTCCATCGACCGGAGCATTTCTACATATTGCTGATTTATTTGTTTAGCCGTGCTGCTGAGGCTCATGCATTCCTGCTGTATAAAATGGGACTTACTCATGGAATAATATATGCTGCCTGTTGCAACTGCAGATACAATTCCAAAAAGCGCATAGACTAAAAATATTTTTTTCTGAAATTTCATCAGTCTCTCCTTTATTCTACTGCCCATTATAACATATTCCTTTCCGGTTATACTACACGATGTTCAGCCTTATTCCGCAGCTCTGCGGGCGGGTTACTACCCAAAGCACCCGTTCCAGCCGCCGTTGAAAGATCATTATTCGGAGCGCGCTCAACCTTTTACTGATCCGGCTACCATGCCGTCCACGATCCGCTTATTAAAGATTAAAAACAAGATGAGCATTGGAATGGTTATCAATATAACATCTGCAAATAACAGATTATAGGAACTGGCATACTGACCCTTAAAATTGTACAGTGTCAGCTGAATTGTAGTATTCTCATTCCCTGGAAGAAAATAGAGTGGATTTGTAAAGTCATTAAATATGGTAACCGCATTCAGAATAATGATCGTAGCCGTAGCCGGTTTTAACAGCGGAAAAATGATGGAACTGAATAATCTGATTTTACTGCACCCATCTATGTAGCCCGCCTCCTCCAATTCGACCGGAATGGAACTCATAAAGCCACGGTAAATCATAATATCAAACGGAATCTGCAGGGCAATCTCAATCAAAATCATTCCAAATAAGGTTTTATATATATGCAGTCCCTGCATGATCCAGATCGTTGGCAGTATAGCCGGTGGAATCATTAGTCCCGTCATGATAATAAAGTTTACAAAAGACATGGTGCGTCCCCGCCTTCTCTGAAGAACATATCCGGCCATGGAACATACGAAAACAAGTCCGCATAAGGAAAATACCGTCAGTAATAAACTGTTTTTAAATGCTGTCAGAATGATGTAATTATTTGACTCGAACACTTCCTTATAATTGCTCCATAAAGGTTTCACAGGAAGTGCCATACTAAGTAAATTTGCCTCTCTCCTGTCTTTCAGAGAATTAACGAACATAAATAAAAATGGAAATACAAATACAATTACAGCCGCCGCCATTCCCACAATGTCACCCAAAAGCAGGATTCTTTTTTTACGCTTCACACTATTCCACCTCCCTTCTCTGCAAAAATCTTTGCAATGGGAATGCCAGAATAGCAATTAAAATGAACATAATCACGTTCCCGGCCGTAGACAGGCCATAAAAACCGGAAGCATACTGTTTATACACAATAGAAGCCATTACATCTGTTGAAAATCCCGGTCCCCCGCCTGTCATTGTCCAGATTAAGTCAAAACATCTCAGGCCTCCAATGAAGGATAATATAATAACAGAATTCATAGCAGGCCTGCAAAGCGGCAGTGTAATGAGTCTGATTTTCTGCCATCCATTTGCCCCGTCTATAGCTGCCGCTTCGTAATATGTTTTATCAATTGAAGAAATCCCCGCTATATATATCATAGTGGCAATCGACAATCCCTTCCATACGTCTGTCCCAATCACCGAGTATAACGCCAGGTCCGCATTTCCAAGCCAGTCAATTCCGGTACCTCCAAAAAATTCAATAAATTTATTGAAACCCCCCTTCGTAGGATGCATAAATGCCGTAAATGTGATCCCGACAGCAATGGTACTTACCAGATTTGGGAAGAAAACCATTAATCGGATTATATTTTTTGTCCGAATTGCACTTGTCAGAAAAACTGCTATTAAAAAAGCCAGCACAACCTTTAAGCCTGATGTCAAAGCCGCGTAGATCAATGTGTTTATAATTCCAATATTCAATGTCCGCTCTGAAAAGAACATCTTAAAATTATCCAGCCCTACGAAGGTGAATTTCTCAAAATCCCACACCGTCAAACTAAAAAAGAGAGAGATTACCATGGGAATAATGAAGAAAACCAGAAAGATTGTCAATGCAGGCGCCAAAAACCAAAGTGAATATATTTTTTTCTTGTCCATATTCCCACCCTTTTTTTGTCTGTTTTTCTATTCTTCTGTCTATTTCCAGTCTAATCCAAGCTGCACGGCCTGCTTCTTACAATCTTCATCATATGCTTTTGCGGTCTCTTCCGGTGTTGATTGTCCGGATCCGAGCTCCTGGCAGAGTGCAGGACAGTTTGCTCCCTTCACAGGCGATAATGCTTCCATAGCCAGCACTGCCCGTCCTTCTTCTATATATTTTTGGGAATCTTTTACCGCATCAAACGCATCTTCCGGCAGTTGATAACCATTATGGAATGGGCCGTCAGGAAGAACTTTTGAAACATAGGCATCGATTGCTTCGTCTGATAACCACCACTCCATAAATGCTTTTACTGCGTCAACATTATCACTATCCTTATTGCCATAGAGAGCCGCTGCTGTAAATATAGTCACACCTGTTTTATCTTCCTCATCCCCCGGATAAGCAAAAAAGCCAATGTCATTTACCTTGTCTCCATACAAAGTATAGATATTGCGAAGCGCCGCACTTGTCATGATGTAATGTGCTCCCTCTCCATTTACCAGCATATCGCAGGCATCATTATAATTTGTTGCCAGATAGTCCGCGTTATAATAAGGGGTCAATTCGGAAAGCTTTTCCCAGCTTCTAACTCCGGCCTTTGAATCTGCATATTTAACTGTTCCCTGTGTAAATTTTTCCGGAAAATCAGGTTCTTCCTGAAGAAGTTCATAATTATCTACCAGAAACGGAACCTGTGAAGTCCAGTTTTCTCCGAAAGAGCCTATAAGCGCTGTATCTCCTGCTTCTTTAATCGTATCACAATTTTCCATGAATTCATCCCAGGTCACGGGGATTTGAAGGTCATATTTCTCATAGATGTCTTTGTTATACATGACTCCTCCAAAAGAGCTGCTTGACAATGGAACGCCATAAAGCACGCCATCCACACTGGCCGCCTGAATGAAGTTATCATCTAATGCCGAAGCAGCCTCAGAATCCGTCATATCAATAAAGTATTCTCCCGGATTTAATGCTGCCAGCATGGCGCCTGAAGAGTATACACAAATATCTGCCATATCTCCCGATGCCAGCCGTGTTTTCACGATGTTATTCCCTTCGTCTCCGCTGGAACGTGTTTCCACCGCTACTTCTAGCCCCAGCTTTTCCTTTGCCAGCTCTATCACCGCCTCATATCCTGCTGGTTCCAGACCATTCTCCACCTGCATCGTAAGTTTCACGCCATCATAGGGCTTGTCCCCTGTTTTCGTATCAGTTTCCACTTTTGACTCTTGCTTGTTTTGGTCGGATTTCTCCTGGCCGTTACATCCGCCGAGTGCTCCTATTGCCATTATTAAAACAGCGAATAGAGCAATGACTTTTTTCCTTTTCATTTCTGTATCCTCCTTTTTTTGATATACACATCTTAACACTTCACCAGCGTTTATTTACATGGATAAATCCGCAATTAAAAATGTACATATTCTGTCTCAAATAAGATTTTTCTTTCCTGTGTCAATTTTTCCATTTTTAATACGAATATTTCCATTGCCCATGAAACAATAAAAACATTTATAAGATGTGAGACTTTATTTGCTAGTAAGTAATAACCCGTATCTTAATAAAGAAAAATCCCCCAGTATTGATCTTACTGGGGGAAATTCATCTGTTACTATTTCTGATTACTGCGTCAATTATCCAGGAGGCTAGACGACCACGGAAGGATTTCCTGTGATGTGCCCTGCCCGTATCTCATGTTCCGAGTGAAGCCGGGTGAATACGGCTTAACCCAAGATCATATTTTGAAGTAACATTATCACTCATATCTATAAATACCTCCGTAACTCTGACAACCGAGATATTCGGTAAAGCAATTAGTGATGCGCCTTTGCAGTTTTTTGCCTTTAATTTTTTCTCACATCACGTACATTGCGTCCCCAAAACTCACGGGTCTGCATCTAAAATCAACTGTACAGTTTATCATTCTTTCCGCCTCTTTCATTTTTTTCATATACACTGCATTATATCACCAAATCATCCGGCAGGCAACGAACTTCTTCTACATGCAGAAAAGCCCAGGAACTCCAACGCTCCCAGGCTTTTATTTCTATCACAATATTCAGATACCCTGTTTTCACGCTTTCCCTTTGGTAATCCTGTCAATTTGCCGTTTCAACTTTTCTTCCACTACTTCTGTAACAGCATCTTCGCAATCCATAAAAACTTTCATCTGTTCTAACATGATTTCTACATCTGCAATCTCTTCTACAAGGTTTTGATATTCTTCATTCCTGAATCCTGCGCCTTCTAAACTGACTTTGCCGCACCTAAGTTGCTTTCGCCAAAACTTATTGATTGCCTGTGTCAATTCGGCCATCTCTTCAATGCACTGCCTGCTTTGTGCATCATAACCGTATTCATTAGCAATACACAAAATTCATCTCCGATCAGTCCAATTCCAGTATTTGATTGCATACTGATTTCTTCGTATTTTTCCGGGAAATTTTCTTTTACATATTCAGTAGCCCATTCCTGGTGATTTCCCCACTCGACCTCATGGAAGGTTCCATTCGGCTCCAACCATCCATAATCCTCTGTTGTATGCTCCTCCTCGTCCATCATGCGTTCCATAAATCCGCTTAACAGGCTATTTCCATATCTGCTTTCAATGGGCTGATCGGTTTCCTTCAAAACATCATTTCTTTTGTACTCCGGCACATATTCCATAGCGACTGCATACCATCCCTGCATTTTCTGTAATTCTTTTTCAGTAACCTTCAGCTTTGACATAAGGTCTGACATTTTTTTGAATACATTAAACCACTCCGGTTGCTCAGGCTGTTCATCTGGTTCGTACACTTCCATGTGGTAGGTGTTATCGCTTGTGCTTCCGACCAGTGCTGCCCTTCCGAGAAGAATATCTTCCGCCAATCTTTTTAGTTCTTTTTCTGACTGTTCAGTTCCCTCCATGCAAGAAAGAAGCAGTTCCATTACCTTGTCATAACCACGGTTCTCTACAAAAAACCATTCCTTTGCCATCTGAGTGATGAACTCTCCACGAACGTCAAAGGATACCTCTCTTACTTCACCCATCATTCACCCTCCTCGTACTTTTCTAGATTTTTTTCAGCCGCTTCACGGTCACGATACCAGTATCCATCTTCCGCCCGGTGATACATGCTACACTTCGGTGCAGAGTTCCCATCGCCGGAACCGAGCAGTGTGCTCACCACATCATCGGTATATACGCACATGCACTGGTCTTTTATTACTCTCGAATATTCATCTCCTGGGTCGTATTCACCCTGATATGCCATCTCGCACATATAGCAATTCTTCCCGTCTGGATTTTTGAGGCAGACGGCTTCATGCCGCTGAATGGTTTCCGGCCTTGCCGCAAGTTTCTGACAATACTCGCATTTATATCTGATGACTTGCTGCATTAATTCACCTGCTTTCCAAGTGTCATGCTCTCTTTCAGGAGATTCATATACAACTCCTTATATACATCACGCTCTATCTGCATACGAATCAGGCTGTCTGGCAGCTCTTTGTCTGCCTCCGCTTTCGGCGGCTCCACAGGAACCTGTTCAGGTTCTTCCACTGCCTCCGGAAAGTCCGTTGTTTCAATGCCTTTCAGCGCATCCGCAATAGCGGTTGTTGCTTCTTCATGGTATGCTGCCGCCCAGGTTTCAACAGCTTTGTTGGCTTTGATATTTACTCCGATTCCAATGCTGATTCCCAGGGCCTTGTCCAGATACTTCTGCTCCGTTTCGCTAATCTGCCCTATGTAGCTGCCAATCCTTCCCTTATAAACCGTCTCAATCTGCTCACACAATGCAACCGAAGGTCTGGCCGCTGTAGTAATCTTCACATGGGTTGGCAGGTTCTTCTTCTCCTGGGTTGTCAGATAAACCACGATAGCTACGGGAGAATGTTCATTTCCCACATCGTTGCTGACGATGATTCCCGGTCTGCCGCCGAACTGCTCACTCCCATGGACTTCTGCTTCATGGATATAATAAATCTCACCTCTGAATATCTTGTCATTCATTGCCATCACCTCCGAATTTGCTTTCAATGCTCTTCATAATCGCCGCTAACCTGCTGTTCCCGATTCCCTTCGTTTCCGCAATCGCATCTCTGATCTGGGAGATATCAATGCCCGGAACCGAATTTCTTCCGTCATTGTACCCTTCCATATACAGCGTCTTGCAGAATCCTTCAAACTGGCTCCGGTCCATCTTCTTCACTTTTCTGTAATCCTCTCTCCGGAGGATATTCTTTCTGTCCTGCGCCAGCTTCTTTGCTATGTTCGACATATCCGCACCTACCCTTCATAATTCTCGTTGCTGATTTCATCTATTTGTTTCACAATCCGGTGTGATTCTTCCGCTGTGATAATCCCCGGATAAACCAGGCCCTCCACAAATTGAACCGCTTTTTCATATTCCCGTGGTTCGGATGCTCCAAAGACTTCTTCCAGAACATCTTCTAATCCCATGCCTGTTCACCTCCATCAGAAATGCGCTCTGACTTCTCTCCCAACATGAAGGAAGCCGGTCTTGTCCAGCGTGCATTTTCTGTACATTTTGTGTCTGCTTCCAAACAGTTTCTTTAATTCTGCTGTCATCGGCAGCTCCTGGAATATCGTTTCCTTCTTGTCATATACCAGAACTTTGTTCCCTCCGAGAATCGCTTTCTGAAACTTCACAATCATAACCGGTTCCTCCTTCCAGTCCTCTACCTGTTGGATTATCGTATTTATAGCTTCATCCCATCCCTGGCCCCATTCGTCTGCCGCATCCACGCCGCCTAATCCATGCAGATATTCATATAATCTTTCCAACTCTATCGTTTTCATTACTTTCTCCTTTGCAGGGCGGCTTACCAGCCGCCCATCAGTTTACAGTTATCAGTCTTTCCGTTTCCTGTAATAAGCGGAGCGGAAGCCAATGTGGCTGTAGGAGTTCGACCGCGAGCTGTACAGGTACACGCCGAACACGCCCGCGCTGGAAGCGCTGCCCCACCCGCCGCCGCAAATCGGCAAACGCTCTCCCTCTGTATCAACGTATATATAGGCTTTCGGTTCACCGTTGAACAATCCAAGGTTCTTCAGCTCTTCCGGGATTTCAAAGTCAAATTCAACCTCTTCCCATCGGCAGCCATCGTAATCGTCTTCTTCCGGTGCTTCTGTTGTAAAGCAGATAATTCCACCTTCTGTAACCATGTACACGCTGTCCTCTCCAATCTCAACCGGAATCCACTTTGGGCTGTTTTCTGACAAATCAATGTTCATTGCCGCATCATTGTTCGGCACAATCTCCAGTCTTCCATTCATTAACCGCAATCCTCTGAACCATTCCCATATATCGCCGCACAATCCATCTATGCCAAAGACCGAATGGTCATGTGTCCAGGTTTCCGGCCCAGAGCCGGTCAGCATCCGATATCCGTCATAGGTTTTGCACTTCTCCTCCGGGTTTCCATGCCATTCACCTCTATTCGTGTTTCCATGCGGCAAGGTGTTGTTGTCATAACAGAACTGCGCCAGGAATCCTCTTTCCGCTGCCGTCAGCAAGTGCCATCCTTCTCCTTTGGAGAAGCAAGCCTGTTCTGCTTCCTCCAGGTTCACATCTGTTGCTGGTTTCTGCATCGGCAGGCTATAGGCTTTTCCGTTGATGATGCAGTTCTTGTACTTGGAAATGTAGATTTCATCGTAAACCTCGCCGCCGATAATGAACATCGGGTGGATTTTCTCCGTGTCCTTCGGTCTGCTAATTTTTACCATGACGGATGGCAAACCAGCATCATCGTAGATGACCACATTGTCCTCCCGGTAAAAATCCCGGTACTTCTCATACCCTGTGCAGATTCCTGAGCTGTCAATCTTCAGAGCCTCCCTGATACATTTTCCTCCGATTGCTTTTCTGCAATCTCGTCCACAAATAACTTCCATCGTGTTTTCCTCCTTTGGGATTATGATATTTATGCCATAGGGCTTTCTGATTGCCCTCTGGTTTCATTTTAACTTACCAATCGGTAATTTTATGGGCTAAATAAAAATCAGCCGTATTTGAGCCGATTTGAACCATTCTATTCGTCCTTATTTTCCATACCCTCGATTTCATCCGCCAAGCTATATGCCGTAACTGTCTCCTCTTCATCCAGACGGCCTTCTATCTTCTCCACAAACTCGCAGAACCGGTCATAGAGGGGCTTCGCCTTTTCCTGCTCTTCTTTCAGCATTTTTCTAACATCAGCATAGTATCTGGATTCTATGATTACATTTTTCTTAGACTCAGATACGATTACTGCTTTATACCCTCGTTTTTTCATGCCCTCAACATCATTCTGATTGCTTACAGGAACCGCTTTTGCCCCATACTGGTTAATGAAGTCGGCCGCCACTTCATCCTTGATTTCATCGGGAACTGCGTGTGCCACAATGTATGTTCCCGTATAACATCCAAGGGAACGTTTTGTCAGTTCCTTATCTTTCAACTCCTCCACCATACGGGCCGCATACCATTTGATGTCAAAGCTGTCCACCATGCTCCTGTCACGTTCTATCCTGACAATACGAGGCTTGAAATTGATTCCAACCTCCAGGCCAGGTTCGTTGCAGATAAAAAGACCAGCAACATAAACCTTACCAACGTACTGTTTACCCTCTAGGATACTTCCGTATGCAGTCTCTTTTTCCTCTACACCATCCTGCAAGTGGAGATTTGCCGTTTTCATTTCCTGGTATTCTTCCGGCGTTATCCCTCCAATCTCAATAATCAGACTGTGTTCAGGAACTTTCTCCCATATTGCCACCTGCTCTACAAAGAATGTGGGAACCTGGATTCCTTCATACTTCCTGGACTTCACCAGACGTGGCCGCCATATTTCTTTCCGGCAGTAATTCTGGAAAACCACAGACTTGCCGAGCCTGAGAAGTACAACCGTTGCTATTTTGTAACCCTCCCCGTGGTTCCCAATCATTTCCCTGTCCTCTTTCTTCGTTGTAACCCCGAAAAGCAATGTCTTGATGTCCAGGTCGCTATGCCTATTCCCAATCCTTACAATCTGACTTGCAGGTTCATACTCGAAAAACATTTTGTTGCTGCTATCCCGTGTCTCTTCATCAATCGCATTCTGGAAGAACTCCCGCATTGCTTCTGTGGTTCCCCACTCCGGAACGTAATCTGCACTGATACTCAATTCATACTTACGCATTTTCTTCTCCTTTCTACAGTTCATACACCAGCAAGTCCTCATTCAGTGCCGGACTGCATTTTTCTTTACACTCCAGTTTCCGGACAACATCCCATCTGGAAAAATTGATATTTGACAGATTGTACCGGTCATATACCCTCTTGTCGATAATCAGCCTGCTTCCAAAATCCTTATTCTGGAGAATGCCGCTGTTAGTCAGATTCTTCAATGCGATAATATCCGCATCTGTGCATTCCGCATGAAGCGTGAAGGTGAATCCGTCCAGTTCCTTCAGGATTTCTTTACTGATTCCTTTTCCATTCCAGAGGGAAGTGTACAGATACATCTTCCCTCTGTACCCCTTATCCCACATGCTGTTGATAAATTCCAGAACCTTTCCCGGAATCAGCATCGGTTCACCGCCGGTAATCACAATTTCCTGATACTTCATCAGTTCTTCATCGCTATGTATTGTCCTGTATTCCGGTAACTGGCTATTGCAGCACCCGGGGCATTTCCGATTGCATCCGAACGTAACGATAACTCTTGCCGTCTTTTTCATATCCTCCTCCTTATACCCATGCCGGTGTCACTTTTGTTTCCGGCAACGAAAACAACCACTGTATCACGTCCTCTGGAACCTTTTCTGTCTTCCAGGAGGTTCCATACTTGTATCCGCATATCGGACATGGTTTGCATAAAATCCCTTCCGGATGTTCTTCAGATCTGAGCCAGCCAAGCGTTTTCGTTTCCGTTGGGCCTTTATCTCCGGAAAACATTTTCGTTTCCGGCTCGTATCTTTCATCGGTCTTCAATTCCTCATGTGTTGTGATAGAGTACGGCAATGTTGCATACTCAACCTGGGTTTTGGTCGGTCTGAAGACCGTTCCTTCTCTAAGTGCCGTAAGAGCCGCCTTTTCTGCATCTTTCTTCATCTCCATTGCCTTTCTTGTAAGTCGGTAGTGATACAATGTAACTTCCTCTCTTGCCTTATCTCTCCATCCGAGTTCCTTCTGGTGTTCGCAGTAAGGGCGCATATCGTTGAGATGCCATTCCTTCCAGATTTCACATAACTTATCAAGCATCTCTTTAGTCCATCCATCAGCAGGCGTTCCTGCCGAAATTTCATCAATACACTGCCCGCATGAGCCTTTGGCATTTCCATTTCTCATAGGTCCAATCACTCCGCAGATGCTAAGTCTTTCATCCTCATATTCAATCTTTACAAAACCTCTGGCTTCGCCTCCGTAAACCTCGCACATACACGGGTTGATAACTTTTATCTTCATATTTCCCTTCCTTTCTTTACCTCTTCAGCAATCACATCCATGTTTCTTTCCAACAAGCACTTCAGATCATCAATCCGGAGTTCCAGGAGATACAAAACTTCTTTCTACTACAAATATCTGAAATCGCCATCTTCAACCCACAAAATCCCCTGTTCTCCCAGTGGAAGTTCTTCATCACTTATCAGCGTTCCATAGAAATTAACCATAACTCCTTTCTGGATTCTTGCCGGATCACCGCCGCTATCATCATCCCCAGCTACCTCGTACTGGAACTTTCCTTCCGGTACTGTGTTTCTGTCGATACGCATATCATTAAACTCACACCGGATTCCTCTAACTTCTACCTCCTGCATCTTTTCTTTTCCATAATCTAATCGCATATCAATCCTCCTTGTAGTCTTCATAGTCAATCTGCATTACCTCGCAGATGCTTTCATAACCCGAGCCATTCTCGTACATGTTCTTGATTGTCTGACCGTGGATTGTTCCATCCCACGCATCTATCTGCCGCTCAATCTCCACATTCAATCTGTGATTACTTCTGTCCGTCATCTTCCTGCCTCCTTTCTAATTCATGCTCTTTTTTAATGTGTGTTTCCGCTGGCCTCCAATCTAACGCCCCCATTTTTTGTAGGTAAATACTGTTGTCAATCCGCTCCTGTGAGATTCAGCCTTTGCGCCATCTTCGCCAATATTCCGCAGGCTAACGATAATCTTTTCAAAGTGCTCTTCATTATCTTCGTATCGCTTTCCGCTGGATAAGAAAAATCGAAATTCTTTTCTATACTCGGCGTAGGTCTGGTAGATTCTTGTCTCACCGCTTTTCGCAATGACCTTAACCTCTACATCTTCTCCCTGCTCTTCGCAGTCAATCCAGATATTGATTGTCCGATTTCCATCTGCCAGGTTTAGTTCCAGACGGTCGTTTAAATCACAAATGTAATCGTTGTGTCTTCCATCAGCGGTACTGCGATAAATTGGATACCCGGCTTTCAGGCTACTCTCCTCGTCTTTCTCATAATCAGTTGGAAAAATTTGATTCGCCATCTCCCATGCTTTCTGAATGCTTTCCGCTTTCATTTTGTACCTCCTACTTAATTTTCTTACCGTTTGGTAATTTTTATCTTGTCATCATCTTAACTTACCAATCAGTAAATGTCAATCGCAAAGTTTATATTTTCGGAAAGTTTTTTAATATAAATTACCAGCTTTACAAATAGCAAAACCGGAGGCATTTATTCCTCCGGCTCCCATCATGTAATACCATTCATCTTCCCTGCCAATTCCTTCTTCAAAGTCAGAATCTCCATAATGATGCTATCCAACTTTTCAAATACGTCCTCTTGCACGCTTCTGCTCTTAATCACGTTTGGCTCCGCTTCCATACACTTTTCAAACTCGTATTCCTTTCCTTCCTCGATTCTTACCTCCCGTTCTACCTTAATATTCCTCGACTGCTGTACAACTTCCTGGCAAAACCATTCCCGGAATCCTTCAGGAAGGCTTTGCCCTCTGTCGATGAACTGTCTCGCCTCTTCTTCTTCAAAGCATCTGGTATCCGTTGCACCTTGCTTTTTCTTAAACACCCAGGGAACCATACGGATTCTTCCAGGGATGCCGCATCTCATAATTACTTTTCCAGGAGCCGCATATCCCATGCAGGCTGCAATGTCAACGCCTGCATATAGTTTGGTTCCGTCATCGTCTACCAGCATCCGGATTTCACCATATCTTTCATCACTGAATACCACGCAATTTTCAAAGTTTTTTCCCTCAAACACATATCTACTCATAGCAGGCACCTCCGTAATAAGCTGTTCTCAGGTTTTCCAGATTGATGCCGAACTGCTCTCTCAGTAGATTCAGGGAATCTTCCAACTGTTCCCCATCCTTGTCATCGGAAAATCCAATACGTCCTGATATGAACGTATCATCAATCATCCGGATCAGTGCCGCCACCTCATTCATTTTGATGATGCAACTTTCCAGGTTCTTCATATCACCACTCCTTTGCTTGTTGCGCCAGAGCCACGGTTATGCTATACTCTAATTGCTATTATTAAAACCGTAGCTTCCGGCTCGTTTTACAACCTCTTTTGATGCCCGTCAGAAGGGGTTGTTTTTGTTACATCATCATTCTAACTTACCGTCCGGTAATTTCCAGTTGATTTCAGAATGTTACCCAAATTATAAGACTTTCTTACCGTTTGGTAAGTCGAGGGCAAAACTAAATAAACATAGCCTCCGGCAATGTTCCATCCCCAAATTTTTTATACAGTTTTCCCGCCTCTTTCTTACCTACCGTAGTGATACTATCGGTTCCGTTTTCCCACTCTACATACCGGGCAACAAAGAACCTCCCGAAAGAATCCACATACAACTCAAACGCCATTCCATCTGTGTACTCATGCTCTCCGTCCTGGAAGAAATCGCTGCATAATGCATCTGCCTTGTAGGTATCGTACAACACGCCATTGATTACTTGCTTCACCCTGCGCCCATGGCCCTTCCTTCGCCCCTCAAACTCAATACCACTTTCCAATTCCACCATACGGACTTCATACCCCAGCATATACGCCATCTTCCTCCACTCCTCTGCACTGAAGGAATTTTTCTTCAGCCGTTGATTGAAGTTCTGCGGTGTCCATCCCATCATCTTTGCAAACTCTCTCTGAGAGTAATTCTTTGCTTCCAGAGCATCCTTCAGGATTTCAGACATGCTCTTTCCGGTCTCCACAGTTCCAAATTCAATACTTACCACGTTAATCGTCTCCCTTCCTGTTTCTAAATAAAATCAAAAATTGTCATTTGCCTACTATCCCATTCAATCTGTTCGTCTATTTCTTGTAGCGACAAGCCGAATGGATTGAACCTGTTATACACAACATCAGTTCTGGATTCCAATTCAACAAACTGTTTCCAAACATCAGGAAGCAGCATTTTTATTTCTTTTTGCTCCTCAAATTTGGCATTTGGACAAAACCAGCAACCACCACGTTTAGACAATTCATACGTTGGACTATAAAGCCCGTATTCTATGCATTTTCGTCTTGCCATCTCCCCATTATATCCATACCTTTCTAGTAAGGATACTCTGTTATTATGCTTATGCAATGTTTCCAGACGCTTCTCTTCATCACAGCAAATTCCTACATACTGAACTAATGTATCATGAATATTCTTTCTATAATCGTCCAGTGGTTTTGCTTTTAAATCTCTTTGTATTCCGCACATTCCAACACCCGGGAATCCATATTTCATACCTTTATGGTTTTGGTGCTTTCTTGGTCGTTCGATTATATGGTTGAAATAATCTAAATAATCTTTATCCGCCCTCAAAATCACAACTTTATATCCCCAGCTTTCAAATACCGGCCTTGCCACCTCCTTTACGAATTTTATGTGACGTGGGTTTTCCCCACTAATTCCATTCTTTAAGTCAAACATAACTTCGCAAAACACTATTTCGTCAATCGGCTCATTATGCTCATGAGCCAAAATTATACTAGCTGTACTATCTTTTCCACCAGACCAACTCAATGAGTAGTGCATAAAGGAATGTGTTGATACACATATCCGTTACCTCTTGACTACCATTAGGCTGCATCCAACCCGCAAAGGCTTTGGTATTACATTGTTCGCCACTCGCCATCACAATACGTTTAAGCGGTCAACATTTCCCTCCGCTGCACTTTATTTTCCTGGAGCATTTTTCTCCAGAACGATATTTCCTCTTTATCTCCTCGGTCGATGGAATATTCAATCATCATTGCGCATTCAGCTATTGCTTCATCTAATTCCTCTTCAGTTGCCGTCTTTTCTACCCCACATATATCCTCTCCATAAAATGCAGAATAAAACTCTCTTTGATGCTGTAAAGTATTTTTAGGACCACCCTTCATTTCATTCCTCCTGTAGAATTTAATTGCTTGCGCTTCTTAACGCACACATTGTACAGAGTTTTCCACTAAACATATCTTCCGAAAATCCGTCTGGCAAAGGTCTATCCCAGCACTCTTTTCCGCATTTAGGGCAATTAACCTTTTTCCAGGTCTTTTCAGCAGGAACCGGCATATTATCTACAAGCGGCATCATCAAATATCCGCCACGATCACTCTTTTTTCTCGACTCTATCTTCATCGTTATTCTCCTCCCCATATAAAAGATACGTCACTCCTTTAGGATGCCGTTCATCGAACCAATGCCAAATTTCTTCCCGCTCAGTTCCGGCAGGAAACATTGTGACTTCTCTGGTTCCTATCATCAGCCGATAATCTTTTTCCAGTACCATACTTTTCGCTTCATCTTCACGGAATGGTACGTCTTCAAGATTCTTCCAGAATCCTTCAACCATCCGGTAGCATAAAGAAGTATCGCTTTCCCAATCACAATATCCGCTATCCAACATACATTCACTGCACAGCATCATTGGAAATCCACAATTCGGGCAAAATATCTGATATCCTTTGTCAACAACGCTCCATTCTACTGTATTTTCATGACCGCAATCCGGGCAAACTTCCGTCACCAGGCTCATGCGTATCTTCATCAACTCTTTGTGCTTGCGGATCACCGCTGCATGAACCTCCTGATTTTCCCTTTTGAGTTTCGTGTTTTCTCTTCTTAGTTCACTTTTAAAAGTATCTTCTATTGACACATCCATACCTCCTCAAATAACTCTCTCGCCTTATCTTCCAACATTTCATTCCTGGAGGTTTTGTCCTCAAAAATGTCTTTGCAGGCGGCCTTCATTTTATCCAGGTTTTCTCTCGTGATATGCGCCCTTGCTTTCTCCATAGCAGCAATCAAATCTTCCTCGTGCCACTTTTCAACATACCAAGGTTTATCTGTCAAAACCGGATATCCGCAATTTGTACAGCTATCGTGCATCTGGCAATCGAAGAGCACCCCGCAGCGTTCGCACTTTTCCCACTCTCCGTTTACAACCCAGTCTTCAACGAGTGATTCCGGATGCTGCCAGTTACAGTTATCAAAAAGTTCATCTGCCATCTCCACATTTCCATCGCAAAGATTCAAGAAATCCTCCCTGGTATAAGTGCTATCTGATAACTCTGGAACATAGCACACCCGGTCTGGATGCTCTTTGTACGCCTCTTCGTCTTTAAAAATCATTCCCTGGCCGTAATACTCACGCTCAATGACTTCTGGCATATCACCTTCAACCGGAGTATATTTCCCAACAACCAAATATCCCACTTTTGCACCTCCTCTTAACCGAAAACAATGTCATCAAACAATGCGTACTGTATAATCATGTCACATACTGTATCGTCTGCATTGCATGTATCAATCCTCAACTTATTGTCAATCTCCTCCAAAATGTCGTATGGATGCGGCTTTTCTAAGTACATTTTCAATCCTTTCATGAACTTCTCCCTGTCAAGCGTGTAGGTTTCATTCTCCTCAATGTCATGTAGAATCAACTGACCTCCTCTGGAAATCTGCTCACTGGCATATTCTCCAAGATAATTTCCAACAACCTCATCTTCACCGCACCAGTAATTGATGCCGCCTTCCAAGGCTCCTGCCATGATGTCATCAATATCTTCCTGGGTGGCAACCATTTCCAATTCCAATTTCAAAACAACAGTGTCCATCTAATCGTCCTCTCTCCTTTTATTCTCCCAACAATCCGGGCAGTAAATCTCATTGCTATCCCGCTTCATACGCTCTCCTCCATGGCCTGAACCTCTTCGTCTGTATACCAGTTTGCAGGGAAGATATATTCCCCACGTGGCATTGAGACTAAATCATCTGGGCCTAAGACTATATCCTCATTGTCATACTTCTCCTGTACTAAATCGCAGGCTTCCTCAATGCTGTCTGCTTTAACCACAATTTCTTTTCTCAAAATCTCCTGAACCGCTATGCAATACTTCAAATCTCTTCACCCCCTTTCTAAAAGTCCGGTTCCAGGTCCTCTTCCCACTCTTCCGGTGGATTCACCTCATAACCACCAATGGCGTGCCATCTTCCGCAATGAGGACACTGAGAGCAACCATAATATCTATCTTCCAGGTTAATCTCTTTCCCACACTCACACCTTGCAAGGGCAGGAATCCAACAGGACCGTTCTTCGGTTACGACACCTAAACATTCCACATCTTCCGGATGCTGTTTGCACCACTCATAATTCTTCTTTGCCTCCGGATTCTTGAATATCGGTTTTCCATCCTCACAATCAAATGCAAATCCAGCTTCCGGATCAGTGCGATATCTGTATTCCAGCCGCTCCTTGCTCATATACTCTCTATGAGCCGGTCTGATAATCTCTGCCATACGCCCCTCCTTAAAATGTCGCTCTATCATACTGCTTCTGTGTTATTTCGCCATTTTTACACAATCCGTCAATATAGCAGGACCATGCAAACTGCACTTTACAGTAATCATCTTTGCGTTCCCGCAAATATTTCTTAAAATCACCTCCGTAAACTTCGTTGATGAAGCGTCTTTTCAGTGTTTCGTTCGCCATACTCTCACCTCCTAGCATCCCAATTTTCCAAGCGTCTGCCCGACTTTAATCGCCAGATCTGTTGCCTGTTCATATGTACTTACATGAAAAACCATCTCTCCGTACTGAACTTTAAATCCAGTCTTTTCTTCCTCAATGAAAACGTGGATCAAGTTATATCACCTCACTTCAAATGCTGTGTATACACATTTTTCTCTGCAATCCCATGTATCATATATCACGCCATCTTTGCAGCAGCTCCAGTGCTTTGCCATGTTCAAAATATAAACTCCTGTGGGATGCTGTTCTGCAAATCTCTGGCCGTTCATCCGACTTTTTCCCTTTTCTGCCGGGAATGATAGCTTTTTCCAGCCGAACCTCTTAACGTATTCATCGCAGCATTTCTTCGTGTTGAAGTCCTTTTCTCCAATCTCACGTTTGATTCTGTTCAGCAATCTACAGGTTTCCTTATAGTCCATCCCGGATGCCAGGCAAATTGCCCGCTTAACGCAATCCGAAACTAACTTTCCGTCCGGATGCGGATTTGAGAACACATATTCTCCAGCCATATCTACGCCTCCTCAAAGAATGTAACTGCGATTCTTGCAATATCAAAACAGATACTTGTGATTTCCTGATCTGTATCGCTGTGTTCCGTGATGTCTTGCGCTATCTCCACAATGTCATCTGTGGTTATATTCTCTTTGCCCTCCGCCATGTCATATAAGAGATGGCCGTATTCTTCGTTGTTTCCTCTGGTGTACCAGTTATTTGCAATGCAAAGACTTCTAAGGCTGTCTGCGTGAATTTTTCTGATTTCTCTGTATCCGTACTTCATAGTTCTTTTCTTCGTAACTTCTTTTTTTCTCCTCCGCTACGTTTTCTCTGTCCACAAGTTCAATTTTGCTATTTAAAGATAACCAATAAAATAATCTGCCATTTTCTGTTACCAAAAACTCTTTATGAAGATTGCTGTCCGCCTCTTTCAGATCATAAGCCTTGCACTTAACAACTTCTCCATCAATGTACTCACAATCTGCATCATCTTCCAACTCTGCGTTTTCCTCTAAGTAAGAGATGAACTCTTTTACCGTCAAAGCATCCATAAGTTCCTCTGTGCTTCTCATAAATCTTACTCTGTATCTGTTGTCATCTTCTTTTCTATACTTCATAATTTTGACCTCCATACTTACCGTTTGGTAACTTTTATCTTGTCATCATTTTAACTTACCAATCGGTAAGTGTCAATCATTTAATTTATTTTTCCGGAAATATTTTTGAAATAAACGATATGCTTTATGTATAGAAGAAACTCTGATTTTGATATGGTCTGAAAACCTCTGAAATGCCTCTGGATTCATTTTTGTCTTTTGCCGAAGGAGATATTGAAAATTTCTGTAGAATCGACTGTGACTTGATACATCAAAAATTTCGTTCAGATTTTGTGCAAATTGTACATTTAGGTGAATATTCAGTAGCAAAGCCGCAGACGGCGGTTTTGCGTATATTCTTTTATTTTTTATGATACTGGTACTGGTGATGGTACTGGTACTGGTTACATTGGATTTTCCTATGGACTGTCCGTAGGATTGTCCTATGGACGAAAAGAAACTGTTGACTTTTTCTGAGAACTGGCATATTATAATCTTAGCCAAATAAATGCTGGAAGAGTTCATGTAGAACAAAACGAAAAACCCCGGAGTTGCCGCTCTGGGGTTTTTCTTGCTCTTTACGGTGAGCTATTCCGTTTAGGCTGTTGCTGCCTATTCATCTCGATCCAGCCACTTGCATATGTAGTAGCCAACCACACTTGCTGCGACAGAGATAATAAACGCTGGAATAATATCGTTCATGCAGAATCACCCCCCTTCTGCTGGAGGTACGGCAGCAAAATTATCATATCACAGCGTTTCGTTGCTTTCCACCATTTTTTCGACAAATAAAAAAATCCCTCTGCCGACAATTCGACAGAGGGTGTGACATATCATTCCTTGTACCAAAAGAGGTTGTTTCATCACGCTTTCGTGATGTAAGCAGAATGAACGAATCCGTAAATCCGCCCATCAATGCGGATGTAGTACCAGCGTGAGCCATCAGCCGCATTTACCACATCGCACACATCCACCAGATTTCCATACCCCAACTGAGGCCAGGACTTAATCTTCGGATTGTTTACTCCAGCCCAGGTGCGGACGTTCAGCACATCTGCTGTTACTTTTCCTACCCACTGAGGTGTTTTGGAAATCTTTCCATCATCCTCAACGGTAGTATTGCTGTTTGGCGTGCTGGTGGCCTGTTTCGTGATATAGGCGGCGGCAACAAACCCATACTTCTCGCCCTGCTCTCCGGTGATTTTCAAATAATACCACGGATCACCATCTTTATCCTGTATCACAGCGCACACGCCCACTTTTGTGCCCTGCTTAATAGACGGATAAGATTTGAGCCGTGTATTTTCTGTTCCGGCCCAGGTACGAACATTTAGAAAACCGGTATTCACCACGCCGTACCACGCAACCTCTTTGCTCAGTGTTGTACCGGTGCTGGTGGACGGCGCACTAGGCTGAACCGGCTGGCTGCTTCCACCAGAGGAATACTTCGGACGTGCGTAGCCTCTAATATAGCCATTTCCAACCGACAGCACACGCCTTGCGACAGCTTCACCTTTGTTGCCTTCGATGCAGGTAATCTGCCCGTTGGAAACGGATTCCACATAACCGATATGGTCCGAATAGCCATCATTCGGCTGATAGGACTGATCCCAGTTGTAGAGAATCACATCTCCCGCCTTCGGTGTGATTGTGCCATCTTCTATCCAAATCCCCATCGCCTGGAAGAGTTTTACGTGCTCTTCGCAACCGCACTCCCGGTTAATCAAATCAGAGCATTCCGCTTTGATTCCTGCCGCTGATACGGTAGTGTCGCACCATTCATCCGTGTATTTCACAACATAGCCTCTCGGCAACGGCTTCACGCTGTTGTAAATGTCAATAATCTGCTTGAACTTGCCGTTTGCTTCGCTGAATCCAAGCCAGCTCCGCATAACGTCCAAAACATCCTGCGCTGTTCTTCCCATCGCTTCTTCCTCCTTGCAATATTTCTGAATCATCTCATAGACTTTTTTCTGCCTGGTTACATAATCCCCGACCTGATTGTTATTGCTCTTATCTGCCGGGTCTGTGCAGAGTGCAGCGTATATGCTGTCCGCTGTGTAAGGCTGACTGGTTTTTGCCAGAATCCTCTTCAGTGCACCCATGCCACCCTGATGCCGGATATTGATACACTCCATCATGGCTCCGTCAGGCATTTCTCCGAAGCTCTTCGTGATACTCTCCGTGTATTCCTCAATCTGTGAATACATCAGGGCATCCTGGCACTTGATTCCATCAACAGAAGAGATAATCTTCTGGATGCACTTTGCCTTTGCAGAAGTCTTGTCCAGCTGGTACCTGCTCCAGTCCGCCGAATCCAAATCCTGCGAAATTCCCGCTGTGTCCAGCTTCTTGAATGTGTCCGGATATTTATCACGAATCATCTTCAGGAGCCGCTTTGCTTCTGTCGCATACCAGGCTCCGGCTCCTATCGTGATTGCGTGTTCTGCGCTGCTGTTCTTGTAGGCCGGAGTGAAATCATCGTAGCATCTGCCGCCATACACCTGACCGCCAGTTTCCACGGCATAAAGAATGTTTGCCATTACTTCTACATTTTCTTTTCTCATTATCTACCTCACCGATTTCCTGTTCGTATAGAAAAAGGCCCGGTTTCCCAGGCCCTCTGATCACTCTGCTTCTTAGTCATCTTCTACCACTTCAATCCCGACTGCCGCATCAACGCCAGCATTGGCTGAATCTGCCATTCCCTCGCCGATGATATAGGCAATCAGTGTGGCGCCGCCCATGATGATTGCGGTCACCTGGGTAATCGTTCCGTCAGTTGCTCCTGCGGCTACCATCATCGGGGTAACAAATCCGACTACTGCCGCCCAAAACTTTCTGCTCGTGAGCTTTCTCGCCCAGTTAATGTTCTTCATAGATACTTACCTCCTGTATAATTTCGTTTTATATGGCTCTGTGAGCTTCTGATCGTTCCGTGGTTGCGTTTTAAACCGTTATGTGGGGAAATGTTTGGGTAACATCAAATACGGTCTAAAATGCCCGCTAAATCAAATTCTTGACTGCGGTTTCGTAGAGCATATCTTTATGCTCATGCTTTATGTGCCTTGCATATTCCAATGCGGCGTGCATATCACCATTGCAATGCGCATCAGGAATCCTTTGGACTGCCGCCGCTGTTGCTTCCCCCAATGACAGCGAAGCTCCTGCCAGCTTAATAAGAAGCAATTCATTCTCTTCTTTCGCTTTTTCCATTTCTTCCTGCTCTTTGTCACGCTTAGCTATTTTCTGCTGAACGCACCAGAAGCAGAATCCAGTAATTGCAGACGGTATTCCTGCCGCAACAACAATGGCTACGATAAAATCTCCCGGCATACTTGTCACCTCCTCCCTACGGTTTTTCCAATATACTCATAAGCTCGTTATTCTGACGAATAACAGCCTGGAGCCGTTCATCAATCTCGAAGGTTGGTTCTAAGCAGTACCGCTTCATTAGCTCAGAAATGACATATCTCTGGTTCTCTATAAGCGTGTTCTGCAATTCCATAATTTCCTGATTGCTCATATCTCTCCTCCGATTCCTTTTGTTCATGTGTCAGTACCAGGTTGTCCAGAATCTTCTTCACCAGGGCTTCGCTGTCGCAACGCTCCAACATACCGAGATAACTCCGGAGTGCAGACGTAACATCCTGCATGGTTACTTCATATTTTGAATATTTTACTGCAAGTCCTCTCAATGCCCTCTTAATCCGAAGACTGGTGCTCTTCCGCACAATCACCCTATCCGGCCAGATACGGTAGCCGACAAATTCAATTCCCTGGCTGATTGGGCGGATACAGGTTTTGCTATTAAGGTGCAATTCCAGTTCATTCATCAGAAATACCTCAATCTGATCTTTCCATTCCCGGAGCTGTATCTTATCGTTGCAAAGAACAATCACATCATCCATATACCGGATATAGAAATGGATTTTCAGCACTCTTTTACAGAACTGATCCAGCACATCCAGGTACACATTGGCAAATACCTGTGAGAGTAGATTACCAATCGGCATACCGACATCATAAAGCCGGTCCTCCAGCGGCACATCTCCCGGAGACGCACCCAGCGGCAAGCCAAACGGAGTATGCTTACAGTCGATTACGGAATACAAGACCTCCAGCAGTCTTGCATCCTTTATTTTCTTCGCCAGTATTTTCTTCAGTATCCGATGTGATACCCGATAGAAGTATTTGCTGATGTCCAGCTTCAGGTAAAACCACTGTTCATCTTTTCTGGATGCCTGTTCAATCCAGTACCTGAGCCGCTGCATGGCACTCAAGCTTCCTCTGCCTGGAATGCAGCCATAAGAATCTTCAATATAGCCGCTTACTAGCATAGGATTGATAATGCGGTAAATCGCCCACTGGACGATTCTGTGTTTGAATGAGATTGACATAATCATTCTTTTCTTGGGTTCGTAGATATAAAAGATGTAATACCGGTCTATATGATAAGTTCCGCTCAGAACCTCTTCTCTCAACTCCTGAAGCAACGCCCAGGAATCCAAAGTATATACCAGTGCTTCTCTTTTATATCTTCTTCCCTGAACAGCATCTTCCAACGCTGCATAGAGATTATCCAGCGAAAAGATTTTGTCAAAGACATTTTTGATTTTCATGGAATATGTTTCCTTATGAATAACTATGTGTAGCAGCTTTCAATTTCTTTACTCGCAGCGTCCATAGGCGTTCTGGTTTTGTCTGTCTCCGCCAGAACAGCACCGCCAGCTCCCGGACAGTGCCGTTTTTTCTCCTGCCTTTCAGCCCGGAGTGGAAACAGGCTCCTTTATCCTCTCGCACTGTCGGAAAGTCCTTAAACTTTGCGCCTCTGGCATATGAGAGTAAAGCGGAGCGGAAGCCAATGTTGCTGTTGGAGTTCGACCGTGAGTTGTTCAGGTTCACGTTGAACACGCCCGTGCTGGAAGTGTTGTTCCACCTGCCGCCGCAAATCGGCAAACGCAATAGTCTGTTCCCAAAAAGATCCGGCCCCGATTACCGGAGCCGGTTCCCTTTATTCTGTGCCGGAAGTTTCCCGCCGGTTTTCTTTGGAACTGGAGAATCTTCGTATATCCATTGTTGATATCCGCCTATCATGCTTCCGATTTCTTTGGAGCGTCTGGTCCATTCCGCATGAGAAGATGAACCTTTCAGATATTTAAGCTTATACGCAAGCGTTATAAAATCCTGCAAAGCCTTGTTTTTCATATCCAGATTCTTGCATGGCGTTTTCTTTGAATACGCCCACTCCAATTCATTTGCCAGCTCCAGCATATCCTCCATACAGGCTGCTATCCTATCTCCGAGCAACTTCTGGTGTGCCACGGACCATCTTTCTATGAGCGGCATGGAATATTCCATCATATCCATGATTTTCATGCGGATGGAGAGATTTTCATATTTCTGCTTTTCGCTGACGGTAGGATTCTCCTCACGCTGTACCATAGTTTCTCCTTTCGTGGCATATGCTCTGCTACCGCAGAGCAGTCAGTGCCGCAGTTTACAGTTCTACAAAAGCGGAGCGGAAGCCAATGCTGCCGTTGGAGCTCGACCGCGAGTAGTTCAGGTACACGTTGAACACGCCCGCGCCGGAAGTGTCGTACCACCCGCCGCCGCAAATCGGCAAACGCTCTCCCCTAGTATTCATCCAGTGGTAATCGCTGCCGTAATCCCCGCCCGGTTCGTCCGGATACAAAAGCAAGGCTTTTGCCAGTTCAGGAGCAGTCAGCCCGGAGGCCAGTGTCATATCCTTGTACTGAATACCATTTCCCTGGTCTGTGGTATAGGTTACATTCCCACTGGTAAGCTGAATCTTGCTGGATACCCAATCCCACTTCAAAGTTCCGGCAGTTCCAGGTTCAACCAGGGAACCATCCGCCTTGATAGCTTTCCACTCAGTAGATGTGGCAGACATATTCGTTTCTGCCAGTAAGCTATTGGCATACGGGATAATCTGGATTTCTCCATCCTTCAGCCTCATTCCAGCACACCACTCCCAAACATTACCGTTCAGGTCAGCAATTCCATCCGGCATCCAGTTATGATACCAGGTGGCAGGTCCGGAGCCGGTTGCTACCCTTGTCGGTTCATTCGGATGCGATTCATGGCTTGCACCTTCATATGCGGTAGGAATGCCTTTTTCATGCTGATAAGAGTAGTCTTTGCCCCAGTAGTTATTTCCTCTTGGCATGGTTCCGTTCTTACGGCACCACAGAGCGATTGCGGACCACAGAGAATACGGATTCAAACTCCAGCCATTCCCTTTGTTCCGGCAGAACGTCAACGCCTGGTCGAAAGTCACATAAACCTTCGGGTCACGCATTGGCAGTGAGTATGCCCTATCGTTCAGCACAATGTTCTGGAATTTGGAGACATAAATCTTGTCCTTGTCCACGCCATTCACCTTGAAAGCCGGGTGAACATTCTGACTTCCTCCGGTCATAATCTCCGAAATCATCATTTTGGGAAACGGAACCATAACGGAAGGCATCTCCATATCATCAAAAAGGACGGTATTCTTACCGCCCGACATCGCTTCAATCGCTAATTTAAAATCATCAAAATTCGGCATCTCTTAAACCTCCACTTCCCATAATCTCAGTTCGCACTCGTCCATACTGAAAGGCACCGGCTCCCTCGTTGTGATAGTCGGGGATTCTGTGCCAAACTCTGAATCCGGGTCATAGTTCGGATTCTCCGTAGTGGTCTCCGTGTACTCTCTGGCCGGGATAACCAGCTGAGCTACATATCGCTCACCTTCGGAAGCTCCCATCACCAGACCGCCCGTGTAATCCAGGCAGATGTCGATGACAACTTCATAATCACGTTCCTTTTTGGACGCGTTGAACATCAGATCGCCGTCATTAAAGTCAATGTTCTTCCCCATGACCTCATAGGGAATGAAATTCTTGCCGTCCTCCGGCAGATGTGTCACTTTCATCAGTAATACCTCCTTCTATTCTCAGCCATTCTGACTGCTTCGTTGGTTCTTGCAGCAGCGATTTCCGCCGCTTCACGTATAGCCGGGTCATTGCTGTCCACACCATAGGACTTCATCACATGCTCCGCCTCTGCTCTTCGCTCTTCATTTGGGATAATCACATTTGCCATGCTCAAATTCCTCCTCTCACATAGCAATTCACAACCACTTCGCTTGCCGAACCGGTATAAGCAACCTTAAAACCGTTCAGTAGCTTGTCACTGAACTCAAACTCGCCAACCGCCCCGCCAGTTATGCTGACAACCTCGCACTCCACGGTATAATCCATGTTGTTCTTAGATTTTGTGAGCTGAACCGTCTTTTTGGAGTTGTTGTGTGGATAAGGCTGCGTGTTTGTGAGCGTGACCTGAATCTTATCTCCGGTAAGGCCTTCAATGTCCTTGGCTACCTGGAGAAGATTTCTGGCATTCTCGGAAGCCATAAGCATCGCTTCCAGTGCTGCCAAATCCATTGCGTTGAAATTCGTGGCGTTCTGCGGTGTTCCTTGTTGTAATACCCTTCCGGGAGAAGCGGTGTGCTGAACCAGGCCGTTGCCTACGTCCTCTTCCTGGAATCGCCCCGGATATTCCACAACATGGTCTTTCCAATTCACAAGTTCCCGCATTATTCCTATACCTCCTTCTCACTGATTACCAACTGGCAGACATAATAAAAGCCCTCTGCCACGGAATCCATCTTTAGGGATTCCTGCTTAGAGAGCCACAAATCATTGTTCGTGTCATACAGTTGGATTTCCGTGACGGTAGCCGCCCCGGTGGTAGCCGTTTCGATTTTAAACGTAACTTCCACAATTCCATCCGCTGTCACTTCCACTGATTCAATTTTCGCCTTGTGGTAAGTCGAGCCAATTTTGTACTTAGCATAGGCAACCGTCCGCTTCGTGTAATCACGGTAGCCCTGGATTGCCTTGCTTGTAAGTAACTTCATGTGCATACCTCCTTGTCTATATCTCAAAGGCGTTTCCGCAAAGAGGATACCTAATCTGGTAACTCTCTGTTTTCACCTCTGGAATCACTGAATCTCCTGATTCTTTTGCGCCGGTTGATACTTTCGGAACCGTACCGGCTTCCTTCTCTCCAGCAAGAGAATATTCAACTTCGGTTCCTTTACCGCTTGCTTCAATATCCGTAACAGCCTTTTTCTGAATCAGTCCGGTACTGACCTGCGGTTTGGTTCCAGCAACCTCATTCTGATATTTGAATCCGGATAACTTAGCTGCAACCTCCGTTTCATTCATGGCGTATACCGCCTGGAATCTTGTTTTCGGATGCAATCCCGCTGCCATGTTTTCGCTCGCTTCTGGATAATTTACCTGGTATCCGGCAGCATATATTTCAGCCTCAACCGCTCCCTCCGCAACTTTCAGACCGGTGCTTGTTTTCGGATACTGTCCGGCTTCCCCGGAGTTCCCGGCCATGGTCGTTATCCTCTTATACGGGTATGTTTCCGGTGATAACTCAACACCTGCATCCATGAGCCGTAGCCCAGTGCTTACGCCAGGAACCGTACCGCAGATTGGATATCGGCTCTCATATCGTTCTACATTTCCACAGAGTTCAATGTGCGCCACAGCCGTAAAGCGGAGTGTGAACGCCACATGAGACTGCTTGATTGTCTTTATCTTCTTAATCGCCGCCGTTACATCAACAGCATTGTTCCCGGATTCCAGCTTAATTGTAAAGGTATTCACCGGTCCGGATTCATCATCTACATGGGCTTTTCTGCCGGTGATATTTTCCATGATAACTTCCATCCGGTAAGGATTCATGGGGGAGCGTTCATCACGCTTCTGGTAAATGAACCGCCTGCGCTCTTCGTAACCGAGTTCTTCCCTTACCGGAAGTCCGTATTTCTGTTCATGGTATCTCAGCCCCCAGGTTGCCGTCTCCGGAAACGCCTGGTACGGAAGTTCTTCGATTTTCTCCCTGGCTTCTCCCATCTCCAGGCCCATGACCTGAAATAGCCACTTCCCCACATAGGAATTATCATAGAAGCCATTTGAAACTGTTTCGAGCATCCTCTTTCCAGTCTCGCTTGAAGGGAAATTCTCCAAATTCATAACAATCCCCCTCTCTACTCGAACAGCACTTCATTGGTTCCGGGGTATTCATCCTGGTCGAGAGAGAGATTCTTTTCCTCCCCATTCAGCTTCAAATCCTCGAAGTCAAGAACCCCTGGCAGATTCGTAAGAATCGCATGGATTTTATTGTACCTGACAATGTTCCCTGCTTTCGCTTCCGTGTAATATTTCATCACGGCTGTTTTGAAATCCTCGATTATCTGCTCCATATTGGTGCTGCTGTCATAAGACAGCTTCGTGCAGGAATAACTAATCAGCTTTGTATCAGCCGCCACAACCGTCAAATTAGCACTTCCAGTAGGCATCAGCCGCTTTTCCCGGTCATTCGGAGATATGATGTGATCGTACACTGCCTGCACCAGCTTATCATTTGCTGGCCTGCCATTGGAATCCACCAGAACCAGTTTTACCGTACCCGGCCCGTTCCAGGTGGGAACCACGATACAATCCCCGATTCCGGTCACTTCTTTGGACCATCTTTTATAATCTGCATCATTTCCGATAAAGGAGGCCCCCTCGGATTCATACTTTTCCATGATTCGTTCGAGAAGGGCTTTGTCTTCCTCTTCATTCGTACCTCCGGTAATATCGTCTTCGTTGTACAGTTTGGTGATTCCCTCTATCGGTTTTGACATGAGATTTACCGTTCCGGCTTTTGTGTTGGAGCCGATTCCGCCATACAACGCTGTCACAGAAACCGTAACCTTGCCTTCTGCCGGTATTGTCACCTCATCATCCAGCCTGTACTCAATAGATGAACCAACATCGGTTGCTGGCGTACAAACAATAAAACCAGCAGCAATCCTGGTTTGCGGTATTCCTTCGATTGTCACATATCCACTTGCCGGATTTGCTTCTTTCCTGACAACTCCCTTCTGTTTCCCGTGAAGGTCCAGCCACTCCCCCCACGACCACATAGGGAACATGAGCATAATCGTCCTGACGAGATGAAACTGTATCAATTCGGACTTTTCCAGAGCCGTTGGCATTGTGAAGTCGTATGGAAATCCGCCGGGCATATCATCAATATCTGCCGGGAGACTGGTCATCATCCTTTCCTGGATATCTTCCGGATTGCTGTCCGAGACAAATTCTGGCGGAACAAAATCTGGTATCTCAAATGCCATCTAACTCACCTCCTGCTCGATTTTTCACTTTTTCCTATGGTTACTGCCAAAGGGAACTCTTCCCAATCAATACCCTTTACCTTGAAACTGCAATGCAGTTCATCGCCGTTCCAGGTAAAGGAAAATCCCCGCACATATTCTGTACGAGGATTGACGAGCAGTGCTTCCGTTATGGTTCTTTCCACTGCGGATTCCACTGCACCATTGCTTTTCTCTTTTAATGCGGATTCCATTTCAGTGCCTATGGAATCCGGATAAGCCATGCAGGTGTAGCGTTCTGTCAATGCATTCTTTACGCACCACACCCGGTATGCTTCTCTTCCGTCACATGCCACCAACTGATTTGCACCAGTTCTGACAAAATCTCCTTTTTCCAAATCCCAAGCTACACTCGGTTTATACTTTTCATCGTACCGCTCTGACTCTTCTATCAATTCCGGAACTTCAACTACCGGAAACAAGGCGTTTTCACTCATGCTGCACCTCCCTATATCGAACTTGCAGGAACAATCACATCAATGACTGTAGCATCGTTCTGAATCCAGGCAACTAAAACTCTGTCTCCTGGCTTAATTGCCGGAACTGGTACACCGTGGCTATGTGCGCCATTTCCTGAGTTATGGCCTCCATGCTCTCCCCCGGTGGTTCCTAAAACAAGACCTCCCACATGCCTGCAAACAGTGTAGTCAGAACGTGGGATAGGAACCGGAAACGTATTCGTCTTCAGGCTGTAATCTGCTTCAATGCTTCCAAAATCCAGGATAAGCGGAGAAGCATTCTGCTTTGCCATTCTATCAGACAGGATTTTCCCCAGCTTGCTTGTGCCTGGGTTTCCTTGATACGGCATGTGTTCCACCTTCTTTCTATTCAAATGTTCCGTCATCAACCCAACCGTATACATTACTTCCGCTGTCCGTGTGAATGAGATGCCACGGGTGCGCTTTTCCGGAACCGTTTTTAATTGTTATCTTGGCTTTTCCTGCCCGTGCGTTGTATCCCTGGGAACCAGGATAGCTTGATACATAATGTGTACCGCCCTTGAAATTCACAACGTCTCCCACGTTGTATGATTTTTTAGTGGTCTGGTTATTCTTAACTGTCTGTGTAACCGCTTTTTTCAGGTCCATCGTCATTGATCCGGTATCTGCATCATGGCGAATCCCTTTCACAAAATAATAGTCTTTCAGGGTTCCTACCGTAACGTGGACCAAATCTCCTTTCCGGATAAAAGGAATGTCCGGAGCCTGGACCGTAATTTCTTCTTTCACCTGACCTTTTTCGTCAATGATGTCTTGTGCTGCCGATTGAGCATCACTTACGCTGTCATCTTTGCCACGGACGTATATCTTTTGGCGGATTCCATACTTTGTAAGCCCGTTCACAAGTGCTTCCACGCTGGAACGCCCATCGTCATCTTCTTGCCCGATTACCTTAACCCTGGTTATCATTCCACTGGTACTCATTTTGTGGGATGCCATCTTTGTATTGTCTGCCTCAAAATGGTAGACCGTCTTGTTACTTCCCCATTCCAGGACGCTTACTTTTCCTTTTGCCGCACGGATCATAGCTTCCCCGCCGCCCTTTTTCTTCGCATCATCCAAGATATTCAGCAACACCTCTGAGAGCATTTCCGTCTTGTATGCTAACTTTCCATGTGTTACATCTGGCCCCTGGTACTTCTCCATAGGAATTTGCCAGTCATCAAATATCTTGGTAATCGCTGACTTCGTTCCGATTCCGGAAGAATAGTAAATGTAGTCTTGGCTTTCCTGCAAATTATACAGTTCGTCATAGCACACAACATCGAACTTATCCTTGCTTCCGGATACTGTTGGTTTCCATTCAGTGATATATCCTCTTGCAACTTCCTCATTGGTAGAGCCGTGTTCAGCGAAAATACCGACCAAACATCCCGGTTTTGCCAGAGATGATATGAGGCCGGCACTTGTTTTTTCATTCTTGGCTGTGAAGGAAATTCTGACAGCTAATTCACCGTCATTCTCCTCCCACCCCAGGTTTTCTACAAAATCTTTGATGTTATATTGCTTTTTATTTTCGGTCATAATCGTAAGGCGGTACTTAATTTTTGATACATCAATCATCTTGCACCTCCTACGGAATAGTGAATACGGTTCCCGGATATATCCACCATCCATTATTACTGTTCGCTTTCCCGTATTTTCTTGCCGTAGATTCTATGACTGTCTGGTTAGCATCGTAAATCTTTTTCCAGTCAGAGCCACTTCCTCCATAAAACTTTCTGGCAATCGCCCACAGGTTATCTCCGCTTACAACTGTATAGGACCGGCTCGATGAAGGTGCCGGTGTCGGTCTGGGAACCGTTTTCTTTACAAAGGCAGCAATCTTCAATTCTGATGTGGTGTATACCTTCAGTTCTTTGTTGATAACAAAGGAGATTGAATACTCTATGTTCCCATAGGCTCCGACTTCATCCGGTTCAAATTCACTGATCGTAACATCATAGTTTATGGTTGTGCCTGTCACCAGAAGCCGGAGTACCGTTCCGTTTTTCATCCATCTCCGCAATGTGTTTATGCACTGCGATGGTGCTGTCCACTCACGAATCATGACTTCTCTTCTTTTGGATTTTCCGTAAAAGATTCCATCCCAGGAAATCGTATCAGCTTCCAGACCTTTCGGTATTTTTACAGTTCCCTTCCCAATAATTTCATAGGTCTGATATCTGGTTCCGAACTTCGTCTTAATTTTCTCCGGCAGAGCCGGAAACGTAAAGTCAGAACTTTTATTCGCAACTTCGCTCAAATATATATCCATGCCTTACGCCTCCCTTACCGGCATATTTGAGAACACCATCTCTAGTCTCTCTGCCAATTCTCCACCTATTTCATCTGCCAACTCTTTCATGTTGGCTTTAATGATCCTGATAATATCCTCTTCCTTCCCGCTGCTTTCGTTTACCTGGAATGTCGGGTTGACTTGCACTGTTACATTAACTTCAGTGCTTCTTTCTTCCTTATCTTCCCTGGCTAATACGGAAACCGGTTCGTTCTGAGGTATGTCTTCAATATCACCCTCTGATAACTCATTATTGCCCCGTGGTGCCTTTGAAAGTGTTTCGTTGATATAGTTTAAGTCCTCATTGTTTTGGAGCGGATTTGGGCTATATCTTGGATTTCCAACCACACCTCCTTCAGCATACTTCTTTACGCCAAGCAGCTCCCCGGCTTTTTCCCACAGGCTAAGTCCTCTGTTTCTCCTCTTGCTTCCTAGAGGGATAATCGCTTCCGGACCGTCCTCTCCTACCCATGAAAGAATCGGGCCGTCTACAATATCGCCGTTTGCGTTTGATGCTATGCTGGCATTTACCGTTGCTGTTCCGGAACCTCCTCCGGAGAAGCTGATTGTTGCCGATGGATTCGCCAACTTATAATTCGCCGTGATAGTAACCGGCGTGGTTGTATTAAAACCAGGGGCAAAAGCGGAATCTATTGCAGTTCCGGTATTCCCCTTTAAAGTTCCGATAGCTGAGTTGATTGGCCCCATATCCGTATTCTGGATTGCTCCTCCAACTCCGCTTCCAACACCAGTGCCGATGCCAGAATAGTCCAGGGCAGTCAAACCAGTAAGCAATCCGGTCTGAATAGATGACATAAGCGGGTCTGTTGCGCCGGTTAATTCTACTGCTGCCATCTGTTCATAAAACTCATTGGAAAACGGCCCTACAAAATCAATACCGGAATATGCTCCGCTCATATCTATACTGCTGAAGGCAGATGTTATCTGCTCCTGCATACTCTTCGGAATGGTTTCTGCAACTCCGCTCATCATTTCTGTAATTGCCGTCTGCGCCTCCATGCTAAGACTATCCAATCCTAACCACTGTGAAGCCGTTGCCGTATCCCATGTTGTTACGTCCACACCGCTTGCCATAGCATTATGCAGTGCTGTTTTAAGTTTCTCTGCTGTTGTTCCCTCAATATCCGGAAGGATTCCATCCAGTTCTGTTGCATATGCTTCAGCAATAGATTCCAACTGGAAGTTTTCTACCGTGACCTGCATATCAGATATTTTTGCTTCGTATCCGTCCGCAAGGGCTTGAAGCTGTTCATCATATTGGCTTTGGTCTATAGCACCCTCACTTAACTGCAATTCCAGGCTTGCAATTCCAACTTTCAGTGCTTCATCATATGACTGTGTAGCACTCTCCACCTGCTCCTGCAATTCCGCCTGCAATTCCGCAAAGGAATCAGCATCCAGATTTGCTCCGCTGTACTTAATCTTCAGTGCCTTGAACTCCGCTTCGGTCTGGATATCCGATACTTTCTGAGTAATTTCTGCTATCTGGTTCTGAAGGTTTGTAATCTCAGCCTGTTCGTCCAGCGTGATAACACCATCTTCCAGGGCTACATTGACCTTTGCCGTCAGCTCGTTTCCGAGTGAATTTATCTGCTCTTGCAGTCTGGCATATGCAGCGTTCATTCCCGTTGTCATATCAATGTCTGTGTTTGGTTCCACTAAAAGGTCTATTGCCGTCTTTGCTTCATAGTGTTTACTCTCTACATAATCCGTTGCGCTCTGGATTAGTGCATCTATCCCGGTCACATACTCCTGTATCTCCGTATCGTCAAACTTCATTCCCAGGCTTGCCTTCCAGTTCAACTTATCCATATTGGATATAGCAGTTTCCATGTTGCTGTATGCCTGCTTTGCTGATTCCGAAGCGTCAGAGAATTTGGTAACACCTTCAATGTTTTCACCGAAGGTCATCTTTCTGGCAATATCCTGAATCTCCTGCATTGACAGCTTAACATCTCCGAAATGGTTCTTCAGGTTTTCACCTACGGCTTTCTGGAATTTCTGACCGAACTCTTCCGCCGTCATACTGCTATCAGCCAGAGCATCCTTCAAATCCTGTGATTCGTACTTTGCCTGTTCTTCAGCCAGTGCCAATGCTTCAGCTTCCTCCTGTGCCGCTTTCAGGTTTTCCTCATACTCTTTCTTTGCGCTGTCACCCTTGATCCATCCTGCTATACCTCCAACACCTGCACCTATCAAAGCGCCTACTGCCGTTCCGAGAACAGGTACAACGCTTCCAATAGCTGCGCCTGCCGCCGCACCAGCCGCAACGCCTCCGACTTTCCACGCTCCAGATTCTTTATACGCCGCCGCTTCTTCCTTGTCTTTGGAAGTAAATCCTTTGTACAGGTCAGCACCTCCGCTTATTAACGTGGCACCTCCGACCGCTCCGCCAGCTACAGCACCAAGACCGAGAGCAGATAACGCTCCGGCGGAAAGTGATGCTCCGCCAGCCAGGTTTCCTGCGCCCAAACTAATTGCCGTGTTTGCACCAAAACCGAGAATACCCGTTCCGGCTCCGGCACTTCCTATCATTCTTCTTCCGATTCCAGGAACCACCGTGGTTCCTCCTCCATCTGTGGAAACTGTCTGGCTCCCAAAAATACTTCTTCCAAGGCTAATACCTTTTGTTCCCATACTCAACAGTGGAAGTCCAACTTTAGCAATCATCGCCGCTGATATCCACGATGACAAATCTGCTTCTTCTCCTCCTGGAAGAATTTTTCCTGCATTGGAGAATATTCCCTGGATAGCAGACCATATTTTATCTTTCAATGCTCCAACGTCAAAACCGTCAATCAGTCCTTTCGCAAAAGCGGAGCCAACACTGGCCCCTTCATCTATCGCACCGGATACATCCACTCCAAGCAATGCCAGAAGGCCAGTGGAGATTGCAGTTCCTATCCCTCTACCTATAGAGCCGGCTTTTCCGACAAAGAATGAATGGCCTTTGTTATCCCACCACTCTCCGAATGGCTGTGCTATGATTTCATCCCAGGCAATTTTAACCTTACCCATGAAGTCTGCATTTTTCCATTCATCTGTAGCTGTAAATTCTGCAATTTTCTTTTTGAAGGAATCAACCTTTTCGTCCACATAGTCCATTAAGTGCATAAGTCCAGCCTCAATATTAGGCATTTGCTCCGTCAACCAGGTAGCCAAATCCATCAGGTACGGTTTGAGACGTTCTCCCAGTGACAGTTTAACGCCATCAGCAGCACTCTGTAATAATGTAAAAGCACCCTGCAAGTTATCAAGCATGGTGTCTGCCATCTTTTGGGATGCCCCGTCTGCATTGTTCACTGCATCAGCTAATTTGTTGTAGTCCTCTTCCGATGCGTTGATGATGGAAAGCATACCCGCCATCGCTTCTTTACCGAAAATAGTGGATGCCGCTGCGGTCTGTTCTGCTTCTGACAATCCTCCCAAGCTGGTTCTCAGATTATCCATCACGCCCCTGAAGGACTTCATGTTTCCTTTTCCGTCAGTGAGACTTATTCCGTATTGATCCATCGCCGCCGCCATCTTGTCTGTAGGGGCTGCCATGTTTGCAAGTGCGGTTTTTAATGCAGTACCGGCCATAGTACCCTTTACGCTGGAATTTGCCATCAATCCAAGTGCCAGGGAAATATCTTCGATTTTGTATCCCATAGCCCCCGCTACCGGAGCGATATATTTAAAACTCTCTCCGAGCATACCAACATTGGTATTGGCATTTGCGGATGCCTGCGCCAGAACATCAGCAAAATGCCCGGAGTCCGAAGCCTTCAGCCCAAAGGCTGTCAAAGCATCTGTAACAATATCACTGGTGGTTCCCAGACTTTCCCCGGATGCCGCCGCCAAAGACATAATTCCCTCAATACCGTCAAGCATATCCTGGGTCTTCCACCCAGCCATCGCCATGTAGTTAAATCCTTCTGCCGCTTCCGTGGCCGTAAACTTTGTGGTAGCACCCATGTACTTAGCCTTTTCAGTCAGCTTGTCAAAATCTTCCCCTGTAGCGCCACTTATAGCTTTCACCTGGCTCATTGCGGCCTCGAAGTTAGCAAAGGTATCTATTGTATCCTTTAGCCCTATGCTCACTCCGAGTACCGCTCCTACTTGGAAGACGGGATTCTTTAGCAGATTGATAATTCCTCTGACTGGAGATGTAACCAGATCTACCGCTTTCATCGTGATATTCCAGGTCTTGTTCCCGATAGTCTTCAGTCCGGATTTCAGCTTATCCACAATGGGAGAAACCTTGTCTTTAGCTTCTAACAACAACTGGTACTGGTATTTCTGCTTCATCCAGCTTGAAAGACTTTTTTGTGTCCTCTCCGCTGATCTATCGAATTGTGATACGGTTCTGCTGGCTCTGTTTACAGAGTTCTGCGCCTGTCTCGCCGCACTATCGACCTGCTCAAACGAATTGGCGATGTTCGACAGTTCCGGGTCTGTATTATCCGTAACTTCAATCGGTATTTCAATTCTCACAGTTTCAGCCATCTACTTCCCCTCCTTCCTTGTAGGATTCAAGCGTTATTTGCATTGACGCAAGCAAAAAAGCCCTCACACCAGGGGGCTTCTCGTAAAATTCATCTATTGTCATTCCTGTTTTCTGGAATATGTGATGGAGTAGCGTGGCCTTTCCTCCGGCCTTTATCAGTTTTTTGCCACTTCCTCCAGATTGTCGCTGCTGTCATAACCGCTGAGTTTATCAATCTCTTCGATTACCCTTTCCTTTTCTCCACTCTTCAGGGCGTATTCGATAACATCCAGCCCATTCATAATCTGGCAGCCTTTATCATTCAGTGCATCCCAGATTTTCTTGTTATCCCAGAGTTTCGCACGGTCTTCTTCTACAGTAGCCTGATAGATAATGGCACATCTGTACTTAACCGTATTCGTATCTTCCGGAAGTTTAATGCCAAGCTGCTTGTTACGCACGTACTTTGTGTGCTTGGTTTTACATCTGTTGTATTCGTCCTCGCCAAGAGCACGGATATCGAATGCAAAATACAGAACGCCTCCACGCCTGATTTCCAGATGCTTTACTTCATCTGTCCGGAATCCAGCCGCCGCAATCAGTCCATTGATGAAGTCATTTTCAAACATTCTGGTCTGTGCCTTATTCTGCTCCTCTGTAAACTCTCTTTCCTCTACCGGTGTTTTTTCTTCTGCCTGTGCTACTGCCATTTCTTTCTTATCCATTCTGATTTCCTCCTAAACTGAAAATATGAGGGCACCACACCATCTCCGATATGATGCCCTTCTGAATTAACCGATTGACAACAAATTCTGTAATTTCGGCGGTCTGTTTACAAAGAAGTTCCATGCCCTCTTGATAACATCGCCAACTGCGATATTCTGTAAATCCACCTGTCCGGACGGCAGGCAATCTCTGTATACCATTCTCTCCTCAGAGCCATTCAGTCCTTTGAGAGTTCCCTGGAAATCCCATACCGGCATGATTCCCGTTTCCATTGCTTCCACCAGTTCGATGATAAAAGCATCATCCTCTACAACAACCTGCGTCATCGTGAGACTGACTGAAAAGGAAGCGGATGTCTCATGCTCCTGCGGATCACCGAGCACATTGTACTTTGCATTGTTGAAAGTCACGTTTGATGTGAATGTCTCCACGCTTGCCAACATTACGCCGTCTTTGTTGTAAAACGCTCCGTCCTTACCTGTTCTTGCGTGCCGGGAATCACCGGCTGCCCTTGCGTTAATAGGCATAACTCATTCCTCCTTTATTCCTGTGTGCTGAATCTAAAGAAGTACGTCAGGTAGAGATGTTCTGCGGAATCTTTATCCACGCAGTCAATCACAAACCAAGCACTGTCTCCATCAGCTTTGTATACTGTGCTTTCTGTTACCGTACAGGATACCAGTTTCCCCTCTTCAACCATCGTGTCACCGATTCCCTGAAGCTGGCTGATAATAGTAGAACGACCATTCGCATCATTGTCTACCTTTCCGACAAGAGAATCCGCCTGGTCGTTCATTCTTGTAATCATTTCATATCTGGTTTTTGTCCTTCGGATTTTCTTCCAGCCGTCATCCTGGTTATCATCAGGGGTTATCAGCGTATTGATAGCACTGTCTATCCACACCTGCTTGCTCTTGTTCAGGCTGAGAACCAGGCAACCGGACTGTTCCGCTTTTGTCATCTGGGTAGGTGTAAGCACGTCATTCAACTGAGTTACTTTATCCAGAACTGTATGAGTAAGGGATGTATTGGAAGGACAGCCTGCAATCATGCCTGCAATTTTAGCCGCCGTCTGGTATCCTTCAATCTCCCCGTAAGTGGTTCCTGTGGCAGAAGAATTGAGAACATACACAATCTTCTCGCTGTTGAATGCTGCCGCATGTGCCATCCTGTCCTCCAGGGCAACTGATTTCTTCTCGGCAACTACACCGATTGTCAACTGGCCCATGTTAAAGATGCGGTCCAGGAAGGAATCCAGAAGTCCATGTACAGCCTGATCGTCCGTATCAACGCAAACCGTGTTCATGTAGTACGGTTCAATGGCGTTGAATCCGTTGCTGTAGTCCTGAATCGTTGTTGTCGGGTCTGTTCCGACTGTCATTGCAGTCTGGGTAACTGCCGCCAGTTCCCCTGTTGCGCTGCCGACTTTTGCAACCTTGAAGTTCGTAGAACCAGCGAACGCTTCCACCAGAGCAGTGACTTCATCACCGCCTTTCGCAAAAGCGACCTTTTCAAATTCCTTTGTTCCGGCATAGATGATACATTCCCGCATACTATCGTCAGATAATTTATCCTTGATGGATACGGTAAATGCCTTCGAGCCTACATATTTCGTGGTAATGGAAACCGCATCAACGCTTCCACCTTCCAGCTTCAGTTTTACATTCCCCTGGGTTCCTCCGTTCCCTACACGGCAGCATATAGCCGTAACTGCTCCGCCTTCAAACGCCAGACCAATAGCATCCGTTGTTCCATCGGTGCCATAGGTTTTCTCGTAACCGTCATCAATACTCACTTCAACCGCTTCGTTCAGCGGCCCCCAGTCCGACTTGAAGAGTACGCCGGTAATGCCGTTCGTTGCCCCGGCAGCCGCTCCATCTCCTTTTTTCTGGATATTGAAGTATGTTCCGGGTCTTACTTTTGTCTCGCCAATCATGTACGTTCCCGCCATTTCACTTGACCTCCTTCTTCATAAAACTTTCTACAATCTTTTTCGCCTCCGGTCTTGTAGCTTCTGTCTTTCCTGCAAACTTAAAGGCAGCAACAACGCACTCGCTCCGTACCTCTGGTCCGAATACCTTTTCTGCGTATTTTGCCAATTCATTCACATCGTAAACAGATTCCGTAGACGTTTTCTTTTCCGCCGCTTTTGTGTCGGCAGTCTTCTTTTCCATGGAATCCTCCTATCTGAAGTCCGTTCCAACTTCTACAATCATGTGCGGTCTGTTCTTGTATCTGAGCAGACCGTATTGAACTGTTACGATAAGCTGACCGTCCTTCAGATAGTCAGCTTTATTATTTACCTGCAATCGCTTAATTCTCATAGGCGATTTATCCAGCATTGCAACCTCACCGGCCAGTGACAGGCCGTTAGCCAATGCCATTACCCATTTCAATCTCAGGTCTGCGGCAGAGCACAGAACGTGGACTGCAATTCTGCCGTCCATCCACGCCACGGTATTTGTTTCTCTACCCTTTTCCACGGTATCTAATCGGCAGTAAAAAACCGGTGCTTTCGCATCTGCTACTCTGAAGGAATCCATATTGTCTTGCCCCAAAACAAAGGCTTCTGGCATTATCCTCTTTATATACTGATTCAAAGCAACCACGGGGTCTGGGTCCGTTGTTTCCTGGCATGTGTATTCTAAGATATCGAACCTGATTTCCATTCCGATGATTCTTGTATCCGTGCCGCTTTCCCTGGAAGGTATTTCAAAGCCGTCTGTTCTGGACCACGCAAAACAATACGGTGAACCGTTATCCGGATTTATGATTAAGTCCTTCAGGCACTCCTTTATTGCAGGCTCAATTTCTTCCGGCGGTATGCCCGCTTCATCGCATAGCAGGCTTATTTCCATAGTTCCTGCGCTCTTTCTTTCCTGATTAGCCTGCATATCTATTGCATATACAATCCGTGGGTACTGGCACGTCCAACCACGCTGATTATCTGCCGGTGCTGTCTGGTAGAAAATAGCCGGTTTCCCGTCATATCTTGCCAGTCTTCCCGCTACTCCCTCATGGTTCGTGAACCAACTATGAACTAACTCCTCCAACGTCATCTCCAACACCGCCTCCTGATCTATATTCATGGACTTCAATCATGTCAGCAGACCAGCGTACTTCCCATTCCCCTGCGGCAACTTCATCAGCCGGAAGGAAGAAATGATTCGTCACGTTAGCAATCCCTGGGTGATATTGCACCGTGATCTGTTTATCTGTGACTGCTGTTACGAACCCGCCCCGTCCATCCGGCCAGGAACGATGCTTTGCGTACATGAGATAGCCTTTTTTTATCTGTGCGGTATCAAACACTTTAGTTATCGAATCTACTATCAACGCCATCTCCGCACCTCCTAACTGTATGGTTCGTTGTAGATTGCCACGATTTCAGGCGTGGCTTTTTCGGTTATTTTGTCTTTGTATGGACGTGGTGCCATTTTGGACGTACCATTTTCCAGATACCCAGCGTAATGCTGTTCGCTTTCAAGCACAGCAGTTATTTGTACACCGCCGCTTCCCGCACTTCCTCCTTGCACCTCACCATGCCAATTCAGCCTCAATGCTCCACTTCTTCTTGCCGGTGGCTCTCCGGGCGCTGAAGCCGTATAAGTTGCACTGCTGTACGGTTTCTTGTAGACACGCCCACTCCTGGAGCCTTTCAGCACATCTAATTCTGCATTCCGGATGGCATTAACAGCCCTGGTTCCCCTGGATACCGCCTGTCTTCCGACATTTTCTACCACCCGGTCTACCGCAATTCTCAGTGCTGCTCCCGCTTGGCCTATACTGCTCATTTCACATCCATCCTTTCTTCCACATAATAGATGGTGCAGATTCCCAGGCTTCCGGCTTCATCGACACCCTGGACAAGAAATATCCGTTCTCCCAGAATCAGCTTATCCTCCGCTTTTGCATTGGGTCTTCCGCTCTGGACAATAGTGTGAGAAATAGGATGCTGTAACTGTTCCCATCGCATCTTCTGCTTATTGTCAGCTTCAGCAAGTACTCCTCTTACCATCTTTGTTCCGTCTCCCACATATGATGTCTTTGGTCTTCCTGACGCATTCACGCCAGCGATATTTTCCTCCACAATGAAATCCTTATACAGATTCCCCGGCCTCAGATACATGAATGTTCTCATTCCGATTTCGCCTCCCCGTTTTCCATCATTCCAGCATAGAAATATGGCGGGCGTTTCCTGCCATCAGGACCGGCACCGTATTGAGGAATTGTAGCGGAACTGTTCTGAACTTCTTTCTTCAACTTCTCGTAGTCCTCTTTCCATATTTTCGCACGTTCAGCAAATGAGAAAGACAACGGGCCTGTTTTCGTATCCGGCTCATATGCGAATCTCCGGCAAATGCTTTCCAGCAGTGCCAGCTTTGCTCTCTTCCACTTCCCAGGAAACATCTCCAACACGGCTTTTATTTCTGCATCACTAAGGGCGGAGGTTTCCGCTCCGCCCTCAACCATCGTATCGCCCAGTTCAAACCTCATGCGGTCTTTGCCGCACTCCCTGATTTTTTCTGGTTCGTATGTGTACCTCTTTTCCATCAGGCACCACCCTTTTCCTGAACCTCCCCGTTATCTGCATTGTCTTCCGGTGGTTCCGGTCCTTTATTCAACTGAGTAGCACGTTCCTCCGCCGCTTTCTGGATTCCTTTTCGGGAATCGGCAGCATTCAGAAGAATCAGCGCATTTTCGTCTTCCAGTCCGGCGATATCCTTTTCAGCTTCCTCCACTGTTTTCTGCATGATAGAGAATACTGTGGTTACAGTCTGAGAACTCGTGATTACCTCCAGGATGCCGTTTTCGGTACTAATCGGTATTGTAATGAGGGTTTCCCCTGTTTCGCTCTGAAATGGGCGAATAGGGGTTACTGCCTCTTCTGCCTGAAGCACACCGCTTTCTACCTCCGCAATATAATTACTGTGAATCAGCGTCAATGCTCTCCCCGGCAGAACATATCCATCCGGAATAACCTCCCCATAGGAGAAACTTCTTCCTGACAGTGTGATAGGCTTTTTGCAAACAAATTCACTCATAAGGTTCCTCCTATACACAATTCTTCATGTAGCAGGCCAGGTCATCGGCAGTCTTTCTCATATCTGTAGACATAAGACCCTCGATAAACTCTGTATGGGTTCCGCCTTCTCCTTCAAACTGATCCGTTGCCATCCAGTTACCATTACCGAGCATATCCCAGGTGAAAGTATATCCGGCAGACGGTTCATCAATGGCCGGTGTCGGTGTTGCATAGCAAAGAAGCGCACCTGTGCTGTCACAGATAAACTGCATATCGTCCGGCTGTCCAGGCTCCGCAATATTGTAGGTGCTTTCCAGGACCGCAATCTCCTCAATCTGCAAAATCTGAGCCAATACCTGCTTAGTTACTACTGCCGGGTTCGCTGTGGAGCCGGTGTATTTCACACGCTCCAGGATATCCGGATGCTCAGTCAGTGCAATGTATGCATCGTATCCGAGTGCCAGCTTATTCGGCTCCCTGCGCCCACTCAGTTTAATTTCCCGGCGGCGGGCGTTGAAGAAATGTACCGGGTCAAAGTTCGCATCGCTGAATTTAAGGAACTGGCTTGCGCCCGGAGTTCCGGATGCAATTCCTTCCAGCTCATTCTCCCACACGCCTTCCCTGAAGTAGTGCTTTGCAAACTGTACGTCCAGGTGGAGATTCATCTGTTCGGAGACAAATCTTACTTTTGACCGGCGTGGGTCAATGGATGCCGGAGAATTGCTTCTCTGGTAGTCAAGAGTACCAATCTGGTCGATTCCGGTAATAATCTGGTCTACCTCGCACTTGTAGGTGTTATCGGTATGCCCCATTACCGCCGGATTGACTTTGCCATATGCAGGCTTTCTCTGAACATTATCCCTTGCCAGGTCACCCTTCAGGAATGTGTAATAGAAACTCGTAGTCAGTGCAACCGGGCAGATTGGAAAGATTCTCGTTGCCACCCAATCCGCCGGGTTTGCAAAATACGCCATGCTCATATTGCTGAGATATCTGTTCGGCTTCCACCCTTTCAGGATTCTTGCCTGAATATCCCCATTCGTTGTTACCTGTCTGTTTCCCATGTCTTCTTACCTCCTATGCTTTATATCCAGCCTTGATAAGCTGTACTCTGATAATGGTTCCGGCTTCCGCTGCGGCGGTGAGAGCAACCGCTGTGATGAAGTTGCCTGCTGCTGCCTTCACCGCAAATCCGTCAGCATCAGAAGTCAATTCATCACCGATCACGATTTTCGCTCCGGCTACCCATGCTCCGATGTCTTTCACCTGTACGGTAACATCGGAGCCTTTCTTGATTTCTTCATCCTCCGAAAGAGGGATAATACCGATGGCATTGGCTCCTGCCGTTGCCGTTATAGCCAAACCTCCGGAAATGATTACCGCTTTCCCCTGTGCTTCCTGGATATCTTCCCCCGCTTCCAGGTTGATTGTGGGGCTTTCATTGATTGTCGTTCCTAAATATGTTGCCATCTCGTTTACCTCCTATCTTCCACTTTCGTACTCATGGACTAACTGCGGGTTCTGCTGGCAGGCTTTGTCAATAGCTGCCTGGCGGTTCATGTCAGGGTTTGCAACCTGGATTTCATCGGCCTTTTTCTCAATCTTGGACCATGCATCCGGTTCAGAACCTCCATATCCGCCGCTCTTACCGATTTCTGCGAACATGCTGGATTTGCTCACTGCCTCAACAGAAGCATCCAGAATACCGATCATATCCGTATACGCACTGCCGCCTGCGTTTTTCAGGCTTTTCAGGACAGGAACCAGTTCCTCCGGCTTCTTGCCGATGATTTCGTACTTTTTAGCAATCTCTGCCAGTTCTTTTTCATCTGCTTCGTCTGCACGTTTCTGTAACCGCTGCAATTCAGCAGCGACCAGCGGATGCAGGCCAGCATAGATATCTTCTGTTGCAGGAGCCACTTTATTTACAGTCAGCTTATTATCGCCCTTCTTAGCAACATCCTCCTCTTCCCCTTCGCCTTCACCCGCTTTCTTTCCTTTAGGGTCGGCTTTGTCAACTGCGGCAGGGGCAACACTGCATCTCTTTTCGATATCCTCAAAAAAAGCTCTCTCTGCCGGTGTGAGTAAACTCTTGTCAATCATGGTTTCTTCTCCTTTCAACTCCACATTTTCTGTTACGCCGTTATCAGCATTTTTCTTTACCGGTTCTCCGGTTTCAGCATCAGCAATCATTCCTTCCAAGCGTTCCTTCGAGAACTTCATGAAATTCAATACCTCCTCTGTTACCGGTTCAGCCGATTTTTTGATTACGTTGGCTCCATTTCCTGAAATCCACTGTGGAATAGCTGCCGTAACTGTTGCGCTGAACTGCTCTAAGCTGGACTGCATCAATTCCTGAGCGTTGTCAACCTCTTCGTCACACATGATGGAACATAGCGAACTCTGCAAGGCATAGCAGATATCCCATATTTCATCATTGATTTTCCGCCTGTTCCGCTCCTTCAACTGCTCTCCGAATGTCTGTGCGCCGCTCTTTTCAATCTCTTCTACGGCTGTATCTATTTCCTCCGGTTTCATGCCGACTGCTTTTCCGATAGCAGAAAAAAACCTCTTCAGGATGCTTTCTTGTTTAGGTTCCTCTGCTCCCTCCGCAACTTTTTCTCCCTGTACTCCTGCGGCACTCCCTCCTGGGATTCCGTCTTTGTTTTTGTACAGCAAGACATTTGCTTTGGGGTTTGCACCGGTATCTACAAAGTCAACCTTTGTAATCTTTAAATCCTTTAGCTTTGTAGCCACTTTTCCGTTTCCTCCTTTCTTTTGGGTTTTTATAATGCAAAAAGCACCCTACTGGGTGCTCTCTGAATTATCCTTATGGACTGGTTCGTAAAAATCCTTGAAAACTTCCGGAAGTGCTGGAATCATTTTTTCATTCAGTTCCATATTGGCGGCTATAAGATACAAATGAAGAACAGGAAGTTTACCTCCTTCATGCTCAACACTATATTTTTGCACGCCTTCAACCACTTTCCCATTTATGCTAATTTCTGTACCATTTATCGTTTCTTTGATAACTACTCTCGGAATAATTTCATTCATTTTAACCATCGGTAACCTCCTCTCGGACAGCTTCTCCCTCTATAGAAAACATCGGGTACTCTCCCGACTTAACTTTATCCCATACATCAGGGTCCGTCACTCTGAATCCTATCCACCATGCTTCAGGCAAGGTTCCTTCCGGAATACCCATGACCGCCATCTTTTCTTTTGTAAACATGATGCTTTCAACTAAGACAGCGCAGCCTCCTCTCTCGTGCATCTCTCCACCTTCCCGGTAGAACTCCACAAAATTATAGGCTGCATGTTCCAGAACATCCGGGTCCACAATATCTTCCTGCAAATCAGTGACCTGTTCTCCATCTGATGTGATTGCTACATTGGCCCAACCAAAGGCAAGCATTTCATCATCATCCGACTTATGAATCTTAAAACGTCCTTTCAGAACGCTTCTGGTACTCTCTGGTTTCCCTCTGGTTGCATTTGAATCAGTTGTCTTAGGATTTGTTGGGGTATGCACCATTTCCCCGAATACAAGCATTTTAACCACTCCCTTCTTTGAATACTGGTGGAGATACTTCTATGTACTGTACAGCGCAAGCGCATCTGGGATGTGCAGGCGGTGTTCTCTTTTGACCGGCAAACAGGATTTTTCCTTTAAAATCAAATTCATCATCCATCGGAATCTGCATACCGTCCAGTCCACGGCACATATCACACACATTCCCATCTCCAGAAGTGCTCCACCTTTTTTCCATCACTCCGAGAAAATTCTGTCCTTGTGCCTGCCTGATACCTTCGTCAGCACCTCTGTTGTAAGCAAACGCCATTTCTGTCTGAGCAATGTCAAAGGCCCGCTGCCTGTGCTGTCTCTCCGCATATTTGATTGCCGCATCCCTGGCCTTATTCCTGACACTCTCCGGTTTCATCTTCGGATGCTGTTCTTTCAGCTTAGTCTTCACTGAATTGTAATACCGGAGATTAGCCTTTGCCTGAGATTCAGTAAGCCCTACGCATGGACGGATAACTCTTGACAGTTCATCTACCGTGTAGGTTCCGTTTACATGCTGTGTCAGCATTGACTTTATCGCCCGTTTCTGTTCGTCTGTCACGGAAGTAACAAATTCAGCCCCTCTCTCATTTATCCACGACAGAACAGATGGCGTATTCAGGTCAAAAGCAAAATCAGCAGCAAAGGCATCCATGATAGGCTGCCCTATGGAGCCTGCCGCCATTGCATTCTGCCATACCGGATACATTCTCTCAGATACCATGATGGAATAATCCTGCATCCACAGCCGTATCGTTTCCTCTGACAACACACCGTCCAATATAGCCTGACGGATTTCTTTGTAGGTAAAAGCATCCTCCTGGTCTTTCCAGAATCCAACAAGGAACTCAACCGGTTCAGCCGTGTTTTCATCCAGATATCCATTAAGCCGGTCCAGGATTTCTATGCTGGCCTGCGTCCTGAGTTTCTTCTTACCCTTCTTTTGCTTGAAAAGGAACATCTTAACCGCTCCTTCCCAGCCGTTTCTTTGCGGCCTGGACTTTTTCATCCGGTATCTCTTTCGGCTCACTTTCATCCGGATTTCCAGGCGTTACCTCCGGCTCCGGCGGCTCACTCTGATTCTGCTGCGCCTGTCTCTCGTTGGAAATAACTCTCGTATCTCCCGACCGTTCCGGAAGGTCTGCCACTTCTCTCACGTAATCTTCCAGCCCATCATCAGGAACCAGTACGCCAACTCCCGTCATATCCTTGATGTAGGTTGCTATTTTAACAATATCGGCGTTTTCGATATCACCATGTTCCAGCGTTGGGTAATCGGTAATTCCATCAAAGTGACTGCCGTTAATATCAATCAACTGAGGGATTCCTTGACTGTTGAACGTTTCGCATATGATGTCCAGATAAGCCCCTATCGCCATGGCAAATAATTCCGTCTTATCAGAACTGAGAGCGAAGCTGCCTACCTGCTGGTGTCCAAGGAAAATAAAATCAGCCAGGACCGTCATTGCCATCCCGGTATCGTACCTCTGGATAATTGCATTGGTATCAAACTGCTTCGTTCCGCCGGAACTGAGTAATTCAAATTCGTACCCGGCTGGTTTTACGATTCCGGCAAGTTCATCTACCCGGACGCTTTTCACCATGGCTTCCATCCCACTTCTGAGTTTTACCATATCCGGATCATTGTCATCCCATATGTCCAGGTCTTCCGGTGCTGTGAATACCGGCAGCCCAGCCAAGTCTCTTTCTATTCCAATTCCCTCATACTCCTGTATGCGGCGTTTGAAATACCAGGAACGATATGCGTTCCTGAGAATACTTCGCCCCTCCGGATTCCCCTTCCTGCTTTTCGTCCGGAACAACATGGCTTTTTCTACCGGTATCGTAATCAGCCCATAATCTGGCGGCGGCAACTGTGTCATAGCCACCAGGTTATCTTCATTGTCATACTCCCACTGGTAGAGAGTTTCCTGTGCTCTGATAGGCAATTTCCTCCATCCTATCAGACCGTCATTGTACTTGCTTCGTGTCTTCGGATTGCTGGTCTTTCCCATCCTCCGCTTATAGACAATTTCATGGAAACTCCATCCGTATGTCAAAAACGACAAGATTTCAGAAATGGTATCCGTCCAGGTATCCTGCATATCATTCATGCACTCTTCCACGAATTGAGCGGCTTCTTTGTCCTTTGCGGTATCTCCACCAGGCTCTACAGTCCATGAGGCTTGCCTGATAAGCATTTCAACAGCAAAAAGGATGGCTCCGATAGTATCATCGTTCTCAGCCATCTCCCGGTATGTTTCTATGCCCTTCTTTCCCCGCAATTCTCTCAGGAACTCCTCGTAGAAGGTTCCGCCGTATCGTTTCTGCCCTATTCGACCAATTTCATCTGTTCGTGCCATTGTCTATCACCTCCTCCAATAACTTTCTTTGTTCAGTCCTCCAGGTGGCGGAGTAGCTGCATTTCTGCTTTCGATTTCTGCAAATGCAGAAGAACTTGCATCCACCATATCCTTGAACTTACTTTCAGGGAATGATTCTAACTGTGTCAGATACATCTCATTCCACTCTCCCATTACCAGGTCCACGTTTCCAGCCTGCCATTGTGCTGCAAATGGCTCTGCTCTGGTTTCTTTGCTTCCAGTCTCCGGTATTGCCTTGACAATAAAACCAGCAAGCATTTTGATGTAACTTTTTGCCTGGTCTTTTCCGGCTTGCCCTGGGTCCTGCGGCAGTCTTTCAACAACCCTCTTATATTTCTGTTTATCCATCGTGCAGGTGCTCTTGATATGCTTACGAACGTCATCTGCATCCAATCGAACGTTCGTAACATTTGCCACAACGTATCTTCCATTCCTGCGTTTTCCAATGAGTACGCCTGCCGTGTATGCCGGATCACCGTCTTCATCTTCGCTTGTGGCTGCCAAATCCCAGCCTCTCGCCCAAGAAATAACATCGTCTGGCACAGCTTCCAGGAACGCTCCTACCTGGCTCCGCTTGAAGAATAAGCCCGCCGCCGGTTTTATTTTCCAGTTCCCATACAAAAGCCGTTCTCTCTCCACCAATGGCAATGCTTTCAAGTTTGCCAGATATCCAGGGTCACGCTTCATCAGAATTTGATTATCCTGAAGGGTACTGGCAATGAATGTAACACTCTTGATTTCCTCTTCGTCTGCGCCCTTTTCGATGACTTCCTGCTTTGTGTCTCCCCATATCAATTCATCGTTGATACGGACCATGTAACGTATCTTCCCACTTCGCTCCGGTATCGGATACCCTGTATTCTGGTCTATCCACCAGGCTATGAACTCGGCAACCCAACTATCTGCATCCGGGTTGCATGTTGCCCTGATATAAGGCTTTACGTCTGAATCTGTACGGTTTCGAGATAGCATGTAGAAGAATTGGTATCTGCTGAAGTGTGTCAATTCATCAAAGCCAATCATGGCAATCTGAGAACCCTGCCAGCTTTCACAGTCATCGTCACTTCCGAGGTGTGCAAAGTTCACTTTTGCCCCGCTCGGAAACTCCCAGTGCAATTTGGGGGTCTTCCTTGGCATAGCACCACGAATATATCTGTATAGGCTTCTGCTGGAATCCCAAAGACCGCCTTGTGCCGTAACCTGAGTGTAGTTCCGCCTGAATATGACGGCACCAAAATCCGGGTCCGACTTATGCCGCATGGCTTCCATCAGTAACCCGTAAGTTTTCCCGCCTCCTGCGGCTCCACCATAGATACATACATCAGCAGGAGTGGCTAAGAACGCTTCCTGCGGGCCGGGCTGCGGTTTTATTACAATCTGCCTTTTAGCCATCGTCACCGCCATCCCTTCCATTATCCGGCAAGTAGAATACAACATCGTCTTCTGTTTCTACCTCTTCCCGCTTAACGAAATTCTCAGGATTGCGCTTGTAGTGGCTTGACTTCCTGTTATTGAGCCAGTACATCTGAGCCAATACGTCAGGAGGGCATTCTTTTTCAACCGTCTTCACTTTCAAAGGTTTTCGATTCCCATCAGCGTCCACTTCAAGGATGCTTTCCTTTTCCGTATACCGATATCCTACAGCACGTTCATACAGCTTTCTTTCTACCTTTGCGTCCGCCTGGTCTTTCCCGGCCATAAGAGCCTGAAGGAAACTTTCGTGGTCCTGCTTCCATCGGTGTAGCGTCCTGACAGATATTCCAAACGCCTCCGCTATTTCATTATCGTCAGCACCTTTTATAGCCAAGGACCATGCCCAGTCATCGTGGTATGCCTGGTTATATTTCAACGGTGCTGCCATGCTTTACACCTACTTTCCGGCTAAATATTCAGCCGCTAAGTATTCAATGGCCTGCCACTTATTTTTAGGTCCAACCACTCCATCATCTACCATCTTCTTCACTGCCTCCTGAATCATCTCTGCGGCTTCCGCAGGAACCGCACTGCTTCCGAAGATGCTTGTTAGCTGTACCCATTCGCTATCTTCCGTGAATCCTATCCCGTCAAGCATTTCTCCGGTACACTTAATCATGGCGTGGATGGCTGCCCCGGTATTCTTCACGTTTGCAAACTGCTGATATCTTGTCAGCGTTTCCAGGAAGGGTTTATGCTGTTCTATATCTGCCACGCCGAGAACATCCGGTTTGGTTCCGTCCAGCGCATCAATGAGTTTCTGCATATCTGATATCTGGTGCGGCAGGAAGGTGAAGGTTATGTTCTTCCAGTCAAACTCCACTGTGGGCGATAGATATTTTTCCAGTTCCGCCTCCGGTTCTGCCAGGATTTCTTTTCCTGCATAGCTTTCAATCATATCGTCCACATCTTCCAGCATTCTTGCCAGTTCCTTCAACGTGGACTGATCATCAAATCCGGAGATTGCATTATGGGCTATCTGCTTCGCCACAATCTTTGACCGGTTCAGGCCGCTAACATCCAGAATGACAAAGAACTCTTTCATCCCCGCATCTTTTCCAGACCGGATTCTGTGATGCCCGGAGATAATCTCTATTCTGGTTCCTTCCTCTGTCAGCGCACAAAAAGGCAGTGATTCTAACTGTCCACGCTTCTTGATGTTATCTGTGAGTTGCCGTTGCATTTCATTCTTCATTATCCGGGCGTTAATATCCTGTTCCCTGATACACTCAGCAGGAACTCTTGCGATGATAAGCCCGGAACCCATATCGGCTATTTGCTCATAGCTGATTTTGCTTTCGCTCTTTCCTTCTGCCACTTTTCTTCCCTCCTTAACCATTCAGCAAGTGTCTGTTTCTCCGTCCGGTCCTTCAGTTCTGATTCATACGTCAGCCGGAATCCCATCTTCGCATCCGGTATGCGCTTCGTTAATTTCATAACCCCACGCATTTCCTTTGCTTCCGGATACTTTGTCATCTGCACTGTTTTCAGATGCCCCACCTTTTCTTTCTCCAGGTCAGTGCATATCTTATAGACAAAGCACTTATTCTGCGCCAACATAGTCAGCAGTCTTCCAAGTCGGTACTTCTTGTGTGGAACCGTCATGCCATACATAAGAAAAAGAGCATCTGATACCTGAGTACCGAACGCTCCCATAGTGAGTGCCGACTTATCAACGCCAAACACTCCCGCTATTTTCCCATCAATCAAGACTGCAATATTGACAGGAGCGGAAGAACCAACAAAGTTATGCGTCCATAGCTGGCGGTAATACTGAGCCTCTGCTCTTTCTATCTGGCATAACTGTACTTTGGTTTTCTCCGTGATTTCATAATCTCTTGGAAGCATACTGCACTCCAAAGCGTTCAGCTTGCTTTCCCCTGGCCGGGCAATCTTCTTGCCATTCGCCAGTGCCGTTGCTTCCTCCGGTCTATTTGATGTGAGGTATACATTTACCCCGCTCCTCACGCCATACCTGGCAAATACTGGCTCTCCGGCTGTCTTACCTGGCTCATTCTCTTCATAGCAAAGAACCAGGCACTTTGCGTTCTTACACATATCCATGAACTCCTGCAGGCCGGTGGCTGGGTCAAATATCCCATACTCCGGCTCCTTCCAGGTCATCATGCCTCCGGTGTCGTAATACTTTTCAAACCCTGCCGTATAGGTTGGCGGATTTGCAATCACAACACAGTGTTCATCATCGAGGATTTCAGCCATGTGCTTCCACATGTCAAGTGCTCTGTAATTCATTCCATTGAGCAGCGTCTTTGCCCTCTCCAACTGTTCCCGGATATTCTTAATGTGCTCTTCTCTTCTGCTTGCCAGGTCAAGCATGAAATTGTAGAAGTATTCCTTACCTGCATTCTTCGCTGTACTGAGATATTTCCATGCATACATCGCTACTGCCGGATCCAGCAATTCTTCATCGCTGAATCCCTTTGCATGGATTTTCAACTCTTCCATCGGATTTCCTGCTATCGCATACCCCATGATGGACGTAAACATTGATACGTCCGATGCTTCCACCCGGCTCGGCTTAAATCCCGCCTGCACTGCCAGGTGTGACATAGCGAAAGCACCAGCGCACGGTTCCACGAACTTCGTGTACCCGTTCTTTCTGGCATTTTCCAGAAGCACTTTCAAGAACTTCTGCTCCGACGGAACCAACGTACCCAGGAAGAATGCCCCTGGATTCTGAAACATCGCCATATTACTCTCCTTTCTTCGTTGCTATATATTTTATTGCCCGGTCTGGTGAAGCCGCTGGATGCAACTTAGAAACAGCCCAGACATATAAAAAGCTGCCGTGTAAACCGACAGCTTGATACTTTTGTAAGTTTCTTGTGCAATCTTACCAATCGGTATTTTTATATCCCCCGAGATCGGAGAGACTATCACTGTCAAATTGCACAATCTCAATCAAGTGCAAAAGAAAAGCCCCACCCGTTTCTGAGTGAGGCATTGTTTTTGGTCCGCCGAGCAGGAATCAAACACTGCGTCCTCCCGGTAAAGTGCCGGGTGCTCTAACACTAAGCTATCAGCGGTTAAGTTGTGTAGTGAGGATACATCGCACGATACAGGTCACTCATAAACGACATCTGTTCATATCCAGATTCTTTCTCCTGGCGCATCTGCTCCTCTTTTTTCCTCTGCTTTGCTCCTGGGTCCGGTGACGGATCGGGCAGTTCTTCAATCTTCTGCCCCGTCTTTTCGTACCACCATTCCGCAAAGACTAATCTATGGCACCATTCATCGGGCTTTCTGACATCTTCGTAGCAGCATAGCACTACATCTTTGCCTTCATCCAGGTACGCCTGAACGATTCCCCCGATGACTGGGTATCCACTTTTTTCTAAATGCTTGAAGTACGGTTCCCTGAACCTTTCCCTGTTGTTCTCATTCCACAGGTATCCCGGCGGTGCTATCTGTATGATATCACCGGATATTCTGTACTTCACCGGAAACTTCGGCATACTCCGGACAACTCCGACCACCGTATACTTACCCGTTTCCAACTCTTTGTTACTGAATCTGCTTGTGTACAACTTTGCCATTGTTCAAACTCTCCTTTCCGTAGATGCTGACAAGCGTTTCGATTCCTTCAGCAATTCTGGCTTCAATATCTTCACCCAGGGATAGGTAGAATCTTTCATGTACCATGCACTCATACGCTTTCTTCATCCGCAATGACTGCTCTGCTGTTATACCAAGCCGGAAGTCCTTTGCAATCCGCAGTGCTTGTTTGTACTGCTTCTGTGCTACCAGGCTTCTCACCGCGTCACTCTTTCTAACCATTCTCAACACCACTTTTTTCCGTTTGGTAAGTTTTCCACATCTTCATTCTAACCCTTTACCGGCTGGTGTCAATCTGAATCGCCTTATTTTTATGGAGTGACATATCAGTGATTCCAGTTTACATCTTACCATTTGGTAAGTTGCCCTGTCAATGCCCTCTTTTTGCCCCGTGATTGCCCCCTGGTTGGATTCTATCTCTGGAAGCCATCAATTCCAAAGATAAGAGCAGTAAGCCGCTTACATGCCGCTGTAACGTCTTTGTAGACCGTTCGCTCCACGATTCCTTCGCTTTCCGCTATATCCTGTACCGATTCCGGCACTTTCTTCAGGTACAACCCCTCCACCACACGGTATCTCCTTCTATCCTCCGGGTAGGGGGAATCCTCACAGCTTTTCTTGTATACTTCCAGCATGGCGTTCACATGATTCATAATCGCCCTGGTCCTCATAACTCCTTTTTCGATGCTTTCAACCCTGCTATCCTTATCTGTTCTCCTTCCCTCCATCATCTCAATAATATCAATCACGTCTTCGTCCAGTTCCTCATAAATTCGGTATATTGCTTTATCGCCGTAATCAGAGAAATCACGATAATGTTCCAGAAGCAATCTCGTATTATTGAGCCTCCTGTCGAACTTCTCCTTCTCCTCCCGGTCCTTCTGCTTGTTGTAGGTTTCCATCGCCACTTTCGCCGCATGTTCTGTGATCTGGTCCAATACTTCTTTGCTTAGTAACTGCTTCTGCTGCTTTCCCATCGGTAATTCCTCCTTGATTGATAATTGCGTTTTTTCTGCATATCTGTTACAATATTGCTTGCTGGACATATTGAAGGACTGCCTCACCGATGGGGTGGTCTTTTCTTTTACCTTCTGGAGCAGGTTGCGAAATGAGAAATATATCCACAGCCTTCAGCTTCATCTACACTGCACTTTTCTCCCGCTACTACCACTCCCTCCGGGGTAACGATTCTTTCTTTCCCTCCCGGAACCGCCTTATAATTTACCAGTTCCGGATTCACCGGCATATTCTTACCAGCTTTTGTCTTTACCCACAGGATTCTGTCTCCACACTGTCTACAAGTTCCAAACGGGTCATATTTTCCACCCATATTCTCACCTTCTTCCCTTTTTCTGCTCCCTTCGGATATCTCTGCATATTCGGTCACACATTTTCTGATTGCTAATCTTGCGTTTATTGGTGGATTGAATTTTTTCTGCCACGAATTTGTACATATCCTCGTCTACATCCGCCAATTCTCCCCTCGTGCATAAGCATAGGGAAGCGAACGGCTCTGCACAATAATCAACAATCGAACAGTTTCCACAATGCTGGTCTAATTCACCTATCTTCATTCTGTGCCTCCTACAGTTCTTAATATTGCGTGCGTCACTTTCCAAAAATGAAATAACCACTATGCCACGAACTTAATTCCATACACTCTGTACCTTTTCTCAAACTCTGCCATTCCTACCGTATGAGCCTCCGTATGATGAATCCTGCAAAGGCAAATCTTCCGGCTTTCTGAATCATCCACCTCCGTTCGGTCATTTCCCATGCCGATAGCATCTACATGATGGATTTCTCCTTCCCGCCCGCAAATCGCACACTTTCTATTCTTCAGGCAGGCCCACAGGTAATGATCTATGTCATCTGTCCGGTTACTGCCAAAGTCCAAGAGCGGAACCCCTAACTCCAGGGCCAGGTCCAACATCGTATTGATGAACTCCCTAGCTGTGTCCATCGTGCAGTCCGACAGGGAAAATTCATTACAGCCGGTCCGGATGATATGCTCCACCTTCAACCTCTGCTTCATTTCCTCCGGAGTGTAGCCGGTGAAATCTGCAATATCCCGGATAGTTGCATATGCCTTTCTCCTCTGATTTGCACTGATATGCCTTCCGTCATCAAGCCAGACCATGCAATCCTTGATTCTCTTCCGCAGGATTGCATCCTCCAAGTTCCTGTGAGGAATGAATATCTGCAAATGAGTGCCATTCCGGTCCGGCTTGTAGGCTTTTATGTTTGCGTACTCATACATCTCTTCCTCCGGGTTGCCATTCTATGTTCTGTCAATGTCTGTTCGATTTCTCCAGTTTCTCTATCTCCTCCAGCTCTGGGAAGATCAGACATTTTGCCATTCCTTCCGCAAACTCTTTCGCTCCCTGGTTCTTCTGCTCTATCTGGTCTGCCAGATGCCGGAAGACGATTACCAGCATTCCTGCATCTGCTGTCGCATAGGGTGTCACTGCCTTGATAATCCTCCTGGAGTAGTAATCAAATCCGCTTGCCATCAATTTCATGGCTGATTCTGTCTTTCCATTCTGGACCAGATTGTTTCCTCTTGTGACGAAGCTCTGCATCCTGTTCTTCATAGAATCCCTCCCTTTATTCGGCTATCGCCTTGGTCTGTTTTTCTGCTACCGATGGAACCAGGCGTGAAATCTGTCCGGGTTGAGTAATCTACTCCAATACGGCATACACTCTCTTGCATGTCGTGTGCGGAAATCCCGTACTGCCTCACGCAATACAGGAATCTGTCTGTCGGGGATATCTCTATCAGCTTTTTCATGTACTTTTTCCGGATACGGCTCTTTCTGTGATGATAAGCAAATGCCCTATACCTCCGCACCAGCCTGTCATGCTCCGGCTCCGCTTTCTTCGGTACTTCTGGAACTTCCTGCACCTCTGGTTTCTTCTGGTTCGCCTCTGGTTGCGTTTTATCTTTCCGGCGGATAAATTTATTACGGACGGCTTTTAAAACCTCTATAAACCGCATATAATCCCTCCTTTTTCCGGTGGTTCAGATGTTTTCCTCCCCACCGGTCCGTTTTAATCTACCTCTTCATACCCATAGCCATCATCGCCTATGTCATCATCCTCTCTGAAGTCTTCTATGCTCACATCGCCCTCTACCGGCCCCGGCAGTGCTCCTTCATCCATCACTTCTCCCTCCAGGAGCGGAACACCGACAGCGTCTTCATCCGGCTCGTTCATGGCTTCCTGGAAATCCGTATCAAAGATACTGCGCTGTTCCGTGTTGTTTACGTACGTCAAAACATATTCCTGCTTCTCTTCATCCCAAACCATTGCCATTTCAGGGTTCACGCTTCCCTTCTCTTCGTTTTTTATGTTGATGGCTGATGTTACTTTGTGGTCGAATTTCGGTTTCAGGATTTTTCTTGTTTCACCTTTTACATTTGGGTCATAGTTTGGAATAAACTCCGGAACCAGCTTAATATCCACAGAGATAGAAACCTTTCCCTCCATGCTTTCTTTCTCCTTCATGGTTCCTAACGCTCTCTGCAATACGATATTTGCATCTCTTCTCAGCTTATCAAAGGTATCCGCTTCAATCCTCAGTTCTTTACAATCTTCCATTTTTCCTTCCTCCTAAAACAATTTATTGATAAGTTCCATGGCGTATGTAGTATCTACCTTGTCATTACCAGTCGCTTCCTGATGCTTTTTCAGTTCATCAATCATCATCTGGAAGCATGTCGTGTCAACCCCGGTAAGCTGATCTTCCAAAACTTTTACATCGGTCAAATCCAATGCATTTAACTGCATCGCCATCTTCACATACTGACCTGCATTGATGTGATATCCTCTTTCCAGATATTTCCTGGTCCTGATAATTGAACACAATGGGTATAACGAACCAATGTAATACAATTCCTTGTTTATGATGCATTCCAACGCTTTCTGCGGAAGGAAAAGTTCATTATCCCAGGAACTCCACGCACAAGTACAATGTGCAAAATCATAGTTTCTGTGAATATCTTCAACCTCTCCGTAAAATCTAGTGACTATCTGAATTTTGTCCGAGAGAGTGATGGCATTGCTCGTGATGAACCTTGGTCTGTACTTCTCCTTGCTGTCTTCGTTGGCCGGTTCCTTTTGTTCTTCCGGCTCCCGCTCCGCTCCAACCGCATCGTCCTCTTCTGGCATAGTGTCAAAATTATAGGAAATGTCGCTTTTCTTTTCCTCGTTTTCGTCTGCAATCCCTTTTGATGAAATAAAACAACTTACCTTTCCTGTTTCTTCTTCCACTTTGAGAGTGACTGGCTTATCTGGATGTGACTTGTTCCACTTGCTAACATAATATCCGGCTACGGTAATGCAGGCTGCCTGATTCCTGAAATATATGTCATAATCATTTACAGGCTCTCCAGTCAGAAGAGAAACCAATGCGCCGCCAGTTACTATAACGTTTTCAGAAATAGCCTTCTTTACTTCTTCATTGTCTATACTGTCCGTCCAGGCCCGTACTCTTGCTTTTAGATGCTTTTTGATATTTTTACTGTTCATGATCTCCTCCTACCTCTCTTATCGAAACCTCCACTCTGGGCTGTTCGCTGTAATATTTGCGGAACATCCCATCTACAACCATTGCATCATCACGATATGCAATCCCATTAAGGCTATCGCAGATTATCTTAGCGATATTATCAAAATCCGGCTTTTTTACCGGTCTGATCTTACCCTCAATCATCATCTGCCGCTTCTTCTTAGATGTGCTTTTCGGAATCCCGTAAAATGCAAATATCCGAACATCCAGCATTGCATCATCTGAAAACCGAAAACTTCCGCACTGATTCTCATATTCAATTTTTACCTGATTCTCATATACGACTGTTGCTTTTGGCGTATACGCCCGTGCAAACGTCTTTTCTCCATCTCCTGATTTTCTGACAGATACCCTGGGTCTTCCTTTTGCCTTCGGCTCGCCGTATACTGTAAACTTCACCATACTGCTTTCTCCTTACTGACTTTCCAGGCTTGATTCTTCCAACTTAGCCTGAAGGCAAAGGTAATTGCTCTTACCCTTTTCTCTCGGAACCTTTATCTGCCTAACTGTATATCCGTTCTTAACCAGGATTCCGGATACCGCCTGCCGGTCCTCCTGGGTGTATATCCGCAGTTCTGCCAGTGGATTGAAGTCATCATGCTTTACTCCGAAAAATTCCTCCGGCCCACATTCCAGAACTTCCGCCATACTCAGCAGTACAGAGCAGGGAATATCCGTGCTCCCTGTTTCATAGTTTCCTACTGCACTCTCGCTTTTTCCTACCAACTCTCCTAACTTTTTCTGAGAGATTTTCCGGTCTTCCCGGATTCTCTTGATATTCAATCCAATGCTTTTACTGTCCATATCATCCCTCCAGTAACCTCTTAGTCTCTTCATATCTTTGCGCCGCTTCCCTCTTCCTCCAGGAAATTCCCTTAAATTCAAGAGGGTAGCACATCTCAAAAACTCTGTCATAAATGCGTTCATAACGGATGTCACTTGCCGCCTGCATCTGGCTCAACGTCAGATTGGTTGTCAAAATAAGCGGCTTCTTTGCCCTGTATCGGTTGTCAATTATTCCGTACACCTTTTCCAGCGCATAGTCTGTGCTCCTCTCTGCTCCCAGGTCATCAATTATGAGGAGGCGTACACTATTCAGCCGGTTAGTGAACGCCTCCTCTCTTTCCCGCTCAAATCCCTGCATTTCCTGCAAAATCCGGACAAAGGAAGTCATCACAACTGAGGTACTATGTTCCAGCAGATAATTTGCAATGCAGGCAGCCGTATAGCTTTTCCCGGTTCCTACCGTTCCATAGAAGAGAAGCCCCTGGTTATTCTCATACATCTTCTTGAACTCTTTGCAGTAATTCTGTGCGATACTCAGGTGTTTTTCATTTCCGCTGTTCTTCCGGAAATTATCAAAAGTGGCTGTCTGGAAGGTTTCATCCATCATGCTACTGATTCTCGCCCTCCGGATGCTATGCATCTCTTCCTCCTTGCGCTCCCTCTCTTTACGGGCTTCCAGAGCATCCGCTTCACATTTACACATAATGGCAACCTTCCGCTTACCCATTCCAAGGAAATCTATCTCTCTTTCCTTTCTGGTATGGCACTTGCCACAGCAAAGCATCCCATCATCTCCGATATAATCGCCGTCTTTCATATATGATTCTTTAGCCAATCCAGCAACTACGCTTTCCACTATACTGCTTACCACGTTATCTACTCCTTCCATTGCCCGAATGGGTTACTATCCTCTGATTGCTTATTGGATGCCGGTATATCCGGCGCAGGCCGTTGAATTATCCCTGGGTTTTCTTTCTCCACTTTACTTATTACCCAGTTCAGAATCGTCATGTAATCGCTCCTGTATGTTTTCCCGGTTGAGCCTTTATACAGGTTCAGAACTTCCACAAATTTATCTGCCGCCCTCTGCCCGTATCCGTATACCAGTTTCCCGTATTCATCTTCTGTCAGGGAAACAAAATCTGCATACTGCTTTTTCTCTGGCTTCTTCTTTGCCGGTTTCTTCGCCTTTTTAGGCTTTTCCGGCGGATTGTCCGGTGGACTGTCCGGTGGACTGTCCGATGGACTTTCCTGTGGACTTTCCTGTGGACTTTCCGGTAGATTCTCTGCTTTCTGAGCCTCTGCCTTCTTCCTGGCTCTCTCTTTTCGCTTCCGCTCCGCATCATATTCTTTTGTACTCAGGAACTTATACCACTGCTCCTGCCATACATCCCAATCATGCAGATATAATGAACCATCCTCCATTTCATCAATCCAATGCTGGCTGATAAGATTGTCTACAATTCTGTGTGGGTCAAGCCCATCGCTTATCCCCTTTGTCACTTCCTCCGCAATATCATTCTTATCACAGCTTCTCAACTTGCCGGTTCTGTCCGCATTCTTCAGGCCCCATAACCACATTGAAACCAGGATTCCAAGTGCTTCCTTTTTGGAACATCCTATTTCCTTTGCAAGTTCTCTCAGTTTCCCACCATCCACATGGTCATGTACACTGATCCATGCCAACAACATCACCACCTTTATCGTGGCGGTAGGATTTACCCCGCCGCCACTGCACATTACTCATTTACGTTTTCTGGATTCTCTGCGGAGCCATTCTCTTCCTGCTCCTTCATTTTCTTCTTGTCTGCCTCAATTCCGTTCCTCAGAGTTTCCATAGCCTCCTCGAACTGCTCAACAGTCATATTAGTAGTGGATTCCAGCCCCATGTTGTTGCAGATGAATTTTACTACCGCCGCTCCTTTCTTCTTGCCATAGAATCCAGATGCCAATTCTAGGAACTCCTGCCGCTGATCCTGGGAGATGTATACTACTGCTTCCTGAACATCATCCACTGGTCCTGTGGCTCCATTGTCGATAACCTGCCCCTTCTCAGCATCCCGGTCCGTATACCCGAACTCCTCTGCCGTGTACAATCCCTGGTAATCATCCGGGAACGCCGCCCTTACCGCCTGGGATACTGCCACCTTTTCAATCATCGTGCATGGCTTGCTCCCCCAGTTCGCCATCGGCTTACCATCTTTAAACTTCTGATACTCAGCCAGGGAGACTTCTTTGAATGTCTCAGTTTCCTTACCGTTCAGTTCGTGATACACTCTGCACCATCCGCCGAGAAGAGTTTCTGAAGGATACAGGCATGTTCCTTCTTTCTGGACGATATCTTCTCCACGCTGAACCACAATCCCGGATTTCATTCCGCTGTAGTTCGGGTTTTTGAACGCTCTCTTCATGTAGGTTTCTTTTCCTATCACAAGCTGCGCCGGTTCGTTCCCGAACTTAATCAGGTACACTTCTCCGTACACCAGTGGATTCAATTTCTGTGCCTGGCAGGTCCGGATAAAGAACAACACTTCCTGGTCCGTGACCTTACCATTCCCCCTCACCAGGTAATTCTTGACGGTTTCCGGTTCCAGCTTAATCTCCACGCCGCCTGCATCATACTTCACAACGCTCAACGCATTCTCTGCCATACCCTATTACCTCCTGATACTCATTTTCATGGTTTCTTTGTACTTAATTCCGGGTATCTGGATGCTTCCTTTAGATGCCCGAATAAGACGCATGATTGCTTTTTCATCTACAGGTCTGATTTCCACTCCTGCAAAGTTCACAGGAACTTTTTCTTTGTCGATATCTTCAATCTCCCAGTCTTTGCTACTGCTCACACCTTTTGCTTTCGGCACATCCATAGTAACCACAGCTTTAGTGGCTACGCTCTCTGTCACCTGTGCGTCCATAAGAACCGCTTCCGCTTCCTCAGTCTTCCCTTCTGCTTCCAGTGATGCCGCCTCATTCAGCATTCTCTCCCGTTCTGCTTCAGCTTCTCTTTGCAGCTTGACTTCCAGTTCCTTCCGCTTGCGTTCCTTTTCCTGCAAATATGCCGTCATGCTCTTTTTCAGGGTCTTCTCTGCATCCTGAAGGGGCTTCAGCATCGTCTTCTCCCTGTCGCATACCGCCTTGTGTGCCTGGTATGCAGAATCTTTCATCGGCTTGAAGAAATCCGTAACTACCTTCGCTTTCGCCTTAATCTGCTGACCGAACTCAGCCGCCTTCTCATATTCTTCATCTGTGGAGATTATCATTTCCTTTGCCCGTGTCTCCACCAGACCAACCTCCTGCTTAATCTCTACCTCTTTCGCCGCTTCGGTTGGAACTTCAATCGTTGCTACTACTGATTCCGTAACTTCTTTACCCATGCTTTTCCTCCTAACAGTGCATCAAAAATTCCATAAATGCTCTGGCCGCCGCTACTTCCGGTCCGTACTTTGCTTCCGTCTGATAGCTTTCAATAGCCGTATCCATAAGTTTCATTGCATCTTCATGGCTAATCGGCTTTACTTTTTCAAGAGCCTCCCTGGATGCCGTCAATGCCGTTTCTGCCATGAACATAACATCTGGAGCCGAACCTTTCACCTCTGTGTGAATTCCTTTTTCATCCAATATCACCAGTAACTTTGCTTCCTTTGCCATCTCTGTGACCTCCTATTTGTATTTTTGAATATGGTTCCATACCACCATGAGGGAACTGAATACTTCCCAGCTTTCCATGTCATTCGCTTTATATCTAACCATCTGGTACGAACCATCATTCTTTAAGTGAACAATCGCCTTTTCATCAAATTTGAATCCATGGCTGCTGTAAGCCTTCGCGTAGGCTTCTAACTGAACTCCGGTCAGCATTTTGTTTACTGCCGCCGATGTCTTGTAATCAATCAAAATTCTTTTTCCGCCGATCACGCACGGCAAATCTGCTGTTCCTGCATACCTCAAAATCTTGTGGTATAACCGGCTCTCCGTTGCCAGCGGCTCCGGATTGTTTTCTTCCCAAAATCTCAGGAATCCGTCAAAGTACCCCCGGTGCTTCCTCTCTATATCCTCTATGCCGTAAATAACATAGTTCTCAACCGCATTATGTATTGCTGTTCCCCTGTCGGCTGCCATTTTCATTACATCTTCATCAATCCCCCGATAAACTTCATTGTCGAGCGGACGCATTACCGTTGTCACACTCGGAAGAATCTGTCCGTTTATCGTATAGATGTGTCTCTTCTCCTCAAAATTCAATTCAGGAAAAACCGGCAGGCCGTTCTCATTTATCTCCATTTACGCCACCTCTGCCACTTTCATTTTTTCTCCGATTATTTCCAGGACTTCTGAATAACTCATATCTTCCATGCAGTTCTCGCATATCGGCCCATCCGGCCCATCGAAATATTCATCGCCCTGGTATATCCCGTCACCGCACTTCAAGCATTTTTCTACCGGCTCCGGTTCTGGAGCGTTTGGACATCTGCTGTTGCATGGTGTCTGTCTGCATATTTCACACATCTTTTAGCCCTCCCTGCAATATTCAATAAAACTAACCGTCTTTCTAATCATTACTACCAATGCCAAAAACATAGGCAATACCAAATACTCTCCGCCTATGGCTCTGTATCCTCTGAACTCGTATGCTGCATCAATGGCTTTCCATGTGAGCCACAGTCCAATCAAGATATACAACCAGTTCCTTCTCAAACATTTTCCGAACTTTAACGCCGCCCTTTTCAGTCTTCTTCTGGTTCTAGCCACTGCCCGTTTCAAATCTCTGTTCTGTTCTCTTATAACCAGAACCACTATTTGTGTGTCTCCGCACATCTGTGATTGAACACTTATGCTTTTTCTACTAACACTCACTGTGCTACACTCCTTTGCTTTTCCCAGAAAATCGGTGTGACAAATAAGCCGATATCAATATCGCTAACCCTCCTGATAGCCTCTTCCAGTTCCTCTTCGCTCTTTATGCCAAACTCTCTTTCCAGGTATTTTTCTGTATTCTTAACCTCCACTAAACCACTACCCTTTTCTCAATAGTTTCTGTTTAAGCAGCTTCAATTCGCTGATGGCAACCGCCAGTTTATCCAGTTGCACTGACACTTCCCTGAAATCCTCCTCTTCTTCAGGAGAGATTTTTCCGTCTTCTGCAATCTGAAGTAACTGCCGTTTCATATCGCTCACTTCGTCTTCATCCAGCTTTGCTACTATGCTTACCGTAACTTCCTCCAGTGTTTTCACCTTTGCTGATATAGGCTGCTCTTTTCCGAGCGGACACTGGTTCAAACAATACAAATTCTTTAATTGCGGAGCGTTGTAAACTTCCGACATCATCATCACCAGATCCATAGGCGGAACCGTGATTCCTCTCTCGTAATTCGCAAGGGAAGAAACCGATATTCCGAAATACTCCGATGCGCTTTCTCTGCTTTTGAGATTTTCATTATGCTTTGCCGCCAAAATCCTGCACTGGAAGTAGATGCTTATGCCCGTATTCTCACATCCAACATCCATGTTCTTTTTTCTCCTTATCTGCTAAACTAAACTCAAATGATACCGAGGCCCGAAAGAATTTTATTCAAGTCCTCAAAGTTACCGTTCGGTAAGTTGTTGTCATAAAAAATAGCGTTCATCTCGTCATAGGTTAGACCGTAGAAATTAGATAACGCCACAACTTCGTCTGGTTGGAACTTTACTTCTCCCCGCTCTTTCTTGCTGTAGGAAACTATTGATTTGCCAATCACATCCCCCAGCGTCTTGAGGGAGACACGTCTTCCGGCCCGGAGTTCCCGGAGCCTTGTAGTATCCATTCTTGCACCTCCTTTGTTTTATTGATTATGACAACATCATAACTTACCTATCGGTAATTGTCAATAATAAAATTATATTTTATGTAAGTATTATTTACTATTCGGTAAGTTTAGGTTAAGATACGGGAGAGGTGATATTATGCAGAGTTTTTCAGTCATTCTATACAATCTGCTAAAGCAGAGAGGTATAAGCCAAAGAATGCTTGCAGAAATGGCACACACAACAGAAGCAACGATTTCCCGGTATCTTGGCGATGCTAAACGGATGCCACGCATTGACTTAGTGGTTTCCATTGCAGAAGCCTTAAATGTGAGCACCGATTACCTTCTCGGACTGACTTCAGTTCCGACTAGACAGTCTCTTTCCGGAGAAATAGAGGAACTTATCTGTTGCTATTCAAACGCTAATGAGAGTGATAAAAAGGTTATATGGACCGTACTGGAAAAATACCAGCAGGCAGACATTAAAATCGCCGCTTCGGGTCAGGATAAATGGAATCCTAAAGATTCTGCTTCCCGCCAAGATGCGGTAAAAAAATTCGAGGACAAATAGACCGTGATCTTCACATTGCTGCATATCGGTCTATCTCCGGCAGAATGGAACTATCTTCCAGACGATTGCAAAGGCTTTTCAGCCGCAGAGCATTTTCGTTCTACAGCAACCGTCTTGATTCTTATGTGATTGCTTACAATGACAGCCTGCCGCTATTGGAGATAATATACCATGTGTTCCATGAGATAGGTCATGTCTATTATGGTCATATATCGCCAGGCAATTCTTTTCCTGTTTCCCTGGCTCAACAAGAAACGGCGGCAAATCATTTTGCCGCTTTTATTTTTTGCATGATTGGAGGTGTGAAAATGCAAACATTAACCGGTAACGAACATTTTACCTATGAGGGGATGCCAGTAGGTATACTTCTCAACGACTTCTGGGCCTGGAACTCTTCCGACCTTCTCAACAATACCCTTCGTGGTGCTCTGGCTGAATTTATCGTTGCTTCAGCCGTTGGAATCGACACTACAAAGGCAAGGGAAGACTGGACTGCTTATGACCTGCTTACTGAATCCGGCAGAAAAATTGAAGTCAAGTGCTCTGCTTATCTTCAAAGCTGGAATACTGAAAAGTTATCCCGTGTTCAATTCAGTATCAGGCCAGCCCGTTCCTGGGATGCCGAGAACGACTTCAGCGATGACGTGAAGCGTTGGTCTGATCTGTATGTCTTTTGCCTGTACGCAAGCAAGGATAGGAACGAATCTCCTTTGCAGTTGGAGCAGTGGGAATTTTATCTGCTTCCGACTTCTGTTCTGGACAGACAATGTGGTGAACAAAAGAGTATTACGCTCAGTTCGCTTCTGTCTTTATCTCCGGTGAAGACTACATACGATGGGCTGCGGGATGCAGTAGATAATTTATCAACAACTTCTACCCCCCCCCTCCCGAACATCCGTTCTAATTTGAATTTTCGCACTATATCATTTTTATTCTTTTTAAGGTAATGGTACTGGTACTGGTGATGGTACTGGTTACAGCGGATTTTCCAGGGATTGTCACACGGACAGTCCATAGGACAATCCTTTGCCATTGCCTATTAACCAATGCCAGGAGGTTTACCATGGAAGAAAAAATCATCATTCAAGGCACCTGCAACCGCATAAAAGGTGCATTTGTAGAAAACGGTCATGCTATGCTTACAAACCAGAGATTCATATATTCTAAGCATAGCCTGGCGAAAATAGCAGCTATGGGAGTTCTTGTGAATCTTACCCAGGGCAGCTATGAATTTGATATACCAATCAGCGAGATTAAAGACGTGCAAGAAAAGAAACGGCTTTTCAGTAAAATTCTTTCGGTTGCTACCGCTTCCGGAGAGGAATATCAATTTGCATTTACTAAACTGGTGGAGTGGCAAATCGCTTTTTCCAATGCCCTTTCTGCTGGAAGATAACGGAGGGTACTGACACTATGGCAAAGAGAGAATTGATGAAAACCCTAATGTCGGATTCTTTCCGGCGAGTGGCAATATACATCCGGGTATCAACGCATTATCAGGTTGACAAAGATTCCCTTCCGCTTCAGCGGGAGGAACTTATAAATTACTGCAAGTACGTTCTGGGAATAGAAGACTTTGAGATTTTTGAGGATGCCGGTTTCTCGGCAAAGAATACTGACAGGCCCGGCTATCAGAAGATGATGAAGATGGTTCGTGCTGGTCTGTTTTCGCATGTGCTTGTTTGGAAACTGGACCGAATTTCCAGGAACCTTTTGGACTTTGCCTATATGTATGAAGAACTGAAAAAGCTGGACGTAGCTTTCATCAGCAAAAATGAGCAATTCGATACCTCTACAGCAATGGGTGAGGCTATGCTAAAAATCATCCTGGTATTTGCCGAACTGGAGCGTAAGACCACATCGGAACGTGTAGCAGCCACTATGATTTCCAGAGCCGCAAGCGGCAAATGGAACGGCGGGCGTGTTCCTTATGGCTATTCCTATGACTATGAGCAGAAAGAGTTTTCAATTAATCCGGAAGAACAGAAGGTTGCTTTACTCATGTGCGACCTGTACGAAGCATCAAACTCTCTTGTATTCGTATCCAGAAAACTAAACGAAATGGGCTACCGATCACGGGCAGGTAATCTTTGGAGTCCAGTTCAGGTAAGGAAAGTTCTTGTGAATCCTTTCAACACTGGGAAGTATGTTTACAATCAAACATCTTTAAGTACAGGAACGCAGCTTCCGAACAAGGAGGAGGACTTCATTGTGTTTGAGAATCATCATGCCTCGCTGTTCCCCATAGAACGGCAAGAGAAGCTGATCGCCCGTTTGAATAGAAACGCCCGGTCCAAATCGACCGCAAACAATACCGTGAACCGGAAGAACATCCATGTTTTCAGCGGACTAATATACTGTGAGAACTGTGGCAATATGCTAACCAGCAGCGTTGGTAAGAAACTGGCCGGTGATGGTTGGCGGCCGTCCATCTATCTATGCCCTTCCAAGCGGCGGCATGTTTCAGAGGGATGTCGCGATACCACAGATTCCTCTATCGGCGAATTTGTGCTAAATTTCATCATGAACATGCTGAACGCCCAGCGTAACTTTCAACTGGTGCAATCTGCTGCGGATTTGCAGCGACTTTTACTATACGGCAAGGTGTTTGATGCTGTGGACCATCTGGATCAAGATAGTCTCAATGATATGTATACTGTGCTATCATCAAATCTTCCGCAGAATGTAAAAGCCGGCATGAAGAAGAAAATGCGTAAACCTTCCGCCAACCCAGAAGTTACAAAGCTAAGCAAAGAGAAGCAACGCCTGGAAAGAGCTATGGAACGCCTAAAGCGGCTTTATATGTATTCTGAGGATTCCATGACTGAGCAGGAATACATCACTGAAAAGAATCGTATTGCAGAGGCTTACAGCGAAGCCGAAGCCCGGCTTGTAGAGATAACCAACTATGAGCGCATGGAACGCTCCATATCGGATGAAGATTTTGTACGTCAGGCTACCGCCTTTATCCTTTCCAAGAAGCTGTCAGGCAGTTCCTATATCAACTATCGGAAACTGGCAGTCAGCACGGACCCACTCATACTGAAGGAGTTCTTCAACTCAATACTTGATTCCATCACAATCAATACTGACGGCAAAATAGGCAGCATTGTTTTTAAGAACGGTCTGCGGCACGAATTTATCTATTCCGAAGACAGCAACAGCCAGGAGAACTAACCTCCTGGCTGTTTTTTGTGTCAACTGTACAGTTTATTTTTGGTGTTATAGTATGAGCATAGCATCGCCAAAACTAAAAAATCTGTATTCTTCCCTGACTGCCTCCTCATAAGCCGCCAGCACATGCTCCCTTCCCGCCAGTGCAGACACCAGCATAATCAAAGTTGATTCCGGCAAGTGGAAATTCGTGATCAGTCCATCCAGCACCTGAAACCGATAACCCGGATAAATAAAGATTTCCGTCCAGCCGCTGCACGCCTTCAGCCTTCCATCCTCCCCTGCTGCAGACTCTATGGTCCTGCAGCTGGTCGTCCCAACGCAGATCACGCGTTTTTTCTGTTCCTTCGCGCGGTTGATTTTATCCGCAGCATCTTCATCAATAAGATAGAACTCGGAATGCATATGATGATCCGTGACTTCCTCCACCTTTACAGGCCGGAAAGTCCCCAGCCCCACATGGAGTGTTACTCTGGCGATATCCACGCCCTTTTTTCCGATGTCCTCCAAAAGCTGCGGGGTAAAATGCAGCCCGGCCGTAGGCGCCGCAGCGGAGCCTTCATGCACGGCATACACCGTATTATACCGATCCTTATCCTGCAGCTGATGTGTAATATAAGGCGGAAGCGGCATCTGCCCCAGCCGGTCCAGTATTTCCTCAAATATACCTTCATACGCAAAATGTATCAGCCGGTTTCCCTCGTCCACTACATCCACCACTTCGCCCATCAGGATACCATCCCCGAAACTGATTTTCGTCCCAGGTTTTGCCTTTCTGCCCGGTTTCACAAGGGTCTCCCACACATCATTTTCTTTCCGTTTCAGCAGCAGTACCTCTATCTTTGCATCCGTGCCTACTTTGGAGCCAATCAGTCTGGCAGGTATCACTTTGGTGTCATTGATCACCAGACAGTCCCCCGGGTTCAGGTATTCAATGATGTCTTTGAAATGCCGGTGTTTCGTCTCTCCGGTCTCTTTATCCAAAACCAGTAGTCTGGAACCGGATCTGTCCTCCAGCGGGTCCTGGGCTATCAGCTCCTGCGGCAGTTCATAATAAAAATCACTTGTCTTCAACTTTAAATCCTTCTTTCTGCTATTCGGGAACCGTCTGCCCTGCATAGGACATCAGGACGCCGCTCCCGTATTTTTCTGTCAGACTGCTCAGCACCTGCATGTCCGATTTTGGCAGGATATCTTCCGCCCTGCCAAAAAGAGAGGCCAGCGCCGTCTCTTTCATATCCGGCTGGTAAAATGTAGTGTTGCCAACCTCATACTGCATTTCCACGGCCAGATCCTCAAATGTGGTGATCTCATCAATCAGACCGTTATCCAGGGCCTGCTGTGCGGAATAGGGGCGTCCGTCAGCCAGTTCTCTGACCGCTTTTTCCGGCATCCCTCTGCCCTGGGCCACAGCGCCTACGAATCGGTCATATTCTTCCTCAATAATATCCCGGTAGATCTCCAGCTGTTCCTCGTCGGGACTGCTCATGTCTTTGTTGTCCCCGGTTGTCACACTGTAATATTTGATACCCAGCTTCTCATACAAACCGGACAGATCGTAGCCGGACATAATCACCCCGATGGATCCCGTCAAGGTTCCTTTATTCGCGCCAATCCTGTCCGAGGGCGCAGCAATATAATAAGCGGCGGAGGCGCCGTAATGATTCATGTATGTCCATACCGGCCGTCCCGTTGTGTCTTTATACTCTGCAATCTTGTCATAGAGTTCCACACCCTCGTAGGTTGTTCCACCCGGTGAATCCACATCCAGCAGAATCCCGCTGTTATTTGAATCATACATCATGGCATCGATATAGTCCATCAATGCCTGATGCTGGTAGCTCTGCGGCTGGTCGAACATACCGGTCCTGGCCTGCGGTTCGATTGTGCCGTAGACACTGACAATCCCCACATACGGCTCCGTTGGCAGCGTGATTGACATATTCCCTCCGGTCAGAACCCACTCCGAGGACTCTTGCACGGAAGGGTCCGCCGTATAAAATAAAGTTCTCACCACGAGCCTGGCAAAGACTGCCACGATCAGGATTGCCGCAATAACAACTGCAATTATAATCTCCGCAGTATGATTTTTCTTTTTCATGTGATCTGCCTTTCTTCTATTAATATATAGAAAGTACAAAATGTGTTTTTAATTCACTGTGCCCGTCTGAAAGCCCCATCAGGCGGGACACTCAGCCGGGCACATGGATGGTTTAACACACCCTACTGTCTCAGTTCGATTCCCATCTCCTCCAGCGCGCTCAGAATCTTCTTCATGGCTGCTGCCACATCAGATTCCTCCAGAGTCTTGTCCTTTGCACGGAATACGATAGAATATGCAATTGATTTGAAACCAGGTTTAATCTGGGCTCCCTCATACAAGTCGAACAGCGCATAACGCTCCAGATAAGAGCCTCCCTTCTTCTCGATGACTTCTTCAATCTGTCCCGCCAGGATGTTCTTCGGAACCACCATACTGATGTCCCTGGTAACCGCAGGATACTTTGCAATTCCGTAATATTTTCTGTCAAATGTAGCATACTCCAGTATCTCCGGCATATCAATCACTGCAACATATGCACGCTCTCCGATCCCGTAATGGTCGGCCACCTCCGGATGTACCTCACCAAGATATCCAACGACTTTGCCCTCATAAATGATGTTTGCCTGACGGCCAGGATGAAGATATGGCTTCCCGGCATTCGGGTCGTAGGTTTCTTTCTGTTTCATGCCGATTTTCTCAAAAAATTCTTCCACTACGCCCTTCATGCTGAAAAAGTCACCGTTCCCGTACATTCCCAGTGTAAACTGCATACGTTCCTCAGGCAGTTCTGTCAGGGGAAGCTGCTTCGGAAGATAAATATTACCTAATTCATACAGACGTACGTCTTTGTTTCTGCGGTTGTAGTTTGTTGCCAGCGAGGTCAGCATTCCGTTCAGGGATGTTGTTCGCATGACACTGTAATCTTCCCCGAGCGGGTTCATGATCTCTACTGTTTTTCTGAGCACAGAATCCGCCGGAAGCAGTAATTTATCAAATACTTTCGGACTTTCAAAGGAGTAACTCATTCCCTGGCTGAAACCGCAGAATTCTGCAATGTCTCTTGCCACTTCTTCCACTTTGAGCTTAAAGGAGAGCTTTCCTGCCGTTGCCTCTCCGCTGGGCAGAGTGGTCGGGATGTTATCATATCCGTAAAATCTGGCAACTTCCTCTGCCAGATCCGCCAGGCAGAACAAATCGTGACGGAAGGTTGGTGCAATCACTTCTTTTGCTGCGGCGTCATATTCCAGGCCGATTTTTCCGAAATAACCAAGCATTTCCTCTTCTGCTATCTCTGTTCCCAGCAATGCATTGATCTTTGCAGCGTCAAAGGGCACTCTGACCGGTTCTTTTACTTTCCCGTATACATCTACGGTTCCGCCCACTACTTCTCCTGCCCCCATCTCTTCTACCAGCTGGCAGGCACGGTCAATTGCAGCTTTGGCATTGTTCGGATCCAGTCCCTTTTCAAACTTGCCGGATGCATCCGTGCGCAGCCCTACTCTCTTGCTGGACTTCCGGATATTTACCCCGTCGAAGCAGGCCGCCTCAAACAGCATCGTCTGTACATCGTCTGTTATCATGGAATTTTCCCCGCCCATGATTCCCGCGATGCCGATCTCTTTCTCGCCGTCGCAGATCATCAGCACATCTTTGTCCAGCTTTCTTTCCTGCCCGTCAAGGGTGGTGAACTTGTCCCCATCCTGTGCGGTCTTAACGACAATCTGGCGTCCCGCAATGGTATCCAGATCATAGGCATGCATCGGCTGTCCGTACTCTTCCATTACATAGTTCGTAATATCGACCAGATTATTGATCGGGCGGATTCCCACAGATGCCAGCCTTCTCTGCATCCATTCCGGTGACGGGCCGATCTTAATATTTTTCACAACTCTTGCACAGTAACGCGGACAGAGGTCTGTATTTTCCACGCTTACCTTTATATAATCGTTGACGTCCTCTTCGTTGCCTGTCTCTTTTACAACAGGAGGATGAAATTCCTTGCGAAATGTAGCCGCAACTTCTCTTGCAATTCCAATCACGCTGTAGCAGTCCACTCTGTTTGATGTCACCTCATACTCGAAAACCACATCATTGAGACCCAATGCCTCCACCGCACTGGCCCCAATCTCCGCATCCTCAGGCAGAATATAGATACCGCTTTCAGGAGCATCCGGATACATTTCCTTCGTGGAGCCCAGTTCCTCAATGGAGCACATCATCCCGCAGCTCTCCACGCCGCGGAGTTTGCCCTTTTTAATCTTAATTCCTCCGGGAGTCTTAGAACCGTCATGTCCTCCGGCCACTCTTCCGCCGTCCAGCACAATCGGTACCTTATCCCCCTCGTGGACATTGTCCGCACCAGTAACAATCTGTAATATTTCGTTCCCTACATTCACCTGGCAGACGATTAACTTATCTGCGTCCGGATGTCCTTCAATCTTGTCGATCTGTCCGATCACAATCTTGTCCAGATCCGCATCCAGCACTTCGTAGCCTTCTACCTTTGTTCCGGACAATGTCATTGCATCTGTATACTCCTGCGCAGTTACATCCAAATCAGGAACATACGCTTTAATCCATGATAATGAAGTATTCAATCTTATTTCCTCTCTTTCTGCTTCTTCATATTATCCAATATACTTTCCATACCCGCTGTCTGTTCTAGAACTGTTTCAGGAAACGGATGTCATTCTCATACAGCAGCCTCATATCGTCGATTTCATATTTTAACAGGGCAATACGCTCCAGTCCCATACCAAATGCAAAGCCGGAATATTCCTCAGGGTCTATGCCGCACATTTCCAGTACATGCGGATGTACCACTCCACAGCCGAGAATCTCAATCCACCCGCTGCCCTTGCAGAATCGGCATCCCTTGCCGCCGCATTTGAAGCAGCTCACATCCACTTCCGCGCTTGGCTCCGTGAACGGGAAATGGTGCGGACGGAATTTGGTCTTTGTATCCGGTCCGAACAATTCTTTTGCAAATACCTCCAGCGTGCCCTTTAAATCGGCGAAGGAAATGTTTTTATCAATGACAAGCCCCTCAACCTGGTGGAAAGACGGAGAATGTGTCGCATCCACTTCATCAGACCGGAATACCCTGCCCGGTGCAATCATGCGAATCGGCAGTTTCCCCTGTTCCATCACACGCGCCTGTACCGGAGAAGTCTGGGTACGCAGTACAATCTCTTTATTGATATAGAAGGTATCCTGTTCGTCCTTTGCCGGATGGTCCGCCGGAATATTCAGCTTCTCGAAATTGTACAGATCATATTCTACTTCCGGGCCTTCCACAACCTCGTAGCCCATACCCACGAAAATGTTTTCCACTTCTTCCAGGGCTATTGTGTTCGGATGTCTGTGGCCAACCATATTTTTCTTAGAGGGCAGTGTCACATCAATGACTTCCGCTTTCAGCTTCTCTTCCCTCAGAATACGTTCCATCTTTGTTTTGGACTCTTCCAGCACGGCCTCGATCGCCGCTCTTGTCTCATTCACAAGCTGCCCCACCTTCGGCCTGTCCTCCGGCGCCACATCTTTCATTCCCTTCAGGACAGCGGTCAGCTCCCCTTTCTTTCCAAGGAATTTAACCCGCACATCATTCAATTTCTCCGGAACATCCGATGCCTGAATCTGTGCAATCGCTTCCTCTTTGATTCGCTCCAATCTCTCTTTCATTTAGCATTCTCCTTTCTTAGCGGACGCAGCAGTCTCTCATAAACTGCGTCTCAGACAGCGCTTCACCTGTATCTCTTTTTAATCAAACATCCCAAAATCATTAGGGTATCCCGCCGGGAGGGCCTTTTTATCTTATAGGCGATCTTTCCAATTAAGAGAACAAAGTGGGCAAGCCCACCTTAATTCCCCATCCCCTCACTCATGAGGGGCTTGCACACTTTGGCGCCGCTGCGATGCCGCCTTGCGGCTATATACCTTATCGCGGCGTGTGCATCCCCCGGAGTTTTTTTATGATATAGGAAATTCCAAAGGAATTTCCTATATCATAAAAAAACTCCATCCCCGGAAAGGGACGAAGTTCTACACTCGCGGTACCACCCTAATTCCCACAGTATTCCTGCAGGCTCTTAGCTTTGTGTAACGTACAACATACGGCATTCTCTACTGTTGGTTCAAAAATGCAGCTATCGTGGGAATTTCGATTGCCATCTGAACTAAAGAAAACTTGCAGCCAGTGATTTTCTCTCTCTGATAGAAAATGGTTCTCTACTATACACGGTTATCGCTTTTTTCTATTCTGATATATCTTATATTATATCGGATTTACTTTATTATTGTATCACAAGGTTTTTTATTGTCAAGGATTTTCTTATTTTCTCATTCTGTCTTCTCGTCTCTCCTCCAGGCCTTCCAGCAGGGCGTTCAGTTCTCCGCCAAGGAGAATGACATACATGCAGACATACAGCCACAGCATGATCAGTATAATTGTTGTAAGGCTGCCGTACATACTGGAAAATCCTGTGAAAATATCCAGATAAACGGAAAATATAAAGGAAATTAACAGCCATCCGCAGGAAGTAAACACCGCACCCGGAAGCTGCTGTTTCATGGTTGTCTTGGACAGGTTAGTCCTGTTAGGCAGGTACTTATAGACCATATCCCAGAATAAAGTCAGAACCACCAGAGTCAACAGTGTTCTGATACGGATCAAAAAATCCATAATCGTCGTCAATACCGGGGCATGCTTATATACTATGATACTAATACTATTGCCGAATACAGAAAGCGACAGAGATAATACGATCGCCAGTAAGAATATGACTGTGTAAAAGGAGGCACGCAGCCTCAGGTAAAAATAATTTCTGGTCTCTGTATTCTCATAAATCAAATTCATACCCGATGTCATCGCAAGCACGCCCTTTCCCGCAGACCACAGAGCTACGATTATGGTCACCGGAATGATCGTACTGGACTGCCGGTATACCTGATCCACGATGGAGGAGATCAGCCCTTCCACAGTCGTTGGAAACACCTGCGTTACTGCAGACATCACATCCTGCCGTGTTACCGGAGTAAACTGTACCATTGTCAGAAGCAGCAGTATAATAGGAATTAAAGACAGCACGAAAAAATATGCCGCCTGCGCCGCATACGCCCCTGTATGGTGTGAACCCAATATAGAAGCCAGTCTATTGATTTTTCGTGTAATATTTTTCACTCTTCCCTTCATCCTGTTCTCCTGCCTATCCTATTAATAAACTTTTCAAATCATACCATAAAGATAGAATTTATTCAAGCTAAAGAGCCCTGAATCCCCTATTTAACGGCATTCCCATAATTTCTGTTAGAAATAGTATAACCGCTTCCATCCCCTTATATGAAACAGGTGAACTATCTGATAAGATAAAGAAAAAGACAGCTGCACGCTGACAGCTGTCTTTATCTTTAGTAAGTTTCCCCAAAATGCCGGTCCTGTATTTTGACTCCTAGCCGCAGCTAGGTGGGCAACCGCATCTGCTTTTCTGTCTTCCACTGCTAATCGGAGGCTTGACATATTACAGAAATATAAGAATCCCGTTTAAAGTATTGTAGGTTCAAAATAACAGGGTTATCGAACATTCCAGGTTTTCTTTAAAAGTATTATACCCCATTTATCTAAAATTTACAACTGCTATTAATGGCTATTTTTATTTCCTTTTTTTGTGATTATTTCTTATTTCGAAACCGTGCATTTTATGCTGTTATATGATATAGTTAATGGTATACTTATTTCGATAAAGGAGTCTTAATTTATGAAAATGAATGAGTTAAAGCTTGTCTATTTCAGTCCAACAGGCACAACACGAAAGGTCATCATGGAAGTTGCGAGAAATATTGATCTAAAATCCGTCTCCTTTGACCTTACGATCCACAAAGAGAAAAGAGCGCCTCTTCAGTTTAAAAAAGATGATTTTGTTTTATTTGGTATTCCTGTATACAGCGGCCGCGTGCCGAAAACATTTCTGGAATACTTTGACGGCCTGAGCGGGGACAACACTCCTGCCGCCCTGGTCGCTACATATGGATGCCGTGAATATGAGGATGCGCTTCTGGAACTCAAAACAGAAGTAGAAAACCGCGGATTCAAAGTAATCGGCGCCGCCGCATTCCCCACAGAACATTCCATTGTACGCTCCGCCGGTCTCGGCCGTCCGAACAAAGCGGACATGAAAATCATTGCAGACTATGGTATTCAGCTGAACCGCCGCATCAAGAAGGAAGAATCCTTCGATCAATTTAACATCCAGGTTCCAGGCAATACGCCATACAGAAAGTACCGCCGTGCCCCGCTCTGTCCAAAGGTAGACGTAAACCGCTGTACAGAATGCGGAGCCTGTGCCAAGTCCTGTCCGGCAGGTGCAATATCAGCCGAGAGCCCCAAAAAGATAAACAAAAAGAAATGCATCACCTGCCATAAGTGCATCCGTATCTGTAAGCAAAAGGCACGTTATCTCGGCAACTTAAAAACAAAAATGGCATTCAAAAAAATGAACAAAATCTGCCAGAACGATAAGGCGGCTGACGTATTCTTGTAAACGGAGGAGGGAACGCCTGACGTCGAACGGGACGGGGGGCAGACGGAAGCATAGATCTGTTTGAATACTGGCCGCTGTGCTAAGCAGCAGTAAGAGGAAACACACAAAATCAGCCGGAATCCTACGCATTCACCGCCCAATCTGATGATTGGACGGCTCAGGCGTAGTGAAAAGTTGCTTCGGTAGCAACTTTTCTCCGGCTGATTTTGTGTGTTTCCTCTAACTGCTGCTAAGCTCGCTATATGTATCTCAAACAGATCTATGCTTCCGTCTGCCCCCCGTCCCGTCCCACGTCAGGCTGGCTCATCCGACCGGTAGGTAAAAATACCGTCCCGGAGGGAATGCCGGAGTGGGGCCAGCGGATGTGTATGGGCTGCCCGGATACATCCGCCCCCCGTCTGTTCCCAACCGGGGGGATCGCGGTCTTTCCCGCCGGCTGGATGAGCCAGCCAAGCGGGCTGTAAGGCGCGGGGCTTCCTGCCTGTAAGGTCGGTTTAAAACGTCCATATAGCGGACGATTAGAAGATCTAATAGAGCCAGAGACGCCCGGAATGAAACTTGATTTACAAAATCAAGTTTCATTCCGGGCGCCTCTGGCTCTATTAGATCTTCTTCGTTAAGCGGTCAGGATTTAAACCGACCTTACAGGCGGGAAGCCCTGCGTCTTACAGTCCGCTTGGCGTCCCCCCCATCCACTCCCGAGGCTAAAGCTCGTGAGTTAGTTCAACTCATCTACTACTTTCTGGATTGCTGCGAGTGCATCATCCGGAAGTTTGTCATATCCTTCTTTTGCAGTCTCGAAAGCTTTGATCTCGTTGACACGGTCGTTCATACGTGCTTTCAGCTGTCCGACATATTCCGGATCATTCATATCCGGTACAAAGCCTTCCCAGTCGAGGATCTCGATGTCTGAGAACGGTCCCCATTTGTGGAAGTCTGCTTTTTTCTCTACGATTGCTTCAAGGATTCCAAGGGTGTCTTTTGGCTGTACCTTCTTGCCCATGAAATCGCCTGTGTTGATGATGTAGCAGTCTACGTTCTTTTCTTCAACCAATTTTTTGAACTTCTCATAGTCGTTAGCCAGCGGATAGGTTCTGAATGGGTTTGCGTATGGTACTACTACCAGTTTGTTCGGGTCTACGCCAGGAGCAAGTCTCTCTGCTGTAGATCTCTTTGTTGCCAGTGTAGCTCCCATTACGGATGCAAGGGAAGCTCCTTTTAATTTTACTACCGGCGGAATGGTAGGATCTTTCATGATCCAGAAGATTGCGTTAACAGGAGCGTCAACCTTATCCACACGGTTTGGTGACCATAATTTGGATTTGATAGCACGTCCGTTACCATTTCTTACGTCTTCTGTTACTAACTGGATCTTTCCGTCTTCGTCAAGTGTTGCGGAGCAGTTCTGCGCTGTCAGCAGATACTTGTTGTCTTCACATCCTGTCGGGTAATCCTGCGTCTTGTCAAAGTAAGTCGGCTCAATCGCAATAGATGCACAGGTATCGGTGTTGATGATGAAAGCGTCATCGTGAAGAACTTTGATATCGTACTTTCCGTCATGCTTTGCATGTGTGATTGTAGATTTACCGGATCCTGACAGACCGTATACAGATGCAACGTATTTGCTTCCGTCAGCCAGTGTGTATTCTTTCTGTCCGCCATGGCAGGAAGCGTATCCGTTGCGGTTGGCAATCGCCCATACCATAGTAAGTGTTCCTTTTTTGTGCTCTCCGAAGTATCTCATACCAAGGATGCATGCACAGTTGGTATCTGTGTTGAAATAGCACAGTGTCTGAGGATCGCTCAGGCAGCTGTAGTCAACTCCCGGATGAGAAACCGGTGTCCACTGCGGATCGGAGAAGATATAGATGTCTGGTTCTTTTCCATCGCCAACTGCAACCGATTCTTTATACATCTTTACATAATCATCTGACATATACTGAAAGTTCAGCATCCAGGAATACATGATATTCTCTTCGCCTTCCGGAATCAGGAGGTGTACCTTAACCATGAATTCCGGGTCAAGCCCTGCATATACAGTCGCATGATACAACTTTTTGTAACGGGCGCTGTAGATAGCATCCATAGCCACTTTGTCTAATTTGTCACAGTCTACTCCAGGTTCTCCTGCGATGCGGCGTGCTGCGGCATAACGTCCTGTAATTGCGCCGTCATTGAATAAAAGCACCTTAGCGTCTGCATCCAGACCAAATTCTTCACCTCTATATACGGGCATATCTGTAACGATTGTTCCCGGAGAATTCTTCGCCAGATTGTATGCCTCTTTTAATGTGTTAACTGGAACTACATTGTTTCCATAAAATGCTGCTTCAATAATGGATCTTGTTTTTGAAAATCCTGGTTTGCCTTTTCCAATTTCACTAATTGGATAATATGCTTTTGTTGACATAGTGTAATTTCCTCCTTCAAATCGAAATTTGTTCTATTATCTCATGTTCGTTATAAAAAGTCAACAGTTTTATTGAAAGACATCTCTGCCACAGTTTCATTTATCATCGTTTTTTCGGGCAAAAGCATATAAAAAAGCGCGAAAATGCAAGATGCCGCATTGCATCTTGCATTTTCGTGCTGAATATATATCTTTTTATTGATATTTTATATCTTTTTATCCGTATTTTTGCAACTTCCTCGTTAAATGTTTCACTAACTACTCAAAGTATTTCTTCTTCAGCTTGGTTGTAAATACCATATACCAGATCAATACAATAAGAAATACCACCATAGTAATCAGATCCAAAACTTTCATAGGAAATATAAAGTAATGGATTGCATCCACCGCTCCATACAGGGTTGTGAAAATGCCAAATACAAGAACAGCAGGGAGAGCTTTTTGAACAAATTCCTCTTTGTTGCTGCACATCTGTTCCGTGATTCCCTTGCCAAGCAGCAGGATTTCATTAATGTGTCCGTCCTTTTTCATCTTCACATAAGCATACAGCCCATAGATGCCACAGCCAAATATCAGGAGGCTAAGCGCCCCAAACATATCTTCCATATATTACACCTCTACTCCCAGGATCTCTTTTACGGTTTCCTTCATCTTATCTGCATCGCATACTCTTGTATGCAGAATCTCTGCATTACGGATTTCTTCGATTGCCTTAGGCACATCAACCTGGGAAACTTTCTCCAGTTCATCAATCAGTGCGAACTCATCCATGGCGTCATACCCCTCGTCAATCGCTGTCATAACGCTTCTCGCAAACTTATATGGACTTGCAGTTGATGCAATCAACGCCTTTGCACTATCTTGGCTCTCCTCCCTGTATGCTTTGCACACATGGGCGGCTACCGCCGTATGTGTATCCATCACATAGCCGGTGGACCGGTAAGTATCACGGATGATCGCCTTTGTCTCCTCTTCGTCTGCAAAACCGCCGATAAAATCAACCAGTTTTTCTTTCATGTCCGGGGTTATCTCGTATGCCCCCTCTGTCTTCAACTGCTGCATGAGAGCGGCATTTTTCCGTGCATCCTGGCCTGCAATCGTGTAAATCAGGCGCTCCAGATTGCTGGAAATAAGTATATCCATAGAAGGGGAAGAGGTCAGCACAAATTCGCGGTTCCTGTCGTATCTGCCTGTCTTAAAGAAATCGAACAGCACTTTATTTTCATTGGATGCACAGATCAGCTTCTCAATCGGTACCCCCATCTGTTTTGCATAATATGCAGCAAGGATATTACCAAAGTTCCCCGTGGGCACGGTCACATTGATCTTTTCTCCCGCTTCAATCTCTTGATTCAGCAGAAGTTTTGCATACGCGTACACATAATACACAACCTGAGGCACCAGTCTGCCGATATTAATAGAGTTAGCAGAAGAGAACTGATATCCTGCATCAGCCAGTTCTTTTTCCAGCTCCCGGTCCTCGAACAGAGCCTTTACTCCGCTCTGGGCATTATCAAAGTTGCCGTGGATGGCAACTACGGATGTATTCTTTCCTTTCTGTGTCACCATCTGCAGTTCCTGTACCCTGCTCACACCGTCCTTTGGATAAAATACAATGATCTTCGTACCAGGAACATCCGCAAATCCCGCCAGAGCAGCCTTCCCTGTATCCCCGGAGGTTGCCGTCAGAATGACGATGTCCTTTGTTACATGGTTTTTCCTGGCTGCTGTTGTCAGCAGGTGCGGCAGGATGGAAAGTGCCATATCCTTAAACGCAATGGTAGCTCCGTGGAAAAGTTCCAGGTGATAAGTATCCCCCACCTTGACCAGCGGCGCAATTACTTCTGTGTCAAATTTCTCGTCATATGCGCAATTAATACAGTGCTTCAGTTCGTCTTCGGAAAAATCAGTTAAAAACTGCTTCATTACCGCATAGGCAGTCTCCTGATAGGTCATATCCTTCAAGTCGTCCATTGTTACATCCAGTTTTGGAATGCTCTCCGGCACAAACAGACCGCCGTCCTCGGCCAGTCCCTTCAGAATTGCTTCGGAAGCGGTCGCTGTATTGTTGGCATCCCTTGTACTTTTGTATAATAGATTCATTCTCTTACCCTCTTTTTCTTTCTTCGCTGTGTTACTGCACTGCATTATATCATATGTTTTAGTTTTTATCAATTTTGTTTGCGAAATATAATAAACAGAATTCCGCTCGCCGCCATCAGCATGGGGTAAAACAGATATGGGGTGATATCGAACGGTGTGAGGCCGGTCAGGGTTGCAGCCGACAGCATCTGTGCGCCGTAAGGAATCATACCCTGCCCCACCGAGGTAAACATATCAAGCAGGGAGGCCGAACGTTTTGGGGCGATCTCATATTCATCACTGATTTCCTTTGCAATCGGCCCTGCCATAACAATCGCCACCGTATTATTAGCCGTACACAGATCTACAAACAGTGCAAGCAGTGCAATGCCAAGTTCCGCCCCTCGTTTTCCTCTGATCCGGCTCTTAATCAGTCTCAGTATAAAATGTATCCCCCCGTATTCTTTTACAAGAGCAACAATGCAGGCAACAATAATAGAGATTACCGTAATGTCATACATGGAGGTCACGCCGTCTCCGACTACATTAAACAAATCGGCCACCGCTATACTGCCTGTTGCAACACCCACAATCAGCGATATTACCGTGCCGCCGATCAAAACCAGAAATACATTGATTCCAATCAGCGCCCCCACCAGTACCAATATATAAGGAAGCACCTTCCAAAGATTATACTCCATGATTGTAGTGCTGCTCAGACGTACATCTCTGGTAATAATCAGAAAAATAATAATTGTAATAACAGCGGCCGGAAGCACCAGCAGAAAGTTCGCTTTAAACTTGTCCTTCATCTCGCATCCCTGTGTCTTAACTGCCGCAATGGTCGTGTCCGAGATCATGGATAAGTTGTCTCCGAACATGGCGCCGCAGACGACCGCACCGATACAGATTGCCAGAGAGAATCCTGTCTTTTCCGAGATTCCGATTGCAATCGGAGCCAGAGCGGCAATCGTCCCCATGGAAGTTCCCATAGAAATCGAGATAAAGCAGCCAATCACAAACAGACCAACCACGGCAAATCTTGCCGGAAGAATGGAGAGCCCGAAATTAACCGTGCTCTCCACGCCGCCTGCCGCCGTCACAGCGCCGGAGAATCCGCCGGCACATAAGAAGATCAGGCTCATTGTGATAATATTCTCGTCTCCTGCCCCTGATGCAACGATTTTTATCTTTTCCCCAAAACTTACTGTTTTATTCTGCATAAATGCCACAAACAGCGCTATCAAAAATCCTACGATTGCCGGCATTGCATAAAAATCTTTGGTCACTATTCCCGCGCCCAGAAATATAACAAGAAATACGGCTATGGGCAGCAGCGCCACAGCCCTTCCTCTATCTGCTTCTGTTTTTGTACTTTCCTGTCTCATTCCATACCCTCTCTTTGTCAAAATATTTCCCGTAAACTTCGGCTATCTATCCCCAGTTCCTCCTGTATCTGGCTTTTGTATAAATCTGCGCCTTTATAACAATACAGGTCATGCCGGACACATTCCGCCGCCATAGCGACCATAGGCTTTGATTTTGTCCAGATGACCTCTGATACAGCGTCACTGACGATCTGGCCGAATAGCGCTTCCTTTTTATCGGAAACCAACGTCAGAAAACGCCCTCCCATCTCCTGTTTCTTTTCTTCCAGCATTCCATGTCTGCAGCAGTGGTCCAGCGGCAATTCGTCCTGCTCTTCTCCAAAGTAAACGATCCCCAGGCGGATTCCCTTTTTCTCCAGTTCCTGTATCTCTTCGAGTATCTTTGGCAGATCCTCTGCCCAGATCTGCAACAGTAGTTCCGAACGTGTATCCTTCAGAATGCTGCGGCATACTGCGATCACATTATCATACTCCCGAATATGCCAGAATCTGTCCAAATCCGTCTCCGCCCTGTAATCATGCAGCAGCTCCTCAAGCTGATTCAAGATCTTATCCGTCTCATCCCTGACCCTTCCTGAAATCTCCTCAAACGGCACTGCCGCGTAACGATTTGAACACTCCTCCTCAGAATACAATATAAATCCTTTCATGACAAGGGATTCCAGCACATTATAAATTTTCGAACGGGGAACCGCCGAATACTTACTTGCCTCATATCCTGTCATGCCCCCATTTTTCAGCAAAACAAGGTATACTTTTGCCTCCGAATCTGTAAACCCGATTTTATTCAACAGATAAACTCTGTCATCCTGCAGCATTTTTCTCTCCTTTTATTGCAGCCTTTTCACACAGCCGCATCTCATCACCTTGTTATGCCCGTCTGCTTGTTACGGCAGACAGATTCGGGCACACCTTCCGCCCCTTCAGCGGCGGATATGCCATTCTTACCGCTCTCCTTTCCCAATCTTTTTCCAGGCTTTTGCACCCCTTCGCTGCTCCTACGCCAGGAATGTCCCTACTCCGGCCGCAACCGCCTTATCATATATCTTTTTTGCTGTTACCAGATCCTGGGTTCCGATTCCAACTGTCTTAAAAACAATAATATCTTCCTCAGATCTGCGGCCCTCTATATCCCCCAAAAGCACATCGCCCAGATCACCGGTAAAATCATCCTCTGTGATCAGCCCTGTTTCCAGAGGTATAATAATATCCCCCGCCTCCGACAGCACTGCCTTCCTGGAATCAAAATAGATTCCGGATGCCCGTTTCAGCACGACCGGATCCAGTTCCTGCATATGAGGCTGGTTAGAACCGACACAGCTGACAGTGGCCCCCTTCTTCACCTTTCTGCCATCGAATACCGGCGCCACGGAAGGAGTTGCACTAATCAGCAGATCCGCATCCTCCACGGCATCATCCGAGTTTTCAGCCGCCAGAATCTGTGCTCCGTAATCCCCCAGCTCCCGATTCATCTTCTCCACAAATGCCCAAAGCCGGTCTTTATCCTGATCAAATACCTTAACCTGATTCAAATCTCTCACTGTCAGCATTGCCTCCAGCTGCGTGGCCGCGTGGCCGCCGGTTCCGATCAGAGCCCCCTTTTCACATCTTTTATTTGCCAGTACGTCAAAAGCCGCACCAGAAACTGCGCCCGTGCGGAGTTCATTCACATAATGCCCGTCCAGCACGGAAACAACCATTCCATTCGTAGAATCAATCAGTATAACCTGAGCCGGTGATGGCGGCATTCCCTTTTCACCACTTTCCGGTATTACGTTAACGACCTTGAGGCACCCCAGATCCATCTCCTCCACAAAAGACGGCGTATACATCATAGATCCTCCATGTTCCGGTGCATGTATATTCGCGTGCCCCGGCGCCTCGCCCTTCCCGGCAGAAAAAAGCCGGAAAGATTCCTTCACCGCTTCCACGGCATCCCGCATTGTGAATACCTCTTTCATATCCTCCTTAGACAATAGCAGCATCTTGCTTCCTCCTAAAATAAAATTCCGGTCCCCAAATCCATATCCGTAGTATCCCCCTTGGGTGACTATTATTATCATTATAGGCAGGAAGTCGAAATTTGTCAATTAGGGGGAGGTCGCCTGTGCGGAGGAGGAGCTGCGGGGCGGGTGCCTCCAATCGGAAGTAAAAAACGGCTTCCCCGGAAGGGACTTACGGGAGAAGCGGATCGATTCGGCTATGCGAAACAAATTAACGCATGATATTCTTTCCGCTCAGCCAAATGTACTGGGATACGCGCAGCAAGTATCCCAGGGAATCCCCTCTGCAAGAGTGCAACTATTCCCACACATTCCGCATCGCCGCTTCACATCCGCTGCTCCCGTCTTCAGTCCCTCCCGGGGTAAGCGTTTGCTTCTGCCTGGATGCGTCCAGCTGCCGGAACCGGATATAGGGATGTCTGGAAGCGTCTTACTGCTGTTAGTCGGAGTTAAGTAAAATAGAAGGAAAACCGGGGTGAATCTTTTGATACCGAATCAAAAGATTCCCTGGCCTCAGCATGCGAAGCCATCGGGCTTCGGATGATGTGGCCAGGTTGCCCCGGTTTTCCTTCTATTTTACTTTACTCCGGCTTACAGCAGTAACCCGTTTCCAGACATCCCTATATCCGGTTCCGGCGGCGGCCCCCCCTCCACAAGCACCGCCTACCCCTTCTTACTGTTCGTGTAGTTTACAAGGCCTCCGGCTACGATTAGTTTCTGCATGAATTCCGGAAACGGCTGTCCCTGGAATTCTGTGCCTTTTGTGCGGTTATAGATCTTTCCGCTGTCAAAGTCTACTTCGACTTCGTCTCCGGCATCTATATTTTGGGCAGCTTCCGGGCATTCAATGATCGGAAGTCCGATGTTGATTGCGTTGCGGTAGAAGATTCTGGCAAATGTTTCTGCGATTACACAGCTTACCCCTGCAGTTTTTAGGCAGAGCGGCGCATGCTCTCTGGAGGAGCCGCAGCCGAAGTTTTTGTTTGCCACAATCAGGTCTCCCGGCTGTACCTTGTTTACGAACTCCGGGTCAATGTCGGCCATCGCGTGGCTTGCCAGTTCCTGTGCATCAAAGGAATTCAGATATCTTGCCGGTATGATTACGTCGGTATCTACATTATCTCCATATTTAAAAACGTGTCCCAATGCTTTCATTATTTGTCACCTACTTTCTCAGGATTTGCAATACATCCTGCGATTGCACTTGCAGCAGCCACTTCTGGGGAAGCCAGATAAATCAGGGATTCCACATGCCCCATACGGCCTACAAAGTTGCGGTTCGTTGTGGAAACGCACTTTTCTCCGGCTGCCATTACGCCCATGTGTCCGCCCATGCAGGGCCCGCAGCTTGGTGTATTGACCGCACATCCCGCATCTACAAAAATATCCAGAAGTCCCTCTGCCATGCATTGTTTGTATATCTTCTGTGTGGCAGGAATTACCATGACACGCACATCCGGATGAACTTCACGGCCTTTCAGAATTGCAGCAGCTTTGCGCATATCCTCCATCCTTCCGTTTGTACAGGAACCAATGACCACCTGATCAATCTTGATCGGCTCCATGGCTTCGATCTCGTCAATGGTCTTTGCATTCCCCGGAAGATGCGGGAATGCCACGGTCGGACGCACCTCTGACAGATTGATCTCAATCACTTCATCATAATCGGCGTCCTCATCTGCTTCATAGATCTTATATTCCTTCACGGAATGCTCTTTTATATAAGCCTGCGCCTTCTCATCCACCGGGAAAATCCCGTTCTTTGCCCCTGCCTCGATCGCCATATTCGCCATCGTAAAACGGTCATCCATAGAAAGTTCCTTCAGGCCGTCCCCTGTAAACTCCATAGATTTATAGAGAGCGCCGTCCACACCGATCTTTCCGATAATATGAATAATAATATCCTTACCGCTCACAAAAGCCCCCGGCTTGCCGGTCAGAACAAACTTTATTGCACTTGGCACCTTAAACCACAATTCCCCCGTTGCCATTCCCGTCGCAATATCCGTCGTGCCCACGCCCGTTGAAAATGCCCCAAGAGCGCCATATGTACAGGTATGGGAGTCCGCACCGATAATACATTCGCCTGCGGTCACAACACCAGCCTCAGGCAGAATCGCATGTTCCACCCCTGATTTTCCCTGCTCAAAATACCATTTCAGCCCCTGGTCCTTAGCAAACTCACGGATAGACTTAGAGTTCTCCGCCGACTTAATATCCTTATTCGGCGTAAAATGATCCGGAACCAGAACAACCTTATCTTTATCAAAAACCCTCTCCGCCATCTCCTTAAAAATAGGCAGAGCCATAGGCCCGGTAATATCATTTGCCATTACCACATCCAGTTTCGCCTCTATCAACTGCCCGGCCACAACAGAATCAAGCCCCGCATGAGCCGCCAGAATCTTCTGCGTCATAGTCATTCCCATCACAACAACCTCCTCTTTCAAATAAATTCTACCTGTCATTCTATCATAATAAAGCGTCAAAGAAAAGATGAGATCTTATCCTTTTTCCATTCCCGCCGCCCATCCCTGTCCCCCAGCGTCCCCGTCCTCCCGGCCGGATGCGCCCAGCCTGCCGCCAGAGCGGAGTGCTAATCCCCTGGGGACGCATCTGGTGATTTCTGGTGCATCAAAGTGCGCATCAGAAAACGTTGCATCAAAACAGGAGCCTCACAGAGATAGAATTTGCTTACCAAAGCAAATTCTAAGACGGCCTGAGCTGCATAATCATAAAGATTATGCAGTAAATGCCGTCGGTTCTCTGTGAGGCTCCTGTTTTGATGTTACGTTTTCTTTGCAAACGGCCTGCACCAGAAATCACCAGATGCGTCCCCAGGGGGTTGGCACTCCGTTCTGGCGGCAGGCGCCCCTTCCCAACTTATTTTGCCTGAATATATTTTTTCGCTGTCAGTGCCTCTGCGCACAATACCGCTCCGCCTGCCGCTCCGCGTACTGTATTATGTGACAGTCCCACGAATTTATAATCAAACATGGTATCTTCTCTCAGCCGTCCGATGGACACGCCCATACCATTTTCATAGTCTACGTCAACTTTAACCTGCGGGCGGTTATCTTCCTCCAGATACTGGATAAACTGCTTTGGAGCACTCGGCAGTTTTGCCTCCTGCGGAAAGCCTTGATAGCTCACCAGTTTCTCGATCAGCTGCTCTTTGGTTGGTTTTTTCTCGAAGTTTATAAATACTGCAGCCGTATGTCCGTTCAGAACCGGGACACGGATACACTGGCATGTGATCTTAGGCAGCTCTGCTTTTACAATTTCGCCATTTTCCACTTTTCCCAGCACTCTGAGAGGTTCCTGCTCACTCTTTTCTTCCTCACCGCCGATATAGGGGATGATATTTTCTACCATTTCCGGCCAGTCTTTGAAGGTCTTTCCTGCTCCGGAAATTGCCTGGTATGTGGTTGCCACAACTTCTTTCGGTCCGAATTCTTTCCATGCTGCAAGACATGGAGCATAGCTCTGAATCGAACAGTTTGGCTTAACGGCAATGAATCCTCTTGTTGTTCCCAGACGCTTTTTCTGGTCTGCAATTACTTCAAAATGGTCTGCATTGATTTCCGGCACTACCATCGGAACGTCCGGTGTCCAGCGGTGTGCACTGTTGTTTGATACAACCGGAGTCTCTGTCTTTGCATATTCTTCTTCAATTGCCTTGATTTCTTCTTTTGTCATATCCACCGCACTGAATACAAAATCTACGGTAGAAGCTACTTTTTCAACTTCATTCACATTCAGCACAACAAGGCTCTTTACGGCTTCCGGCATTGGCGTATCCATTTTCCACCTGTCTCCCACTGCCTCCTCATATGTCTTACCTGCAGAACGCGGGCTTGCCGCTACAGTTACTACTTCAAACCAAGGATGGTTCTCGAGCAGAGAGATGAATCTCTGTCCGACCATTCCTGTTGCGCCTAAAATACCTACTCTTAATTTCTGTTCCATTTTTCTCTCCTTCTCTTTTCCTTTGGTTTTGACAATATTTTTTCCACAGCCTGCTGCGGATCCCGCCCGACCAGGCATACCTTACCGGATGTCCTTTGGAATATTATTTTCTTATATGTTATATGCTCAAATACGCCTCTTGCAAAGCGATAACTTTTTCCATGGCTGCTTTTCCAGGAGCGCCGATTGTGTTTCGCATTTCCACGCAGGTTTTCATACTGATTGCCTCATAGATATCTTCTTCAAATACCGGGGATATTGCCTTGAATTCTTCCAGGGACATATCGTCCAGCGCGACATTTTTTTCGATACAGTAAAGAACCAGCTGCCCCACGATACCATGCGCATCCCGAAACGGCACGCCATGATTGACCAGATAATCCGCTGCATCCGTTGCATTCGTAAATCCGTGTTTCGCACTGTTTTCCATACGCGTTTCATTAAAACGCATTGTCCGGATCATTCCCGTAAACAGCGCCAGACATCCCTTTGTCGTGTCAATGGCATCGAACACCAGCTCTTTGTCCTCCTGCATATCCTTATTATAGGCAAGCGGAATTCCCTTCATCGTTGTGAGAAGTGACATCAAAGCACCGTATACGCGTCCTGTCTTTCCGCGGACAAGTTCTGCGATATCCGGATTTTTCTTCTGCGGCATAATGCTGCTTCCTGTACTGTAGGCATCGTCAATCTCTACGAACTGGTATTCATTGGAATTCCAGATGATCACCTCTTCGGAAAAACGGCTCAGATGCATCATCACAGTTGACATGGCAGACAGAAGCTCGATCAGGTAATCCCTGTCCGACACGGAATCCATACTGTTCAGCGTCGGCCCGTCAAACTCCAGAAGCCCGGCCGTGTACTCCCTGTCCAGGGGATAAGTCGTCCCTGCCAGCGCGCCGGATCCAAGCGGACAGTAGTTCATGCGCTTATAGATATCCTTCATACGTGAACGGTCTCTCTTGAACATCTCGAAATATGCGCCCAGATGGTGTGCCAGCGTGATCGGCTGTGCCTTCTGCAAATGTGTGAACCCAGGCATGTAAGTCTCCGTATTTTCCTTCATTAGATTCAGCAGAACCTCAAGAAGCTCCTTGAGCAGCTTATCCAGATCCAGAATCTCATCTCTGGTATAAAGCTTCATATCCAGAGCCACCTGGTCATTGCGGCTCCTTCCTGTATGTAGTTTCTTCCCGGGTTCCCCAATACGGTCAATCAGATTGGCCTCCACAAAGCTGTGGATATCCTCATACTCGTCCGTGATTTCCAGAACGCCGTTTTCCACATCGGCCCGAATTTCTTCCAGCCCATCTATAATCTGCTCTTTTTCTTCCGCTGTCAGAATTCCCTGTTTTGCAAGCATCGTCACATGCGCGATACTGCCGCTGATATCCTGTTCATAGAACTTTTTATCAAAAGAAATTGATGCATTAAAATTGTACACTAACTGGTCCGTTTCCTTTGTGAAACGACCGCCCCATAACTGCGCCATTTCCTTATCCTCTTTTCTGTATTTTAGATTTTCTCATTAGTTTATCATAGTAACGTGCTGGTGTCTACAATAAATTTCAAGGGGTCTGACCCCTTTGCGGTTCGTTTTCAGAATTTTCTCATTATTCTTTTCTTCTGCTCTCCATCGAAAACTGGCATCCGCAGTAATCCTGGCGGTAAAGCCCGTGTGTTTTCGAGAGTTCTATGGACCTTTTATAGCCGTTTTTCTTTTTAAAGTCGGACTGCAGGTATTTTATCCCATATCTGGATGCTACTTCTTTTCCTATTGTATTCAGCTTTTCCGCATTTTTCATCGGACTGATACTCAGCGTGGTTGTAAAGTAATCGAAACCGCCTTTTGCCGCCATCTGCGCGGTCTCATTCAAACGCAGTTCGTAACACTTAAAGCAGCGCTCACCGCCCTCTTTTACATGTTCAAGGCCTGCGGCCATGCTATAGAACTTATCTTTATCATAATTCCCTGCAAGAAAAGAAACCGGATGCTTAAAATTCATGTCCGAAATTAATGTCTGCTGTTCCAGCAGCCGTTTTGTGTATTCACTTTCCGGGAAAATATTGGGATTGTAATAGAAAACTGTAATTTCAAAATATTCCGATAAATATTCCAGCACATAACTGCTGCAGGGAGCGCAGCAGCTGTGCAGCAGAAGCCTCGGCACCCGCCCCTCTTTCTGCAGAGAAGAAATCAGGCGGTCCAGTTCTTTCTGATAATTTACATAGCGATAGTTCATTTTTAACAGAGACCTTTCTATCGATTCATAATAATCTGAAGGTATTATATCACACCTCCCTGACATCCCGCAACTTATGAGCATATATTCCACGCCCCATCAACCGAATTAATACACAGCTACGCCTTCGAAGCCCCTCCCATTGGACGCCCCTCTCCTACCGACTGGATGCACCAGCCGAAAAACCGGGCAGCCTGTCCCATGCCGGAAGCATATATGCCATTTTATAAATCCTAGAGTGAACGTTAGAGACCCTTAAGGAAAAAACATAGAAAATGATGGGCAGAATTTGCAGTCTCACTGCAAATTCTGAAGCGGCCTAAGACCCGAAATTATCAAATTTCGGGTTGCATGCCGCTGGACCACCATTTTCTATGTTTTTTCCTTTAGGGTCTCTTACGCTAACGGAGCGGATTAATAAAATGGCATATATGCTCCCGGCATGGGACAGGCTGCCCGGTTATTCGGCGTCCCCCCCGCTCCCACTGCGTATCCAAATCACTTTAGTATCCCATCCAATGCCAGATTCACCTGAAGTACGTTTACCACCTTTTCTCCAAAAATACCAAGGAATCTCCCGGTTGTATACCTGTCTATGATATCCTGTACCTCTTCCTCCGTCATATCCCGCTCCTTTGCAAGCCGTGGAACCTGATATTCTGCGGCGTCCACACTGATGTGCGGATCCAGGCCGCTGCCGGAACAGGTTACCAGGTCTACAGGTATCTGCTCCTCCTCTGCATCCGGATTTCCTGCCTTGATTTTCTCGACTCGTTCCTGAATCTGTGCTTCGAATTCCTCACCGGCAGGAGTCTTATTAGAAGGTCCTGCATATACCGTCGCCATCCCATCTTTATTTGTGAAGGTCTCGGTATTGATATTCATAATCCTTCCCCACAGGTACTCATCACCTGTGAACTGCTGTCCCAGCAGCTCACTCCCATACTGTACGCCATCTACTTCAATGATACTTCCGTTTGCCTTATCTTTGAAAAACAACTGTGATATGCCAGTCATCAGCCAGGGATAGATTACCCCGCATAAAATGCTGAATATGACAAGCGCCAGAAACGCTTTCCCAACTACTGATTTTAAAGTCTTCATCTATCGACACCTCTTTCTTATTTACTTTCTGCACACTGGCTGATATTTAGAATCCTAAAGCTACTATCAGCATATCTATTAATTTGATGCAGATAAACGGTGCTATGATTCCGCCCAATCCATAAACCAGCAGGTTTCTCGACAATAGTTTGCCTGCGGATACTTCCCTGTACTTTACACCCTTTAATGCCAGAGGTATCAGGGCAATGATAATCAGGGCATTGTAGATAATTGCTGAAAATATTGCGCTCTCTGCACTGTGCAGATTCATGATATTCAAAGCCCCCAATCCGGGATACAGGCTCATAAACAGTGCGGGGATGATTGCAAAATATTTTGCCAGGTCATTGGCGATACTAAAAGTAGTCAGGCTTCCCCTCGTCATCAGCAGCTGCTTTCCGATTTTTACAATCTCGATCAGTTTCGTCGGCGAAGAGTCCAGATCCACCATGTTTCCCGCTTCCTTCGCGGCCTGTGTTCCTGTATTCATTGCAACTGCCACGTCGGCCTGCGCCAGCGCTGGTGCGTCATTTGTTCCGTCCCCGGTCATTGCCACGAGATGGCCTTTTGCCTGCAGCGTACGGATCATATCCAGCTTCCCCTCCGGCGTTGCCTCCGCAAGGAAATCATCCACGCCCGCTTCTGCCGCGATCGCCGCTGCCGTCATCGGGTTATCTCCGGTAATCATAACCGTCTTAATCCCCATCTTGCGCAGATCGGCGAATTTTTCCTTCACACCTGATTTGATGATATCCTTTAGGTAAATCACTCCCAAAACCTGATGGTCTTTGGCTACAACCAGCGGCGTACCTCCTTTTTCGGCAATCCTGCGTACGATTTCATCGCATTGGGCGCTGAATTTCTGCCCATATGATTCCACATATTCACGTACAGCCTCTGCCGCACCTTTCCGTATTTCACTCTCCGCAGTATTCACTCCGCTCATCCGGGTCTTAGCAGTAAATGGAATGAATTCCATATGAAGCTCTTCCAGACTTCTCTCACGGAAGTTAAATTTCTCCTTCGCCAAAATAACTATGCTTCTTCCCTCCGGCGTCTCATCAGGAAGAGAAGAAAGCTGTGCAGCGTCGGCTACTTCCTGTTCCGTGTGTCCGTCTACGGGGATGAACTCGCTTGCCTGCCTGTTTCCAAGCGTGATGGTTCCTGTTTTGTCCAAAAGTAGTGTATCAACATCTCCTGCCGCCTCGATTGCCCTTCCGCTCATGGCCAATACATTAGCCTGATTCAGTCTGCTCATTCCGGCAATGCCGATTGCCGAGAGCAGCGCGCCGATTGTAGTCGGCGCCAGGCAAACAAGCAGTGCAAGCAGCGATGTCACTGATGTCGGATTCTCGATTCCTGCCTGGCCCGCTGAAAACCTGGAGTATGCATACAGGGATACTGTTACTAATATAAAGATTACCGTCAGCGCTATCAGAAAGATTTCCAGTGCAATCTCATTTGGGGTCTTCTTTCTGGATGCGCCTTCCACCATGGCAATCATCTTATCCAGGAAGCTTTCTCCAGCCTCACTGGTCACTCTTACAACAATCCAGTCCGATATGACCGTTGTTCCCCCGGTGACTGCACTTCTGTCGCCTCCCGCCTCGCGGATTACGGGAGCAGATTCCCCTGTAATCGAGCTTTCATCGACAGATGCAGCGCCTTCTACGACTTCTCCGTCTGCAGGAATCTGTTCCCCTGTATGAACGAGCACCAGATCCCCTCTCTTCAAATAAGCAGATTTGACATATTCAATCTGATCCTTCTGGTCAGCAGAAGGAATTTTATTCGCCATCACATCTTTTTTAGATGCCCTCAAAGAATCTGCCTGCGCTTTTCCCCTGCCTTCCGCAATTGCCTCCGCAAAATTTGCAAAGAGTACGGTAAACCATAGTATAACTGCGATTCCTAAGATAAAACCAGCCCCTGCGTCCTGGATGCCGAACAATGCGAGTACAAAAAGGATTGTTGTCAGTATCGCCGATACATAAACCAGGAACATAACCGGATTCTTTACTTCTGTTTTCGGTGACAGCTTGATGAATGCGTCCTTAACTGCCCGCATCAGCATCTTTTTATTCACCATTGTGTCTTTCATCTTTTCTGCCATTTTCGTTATGCCTCCCAACTTATCCTATCATCTGAAAATATTCTGCAATTGGCCCCAGCGACAATGCCGGGAAGAAGCTTAAGGCTCCAACCAGCAGGACTACAAAGATCAGAAGTCCAATAAACATTGCATTGCTGGTGGACAAAGTTCCTGCCGTGACAGCCACTTTCTTTTTCCTGACAAGGCTTCCGGCAATCGCCAGAACCGCCATCATCGGGACAAATCTGACAAAGGCCATAATCAGCCCGAGTGATAGATTGATAAAGAGCGTATCCGCGCCGAATCCGGCAAAGGCGGAGCCGTTATTTCCACCGGCTGAAGAGTATGCGTACAAAATCTCGGACAATCCATGTGCTCCCGGGTTATTCAGGCTGTCTAACGTAGATGGGAGCACCGCTGCGATACCGCTGCCAATCAGGATTGCAACCGGTGTTGCCAGGCAGACAACGCATGCCATCTTCATTTCATACGGTTCGATTTTCTTCCCCAGATATTCCGGCGTCCGCCCGACCATCAGACCGGCGATGAAGACCGTCATGATCGCAAATCCAAGCATTCCATATAGCCCGCATCCGGTCCCTCCAAATACGACTTCGCCAAGCATCATCAGGAGCATCGGTATGGCCCCTCCCAGCGGAGTGTAGGAATCGTGCATGGAATTGACGGAGCCATTAGAGGCCGCGGTTGTAAAGACTGCCCATGTGGAAGAGGTTGCTATCCCGAATCTGGATTCTTTGCCTTCCATATTACCGCCGGATTGTCCGTCCGTGTGCTCTATATTAACCGCACCATCTGCAGCAAGCTGGGGAGTCGCATTCTGTTCTGAGATTGCAACACCTGACAATGCAAGAACCAACATAATCATCATTGCAGCGAAAATCGCAATGCCCTGCTTTTTATCCTTAACATTTCTTCCGAAGGTGAAGCACAGCGCCACAGGTATTAATAGAAGAGACAGCATCTCAATCATGTTGGAAAATGGCGTCGAATTCTCCAGCGGATACGCTGAGTTCACGCCGAAGAAACCGCCTCCGTTTGTGCCCAGCTGTTTAATAGCGATCTGACTTGCCGCCGGCCCCATAGGGATTGTTGCCTCTGTTATCTCCTCTCCCTCTTCCGTTGTGACCGGCTCTACCAGTTGTGTTGTCTCATAGCTGTTCATATTCTGCACAACACCCTGAGACACAAGCAGAACGCTTACTACGATTGACAATGGAACAAGAATGTACAGGACCACTCTCGTAAGATCGGCCCAAAAGCTTCCAAGCCCTTCCGACTTTACTTTTATAAATCCACGGATTAAGGCAAACAGTACACAGATTCCGACTGCCGCAGATACGAAGTTCTGTACGGTCAGACCCACCATCTGTGAAAAATAAGAGAGTCCTGTCTCACCGCTGTAAGCCTGCCAGTTTGTGTTAGTCACAAAACTGACCGCTGTGTTAAACGCCAGGTCCGGGCTCATTCCGCTGATTCCTTCCGGATTCCATGGCAGATGTCCCTGCAGCATAAGAATCAGGAATAACGCAATGAAGCTGAAAATACTGAAAAGTCCTACGCTGACCGCATATTTTTTCCAGCCCATCTGCTCCTCTTTATTCACTCTGAGGGCTTTATAAACCAGCCCCTCTACCGGTGACAATATCTTACTAAGCCATACCTTTTCACCATTCATAATTTTTCCTATGTAGCACCCAAGCGGTATTGCAAGCGCTACCAGGATGACAACATAAAGCACATACTGTAAAATTGTATTTCCCATTTATTTCTCCTCCTTACAGGTCTCTAATTTACGCCAGTCTATATAAAATTGGGATAATAAAAATACATTCTGGTATTAAAATGGCATTAAAACCCTATTAAGGGCAGTCCGCAATTCTAATCTTTTCCCAGAAATAAGCGGTCAGGACCAGGGATTTTCCAGTTCTGCATCATACCCCAGGTTTCTAAGAAAAAAATAGTTTTTTTTCCCTTTCACTTCGCCTTTCATCCTGATACAGTCATTCACGTCAAATGCCGGTTCCACCCTGCCCTCCTTTTCAAAAGAGGCGAACCGTTCCATATTAAAGTTTGCAGGTACATAGGATGCGTCCAAGGCCTGTGCCGCCCGGAAGTGTTTCATGGCTTCCGCATGCCTGCCCTGTTTTTCCATAACAATACCCCGTAAATTATGCGGCACCGCACTGTCCGGATATAACTCCATATACTTCGGAATCAGGCGGTCACACTCTTCCCACTTATGTTCGGACACATAATTCCTGATGACCCTGCAGAGGTTCTTCAGGTCATCCTCCATATCAAATAATTTTCCACTCCCATATTCGTTAGATTCTTTTTTCATTATAAAAGCCTCCCTGCTTCGGATGCATACTGCTTAACCGCCGCACCCCTATCCTCTCTTTACAACTAAAAAATAGCATGCTTTGTATTAAATAGGTGTGAAAGAACATGGGGAGGGTATTAAAAAAGTATAAAAAACATAAAGAGGAGGTCAAGGGGGTCAGACCCCTTTGCAAAGGGGTCTGACCCCCCTGACCTCCGTTTTCAGAATATTCTTAAAAAAGCAGGAAGCCGTGGGTATTCTTTTCCCACGGCTTCCCGCTTTTATCGCATCTTCAAATTTTCTGATTCTTACTTTATGTTTCAACTTCCTGTATATATTTTGAAAATATTTTATTCAGGATACAGGCTAAAATATATGCTGTTCCTGAAACAGCAATGATAATTAATATCGGCAAAAGATACAGATCAATGGCCACTGCCAGATACGGTATGAGTATTACAATCAGCATCAGGATTGTGCGGCCAATATGCCTAAAGCATAAAAATACGGATATTTTCAATATTTGTTTAATTGTTGTATCAAATTTCGCCAATACTGGCGGCAGATAGATTCCTATCATTACATATAAAATCGACATGATTGTAAATACCGTCAGGAAAAAAGCCTGCGCAAACAATTTTCCGGACGCCGCCGCATAAAGATTGAAATAAAGTATTCCCCCAACTGCTGCATACGCCAGCCATATCAATGTCCCCTGCCTGAAATTTTTCAGGAAGGCCTTTACAAAGGAACGGCATATATAAGATTCTTTATTCCTGCACATTTTCAGGGTAACCGTATAGAGGGCCGCCGCCGCGGCACCGGCCGTAATTATGGGAAGGCTGAAAAGAATCCATAATATATTCAGTAAAAACAGGTTGCTGATTTTATAAAGAACCGGCATAAAACCGTTATCCTGGCTGAACACTCTCTGAATCATACATAGCCTCCCTTCTATGTGAAGACGAATGTGGCAGTCTGATGAATCAGGCCATACCGGCGGAATGAAATAATCTCATTTTTCCTTCCGCAATTTCTTCACACTTTGTTTTTACATATTTCATGTAGTTTCTTGGATCTACCTCCGCTGTTTCATTCACAGCAACAGCATCTCTGATTGCATTTGTATACGCCGCTTTAAATTCGGTCCCCACATTGATCTTACTCATGCCCAGGCTGACGCATGTCTGAAAATCTGATTCCGACACCCCAGTCCCCCCGTGAAGAACCAGCGGACAGGATGTCAGCTCAGCGATTCTCCTAAGGCGTTCAAAATCCAGTTTCGGCGTACTCTTATAAAAGCCATGTGCAGTGCCGATTGCGACTGCAAGTGCATCTACTCCTGTTTTTTCTACAAATTCCGGTACTCTCTCCGGGTCAGTCAGTGCACTCGAGGCATCATCAACAACGATCTCTTCTTCCCGCCCGCCGATTCTTCCAAGCTCCGCTTCCACCGAACATCCGAATTTCTTCGCATATGCTGCGACATCTCTCGTGATTTCTATATTCTCCTCAAAATCTTTTTTGGATGCATCTATCATAACCGAGGTAAAACCGGCGACTACCGCTTCTTTGAGAAACGCCGCATCTGTTGCATGATCCAAATGGAGACACACCGGAATGTCTACGGATTCCGCCATCCCCTTAATCATCCCGACTGTCTGTTTGAGCCCGATATATCTGGCTGCTCCCATAGAAGCCATGAGAATTATGGGGGAACGCACCCGAAGCGCACTGTTCATCATCCCCTGTGCATCCTCATAACCATTAAAATTAAATGCCGGAACTGCATATTTCTTTTCCCTTGTATCTTTTAAGATTTCTTTTAACGTGACTAATGACATTATACCACACTTTCTCCTTTCTTTCCTATCGTTATGTATTTTTCCAGTTTATTTACTTCTTCTTTCGTTATCATTGCCGGACCAATTTTATATGTATTTGCAAGGCCACATGCACCGGCGTATTTCAGGCATTCTTCTAAAGACGCATCCTGTGCATATTTTGCCAGATATCCTGCTAAAAAAGAGTCCCCCGAACCTACTGAATAGTTTCCGCCCTGTACTTTTTCGGCTTTTCCAAATAGGCATTCCCCGTTTTTACCACAGGCTATACCTCCATTTTCACCATCCGTAACAATCAGTTCTTCGATTCCTCTCTCGTATTTAAAGCGCTTTAATTCTTCTGTAAAAAGAAAAGCATCCAACTGAAACGCTTCCTGGAATTCCTCTCTATTCACTTTCATCAAATTTAATGGGTAATCCCCTGCTATTTTCAGCCAGCTTCCTGAAACATCCGCAACTAAACGATGTCCTTTACAAACCGCATATTCCAGGATCTCCCGAAAATCTTGTTCCGATATTCCCCTGCAGGGCGCACCGCTTATAACAAAAGACTGCTTTTCTTCTGTGTCCATTATGCCCTTTAAAAATATCTTAAGGCCCGAGACCTCTTTTCTGGAAAGCACGGGTCCCGGATCATTATAAGAGAGTGTCTTTTTGTCATACTCCAGCATGACACATGTATTGATCCGGGATTCGCCGGCAACACGGTACTCCAGGCAGTTCAGATGCTCCTTCCTGCCCAGATCCCGAATTATTTCCCCTGTCATTCCGCCTAAAATATTCATGCAAACATATTCTTCACATGCCAGATTCTTTAATGCCCTGGCTACATTCAGCCCTTTTCCCGATATGATATGCAGCACCTCGTCTGCCCGGAACACATTCTGTACGGCAGGTCTGCTTCGCACAATATGCCACTGGTCATAGCCGGGATTCAGGCTTAAAATAAAGTACCTTCCGCCCTTCATTTAATCCCCCTTTGTCGTTTTGCGCACCACTAAAGACGGACGAATCAGATGCTGAACCGGCTGTTTTGGCTGGAAGTCTTTATTCATCTTCTGCATCAGCAGATTTACGGTATTGGCTGCCATGCTGTCCAAATCCTGGTGTACCGTTGTCAGTGGTTTATCGGCAATCAGATGATAGAAGACATCATCATATCCCGCCAGAGAAATATCTTCCGGTATACGATATCCGCATTCCTGGATCGCCTTTTTGATTCCATATGCCATATAATCATTCAGTGCCAGTATCCCATCCGGTGTCCGGCCGCTCTGGAGAAGCTGCTTCGTTTTTACATAACCGTATTCCACACTGATATCATCACAGCCTACAATCCAGTCCTGTTCCACGTCCAGCCCCCTCTCCTCATATGCCTTCCTGTAACCGCTGATACGTTCCTGAGCGACCGGCAGCTTTTTATCACTGGTAACAAAATACCATAGCTCGCGATGCCCATTTTCTAATAAATAACGGGTCAGCTGGTAGCTGCCCTCCGCATAGTCTGTCAAAACACAGTCCTTTTTAAAGCCTGTATAATAGGAAGTACAGAACACGATCGGAATCTTATTCTCCTTCACATCCGTAAAAACTCTGCTTTCATTTTTCCTGATATTCAGCGGAAGCACAATAATTCCATCGTACTGTTTATCCACAAAATTTTCCATAATGCGAGTTTCCATATCCGGATTATTATTGGACACGCCAAGCACAAGTGAGTACCCATATTGATTGCAGTAATGCCCCAGCAGCTTCATGAGCTTCCCGTAATAGGGGTTCTCGGAATCCGGGCAGACTAACCCTATTGTCATAGATTTTCTGAGAGCTAACCCTCTCGCCAGGGGATTCGGCTTATAGTTCATCTCCTCTATGCACTTCAGTACCCGCTCCCGTGTACGGCTGTTCACGACACTCTTATTATTCAATACCAGTGAAACAGTTGCCTCCGAAACACCTGCTTTTTTTGCAATATCCTTTAGTGTTATGTTCCCCATTATCTCTTCCTTTTCTTACTTGTGCCCCATTTTCGGCAGATTTTCTATATTGATGTCAGGTCCAAAATACTTATATAAGACAAGGTCATGTTTGCCTGTGTTTTTAATTATATAACCTTCCTTTGCCCTTTGGCAAGTAATTAAGAGCTCATCCATACAGGAATGCAGGTCAAATTGTCCTGCAGCCACCTCCTGGGCGCCGACGGTCCCCTGCCCCTTCCAGACAAAGATATTGTGTACGCCTCTTTCACGGCTGAAGAATTCTTCACCCGGTTTTAGAATCAGCCTTTTCCCGCTGAATTTCGGAGTCCCATAATAGATCCAGTCTTCCGAGATATCCCCCTGTCTTGTCTCCTCTACCGGTTTCGGATAAATATGCCTCTTCTCATAAAAATCCGGATCGCTGCTTGCCTCCCAGTCAATCAGATCTAAGGCCGCTTCCTCCCCTCTATTCTCAACCGCTTCCTGTGCCACGTCCTTATACAGCATGCTTTTTGGGATGCTGCAGCCCTCCACAACGGGCTGAAATACGGTACAGACATCGGAAGACTCCTGGATCTCCATTGTCAATGCGCTTCCCGGCGCATGAAGTATTCCCGAATCCAGAAAAAAGCCTTCTCCCGGTACATTTAAAAAAGCCCGGGAATGCTTTAAGACCTCCTCCTCTCCGGCTTTCCATTCTTTCAGGATCGGAAGGAATATCTCTTTTTGGAGGTTTTGCTCCACAATATACTGATGTACTCCAAAAAAACTCTCCGGATGTTTTCCAAGCGGCGCATCCAGAAAATGATATGCTTCATCCTTGGAATTTTTTCCTATCTTTTTCATGTCCTCTGCCCTTGGATGGATATGGAAAAACAGCCTGGTGCCAAAATCATATATTTTAATCAGCCGTCCCAGGCAGCCGTGCTTTTCTGCATATTCCGCTCCCAGAATCTCTGGCCTGCATAATTGCAGTGCATCACGCACCGTTATATTTTCACCCGGGATCTCCAGATAAGAATAGCCCTCATCCGGTATATCAATTCTGTTATCTGCATGCGTTTCCGAGCAGAACCATCTTTCCATTATGCTGCCGCGTTCACCTGCATCATAGTCTTCCTCCTTCAGCCCCAGCCTTTTTCCCGGCTTTAGAAAATCGTGTGCCACCCAGGCCGGACGCAGCCTTAGTATCCCGTTCATATTTTGAATATAATCTGATAAAACCGCTTTTGTATCTTTCATCTTTCTTGTCTCCTATGCTGTTATTTTGTGTTCTTATCCCTTAATTCCTGTAGATGTGATCGCCTCCACGAACTTCTTCTGCATCCCGATAAAAATGGCAAGCGCAGGGATAGAGGTCAGAATCGAGATTGCCATCAGAAGACCATACTGCCTCGAGGCCGATGACTCGCTGTAACTAGTCATAATCGTTGCCAGCCCGACCGGAAGTGTCATGGATTTATCCGTAAATGTCACCAGCAGCGGCCAGAAAAAGTTATTCCACGATGATACAAAAGTCAAAATGACCATAACCGATATGGCCGGCCCCGACAGCGGAAGACATATCTTCGTCAGTATGGTAAAATGGCCTCCTCCGTCTAACTGGCATACCTCGCTGTACTCTTTGGGGATGCCGCGGAAAAACTGATACAGTAAAAACACACCGATGGCATCGCATATCTGTGGAATCACTACTGCCGAGTAGGTATCCAGAAGCCCCAATTTTGCTACGATTTTATAAGACATAATCGAAGATAATTCTTTGGGTATCATAATCGTTGCAACCATCAGCATGACAAGTACACCCGAATACTTGAACTCTATTCTTGCCAGTGCATATGCCGGCAGTATATAGAAAACACAGGATAATACAATAACCAATGCAACGACAATCACGCTGTTTTTCATCCACACGCCCAACGGATAGGCCTGCACGGCCTCTGCGTAATTTTCAAGAGTTGGCTGAATCGGAAGCCAATTATATAGACCATTGAAGATCTCTGCCGTCGATTTAAAGGATGTTGATACAATCCAAATCAGAGGAAATATAAACAATAAAACAACCAGAATCAGTATGATATATAATATACCTTTTGTAATCCGACTGTTTTTCTTTTTACTTTTCATGTTTTCCCCTCCTTTTCTGGCTCCGCTTGATCCTCCATTCATCGCGGTCCAGGAAGCCCCCGTAAATCACAACTGACAGCAGCAGAATGATGATAAATAAAATCACGCCTATCGCTGCTGCATAGCCCAGTTTAAACTCCCTGAATGCCTTGATATACAGGTACTGCACAAATGTAAGTGTACTATAATTAGGGCCTCCCGATGTCATAACATAAACCTGCCCGAATACCTGCATAGAATAAATAACCGTTGTCAGCACTACGAAAAATGTTGTGTTTTTTACATATGGGATTATAATCCGCACTAATCTCTGGAACCGATTGGCTCCGTCAATAGAAGCAGCTTCTATCAAATCCCGAGGAACATCCTGCAGAGCCGCCAGATAAATCACCGTATTATAGCCGATCGTCCACCATATGGAAGCTACCGCAATTCCGAGCATTGCTGTGGAAGTCTTTGTCAGCCAGAAGACCGGCTCGATACCAAGAAACGACAGATAGTGGTTTAGGATCCCATTGTTTCCATCCAATATGTATCTAAATGTAATACCGACCAGGGTTGTCATTAAAATATAGGGCACAAATATGACAGCCCTTGAAAAGGTTGTCCCTTTCAGTTTCTGGTTTAAAAGCAATGCCAATAGAAAACCAAATATAATATTCACGGGGCCTACATACAGTAAGTATGTAAATGTATTTTTCAGAACCTTATAAAACAAAGGGTCCTGAAAAAGCATCTTATAATTTTCCAGCCCGATGAAAGTACCTGCCGTCTGCACCTCTATTTCTCTGAAACTGTAGTAAAAATTGGCAAATATCGGGAGAATTTTAAATATAAACAGCAGCACAAAATATGGTGCGAGAAATAGGATCAGTATCCCGGCTTTTTTCATTTTTTTCTTTTTATTTACCACGCTCATCCCTCCGTTATTATCCGGCGGCAGTGTATGGTGAGATTTACAGCACTGCCGCCTAATACGGTATTTCTCAGACAGCAGGCGCCATATTCATTGAGGCCTGCCCGTTACCGTACGATGTTCTCCCGCCTTTAATTACCCAGTATTTTATCCACACTCTCTGCAGCTTCATCCAGAGCCGAAACGGAATCCTTTTCCTTGCTGATCACACTGTATACTGCATTTGCAACCGGTGACAGCTCATTATCCGCACCAAATTCACTGGTTCCCGGACACAGCGGCTCATATTTCACATATTCTGCCTGATCAATAAATGCCTGTGCATATTGGTACATCTCGAGCGCCTTATATTCCTCCGAATCACGTACCTTCTGGTTTGCAGGGATTTGTCCGCTCTGTGCGGCCCAGTTAAATGAATTTTCTACTACCCATCCGATAAACTCCTGTGTTGCCTCGGTCTCTTCGTCACTTCTTTTATCGTATTTGGGCACCGTGATCGTGTGAGAACTTCCCCAGACAGAATTTTCTCCTAAAACTTGCGGGAATGGTACGGTAGTAAAATTAAGATCAGATGCCATAGCGGACGGTGTAAACCACGGTCCTTCTATCACCATTGCAGTTGTTCCGCCCAGCCAGTCCGCATCGATATCGGCTTCTGCTTCGGGGGCATAACCTTTTGCAACCCAATCTGCCAAAAAATCCAGCGCTTTTGCACCGGCTTCGCTGTTAAATTCGGCTTTTGTCATATCCTCATCAAGGAAACTGCCGCCTGCCTGTCCCAGAAGTCCGTACCAATATCTGTAGGTATGTGCGTAATTACTGCCAAGTCCGACTGCATACTGGTCATCCGTTTTTAATTTCTCACAGAGTGCATTAAATTCATCCACGGATGTAACTTTTGCATCTTCTGCAGTAAGGCCGGCCGCTTCAAAAGAATCCAGATTAATAAACATTGACATACAATGGAAGTCCAACGGAATTCCATACTGCTGCCCATCCACCTGGTTTCCTTTCCATATGACATCTGAATAATCCTCTTGGTTCACATCCATTGTTTTAATTAAATCATCCAGGGGTACGATCATATCCTTGCCTGCATATGTAGACAAATCCGTCGGATGCATCAGCATGACGTCCGGTCCGCTTTCTGTATTGCTTGCGGCAGATAATTTTGTAAAAATCTCTCCCCAGGTAACGGAATAAAAGTCAACTTCGATCTTATCCTGTTCACTGTTAAACTGCTTCACCATATCAGCCATTGCCTGTTGGTCATCCCCGGTTAAGCCTGCCCAAAAGGTCAGTTTTACTTTTTCTCCATCAGAAGACTTTGTGTCCTCCGAAGATTTTCCACATCCGGCTGCCAGCGTTCCAATCATCATGATAGTTAATAAAATGGAAACTAATTTTTTCATACTTTTCCTCCTTTTTCACTTAAACTTCCTCATCATACAAAAATGTCCGGACACTTTCGTCCGTTCTGTATTCCTCTCCGGTATGGCATATAATCTGATACTCCGGCTGCCACAGAATTGTGTGCTCCTGCTGTCTATAGTAATCGTCCCACTGCCTGACCTTCTGCTCATCGCGCTTTGCCTGGCGGCTGACAATCCTTGAATAGAGTACTTTTTCCGGCACCTGCAGAATAAGGGACAAAACCATGAACTCTATGTCATACTTACTTTTTATTCCGGCAAAAAAGTCCGGCTGCCTCATTTCCTGAGATAACGGTGCGGACGCCGCTATGTTTATGCCTGCCCTTAAATTTTCCGCAATTACATTCCAAAAGGTTTCATAACAGCACTCACGCCAGATAGCACAAAATTCATCGTATGCTCTTCCCTGATAAAATCTGTCATAAACCTCTGTCATAAATGGCTGGATGACTCCATCGTAATCCACGTATGGTATCTTATATTTGTCAGACAGCCATCTGCCGCATGTTGTCTTTCCGCTCCCTGGCAGACCAGATATCAAAATTAATCTTCCGCTATCCTGCTTCATATCTTTTTTTCATCTCCGCTAAGTAATCTGCGTACTGCAATTGGGGCACAACCTTTGATTCCGCAAGAAGCTTTTTTTTCATGTCCCTTAACAAGTTTTCCCTTCCGTTGGCGCATAGTCCGGAGATCGCTGCACCCAGCCCACTGATTTCTGATGTTTTTAAAATTGTAATTTCTCTGCCAAGCGCCGCGGCTTTGAACTGCATAAATAACTGGTTATCCGTAATGCCGCCGCCTGTGAAATATGGCATCTCCTTTTGGGAACCGTTACAGTACCTGCTTAAATCCGCATACATTTTCTCTGTCCCGACCGCCATATAGACATAACCGCTTAAGATCAGCTCTGAAAAGGACATGTTTTCCTTTACATCCAGCAAGTTAATATGGCGCGCATGCTCTGCATATCTGCCATAATCTTTCGGGCATGCCAGCCTGCAGAGCCTGTCCGCATCCGGCAGGTTAAAAAGTCCTTGATTGTCATCAGCATAGAATGCCTGATCGGCACTTTTTCCGGCTAACCCTGCCAGACATTTCAGCACTCTCCCATAATAGTCCAGGGATCTGTTCACCACATATTCCTCCGGTTCAAATCCTGTAACCAGACAGCCGCCCTTTGGATTAAATGTGGCTGTGCCCCGCAGTTTTTTTTCGCCGTCTGCTTTTACCATCGCCAGTACAGAAGAAGAGCCCATGGAATCGTAAAACAAATCTGAACTTCCATATAGCTTTCTCACTGCGTACAAGCCAACATAATGGTCATGACCGCCCAGACCATACACGATCCCGTCTTTACTCCCGCAGTACCCGCCTAAGCTTCCCACAGATTTGGGAAGCTTTATATGCAGCTTCTCTGCAGTCTCCAGATCCCATGTCTTTTTATGGATATCATAAAGATAGCTGCGCCCTGCCTGGGATGTATCCCATCTTGCAATGCCCGTTCTGCTATAAGTCAAATAACTGCTGATCGGTAGCCACATATCCGGAATCCCGGACAGCACGTGCTCCATCATCCATATCATCTTATACACGGCAAATGTTGATGATTTATGTACCCCTGTATTAGCAAACCCGGATTTCTTACAAAAGATCTCTTCTTTCCATTTTGGAATGTCATCTGTCTGTTCATGCCAGACCAGCGGCATGCTTAAGACTTTACCTGATTTCAAAGGGATCACCGATTCTCCTACACTTGAAAATCCAACACTTTTTAATTCAGAGACTTTTCCGGCTTCTTCTATCCAATGGTCAACACAGGCATCTATTTTCTCAATATCAAAATAAGAACGACCGCCCTTTAAAACCTGAGGGGTCTCCTGTTTCCATATTGAGAGGATGTCGCCATTTTCCCCCAAAAGAACTGCTTTACTATTCGTTGTTCCGACATCAATTCCCAAAAATCCATCCATATTGCTATCACCTCCTTTCGTTTTTAAAGCGCTTTAAATTTAATTTGAATATACTATACTTAAATATATTTGTCAATTATTTTCAGAGTTCGCATCCAGTTTCGTCAATATTTAACAATTTTAAACTATAATTTTCTGATATTATTACTAATATTCTATTTTTAAATCGGTTTAAACAAATAATTCTTTAGTGTTTCTAAGAATTCCATCTTTGTTAACATCAACTTGCAAAGGGCAGAAATGAATGTACGGGTTTTGACTCATGATTTTGTATTTTTTACACCCATGTATTCTTTTTTCTTATTTTATTGTTTCTTTTTGTTTTCCAATGAAAAACATTTTCCGCCGTATTTCTTTCTACATGACAGATAACGTTCATAGAATTGCGAAATGACTTTTGCAGTTTCCGGTCAGTTATCATAGATATACCCGTAAAATCGGAAAATAAAGGGCAGCTCCTGATTCTATCTGCGAGTTCATTCACCCATCTTAAGTTTTCTCATAAACTAACTATATACTTGTCGAATGGAGTGTCTGCATGGAACCAATACTTGAATTAAAGAACATAAATTATGCTTATCACACATTAGAAGGAGAAACCAAAGCACTGACAGATATTTCCTTTTCCATCGCCTCCGGAGAGTTTGTCGCCATTGTCGGTCCGTCCGGATGCGGCAAATCTACGCTGCTCTCGATTATATCCGGCCTGCTGGAGCCGGAAAAGGGGCTGTTGAAAACAAACGGAAAATATTTAAGAGAAAGTACCATGAATATCGGATACATGCTCCAGCATGACCATCTTTTCGAGTGGCGGACCGTCTACAGCAATGTGCTGCTTGGTCTGGAAATCCAGCATATGCTTTCTGCAAAATCGAAAGCGAAGGCAAAAGAGCTTCTCGAATTGTACGGCCTCAAACAGTTCATGAATTCAAAACCCTCCGAATTGTCGGGAGGGATGCGGCAGCGCGCTGCTCTGATCCGCACCCTTGTCCTGGAGCCGGATATTCTTTTGTTGGATGAACCATTTTCCGCCCTGGATTACCAGACTCGTCTTTCCGTAGGCGATGATATCGGACAGATTATTAGAAATGCACACAAGACCGCATTGCTGGTAACTCACGACCTCTCGGAAGCCGTAAGCCTTGCGGACCGCGTCATAATCCTGACAAAACGGCCTGCCACGATTGCTAAGATAGTCCCGATCACATTTACCCTTGAGAAGGATACCCCCCTTCTTCGAAGGAACGCTCCCGAGTTCAAAAATTATTTCAATATTATATGGGAGGAGTTGAATAAAAATGAATGAGATTTCTGTTGGACAGCAAAGTTATCTGGACAGCCGGAAACGCCACAAAAGGATTGTACGGGTCTCCCGGATTGCAATCCTTTTGAGTTTTCTGTTCCTGTGGGAATTCACTGCAAATGTGGGAATCATTGACTCCTTCATCTTCAGCAGCCCGTCTAAAATAGCCCTCTGCTTCTGGGGAATGGTTCTGGATAAGACGATCTTTCTCCATATTTGGACCACTTTGTATGAAACGATCGTCAGTTTCCTGCTTGTCACCCTGATCAGCGTTATGCTGGCGGTCGCCCTTTGGTGCAGTAAAAAACTATCGGAAATCCTGGACCCCTATCTGGTTGTCCTTAACAGCCTGCCAAAATCTGCTCTGGCGCCTCTTCTGATCGTCTGGCTGGGCGCCACTAAAACTACAATCATTGTAGCCGGCATGTCCGTCGCAATATTTGGCAGCATACTGAATCTTTACACCAGCTTCACGACGGTGGACGAGGAAAAGATAAAATTAATCTATACACTGAGGGGGAACAAATGGCACGCCTTGACGAAAGTCGTTCTGCCCAGTTCCATACCGGCCATAATCAGCAACATGAAGGTCAATATCGGGCTCTGCCTGGTCGGCGTCATCATCGGGGAGTTCCTGGCGGCGCGCAATGGACTTGGGTATCTGATTATATACTCTTCACAGGTATTCAAAATGGATTGGCTGCTCATGTCAATCGTCCTGCTCTGTATTATGGCGATGGGGCTTTACGCACTGATCAACCTGCTTGAAAAAGTTTATCAGAAAAGAGTTTGACAAAGGGGTCTGACCCTTTTGCAGAGGGGTCTGACCCCTTTGCTCACATCTTCTCTCTATATGTTCGTTCTGAACATTTGAAAAGCAGCTGCGGTTTATTCCCACAGCTGCCCTACATATTTTCAATCTCTCCTTATATCCGAATCTGTCTCCTAATATCTGCTGTCATGCCTCCAAAAATTCCAGCAGTTCTGCCTGACTCATGCCGCCAAGCCCACCCGTCTGCGCATTCACGATCTGATCCGCCAGATCCATTTTGGCCTCCTGCAGTTTCTGAATCTTTTCCTCTATTGTGTGTTTAACAATCAATTTATACACCGTCACCTTCTTGGTCTGTCCAATACGGTGTGCACGGTCTGTCGCCTGATTCTGCACCGCCAGGTTCCACCAGGGATCATAATGGATAACTACATCCGCCCCGGTCAGGTTCAGGCATTGTGGTGAACTGCGAAAACAGCAGAAGCTTATGCCCGCCGTCAATGGCGCTTTGGATCAGTTCCAGACACGATTCCAGCTTGGCCGATTCATTCCGGTAATCTTCAAAACAAAGTCCCGGATCGCAGCATATCTGCCGCAGCTTCATTAACTCCGCCAGAATCTGAATCTTATTCTTATGAAACTGAGCGTCATCCTGTTCCGCTAATTGTGTCTGCATATGCACCACCTGTGCATCGTAAATCTTTTGCTGCGGCTTCTCCATCTTAACATATCGGATTTCTTCCAGTTTATCCGGAAGATCCTTTAATACATCGCTTTTCAGCCTGCGCAGGATAAACGCACCCGTCATTTTCTGAAGGCGCTTCATTGCATCCTCGTCTCCATTTTTCACGATCGGGGTTTCTATCTCTCTCTTGAATATTTTGTAACTATATAAAAATCCCGGCATCAGATAATCAAAAATACTCCACAGCTCACTTAACCGGTTTTCGATGGGAGTTCCGGTCATTGCATACCGGAACTGGCTTTTGATCACTTTTACCGCCTTGGATGCCGCCGTGGTATGGTTCTTGATGTACTGAGCCTCATCGATAATCTCATACAGAAACTCCTTATCCTCATAAGAAACGATATCTCTTTTCAGCAGGTCATACGAAGTAACCAGCACATCATAGGACGTATATTCATCCAGCTTCTGCCGGCGCTCCTCCTGGCTTCCTGTAATCAGCAGCACCTTCAGCAGTTTATCCAGATAAAGAGTACGGTAAACCGGGAGATGCATTTTCCCCTTCACAAAGTCTTTTGGGGAAAGATGCATAGAATCCATCAGCTCACCCAGCAGTTCCAGCGTATTATCCTCCAGCTTCAGAAAATCCCCGCTCTTCAGACGGTAAAATTTTTTGCGGGAACGGTAGCTTTTCAGAACATCCAGCAGTTCTTCCCGTGGGATATCTTCTGTCGTAATATCCAGATTCAAAAGTCCGCTGGAAATCGATACCCCCACCGACACCTTTACCTTTCTGAGCACATTCATATTGCGGAATCTCTGGGTACACTGGACTTCTCCATACTCCAATAGTGTCTCCACCCCATGCTCCAGCACGGAATACATCAGGTCCTCATCATGCCCGCAATGCAGTTCATCTTCTTCCACATCAATTTCCGGAAACAGGCGCCTTGTGATAAGCAGTATTTCAGCCTCCTTGTTTTCCATTCTGAAGCGTTCCAGCGGCCTGTCCTGATTTTCGTCTAACAGGTCAAATACCGACACTTCGCGTTCTCCATATTTTGCATGCAGCCGGCAGCTGCTATTGTGATCTCTGGCATCCAGATAGAACATAAACTGTACCTCGGGCGCAGGTATTCGTGAATCTCTTCTGTATCTGCTTCCGTAACATCGACCACATCCCGGAGCCTCGGCAGCACCATATAATAAAACTCTGACAAATTGTTCCTTCCCACTTTGAAAGACAGCAACCCATTCCTTGACTGATCCGCCAGAAGCCTGATGCGTTCCATATATTCCTGTCCGGTTCTGCATAAACAATCCTTTTCCACAAAATAGGATGCTTCCACCCCTTTAAAAAACACCGGCATTTCACAGGTTATTTGCACGCCGTGGAACTCTTTTTGTGTTTCCAACGTATTTTTTCTAATTTCCATGCGGATTCTTGGAGTCGCTTCTTTGCAGCAGATCATCCGTTTTTCCTTTTTCGCTGCGCTTCGGTCTTCATACTCAACCTTTTCTGATCCCAGCAGCTGATAGAACTCATCCAGCTTCCATCCGGACAGATCTAAAACATTGTGCCTATTCGTCTGCTTGCCATAATACCAGCCGGATTCACAAAGACGCCTTTCCATTTCCAGTTCTTCCTCTACAATCCTATGGATATAACCGGCCCATTCCTGTCCCCGTGCCGTAAAGTTGCTCAGTTTATGATTCATCCTGGTATTTGTTCCGTAAATGGCAGTCTCCGAATTCTGCACCTGTTCATTGAATTTTCCTTTCCCATTCCTGCATTGCCAAGTTTTCTCCTTAAACTTATCAAATTGTACCTTTTCAAATCTTCTGTAATATGATCCCGCCGGTTAAGAAATCATGTCTGCTCTTTTTTGCACCTGTCTCCACTGTTCCGCCGTTAAAAACCCGGGACGCCTCATAGCCTTCAGCTTACTCATATCAATTTTAAGCTCCGCCTGCGCCTCTGAAGCCGCCTCGTACAAAGTTTTCTCATCCGCTGTTGTCTGGGACATCACATGCGGATTACTAGAAAATGCATGGTCGTGTGCCGGGATTTCATATTTCCCAACCTTATGAAGATAAAGAGCATTTTCCCGCCTGATCCATGCTTTCGCACTGGCTCCTAAAGTTGTAAGTTCCGGCGTATGGATCTGGCTCTTTGACGAAATATTTGCCGGATGTCGGACATTTCTTCCCGACAGAGATATTTCGGTAATAAAAAGCGTCAATGGGTTATGAAATAAATTAACCTCTTCCCATGTTTTTCCATCGCCATCCTGCCTGCTCCAGTACGAATCCTCCAGACTTAATCCTCTGCAGGCTTTGCATACTGCATAGCGATTAGTCTGGGACAGCCGTAAACTGTTCAAGATCTCTTTTGCATAACTTCTCCCAATAGATAATGTTCGGTTAGAGGCCCATTCGATAAAATCCGCCAGTGTTATGTTCTGCTTTCTAAGCGCAAACGGAAGGCGCTCAAAATCCAACACATTACATATTCCATTGTCATACACTTCCAATAAAACTTTGTCTCAATAAAAGCTGCATCTGTAACCTCCTGACAGTGCTTTATAAAATGATTATAGTATAATGGATTCTGCCATTCAACAAAAATTCTCTAAATGCAGAGGGGCCTGTCCCCTTTGCAGAAGAGACTGACCCCTTTTACTTCCGAAAGATTCCCAGCACAAATAACAGAATCCATATTAGGATTACCGCCGAGATCACTTTCTGAAACGGATGCGGACTATTAAAGTCCTTCAGATAAATGTTAGGATTTTCAAGTGTGATCCCCGGTTCACTGCGGTTCTCTTTCAACTGAAAGTCCTCGATAACATGGTGCCACCCTGTGGAATCAGTATACACCTTCACATAGGGCGCTCCCAGATATTTGTGCAGCGGGATCCGATAAGGCTCACTCTTGATCCGCTGTGAGACCCCCGTATTCGAATCGAATACTTCAATAATCAGAAAATAATATGTAATATACTGCCTGTTTCTGCTGTTGGAATCTACATAATACTCCCGCACAATATTCACGATCTTGCCCTTCTTCGGATGCCCCTCCTCCACGCACTGCGCATGCAGCCTTCTGTAGTAAACTGCCTTCTGCACCATACGCACTGCCTGAAACGGAAGCAGAAGCCCTGCTGCCAGAAAGATCAGGATAAAAGGCTGAAACCCTTCCCGCAGTATGTTTCCCAAAAGCCCTGCATACCATACGATTGTAAACAAAATCAAAAATACTACATTGCCGATTTCTTCATTCGCTGTCCGGATTTTTTTATGCATATGTCCTCCTCGATCTGATATCGCTTCTCCGCGGCTTCCACTTGTTCCCCCTCAGCCATCACTGGACTTCCCTCAATAAAAAACCACTCTGTTAATTTATTCACTATAAAACATCATACCACAGAGAAATAAAAAAATCTCTTTAATTCTGTTAATAAAATTTGATTTTAAAAGCTGTGTCAATAAACTAAAACATACTATAAAACAGTAACGAAACATGAACCATATACAGCGAGCTTCAGCCTTGACGGCAGATGGGGGCGCCAGCCGGCTGTCAATTTCCGGTGCGCCCCCATCTGTCGCTAAAACTAAAGCTCATCTCTTACAATCTGCGTCATATTCTCAAAATATTACCCAAATTACTCCACTAATTATTTAATACGTGTCAAATGCTGACAGTAGACATAGATATTCTGGATCTTCCTCGCCTCTACGCCGTCATCAGCCTGTATCACAGGCTGGGTCTCCGAGGGGGTGACGTAGAGCTTAAACACAATCGCATCCTGTCCCGACCTCATATTCCTGATCTTTTTAAATTCGAAGTTCCGTTTTGTAATACCAAGGTAGTCAAAAATAACTGTCTCAATGTCAACATTGGTAAAGCAGCGGAGAATCATATCCTCATCGTACATGTCTATGATTGCCTTCGTTTCTTCAAACGTAAGGTTGCTGCATTTAAATTCGCCCTCGTTCAATACCGACATCATATTGCTGTTGTCAAGTAACAGTAAAGGTTTTGCAAGTTTTCCGCCCATATCAGTCCCTCCCTTTCTCACGTGGAATCTGAATAGTTACACACAGCATCTCTTCTATAATTTAATGATAAGCGTATGGGAGGAAAATTACAACCAAAGTTATTAACTTAACGGGATTGTTAATAAAATAGCCTTACTGTTCTTGACGGCGGATATGTTCACACAAACACTGATACACCATTTCTGCGATGATTCGATTCCCCCTGGCATTCGGGTGGACTCCGTCAGCAAAATACTCCGGATGGTCTTTTGTCGTACCGTAAATATCGATAACCGGCACTTCACAATACTCCCCTACCCGTTTAATAATTGCATTTACTTCATTTCCAATAACCGTTTTATCTACGCCAAATGCAACTTCTTTCTTGCCGTCTGTGGCAAAGGCATCACAGCATGTCATGAGATATACCTCGGGATGGCTGGGTATGTTCTGGTACAAGTCCACGAACTCCCCGAGCTCTTTTTCATATGCCGCGGAATCCCAGTTATTTGGCTTGGAGTCGTTCGTGCCTAACATAATCAAAACAAGATCGGGCTCTGCTTCCTGCGTTTCTTCGAAGAAATCTTCTTGTTTGTATGGCTTGTTCCCTTCATCGAGCAAAGTACGGCCGCTCAGCCCATAATTAAGTACCTGATAGCAATCCCCTAGTAATTCCTGTAAAATGGCAGGATAGGAATCTCTGTCCCGGGTAGCAAGTACTCCGGCTCCATATGTGATACTGTCCCCTATACATGCGACCCTTATCTTTTTGTCTTCTGTTTTTCCCGTTGACTCTATTTGGGGCGCCGGTGGTTCTTTTGCTTTATAAACAAAGCAGAAAAGAACTGCGCCTGCAGCCACAATCAATGCTGCGGCGATTATAATAATTCCTTTGATGGCCTTATTCATTCTCCCTGAAGTCCTTCCTATTTTCTTTCCGCAGACAGAACAGCGTCCCCCTTTTTCCTGCATTACAATATTAACTTTCTGCAATTAATTTTGACGCGCATATTTTCATTTGGTTATTCACCGTTAGAACACCCCAAGTTTTTTTATTGGCAGGTGAAGCAGGCGGTATAAAAACAGCTTCTGCAATTATATTACTTTGAATTTTCCCTAAATTAGTAATGCTATAACCGTTTTGTGAACCATATCCAAACATATTTCTTCCTACAAATGTTCCTGCTTTACTTCCAAAATCTCCTAATGCAGATATTGCAACAGCGTCAATTAGCTCTGGCTGCATATGTATATAACAGGCAAGCACAAGCATTTCTTTCTGCGGGTGCTGACATATATTTAGGACTTGTGACGATACGCGCTTTGCAAGGGATATAACATTTTCCCCAGTCTTTTTCACAGAAACGCTAAAAGCAGTCGAATAATTCCCCATTGCTCCTTGTCTGTAACATTTCGTCTGATTACGAATATCAGCTGCAATAACCACTTTATCTGTATTTTCTTCCAACATCATTTTTGCAATCAGCCAGTCATTTACGGTAATGCAATGTTGTCTGCATAAAGTCTGTATTTCCGCTAACTCCTGTTTGCAAACGGTGAGTACTTCCCGTTTCATTTTGTGTTCTTGAATATAGGCCCTTTCAAATCTGCTATATTCCTCATACATTACCTGCTTTCCCTCTTTTTTCCACCTTCTATTTGCGTCGCCTATCATCAATTTACTGATTAAAGGTAAATCACTGTTTGAGGGAAGATCATGTAAGCCTTGAATTAAGCGTTCCTCTACAAACTGCGGCATTACTCCATTCGCATAATGCTCTGAAAATTCCTCTGCCAGTTGTAAAAGCCCTCTGCCGTCACACAATAGATGGTGGGCAATAAATAATATTTGAAATTCTTTCCCCTTTGGATAAATCACTATTTTTAGCAGACATTCTTTCTTGACATTCCATCCGCGCAAAGATATTTCTTCATAATCCTGCTGCCACAAATCAACCTCTTCTTTTACAGTTACGGGAATATGCAAAGAATCTTGTATTTGATAAAACAATCTGCCAGTGTCTGTTTCCTCTGCAATTAAACTTTGCAGAAACGGGTGTGCTTTTTGAAGAGTGTCTATACTTTGCCTTAGCAGTCCTTCATCATAATTACATTCTATCTTTGCCATAATCCCAAAGTGCATATTAGGGCACATATAATGCGCACGTTCTGTATACACATAATTTTTATCCGATTTCATATCTTTTCTCCGAATCATTTTCATTGTGATATAACTTAAAACTTGCACATGCTTCTGTAAGTAACCGCCTTATTTCTTCCGGTTGGATATTCGTTGTGTTCGTGGAAACAATCGTTGCTATACCATGCGTAAATATCCATGTTTTTACAAACACTCCAGGATCGATCGGAACAGGGATGTGTTTTGCCAAATCGTAAAGGCTTTCTTTGCTGTCGCCCCCCTTGATTACTCGGCTGGTTTTGTTATCTACTGGAAATAACGGAATCTATCAGACCATATTTTAATGCTTCTTCGGCACTCATAAAATTATCCCTATCGGTATCCCTTTCAATTTCTTCAATAGTACGCCCTGTGTTTTCAGATAATATTCTGTTTAATCTTTGTTTGTTTTTTTGCATATAATCAGACATTATTTTTATATCGCTGGCTGGTCCTTGAATACCGTTTCCATGCATGGCCGGCTGGTGTATCATGATTTCAGCATTAGGCAAAGCCATACGCTTTCCATGTGTACCTCCTGCTAACAAGAATGCACCAAAGCTTGCAGCCATACCAATACATATTGTAGAGACATCGCACTTGATGTATTTCATGGTGTCATAAATCGCAAATCCGGCAGAAACAGAACCTCCCGGACTGTTAATGTATAAATGAATATCTTTCTCCGGGTCTTGGGCCTCCAAAAAGAGGAATTGCGCCACGATTAAACTGGCAGAAGTATCACTTACTTCTTCTCCCAGAAAAACAACTCTGTCTGACAACAAACGAGAGAAAACATCATAGCTGCGTTCTCCCCGGCTCGTCTGCTCAATAACGTAAGGAATTGTACTCATGCTGCCATCTCCTTGAACATACTGATGAATAGATTATATCTTGTGTTATTGAAATTTCCACAAAGGGAAATTCTGTTTTGCTTTGGTACAAACACCCCCATACTTCTATAAATTTTAGGCGGATATAAATACAATTGCTTAAAAGCGAGTGTAAATGCCTGTTGAGAATCATATCCAGCTTCATAAGCAATTTTTGTAATCGGCTCGTTTGATAATATCAATTTTTCAGCAGCCATTGTAAGCCTGCGGCTTTGAAGGTATTTATAAATGGTAATTCCCGTACATTCGGAAAATATGCGATTAAGATAAAATCTTGAATAGCCAACATTTTTAGCAATTTTATCTACGTTAATTTCTTTCTCAATATTATCCTCGATATAATTCAAGACCTTACCGACAATCTCTTTTTGCTGTTCCATAGTTACGCCTCCTTTTTATCATTATAACAAGTTTCCGATCGCGTGTCTTAATAAAAAGTGCGGTTTTGGCGCCAAATGCGAAATCTAAAAGAAGCAGCTATGGTTTTCCACAGCTGCTCACCTTATTTTCTTTTTACTGTTAGACTTCCTTTTCTGGAAACAGCTCTTCCAGTGCATGTTCTACGCGGTCCATATCCGCAGTAGGCTCGAACCGGTCAATCACAGTTCCGTCCCGGTTGATCAGGAATTTTGTAAAGTTCCATTTAATGTCACTGCTGTTTTTATAATCCGGTTCCTCTGCCGAGATAATCTCGTGCAGCTTTCCGCTTAAAGGATGTCCTTCATCGAACCCCTGAAATTCTTTCTTTTCTGTGAGAAACCGATAAAGCGGATGCATATTTTTGCCTTTTACATCTATTTTTGAAAAAAGAGGGAAGGTGACGCCATAGTTCAATTTACAGAATTCTGCAATTTTACTCTCCTCTTCCGGTTCCTGCTCCTTGAATTGATTGCAGGGAAATCCCAGGATTTCAAATCCTTTTTCATGGTATTTTTTATAAAGCGCTTCCAGTGCTTCATATTGAGGTGTGAATCCACATTTACTGGCAGTATTGACAATCAGTAGAATGTTGCCCAGATATTTCTCCATACTCTCTTTGGTTCCATCGATCCGTTCCAGTTCTATCTTGCTTAAATCCATTTCATTTTTTCCTTTCCTGCGTTTATTGCTTATAATTCCTTCACTTTTAATTACTCAATGCAGTATTAGTATGTCCTTTTAAAGTTTACATAATACGCAGCCAACGCAGCAGGATGTCGGCAGTAACCTCCTCTTCTGCCTTTTTGTTATATACTGGTAAAGCTTTCTATTTACGGTTTGTATATAGTCTTCAGCTTTTCTATGCTGTTTTCCAATGAAGTCTCATGTAAGGGATTATATAAAGAATATAATTCTTCAGGTTTAATCTTTGCTTCAATCTTGCTGGATAAAATCTCACATTTCCACTGCATATAAGTATATACATCTGCCATCCATTCCAATATAAACTCATCATACTTATCGCTTATATCAGCATCTGCCCGGATCTTCACCCCCAAACTGCCCAGGATCTGTTTTGGTGTCTTATTTAAAAAAAGAGGATTGCCTTCATCCATATGCCTTCTGTATGTCCCGTTCATATATTCAGTAATTATCTGAAACACATTTTCACAGTTTCCGGCAATTAATTTGAAAAGATATCTGTTTTTTTGTATCATGCTGTCTAAATAACTCACATCATACGCCGGCATTATCATAACCTCCGCTTTCCTTTCGATATATCAGTCTGTTCCGAATTGCAAACTGTGCTGTAATTCCTGGTACCTGGTATCCATCTAACAAAATGGACTGCATTCTTTCTGATAAGAACCTGCCCACCTCACGTCTGACATATATATCCGTATTTTTATATTCTTCATGCACTTCTGCATTATATGAGTCTATCCACCTAATATTTCAAAATGCTTTTTCTGATTTTAAGAATATTTGCTTTCCCAGGGAGCCTTTATAGAATAATTTTTCAACTTCTACAATATTAATCTGATTCAGCAAAAAAGCTTCTAATATATAGGTAAGCGCATATGCCATATCATCCAGCGGATTTGGAGCTTTCGCATGTTCTTTGCAGCGGTAATTCAGAGCAAATGCATGATATCCCAGCTGATTCAAATGCACGCATGTCGGGTATGCCTCAATCATAGATGCGCATCCCATATACCCGCCGCCGGCGCATACAATCAATCACAAAGGCTGTTGTTACCATGATAATCTTCCTCCTTTTATCGGGCATCCGAACTATCCGTCCGAAAGCGATATGCCCCGCTGCCTCGTTCAAACCTCTGCCCGTCCGGCAGAACAATAACCGCAGTTGTATTGCAGGGGATTTTAACAAATAACTCAAAGTTCCCGTCTTTCTTCTCCCACTCCGAAACGATCTCTCCGTACGCTGATTTAAAAGTACGTTTCGCCCAGTCCAGCCGGTCATCTGGCTGCGGCTGAATCCGAATCTTTTTAAAGCCGGGTTCTTCATAATTAATTCCATTTATGTTGCGGAACATCCAGTCGTCCACACAGCCAAATGCATAATGATTCAGGCTCATACAGAATGGCATTCCATAGATCTCTGATATAAAAGGGGCGCCGTCTTCATCTAGGGCAAACCAGCTCTCCCAGATGGTCGTTGCGCCGTGTTTGACCTCATATAGCCACGACGGTGCTTTTTCGTTAAACAAAAGATCATAAGCCAGATCCCGGCGGTCAATCCGGCACAGGGCGTCCTGCAGAACCGGTATTCCTAAAAATCCGACATCCAGGCACCCGTCGTTCTCTTCTATTTTACGAACTAAGTTTTCCGCAAAGGTCTGCTTGAGATTTTCCGGTACTAGCCTATAAAAAAGAGGCATTGCATATGCGCCCATGAGATCAGCAGGCATATTGCCTTTCTCATCGATTACGCCTTTCTGAATAGCAGCTTTCATGTTTTGCGCCATTTCCCCATAATAATCTGCATCTCCATCATTTCCAAGAACTCTTGCAATCTCCGACATACTTGATACAGAATGATATCCATAGATCGGAGCCACATATTTTGTCGATACCCGTATCGCCTCAAAGGTTCCTTCCCCATACCCGTCCCTGGAATAACTCGGTATTAAATGTTCCCCGTAATGATGTCCGGTATTCCACAGATATTGCTCCACTTCCTCAGGAATCATACTGCCATCCGGACGGTTTTCTCTTGCCGTCCTAAGAACAAAATCACACCAGTTTTTCATGGACTCATATTGCTGCTTCAGAATCTGCATGTTTCCTGTCAGGCAATACATGTAAAATGGAACCAATACTGCCGCATCTCCCCAGCCCGCGGGAGACACTGCCTCCGGCGTCTTGAACTGTTCGGCATACATTTCATACTGCCCGATATAGGCTCCTGCCAATGGCACTACGAAGGGCACGGAACCATTTTCCTTTTGCTCACATGCCAGGTTTTCAAGCCATCTGGTCAGAAACGGAGTGATATCTTCATTTAATAATGCTGTTTTTGTGTATACCTGAATATCTCCTGTCCATCCTGCTTTTTCACGCTGTGGGCAGTCAGTGGGCAGCGAAAGCATATTCGCATGCTGTGACCAGCGCGTATTCTCATATAATCTGTTAATATCTGCATTGGAGCAGGCAAATGTTCCGGCATTTTCTTTTTCAGAACTTAATACAACAGCAGTAATATCCTCTTCATTTAAATCCTTTATACCATCGACCAAAACATAACGGAACCCCTGAAATGTAAAATACGGCTCGTATACCTGTTCATTTCCATCTGAAATATATTCAATCCTCTGATCTGCCGTCGGATTGTTGTCGAAAAAATTTCCTTTTGCATCCAGCCCTTCCGTATGGATCACTGTCACCTTTGTCCCACTTGGTTCATGGATGTTCAGACGCACACGGCCGGCAATTACTTGGCCGAAATCAATAATCCGCTCGCCTTTCGGTGAAGTCAGGACATTTTTCACCGGCAAAATCATAATAGGGCGCACCGGCTGCCCATACTGCGCTTTTAAGTTCTGATAGCCAAAATCTGCCGGCACCACATCTAACCATTCGTCGTCAATAAACTCTGCGCTTTCCCATCCGTATGGCATTCTGTTTGCATCATAGCGTTCGCCGGCAAACAGATCCGAACACCGGACAGGGCTTTCCTTCACCTTTACGGTTTCATCTGAGCCAAAACAATCTGCAGTCCCATCCTCATATGTCACTTCCAGCTGCGTCAAGACCGCAAGCGCAGGATCATAAGTTTCATCCTGGGCCTTTGTCATAAATCCGTGATACCAGCCATCGCCCACATGCATCCCTATGATATTTATACCAGTATTTAAAAGTTCCGTAACATCGTAAGTTTGATAGCACAAATACTCTCTATACACAGTACACTCAGGCGCAAATTCACGGTCATCTGGACGTTTCCCGTTAACTGTCAGCCGATAGACCCCGTGGCAGGTTGCATAAAGCCTCGCCATTTTCACCTTTTTATTAAGAATGATCTTCTGGCGGAACATGGCTGCCGGAGGCTGATCCCCCAGATGTGCCTGGCGTTCTATGATCGGAAGCGGCGATTTTACCCATTTCGCCTGCCAGTCCTTTCTGTTTAAGAATGCTGTCTCAAATTCGCTGGAAGCCTCAGGAATGAAATCGTTGCTGTTTTTGCCGGTGCTTCGGTATCGCTCTCCCTGACAGAGGAATCGAATTCTTCTTCCGGCAGTTCTTTTAGTGTGAAAAACGGGATTAACAGGATCCCAACGCCAACAACCGCATAGATCAGAGCAATCATTCTCCATCCCTGCTGCCCTCCTCCAAATGCCTCGACCAGGCCGGATGTAACGGATGCTACCACCACACTTCCTATGGTTCCGCTCAACATTGCCGCGCCGCTCATCGTAACCTGGTCATGCTGATCCTTTGTTACACGGGCAAGCATCATATTATAGGCAACCTGATTCATTGTATAAAAAACAGCACTGATCAGCAGGTAGAAAATAAAAATCCATGCACTTTTTGCCCCTTCCCCCAGCGATCCCGGGACATTAAAAATCAGGAACATACAGACTCCCATTGGAATACAGCTCAATAAATACCAAAACCTTGTTTTTCCCATCTTAGACTTTGTAAGGTCAATGATCCTGCCCATAAAGATATCTGTAATACCATCAAATACCTTTGCAAACATAAGAAGCGTACCGATAATCGCGGCGCTGACCCCAATCACATTCGTACAATAAAGTAATAAAAATGTGGTGATGGTTCCCCAGGTAAAGCCGCCCCCTGCATTTCCTAGTCCATAGGCAATCTTTTTCCACATTGGCAATGAACCTGTCTTTTGTTTACTCATGTTGATTTCCTCCTTTTTCAACAACTATTAATCACAGGTTCATCTTAAGTTTTATTTCTCAACTCTACAATTTGCATAATCCGACTTTGCCATAAATGTAATGACTTTTATCCGACTTATCATTGATTTTTCTTTATGGAATTGCTAAAATACGAGTAAACATAGGGATTCCAATCGTATTGGAGGAACGACTCATGAAACAGATTTTAGAATACATTGAACAAGTATTCAAACGGGAAGAACAAAAGAACCTGAAGAATTATGCGGCAGAGCATCTCTCATTTACACAAAAGGCCCACACCTGGCAGCCCTACAGCTCTGAGGGATACATCGATAAGGTTCTGCAGATTCCCTATGACTATTTTATGACAGTAGAATACTGTATACCAACGCAGGAGAATGGGTATGTTTTGTCTACATACTCCCCATGCCCTCTGCCGGTATCACAAAAAACCTATCTCCTGGAAAATAATAACGAAGACGACAATCTTCACAGACATGATTATTTTGAGATGATCTATGTATACAAAGGCACACGAACCACGCAGATCGAAAACCAGACCATTCATTTAACCGAACATGATATCTGTATTTTTGATACCCAGTGCGCCCATCTGGACATTCGCTCCAAAAGTGAAGGAATTGCTTTTTACTGCTGTATCACAAGTAAAATGCTGGATTCCTATTTTCTGAACCACTTGACCAATAAAAGCATCCGCAATTTTTTTCTTATCAAAGGCACAGCCAAGAGTGATGTAAGTTATTTGAAGCTCCATGCAGCTCCCGAACCGGCGAAAGATATCGAAGAGAACCTTGATTGTATCTTCCGTGAAATGGAATCGACCAAACCCGGATATGAAAGAATCGCCCAGATACATACATTGAGAATTTTGAATGCTTTCGAACGCTCCGATACTACCGATATCTATACCTTTTCCAAACGACTTCAGGGGAATAAACTATTTCAGGCTGTCGCCAGATATATTGACAGCCACATAGCCGATATCAGCCTGGAAAAACTCTGTGACCACTTTCATTACCAGGCTGATTATTACGGCAGACTGATCAAAAAAAATACCGGCTTGAACTATGCCCAATATGTGCATGCCCTGAAAATGGAGAAAGCAAAAAATCTTTTAGTGAATACTGACATGTCTGTTTCTGAAATACTGATATATCTGGGCTATCAGTATCATTCTTATTTTTATAAATCCTTTCAGCTGGAAACCGGAATGTCACCCTCCGAGTACCGGAAGGCCAAAAGGGTAAAACCGCCGGACTAACCTGCCGCTATTCACCGGATTCCACTCCGAATATCGGTTCTATATCCTTTTTAATAAATTCTATCCTATCTTTCGCCTTAGGCGTAAACATAGAGGCTATAGCTACAACCATTTTCTTTTCCGCATTGACATAAATGACATTCCCCCCATCGCCCATTGCTGCATACCCCTTTCCTTTTTCATCCACCAGCCACCATAAATACCCATAGGGCAGGTTCTCGCCTTTCCAGCGGCTGTGTTCCTTTGTGCTTTCTTCTACCCACGCCCTGGAAACGATCTGTTTTCCGGCCCAGATCCCTCTGTCCAGGTAAAGCTGTCCTATTTTTGCCATGTCTGCAGGCGAAAGGGTCAGTCCCCATCCGGCGGAATTTACTCCGGCCGGATCGGATACCCATCCGCTGATGTCCGTGGCCTTATTAAATGCGAGTTGTTCTTCTTTGCTTTGGAAAGTGATACTGCGCTCCACGGTAATGCCAAGCGGTCCGAATAAATTCTCCCTGGCGAAATCCAACACGGTTTGTCCCGTTGTTTTCATGAGAATCCCTGTTAGAATATCAGGACCTATGAGAGGCGCATATCTAAAATCGCCTATGTTTCCCCGTCCTCCCAGATAGTCCAGACCAAATGACACCCAATCATCACTTGTAAAATACTTGACATAGGGAGCGAACCTATATTTATAGGGTGCTGTCATTGTCAGCAGATTTTCAAGCGTTATATTCTGAATTGTTTTTTCTCGTTTCTTCACTGTATAGTCGGGGAAAAAGTCCAGTACCTTCTGGCTGACACTTTGAATGCATCCCTTCTCTATGGCAATCCCGATTAATATGGAAATGATGCTTTTTGTCACGGAGTAAACATGAAGACGGCTCTGCGCGGTACATCCGTTAAAGTAGTTTTCATACCGGATCTGTCCTTCTTTTAGTACTACGATTCCTGCCGTATTGCTATACTCATTTTTAATTGTCTTCTCAAGCTCTGCCACTCGTTCCAGATTCATTTAAACGCTCCTCTCTGCTGCTTTTCTTTTTACCGGATAGTATACTTCCGTAATAAGTTCGCTTTCATTCGAAACCTGGGATGGATCCGTTACATACACTTCATACAGAGCATTGCTGCTCTCATACCCTTCTTTTTCCGCCCATTCGCGCTGTTTTGTATACACAGAAGGCAGATTGGAATATGAGCCGTGAAGAACCGTTTTCAGGCACAATCCCGGACAAAAATCCCTGGTGCCGGTCGCGTATTCTTTCACCGGTATGGCAAATTCAGTATCTAACCCAAAAGGACTATATTCCGCACTGTGGAAAAGTACCATAGGCGGCGCGGATACAGTCAGTCGATCCGCCTCAATCTTCCGGAACAATTTGTGATAGCAGCTCCCATATGCTTCGGAAAATTCTTGTTCGTTCACCATTTTCCGGATTGACAAAAGATACATCAACGGCACTTCTGTAAGCTGAACATCAATCGTCTCTAAGTAGGACATCATTGATTTACCTGCCTTCAGATTTGAAATATCACTACTTAGCTGTTCCAGCGTCTCATTCAGTTTTCTGCTCTGATTCCCGATCTCTTTCGCCTTCCTGCTGAGCGCAATATAAAGCTTCGCCTCCTGTTCTTCCTCAGATCGAAGAATCTCGCCGATCTCCTCCAAAGAAAATTGATAAGACTTCAGCCGGTTAATCAATAACATCGTTTCCAGCTGGTCAATGGAATAATATCTGTAACCGGTCTCCGGGTTCACCTCATTGGGCAGGAGCAGCCCTTTCTCTGCATAGTAGCGCAGTGTCTTCGTGGACACCTTGCATATTTTTGAAAACTCTCCAATCGTTAGCATCCGTTTTCCTCCTCTTGGTATGTAGAAAATCTACCCTAATCTTACACCTTGCCCCAAGGGGAAAGTCAAGGCGGGAAATTTTGAGCAGAAGGGATGAAGCATGAATACACTTGAAGTATTGACATTAGTGCTGGTAATTTTTGCAGCACTTGCTTACATAGATAACCATCAGAACAAAAACCAGCTATCCTCTACGGCAATAGAGGATAGCTGGTAACTATAAATTACTATGGTATCCGAAGCGCAATCATCAGACGAACCAAAGTCTTTTGATTACTTCTAAGTAAATTATACATTGGGTACTTGAATTTTTCAAGTACCCTTTCAAATTTTGTCAGAATTCCAAACATTTCCGCCTCACTTTACACCCCTTCCAAATACCACAGCTTCGTATGGCCGCAGGGATGGTGCACAATCTTTATAATTCCCCAGGATTTTATGATACCCCTCTTGCGAAAGCTCCTCCAGCACCACTTCTCTGTCTTTGAAGTTGCACAGCACAAGCATTTCTTCTCCCCCAAGTGATCTTTTGTACGCCAGTACATCCGGGTTTTCCTGATGCAAAAATTCTATCTCCCCTTCGGCTATTACCGGGTTTTCTTTTCTAAGACGAATTAATGCTTTGTAGAAACTGAGGATCGAATCCTCGTCTGCCGCCTCCGATTCTGCATTTATGGTTTTATAATTTTCCGGCAGGCCGATCCACGGTGACGCCTCTGAGAAACCTGCATTTTCTCCAGCAGTCCACTGCATAGGGGTGCGCCCATTATCCCGGGAACGCGCGGAGAGGATATCCAATGCCTCTCCGGGAGTCTTTCCCTGAGACAGCAGGATTTCATAATAATTCAGGCTTTCCACATCCCGGTACTGGGAAATATCCCGGTATCCTGCATTGGTCATTCCCAATTCCTCTCCCTGGTAAATGTATGGGGTACCGCGCATCAGATGAATAGCCGCAGCCAGCATTTTGGCGGATTCCTTCCAGTACTTTTTATCGTCTCCGAATCGGGATACGATTCTCGGCTGATCGTGATTGCACCAGAATACCGCGTTCCAGCCTCCTGCTTTCTGCATTCCGGTCTGCCATTCTTCAAAAAGACATTTCAATGCCCTTATATCCGGATCCATTAACTCCCACTTATTTCCGTTTTTGTAATCTACTTTCAAATGGTGAAAGTTAAAGCACATAGAAAGCTCTTTTTCTTCCGGATTAGAATAACGAATGCAGTTATCCAGTGATGTGGAAGACATCTCTCCGACGGTTACCATATCCTCAATCCCGGTATCATGTACCAGTTCCTTTAGAAACTCATGCACGTGCCTGCCATCCGTATAGAATCTTCTTCCGTCCCCTTGTGAATCATCCTCGAATATTTCCGGCTTAGATATGAGATTTACAACGTCGAACCGGAACCCTTTGATGCCTTTTTCCTTCCAGAAACGGATGACTTCTTTCAGTTCCTCTCTCACTTTCGGGTTCTCCCAGTTCAGATCCGCCTGTGTTACATCGAACAGATGAAGGTACCATTTTTCAAGATGAGGCACATATTCCCATGCGGGGCCGCCGAATTTGGACACCCAGTTCGACGGCGCTTTCTCCGGAGACCCAGCTTTGAAAATATAATAATCCATATACTCCGCATCGCCCATCAGCGCCTTTTGAAACCACTCGTGCTCTGTGGAAGTATGATTGAATACCATATCCAGCATCAGGCCAATCCCCCGTCTGTCAGCCCCGGCAATCAGTTCCTCAAGATCTTCCATTGTTCCGAACAGCGGATCGATGTTCCGATAATCCGCCACATCATAGCCATTGTCATTCTGAGGCGACACAAAAAATGGTGTCAGCCAGAGATAATCTACGCCCAGTTCCTGCAGATAATCCAGCTTTTCCAGGACTCCGCGCAGGTCGCCAACTCCGTCCTGGTTCGAATCTCTGAAAGATTTGGGATAAATCTGGTACACTGTTTTATTTTTAAAGTCTGCCATGTTTCATGCCTCCGTATTCCAATAGGTTACAACTGCCGTTTCGCCTGTTGCCGCCCGGCCGCCCGTATGATACTGAATCTCTTTTGCATCCCCTTCTCCGGTAATGATGCAAACCGTCACGTCCGGATGGCCTGCAGCTTTTATCTTCTCCCTGCTGAATCTGATAAGAGGGGTTCCTGTCATAACATCCTCGCCTTCTTTTACCAGATATTCAAATCCATCACCCTGCATATCCACCGTATCGATTCCTATATGAAGAAGCACTTCCATGCCGTTGTCCAGCGTCAGGCCGCAGGCATGGCGGGAATCCTCCATGAGTACCGTCACTTTTGCGTCAGCCGGTGCGCAGAGCGTTTCGCTTTCCGGGAGAATGGCAAGGCCGTCGCCCATGATTCCCTCTGAGAATACGCCGTCTCCCACTTCTTTTAAAGAAATGACTTTTCCGTCTAAAAATGCCTTCAGTTCCATTTCTGCGTGTGCTTTTTTCGGGAATTTCTCTGTGAGCTGTGCTTCTGAATCAACATCTTCCCCCAGTATCTCCTCCGCCTGTACACAATTAAGAGGCCCTTTCTCTTCTCCCATTACTTCCGGGGAATCTTCTTTGTTTCCGGCTGATGCCACGCCCTTTTTCTTTCCTGCAATTATGGTCAGTACAAAAGGCACTACAATCGCAATCACCATGCACACAGCAAAGGAGAGCATATATTGCGGCTTGACGGAAAGGATTCCGGGGATTCCACCGACACCGATGGCATTTGCCGTCGTTCCGGTAGCCACACAGACAACTGCCGCGCAGGCGGAACCTATCATCCCGCATACAAATGGGAACAGATATTTCAAGTTAACACCGAAGATCGCCGGCTCTGTTACACCCAGATAACAAGAGATACATGCCGGTACATTCACTTCCTGTGCCTCCGCGTTCTTTCTCTGCAGAAAGATCATCCCAAGTACTGCGGAGCCCTGTGCAATATTAGAGAGTGCGATCATCGGCCACAGCATGGTTCCGGTGTAATCCGCAATAAGCTGCAGATCAATGGCATTCGTCATATGGTGAAGCCCGGTAATAACAAGCGGCGCATAGACAAATCCAAAGACCGCCCCGAATACGATTTTGAACGAACCTGTAATTCCTGCATATACGACACTCGATATAGCAGAACCTATCTGCCAGCCGACCGGCCCCAGAATAAAATGTGCTGCGATTACTGCCAGGAGCAGGCTGCAGAATGGTACTACAATCATGGAAATCACCTGCGGCGTAATCTTCCGAAAGAATTTTTCCAGGTATACAAGAGTAAAAGCCGCCAGAATCGCCGGTATCACCTGTGCCTGATATCCGATCATGTTTACCTTGAAAAAGCCAAAATCCCAGAACGGAATGTCTGCCGCTGCCGTGGACGCTACGGAGTAGGCATTCAGAAGCTGCCCTGAAACCAGTGTCAGACCAAGAACAATTCCCAGCATCTGAGTCGTACCCATCTTTTTGGTCACTGACCAGCAGATTCCCACCGGCAGCATATGGAATACCGCCTCGCCGATCAACCAGAGAAAACTGTCTATCCCGGACCAGAACTGGCTAATATCGCACAGTGTCTTGGTTCCGTTTTCAAATAGGTAGAGGCTGTCGATGCAGTTACGGAATCCCAGAATCAGACCTCCTACAATAATCGCCGGTATCAGAGGCGCGAAGATCTCTGCTATCGCCGCCACTGCGCGCTGCAGGAGATTCTGATTGCTCTTGGCAGCCTGCTTCACAGCGTCCTTGGATACTCCTTCAATTCCGGCAGTAGCAACAAAATCATTGTAAAAATCCGCCACTGTGTTCCCAATAATGACCTGGAACTGTCCCGCCTGTGTGAAACTGCCCTTTACAACCTTCATGGCTTCGATTTTTTTCACATCCGCTGCAGACGGATCGTTCAAAACAAACCGCATCCTCGTCATACAATGAGAAACCGCGGCGATATTCTTCTTTCCACCGACCAGTTCCAAAAGCTCTTTTGCGTCTTCTGCATATCTGCCCATTACTCTTCCTCCTAATCTTAACATCTGTTAGATTTTGCTTTTACGTGTCTGTTTATTCACTGCCTGCCCTGTCGTTGTCCAACTTGTTCAAACAAGTTCTTTAATCATTTTATACCACACTTGTTTAAACAAGTCAAGAGTTATTTTATAATATCTATGGAATGGATGGCGGGACACCTTGGGAATCGCCGGCGATAGTGCAGGTGCAGCTATAGCAGCTTGTCTTATAAACATCTGCGAAAAAGAGCAATTAGTACCACCTTGCGGGCATATGCTGATTTATCCGGTTACAGATGCTACACTATCTTCAGAATCAATGAAAGTATATGTGGACACGCCTCTTTGGAATGCTGTTAATAATCAAAAGATGTGGAAGTATTATTTGAAAGGGAAAAATGAACAGGAGCGAATAAAAGCTTCTCCGCTGGATAATGAATTACCGGGCAAGGTACCTAAAACTTATATAGAAACCGCCGAATATGACTGCCTCCATGACGAAGGAATTGCATATGCAAATAAATTGAAATTAATGGGTACAAGCGTCATTTTAAACGAAACGCATGGTACTTTCCATGGATATGATTCTTGTTTGAATGCAAAAATTAGTCGAACAAATGTAAAAAAGCGAATAGATTTCATTAAAAATTTGATTAGTGAAAGGTGATGACACGTTCCAGTTCAAAGAGGATTAACTAAAAAGTCAATATAATGTACTTAAAGAAAGGCAGCCGCACTACGTTAATCCGTCAGTACTGCTGCCCCATAAACTCTATAAAGTTTTACTCAGCCGGCCCCGCCGTCTGATGCATTCCCAGCGGCTTCACATTAAAGTTCGAACGGTATTCTGTCTCATCCCAGAAAATATCTTCTGCCACAAGACACTGCGGATTCAACTCCACCCCATCCAGAATGATCTCTTTGAACTTCTTATAACCCGCACGGTCAATCAGATGGCCGCCATGAAGATATTCCGGCTTATAGTCCATAACCCATGCAGAGAACTTCTGCCAGTTGCGGAGAACGGAAAGAACTACATCCTCTGTTGCCCAATTCAGAAACATTTTACCGGTACGCGGAGTCTGGCGTCCTGTCCTGCCGCCTAAGATTACGCGGTAATACTTCGTGGGTTCTCTGGTCCATGCACTGGTTGGACATGCTCTGACGCACTCGCCGCAGCCAATGCAGCAGCAGGCATCCTTCTCGATCTTTCCGGTATCTTCATTGAGTTTCAGCACTCTGGTAGATGCCTTTTCACATGTGCGTGCACAGGCGCCGCAGCCAATGCAGCGTTCAGGGTGATAAACCATACGCGCCACCCCGATGATTCCGAAGTCACACAAATGTGCCTTATTACAGTCATTCGGGCATCCCGCAATATTAATCTTAATGTGATAATGGCTTGGGAAAATGATAGGCTCTATCTTCCTCGCCAGTTCATATGTATTGCAGTTTCCACAGATACAGTGGTAATTCCCGATACATGCCGTAATATTCCGTGCACCGATTGTCGGGTATCCGCTCTTTGGATCCCATTCCTGAGGTTCATGCGATACTGTGTCCATATCTACCTGGCAAAGCTGGGCATCCACCTCTTTGATATAATCTTCCAAATAAGCATTCACGGCCGGAACATTCTCATAAGGAATACCGGTTATATCGAACGTCTGCCTTGTTCCAAAATGGAAGTTCCCATCGCCCCAAGTCTTTGCAATATGCTCAATCACTGAAAGATAGGAGGAATCAATGAATCCTCCCGGAACCCTCATCTGCAGCATAAACTGTCCGGGGACTTTGGACTGGCGAAAGCAGTTAATCCGCAGTTTTTTGATATTAATATCCTGATTCATACCATTTACACTCCTTTCTCAATCCACCAAATCACGTGCTATTGTATAGGGGAACACAGGTCCGTCTGTACAGACATAGACCTCATCAATCCTGCAGTGCCCGCATTTTCCGATGGCACATGACATCTTCCGCTCAAAACTCATCCAGACCTTCTCCGGATCTACGTTGTATTTCATAAGTTCAAGCCCGGTGAATTTCATCATCGGCGGCGGTCCTACTACAATTACTGCATAATTTCCCTGAAATTCGTCAAATGGGATCTCTTTTACAAATTCTGTTACAAAGCCGGTCCTCCAGCCTTCCTTCTTGTCGGTATCCAGCGCATAGGTCGTAACAAACTGCTCCTTCCACTTCGCCAGATCCCCGCTGAAAATGATTCCTTCCTCATTCTTAAAGCCAGAAATAAGATGCACGCTCTTCACATATTCCGGCTTCTCTGCAAAACTGCGGAGCATAGAGCGCACCGGTGCCAAGCCCGTTCCCCCTGTAATAACGATTATATGTTTCCCGGCAAATTCATCGACAGGCCACCCTTTTCCATAAGGTCCGCGTAAGAACAGTATATCTCCCGGCTCCTTTGAAAAGATACAGTCCGTCACTTTCCCTACTGAACGGATCGTAAACTCCAGCCATCCCTCGCCCTGTGCCGAAACAGAGATTGGAGCCTCACCAATCTTTGGGATAGACAACTGCATAAACTGGCCATGAGCCGGACAGACATCAGAAGCGACTCTGAAAGTCCACTCATGCTCGCTTTCTTTGTGCACATCCAGAATTGTGCACGGTTTTGGCATAACAGGATTCATCATAACAGTCCCTCCTTTACTGTTCCATGCCGGCTTTAATCTCCTCCACCGCATGATTCATTTTGTTAACAGTTGCACTAATCGATATCATTTCCGGACAGCGGTGTGTACACCGGCCGCAGCCAACGCACATGTGGGAATCCCCAAACCGCGCCTTATAATCATAAAACTTATGTAAGACCTTGAAGCGCATCCTGTCCGCCGCAGTACTGCGCATCTCTCTCTGCCCTGCCATCTGGTCAAACCCTTCCACCTGGCAGGAAGCAGTCACCCGGCGGCGCTCTCCCACTTCCGGATTATCCCCATAGAGAATATCCCGTGTCGTAAAGCAGGTACAGGTAGAACATGCCACCGTACAGCTGCCGCAGGATGTGCATCTTCCATCGAATTCCTTCCACATCGGATGTTTTTTAAGTGCCTTACGCACCTCTTTATCCGACAGATCAGGAATCCTGACCTTCAGTTCATTCTCCTCTACGAATACCGGTGTATAGCTGGTGTCAGGCATCCCTTCAAAATAATGCTGGAAACTCTCATCCGTCACATGAACCTTCAGCCCTTCTTCTGAAAACTTAAGCGCCAGTGAGTAGTCATCCGTCCGGTTCGTTCCCATTGAAACACAGAAACAAGTATCGTCTCCCCCATTACACTCCATCATGGCGAACTTAACCCGCTCTCTGACACGCTGATAATAGAAATCCTCATACCCTCCGTTGCCAGCAAAAATCTTTGCCTGAATATGCTGTGCATTGATATCACAGGGATGGGCAAGTATCAGAATTGGTTTTTTAGGTCCTTTACTCTCACGGTACTCGTCTTCCGTGAAATAAAGAATTGTCTCCTGGATTGGATTGATTACCTCCTTTGCAGGATAATCTGACTTTGCATCCCATACAATCTCGCTGACATGATCCACCTGGTCATAGCGGATAATGTCGGTATCCGAAAAACGCCCTTCTTTCAGGAAACGCTTCGGGGCATAAACGCAGTAGTCCTTTTTGAGTGCGCACAGAACCTCATCGGCCTGAGCGGTATTAAGTACATAATCCATTCTGAAAGCCTCCTTTTCATTGTTGTCCCAGAGTAACCATTTAGACTTGCCTGAACTGTTTCGTTCCAGAAATTTTACTGTTCGGTCTGACCAGTAACTCCGGTATCACATTCCTATTTATCTTACCATTAATTTACTATAATAAAAAATTATTTATTATTATTATATGATAAAATATAATTATTGTTGTTATTTTCTCTCCGCAGATAAACACCAACCTTCCCTCACAAAGACTTGACATCTCTGTCCTATGAATTATAATAAAATTAGATGTTTAAACAAGTATGCCAATATAAAGGAAAATATACCATGCCAAAAGCAAAATTTGAATCCATATACAAGGATCTGAAACAAAAAATAGAAAACGGTGAATACCCTTATCAGGAGCTGCTGCCCTCTGAAAATACAATGGTGGACATATACAGCAGTTCCCGGAACACAATCCGGCGTGCCGTCCTGGAACTGGCAGAGCAGGGCTATGTACAGTCCCTGCACGGAAAGGGAGTCCGCGTAATCTATCAGCCGGTGGATCAGGCTGATTTTACGCTGGGGGGGATCGAAAGTTTTAAGGAATCCGCAGAGAGAAACCACCGGAAGACTTCCACGAAAGTCATTCAGTTCACAGAAATCACGGCCGATGCCCGAGTATCGGCAAATACAGGCTTTGCCGTGGGAAGCGAGCTGTATTATATTCAGCGGGTCCGTTATTTGGAGGATAAGGCACTGATCCTGGATATTAATATGTTTCTCAAATCTCTTGTGCCGGGGCTTACAAAAAAAATCGCGGAAAAATCCATTTATGAATATATTGAAAATGAACTGGGAATGGCTATTGTAACCAGTAAGAGAAAGATGACCGTGGAGCGTGCTACCGAAATCGACGAAAAGTATCTGGAACTGAACGATTATAACTGCCTTGCAGTTATCAGCGGCCAGACATTTAATTCTGACGGTATCATGTTTGAGTTTACCCAGTCCAGGCACCGCCCCGATTATTTCTGCTTCCAGGATACTGCAACCAGAAAGCGGGGGCCTGTATAACATCTGAGAGGAGTTTGAGACATGTGCGGACGTTATTATATTGACGACGAGACAGCCCCCGTCATTACCGGGCATCACAATGAATTTGCAGAGGAGCTGTTTACCTGGGGATTCCCCGGATTCGGCAGTAAAAGCCTGATTATCAATGCCCGGGCCGAGACTGCTATGGAAAAAAGAACGTTTAAAGACAGTGTACGTACCAGGAGGTGTGCCGTACCCGCCACTGGATTTTATGAATGGAATTCCGAAAAAGAAAAATATACCTTTCAGAACCCGGACGGCAGCATCTGCTTTCTGGCCGGGTTCTATAAGGAATATGAGGAAGGCCCCCGCTTTGTGATCCTGACAACAGAGGCCAACGATTCTATGAAGAGCGTACACAACCGGATGCCGCTGGTCCTTGACAGGCAGGAGCTGGACGCCTGGCTGTTTGACGATGATCAGACGGAGCTGATTCTCAGAAAAGTTCCCGGCCCACTGAAAAAAGACACCGAATACGAACAGCAGAGCCTGCCATTTACCAACATGTAAACAGCTCTGCCAGACATTTTCCCTTCCGGGATGTTCCGCTTTACACCGACCGGCGTCTGATTATAGACCGGCAGGCATCCCGCCAGATGTTGAAACAGGAGATGAACATTATGGAACAAATGAATTTATTTGACGACCGCAGGCAGACGGCCCCTCTTGCCAGCCGCCTGCGTCCGGATACGCTCAAAGATTTTGTGGGGCAGGAGCATTTGCTCGGAAAGGGGAAGATCCTCCGGCAGCTGATCGAACGGGACCAGATCTCTTCTATGATATTCTGGGGGCCTCCGGGTGTTGGCAAGACCACTCTTGCCAGCATTATCGCCGGACAGACAAAAGCTGATTTTATTAATTTCAGCGCCGTTACCAGCGGAATAAAAGAAATCAAAGAAGTCATGAATCAGGCCGAACAGAGCCGGCGCATGGGAATTCGTACCGTTTTGTTCGTAGACGAGATCCATCGATTTAACAAAGCCCAGCAGGATGCATTTCTGCCTTTCGTCGAGAAGGGCAGCATTATACTCATTGGCGCTACGACTGAAAATCCATCTTTTGAAGTCAATGCCGCTCTGCTCTCCCGCTGCCGCGTTTTTGTACTGAAAGCACTGGAAGAAAAGGATCTGGTGAAACTTTTGGGCCATGCCCTGGTGAGTCCTTCCGGTTTCGGCGGTCAGAATGTACATATTACGCCTGCCCAGATTGAGGCCATCGCTGCTTTTGCAAATGGAGACGCCAGAACGGCCCTGAACACACTGGAGATGGCGGTGCTGAATGGAGAAATCAGCGCAGCCGGAATCACGGTAACGAATGAGGGGCTGGAACAGTGTATCAGCAAAAAATCACTCCTCTATGATAAAAATGGAGAAGAACATTATAACCTGATCTCTGCTCTGCATAAATCCATGAGAAACAGTGATCCCGATGCGGCTATCTACTGGATGATGCGAATGCTGGAGGGCGGGGAGAATCCCCTCTATATTGCCCGCCGCCTGATCCGTTTTGCCAGCGAGGACATCGGAATGGCGGACAGCCATGCCCTGCAGGTTACGGTAGCTGCGTATCAGGCCTGTCATTTTCTGGGCATGCCGGAATGCGACGTGCATCTCACACACGCGGTCACTTATCTCTCTCTTGCTCCAAAGTCGAACGCACTCTATACCGCATGTGAAGACTGTAAAAAGGATGTCCGCAATCTGCGGGCCGAACCGGTTCCTCTGCAGATCCGCAATGCGCCTACCCGCCTGATGAAAGAACTGGAGTACGGAAAAGGATATGAATATGCGCACGATACGGAAGAAAAATTGACGCACATGCAGTGCATGCCGGATTCCCTGAAAGACCGGCACTATTATCATCCGACCGGACAAGGGGAGGAACTGCAGGTTAAAAAGAGGTTCGAAGCGATCCGGAAATGGAAAGGGGATATGCCTCCCTCAGGAGATATATAAATAGTTGATTCATTTACGTCAATGGTATATACTATGTATATACCATAACAAATGGAGGTGTTTTTATGCAGTTACAAGTTAAGGCATGGGGCAATAGTCAGGGAATACGCATCTCGAAAGATATCCTGCAGGAAGCAGATATTTCTATTGATGATGTATTAGATGTTAAAGTAGCCAACGGTATGATCACGCTGGTTAAACCATTCAGACATAAAACACTTGAAGAAAGAGCTGCCGAGTTTCAGGGAAAACTAAATTTGGACGGCGAGTATGACTGGGGTGAAACCGTAGGAAGAGAGGTTTGGTAATGAAAGAAACGTTACATCAGGGTGACATCGTCAAAATAGAAAGAATTAAGAGTCCTGTACTTGTTACGAGTAAGGACTTTTTTAATCAAACCGGCGAAATTATTGGCTGTCCTATTTTTCAAGATAGTGTGCCCAGCCCTCTCCATATTAAGATTAAAGCAGACAGCATGGAGGGATATGTCCAATGCGAAAAATTAGCTTTATTAGATCTTAATGTGAGAGGGTTTTTAAAAACAGATAGTATTTCGATGGCAGATATCATCAATATAACGGATGCGATACAAGGCATTTTTGATTATGTATAAACTGTATTGAACAAGTAAATGACCATTGCCATACAAGTATCACACGCAATCGTAGATGGTTATCATGTTGCATTGTTTTTTGAAAATTACAGGAAGAATTGAATGTTGGATAATATCAAATTTCAGTTTGTAGGATTGGGAAATTTGAATCGATGGAGATATCATGATGAAAGAGATAATCGCTTATGAGTTGTCATTTAAAGAAGCCTTAGAATACCATAATGATATACTTTGTGTTCCCTTCCAAGAAAAATATTGGGATGAATACATGCGGATTTATAATGAATGTTTCTATGAAATGAGAAAAGATTTGGAGATTGAACCAATTAATTATTATTCTAAATATTCTCAAATGAGCGATAAAATAAACACTACTTTTATTTACCTGCAAAACGGAGTTATAGCAGGGGCTGTTACTTGTTTTGGAAATGAAATCGACGAACTGATTGTCAGAAAGCCATTTCAAAGGTAGGTGAATAATGAATATCAAAAAAGTTACAGGTGAAAAAAAAGAATATATTGATTTGCTGTTGTTGGCTGATGAGCAGGAAAGTATGATAGACAAATACCTTGAAAAAGGCGAAATGTTTGTTCTGGATGATAATGGCATAAAAGCTGAATGTGTGATAACCAATGAAAACGATGGCATTTATGAGCTTAAAAACATTGCAGTGCTGCCCGAATGTCAACGTAAAGGCTACGGGAAAAACCTGATAGAATTTTTATTTAATTCTTATTCCGACTGCACTGTTCTGTATGTTGGTACTGGAGACTGTCCTTCGGCCCTATCTTTTTATAAAAAATGTGGTTTTACAGAATCCCATAGAATTAAGAACTTTTTTGTAGATAATTACGATCACCCAATGTTTGAAGATGGAATACAACTGGTTGATATGGTTTATCTGAAAAGAGAACGATAAATCCCCAATTATTTGAAAGTTCAACAGCATAGAAATGGGGAGTTGACGGAGGAATAAATCAAATGAATTATAAAATAATACGTCTAATAGAAATGCCTGAAATAAAGAATCAAGCTGCATTGGAGTTGCCGGTGCCTTATTGAATTATGTATGTATGGACATGAAGGAGAAAGGAATTGATACCTTATATCTTATAACAAATCACACCTCTTTTTATGAGCGTTATGGCTGGGAATTTTTTTGTATGGTTCAGGGAGATGGCGAACCCGAGATTACAAGAGCGTATAGGATGTATATACATAGAAGCAGCATCTGAGCGGCATCCTAATTAGAAGTGTGATTTCCGATAGGAGAAGCCATTAGCTGACGATTCCAAATAATAACTCGGTGTTTAGAAAGGAAATCTCATATGAAAAGATATATTGCCTTGTTAAGGGGAATAAATATTGGCGGTAAAAACAAGATAGACATGAGTAAATTAAAAGAGGCATTTGCAGAACTTGGTTTTACAGATATTACAACTTATCTTAATAGTGGTAATGTAATCTTTTCAAGTGTTATTGATGATAAAAACGTTCTTTCCAACAAAGTTAAACGAATAATAAAAGATAGATTTGATTTAGATATTCCAGTTTTTATTGTTTTGCAGGAAAAATTAAAAGAACTATTAATTAATGCTCCTGATTGGTGGGGAGATAGTAATAAGGAAATATACGACAACATTATATTTCTTTTGCCCCCTTTATCTTATGAAGAGTTTTTTGATGAAATCGGCAAGCCGAAGGCGGAATATGAGAAAGTGCATAATTACAAAAATGTAATTTTCTGGTCATTTAGCCGGAAGGATTATCAGAAAACAAATTGGTGGTCAAAGACAGCCAGTGCAAATGTTAAGGACAAGATTACAATACGAACAGCAAATACTGTAAGAAAAATAGTTGGGCTGTGATATAAAGCAGCAAGGCCGTTTGAAAGCTGATAGCCTGACAGCATCCAGTCTTCTCTATTGCAACAGAGATCGTTGAGAGTACAATTTTCATTTGGAAAACAAAGGCCCTGCAGTACTTTTATCCAGCTGGCACAGTGCTGCAAAAGTACTGCAGGATCTCTGTTGCATGATCCTATACATCATCATTCAAAGTGTAATCTTAAACCGGTTTTTCCCCTCCTCATAAGCATACTCGATCGTTCCGCTCAGCTTGCCCACAATCTTCCTGGCTATGGCAAGCCCCAGCCCGGTTCCGCCTTTGGATATTCTTGCTTTATCCCCGCGCACAAACGGATCAAACAGAATCGGGCGGATATCTTCTGCAACCGCCTCCCCGTCATCCTGTACAATAATCTCCGCTCTTCCCCCTGATTCCCTGACGGTGATCCAGGCTCCCTGCCCGGTCCGGTTGTATTTTCCAATATTACTTAGAAGATTTTCAATGACTCTGGTAAACTCTTTTCTGTCAACAGCCGCCGTAATTGGAGTCTCCGGGATCTCAATATGCATCTCAATTCCCTTGTCTTCCAGCTCTTCATAGTATTCGGCGCATGCTGAGCGCACCAGCTCGCAGAGGTCTGTCTGTTCCGGCTCCAGCTCATATTCCGGGTTGTCCAGCTTCAGCAGCAGGAACATTTCATTGACAAGCACATCCACCCTGGCCGCCTTTTTGTCTATAATCCGATAGCATTCCTTCAAGTCTTCCGCCTTTACCAGCCCTTCCTCCAGCGCATTTGCATAACTTTTAATCGTAGAGACAGGGGTTTTGATGTCATGGGACAATTCCAGCAGCATACGGTTTTTCTTTTCTTCGCTGATCCGTTTTTCCCGCTTCTCCTCTTCCAGGCGTTCCGTCATGATGTTAAAACTATCACGTATCTCCTCGAACTCACGCTGTGCACGAAAATCCAGCCGCACCTGATCCACACCGTTTTTAATCACCTGCTCCATTCCACCGGTGATCTCCCTCAATGGCCTGCGTATCTTTCTGGATAGATAACGGCTCATCAGAAAGCAATTGCCGGCAAAGAACAGTACAAACAATAAAAGAAACCCGACGGTCAGCTTCCTGCCCTGTTGGCTGCTCCCTGCATTATAATTATAAGTCATTGACAGCGCCTTCCGGTCTATTTTAATTAAATAATAGAAAGTTTGTCCCCCTTTTTTCACCGTCTTTATAAATCCTCTGTAATCCTTTGCTGAGGCAGTCGTTTCTAGATAATTATCGGTCACCAGATATTCGTAGATCTCTTCCTGGGTATACGACTTTGGTTCATCCAGTTTATCTCCGTATACCTCCAGAACGCGATAGTCTTCATCCAGCTTTTCAATCCAGCCGCCATTTTTTTCAAGTACACTCAGATTCTGGATTTTGCCGCTGCCGTCCACCATATCATAGGGCGCCAGAGTCTCGATACTGCCGCCCCCGATGCCAATCAGTATCCCGAACATGCATACGTTCAGTCCTATTACCAGAAAGACAGCAAAGAGAACATAACTGCCCACCAGCTGCCTGAATACGCTGCCTGACTTTTTTCTCTTTCTCATCACGTCTCCCTCTCCATCTTGTAACCCAGGCCCTTTACTGTCTTAATCTGAGGCGGCTGCCCGCCCGACTGCTCCAGCTTGCCCCTCAGGTTGCTGATATGTACCATAACAGTATTGTCGTCCCCCGCGTAGGAATCCTCCCACACGCTTTCAAAAATCTGCTGTTTTGTAAAGATCCTTCCCGGCTGTCCCATGAACAGCTTTAAAATCTTAAACTCCGTGGATGTCAGCTCTACTGCCCTGCCGTCCAGCTCCACTGTCCCTTCCTCTTCGCTGAGCAGCAGTCCCCTGAGACGGAGCACTTCCCTGGCCTGCTTTGTTTCTTCACGGTAGTCATAATTTCTTCTGAGCTGCGCTTTGATACGTGCCACAACCTCCAGAGGATTAAAAGGTTTTGTGATGTAATCATCCGCCCCCAGTTCCAGTCCCAGGATCTTATCATAATCCTCACTCTTCGCAGTCAGCATTATCGCCGGAATCCGGCTGGTCTCCCTGATCTTTCTGAGAACCGCATATCCGTCCAGCCCTGGCATCATAATATCCAGAAGTACAAGGTGTACTTCCTCCCTCCGGAAGATTTCCATTGCCTCGATCCCGTCCTTCGCCTTTCTGATCCCGATATGTTCTCTGTCCAGATATAGTTCCAGTACATCCAGAAGCTCTGCCTCATCGTCCGCCGCCAGAATTGTATACATTATCCATTCCTCCCATTTCGCTGTGAATCCGGTATTCCTATGTAAAATAGCATACCCAAAGGGCACCCCGTAACTCATGCCCTTTGGGTATAACATATTACTCCGATTTTACGTGACCGCGCTATTCCCGGATTATACTGCCGTTCCTGTTTTTGGAACAAAACATGTCGACATATCTGCTTTTTCCAGTGTCAGCAACTGCACCTTTTTCTCGATCCCGCCTGCATAACCCGTCAAACTTCCGTTGGTTCCGACTACTCTGTGGCAGGGTATTATCAAAGAAATGGCATTGTGCCCAACGGCGCCTCCGACTGCCTGTGCCGACATTTTATCGAGGCCTTTTTGCTTTGCAATCCTGTCCGCGATCCCGCCGTAGGTCATCGTCTGCCCGTAGGGAATGGTAAGCAGAATTTCCCATACTGCTTTGCGGAAGGGCGTGGTTTGCATCAATAACGGCGGTGTAAAATCCGGCTCTTTTCCGCTGAAATAAATGTCCAGCCAGCGTTTTGCTTCATCAAAAACAGCCAGCTCCTTTTCTTCACAGTTTTCTGGAAGTGTAACACCAAAATATTTCTGCCCGTCAAACCAAAGACCTGTTATCGCTGTTCCGCTGCTTGAAATCGTAATGCCCCCCAATGGGGAATTATAATGATATACGTAAATCATTGCATTACACCTCCAAATAAGTTCTTCTGCTTTTTTCTGAACCATATAAAACAACATGCAAAAAATGCAATTCCCCAAACCGTTGCGATCGGCGTGGCTAATCCTACATATGTCAGTGATGAACCCGGCAGCCTTGACATAAAAAGAGAGACAGGAATCCGAATGCACAGAGCTGAGATGATTCCCTGGAACATGACAGGCTTTGACACCCCATTTCCATTAAAGTATCCGATGCTGCTGAACAATACACAGGTCAGGATACATTCAGGGCAGTATCCTTTCAGATAAGCGGCGCTCTGCGCAATAACTTCCTGATCACCGGAAAATATGGAAGAAATAAGCTCTCCGCCAAAAAAGCTGAATAAAAACATAAAAACTCCCACTATACCGCCGCCAAGCATAGCCGTATAGAATCCCTTGAATGCGCGTTTATGTTTGCCTGCACCAACATTTTGTGCAACGAATGCGGACACACTTTGCATAACAGAAACAGGAACCAGCAGCATAAAGGAAACCAACTTCTGTGCAACTCCATAGCCTGCTGATGGCATCAGCCCCATACCATTAATAATAGAATTAATCACCAGAAACGAAATCTGTACCGTTGTCTCCTGCAAAGCAATGGGGACTCCAACCCGCAGAATTTTCCTCAGCTCCGTTTCGGATACCCTCAGCTGCTGTTTTGAAAAAATAATGCCCAGATTCTTCCGTCTTAAAACCGCTAATGATATGATTACCGATACCAACTGTGCAAGAACCGTTGCCAGTGCGGCTCCGACAACATCCATATGTAAGACTCCCACAAAAAATAAATCTCCGATAATATTTACCACGCATGCTATCCCAACAAATAGAAACGGCAGATTCGCATTTCCAACACCTCTGAGGATACTGCTAATGACATTATAAGCAATAATAACAATAATACCACCCGAACAAATCTGAATATATTGAATTGTCTTCTCCACTGATTCTGCCGGCACCTGAAGGATATGCACGATATTTTCCGCAAATACTTCCAGCAGTATGGTCACTATGATACCGAGTGCCCCAAACATAATAATGGTTGTGCCGACCGTATCCCCCGCCGCCTTTGGGTTCCTCTCCCCAATATGCTGACCGATAATGACCGTGGAACCCATAGCCAGACTTGTAATGATAAATGTAATCATATTCATAAATACACTGCCTGTGCCTACTGCTGAGATACTTGCCGCATCGCCAAATATTCCGACGATCAGCAAGTCAACCGCTCCATATGCCGCCTGCAGAACCAATGCGCCCAAAACGGGAACCGCAAATTTTATAAGCGCAATTCCCACAGAACCTTCCGTAAATGAAATTTCTTTTTTCCCTTTTGCTTCCATAATTTTAATTCTCCAATCCCGGCATCGTTTTCTGCAGTCTTGTGATAGTCTGGACTGTCTGCTCTACTTGATCTGTTGAAATATCAGCGAGGTTATCTGCCCATTTACCATGAAACTCCAGAACATACTTTTTTACATATTCATCTCCCTTATCGGTCAGTTTCAGTAATATAGTGCGCTTATCCTGTGACTTTGTGAGTTTTCTTATCAGCTCCCTTTCTTCCAGTTCTTTTACCAGCTTGGTAACGCTTGGCAAAGTAATGTTTAATATCCTGCTTATATCACTCACGCAGCATTCTTCCTGCTGAACCTCCAGTTTATAAATCACGTGTAATACGTGGATATGGCGGGGTTTGATCCCCTTTGGGAGTTCAGGAAGAGTTTCAATAATTTTCTTGGCGACGAAACAGCTGTCTAATAGTTTTTCCAACTCTTTTGCAATCATAGGGTTCTCCTCTCCCTAAAATGTTTATTAAAAGTAATTACTAATAGTAATAGTATAGATGTCGTAGAAGTTTGTCAAGTATATCTGTTCTTCTCTATAAGAATTTAAGTCTATTCATAGTCCACCGGTTTTTCTTTGCTTAACAGTATTTGTATTAATAGCATCGCTTCCCTCCTCTCCCCATATTCATTAAACAAAAAAGACACCCTGTATCGCTACAAGGCATCCATGTTCGCTGTTATACCGTTTCATTTCCCGAAGTATTTTTTGATATCTTCCATACGCTCCATCTGCATCACCTGAAAGGGGCATCTTTTATTGCAGTGTCCACAGCCTATGCAGTCTGACGCCGTCTTTTCCAAGGTGAGATAATGTTCTCTTGCCAGAGTGTCTCCCAGCAGCGCCAGGTCATAATATTTATTGATCAACCCGATATCGAGGCCGGCCGGGCAAGGATGGCAATGCCTGCAGTACACACATTTTCCAACCGATTCATCCGGCGCAAGGGAACTGATCACCGAATAATCCCGTTCCTCTTCTGTTGTATTAAAATAAGCCAGTATTTCCTTCAGCTCCCGTTTGTCAGCGGGACCTCCAAGGACTGTCAGGACACCTGGTTTATCAAGTGCATACTGAATACACTGAGCAGTGGTCAGCGCCCGGTGGAAGGGGGATTTTTTTGCATCAAGGAGCTGCCCGGCATTAAATGGTTTCATAACTGAAATGCCAACGCCCTCCTTCTCGCAGCGGCGGTACAGCTTCTGTCTTTCGTCATCGCTTCCAATTGCATAGTCTCCCTGCCCATAGTCATACATTGGATTGATGGAAAACATCAGCATATCAAGAATATTTTTGTCCAACACCCTGTTTGCCAGTTCCGGAGCATGGGTGGAAAGGCCGATATGCTTTACCACTCCCTGCGCCTTTAAATCCGTGATAAACCTAAGCACGCCGTTCCTTTCATAAGTGATCAGGTCCGTCTCTTCATCAATGCAATGGATAAAACCAAAATCAATATGACCTGTTCTCAGATTATCAAGCTGCCAGTCAATGGATTTTTTGACTGTATTCAGATTGGTTGTCCATCCATATTCGCCGGTCACATAATCTGCCCCAAAATGAACTTGCAGCATTGCCTCTTTTCTTCGCCCCTCTAAGGCTTTCCCATACGCAGGAAAGATACTTGCGTGTCCACCGGCCATATCAAAATAATTGATTCCCGCATCCAATGCATACTGCACGGTTTCAATTATATCCTTTTCCGCCTGCTCACCTATCACAGACGCCCCCATACCGATGACACTGATTGGTTCACCGCCATGAGGCAGTTTACGATATTCCATTTATCATCCTCCACCTTTCATTCTTCCCAAGTACGTTCATCATCTTATTAAATAATGGTATATCCGCCATCAACTGCGATGGACTGCCCAATCACAAATGTGGATGCAGAACTGCAAAGCCACAAAACGACATCTGCAACTTCCTCTGCACGACCCAGGCGGCCGATAGGCGCAAGCGCTGCTCCTTCTTCCCTTGAGAAATCACCAGTTTTGACCATCGTTTCAACCATTGGTGTCTCGATAACCCCTGGACAGACCGCATTAATCCGGATGCCCTTTGGCGCATATTCAATAGCAGCACTCTTCGTCATACCCAGAACACCATGTTTCGCTGCATGATATGCCGCACGTCCCGGATTACCAACCAGCCCTCCTAAAGAAGAACAGTTCACAATTGCTCCGCTGCCTTGAATTCTCATTTGCTTCAATTCATATTTCATACAAAGCCAGACTGAGCGAAGGTCAATATTCATGATACGGTCATATTCTTCCTCTTCAAGATCAGCAATATCAGTCATGGGACTGTTTACACCCGCATTATTATAAGCGGCATCTAAGCGGCCGAATGTTTCAACCGCCTTATCTACCATTGCTTTTACCTGCGCTTCATTGCTAACATCACAGGCAACGGCAATTGCCCTGTAATTACGGTCTGCCAAATCCTTTGCCGCTTTCATAACCAGTTCCTCATTCTTATCTGCAAGTACTACAGATGCCCCTGCTTCTGCAAATTTCATTGCGGCCGCAAGACCCATGCCGCCCGCCGCGCCTGTTACTAATGCCGCTTTACCTTCAAATGTAATTTCCACGTTAATAATCTCCTTCTCTGATTACTATATTTCATTTATAGCCAGAACATATTGGCTAACTGTATTAGCGTTTAAAATAAATGTTCTTGACTTTTGGTTATATGCAATATAACATTAAAGTTGAGTTTAAGGTCAAGGTCTATTTTAAAATTTTATTATTTTATTGAAAGCAGGGATACGTTATGAAGAATTATACGATCAAAGACGCCGCTAAAAAGATGAATGTTCCGGCAAGTACCATTCGATACTATGATAAATCCGGTCTTCTTCCATTTATGGAGCGCTCCGAATCAGGGTATCGGCTTTTCACGGAAAAGGATATTGCAACTCTCCGAATCATAGATTGTCTCAAAAAAACAGGAATGCCAATAAAGGAAATCCGGCAGTTTTCTGAATGGCTGCAGGAGGGGGACGCATCATTGCAGCAAAGATATGAAATGTTCCTGGAACGGAAAAGAGCGGTTGAATCACAAATGGCAGAACTGCAGGAAATCATGGATACCATTAAACACAAATGCTGGTACTATGAAACCGCAATTGCCGCAGGAACTGAAAAAATACATTCCATAGATATTCCAAATGACCAACTGGCTTGCGAGACAAAATAAAAATCTCTTGGGAGTATAAAATAAAGTGTGTAAGTTACCGGTAAATTACACACTTTATTTTATACTCCCTATCCGCTCCTGGAAATTCTCATCTGCTTTCCACAGCCCGATCTATCAGTTCATCCAGGCTCAATGTAAAGTCCAACTCCGCCTTCCAGTCCGGATTCAATCTATCCAGGATAAGGCATTTAGCCATCCCGGTGCGGTAGTATTTTCCTCTGCCGCCCTCAAAAGCATCCAGTGTATCCAGATAGCGTTTCTGGTATTCTTTCTCTCCCTTAAGGGCTTTCAGGACATTCCCTTCTACATAGTATGCCGTTCCCTCCGTCAGCTCACACCGCTGTTCTGCAGTAATTGCTTCCGGAGACATATTTTCCCGCCGCTGCCTTTGCAGCTCCTTATATTGCAATATAACTGCTTTCATCTTATCAGTGTCCTTCTCTTCAGCTGCTGCGTTCAAAAGCTGCATTTCCTTTTCCAAGCGCTGCTTCTGCACTTTATTCTGATCCACTTCTTTTACAAAAAGGGCTTCGTCCGAATCACCGGTTTCCTTCCCGCTTTGCTCCAGTTCTTTCTCCATTTCGGCGGGTGACAGGTCCTCCCCCAGAATCTTGTAATGACTGAGCTGCCATGCATGGAATGCCTCGTGCCAGATTGTAGCAATCTGCTCTTTCTCTCCATATCCGCTTCCTGACACCATACCTTCTACGCCTCCCGCCAGGGACAGCAGGCCATTGAACCGCTCCAGCGTGGGAATGATTACTTCATAGTGGTCTCCCACCGGATATGCCGTCCCCGCAAATGTTTCGAGTACCGGGGAACGCTTTTCTATGCTGCCCTTGTAAAATACGTAGTCTGCTTTTCCATCGTACATGGCAACCGGATAATCCTCCAGCCTGAAATTAGAAAAGCCCAGTTTATCTGCCTGTTCCTGTTCTTCCAGTGCTTTGCTGTAAATCTGCTTCTCCTGGATTCCGATTCCCCGGTCTGCCGTAAAAATCCAGCCTGCCAACAGTGCTGTTCCGGCTGCGGCTGCGATCACCTTCTGTACACTGATCCGTTTTTTGCTGATCCTCTTTATGCTATCCTTCTTTGTACTGGTCTTCTCTGTGCTGTCTTTTTTTATACCAGGCATCTCTGTGCCTGCCTTTTTCATATTTTTCTTCATCTCTACGCCTCCTTTCTGCGGAACAGATACAGCAGCAACCCACATACGTAGAGAACCAGAAGACCGCCCAGTATGCTGTGGATCTGAATACTTTTGCCGGAAAGAAACCTTCCCGCCTGTGACTCCACTGCGTACAGATCCGGTATTAGAAACAGGATACCGCGCAGTACCTGCCGTGCCAGGCCGGATACAATTCCTGACAGAGTTTCCAAAACGGGATGCATTGTTCCCGCCAGCATGAACGCTGCGGCAAGCACTCCTGCTGCCATTGAGGGCAAAATCAGGCTGACCGCGCTTGCAAACAGGCTCACGGCCGCCGTGCTGACTGAAAAGAGCAAAAATGCAGGGACACATTTTGCAAGAACCGCATATTCCCCTTTGACTACCGCAAATATCATGACTCCGGCATACAGGATGAATAAAGCGCCCAAGGAACTGATAATGCCTGCAAGGGCAAGCTGCCCGTGATATTTCCACTGGCTGATGCCGCGGATCCAGACCAGATGGCTGGTTTTTCTCTCATATTCATTCGGTATCGTCCGCAGACTAAGCGCAATGGCGATCCCACCGCCGATTACGGAGACCACATTCAGCACTAAGGGCATCATCATACTGAATTCGGTCACCGGCACGCCGTTTATGGACAGTGTCGCCGCTCCGCTCATACACATCATGACTATCAGAATACCGATTACAAGTACAACATAAATATCTTTTCTTCTTATCCGCTCTCTTAAAGCATTTTTCATGATTCCCATCTCTCTGCTCCTCCGATCTTCTCTACAAATATCTCTTCCAGGCTTCTCCTGTCTTTTCCCTTTTCCCATTCATGGAGCAGGCAGCCTTTTTTCATAATAATTCCTCTGTCGCACACACGCTCAATGTCATTGAGGATATGGGAATTGATGATAATTGTTTTCCCCTCTATCTTTAAGCATTGAATCGTATGCATCATCTCAACACGCCCCAGCGCGTCCAGGCCGGCAGAGGGCTCATCCAGGATCAGAAGCTCCGGATCCCCCAGCAGGGCCTGTGCCAGAGCCAGCCGCTGCAGCATCCCTTTGGAATAATCTTTCACCCTCGTCTTGCTTTCTTCCAGCCCCGCCCGCTTGAGCAATTCGGGAATCTGTTTATTCAACTCTGCCTTCGGTATCTTTTGAAGGCCTCCGTAGAATTCCAGCACCTCCCGGCCGTTCAGGAACGGATGAAAATACGGAGTCTCCGGGGAATACCCGATCCGGATCCCCTCCTCTATCTCCACCTTTCCCGCATCCTTTGGGATCAGGTTCAGAATCATTTTTATGGTGGTCGTCTTGCCCGCGCCGTTGCTTCCGAGCAGGGCAAAGACTTCGCCTCTGCGGACAGAAAAACTCAGATTGTTGACTGCACACTGCTTTTGGTATATTTTTTTCAGATTGCTGCATGATAACATGTTCATATGTAACCTCCCTTGTTAAGATACATTCATCTTACGGCGGCACCTTAAAGAGAAGATAAATGCAACCTAAAGTTAACCTTAATGTTGAAGAGGAGAAGCGAATTCAAAGGGAAACCATACTCCCAACTAAACCGTGTTTCATATGTCACAGTCCGGCTATTTTCAGAAAATCCGTACACAAAAAAGAGAACATGCTGATACATACCGCTTTTGGCCCGAATACTGCTTGTTGTATTCGAACCGCATACGGCATCGGAATTTGTTTGGTAAAATAAATTCCGCCCAGCATGTTCTCTTTTTTACTCCAATGGGTTCCCACCCGCACACCCGATTTGCCTTCCGTTTCTTGCACACCCGGAAGATCTGGCCGGTCAGCTGTGCTCTAATAATAGATATCCTTTGATGATTTTGTACGTTTCCTCTTTCAACTTATCATAGTTTACAGAGTCATGGTTATTGAATGCTTTTTCCTGCGCTAATGCCTCAATCAGTATATAAACGAGATAATATTTTTCAGACAAGTTATCTGTTTTAATCTTATGTGCTGCTAATGCTTCCACAACCGCAGCCATAAAAGTATCTTCAAAGTGGCTGAACTTTTCCATGATTTCCTTATCTTCTAACTGCATGTTAGCCAGTTCTATTAAGGCTGTATAGGAACCTTGATAGATTTCAATTAAGACATCAATGCACCGGTCTAAAAATGAGTCAATGCTGAAAGGTTCCACGGAACTGCCAAGTGATTCGAGGAGCTCATTAAAATACTCTCCCTCAAGAAAATCCTTAAAAGCCGCAATAAATATATCTTTTTTATCCTTAAAATAGCTGTATAGAGCGCCGGTAGATATCCCCGCCCTCTGGCAGATATGTGTCGTCGTGGTAGCATAGTAGCCTTGTTCGCAAAACAGTTCAAATCCGGCCTTAATAATCTTGTTCTTTTTCTCTATGGAACGGGTCTGCTGAGGTTTTCTAATATCTGGCATATAATGATTCACCTGCTTTCCGGAATATTATACTATATAAAAAAATCTGCCGCAACTAAAATACGAAGTTTAATTCGTATTTTATTGACACGGTGGCGCCCGATCTGTATAATAAGAATATGAATTATAATTCGCATTTAAAAGGAGCTAACACATGAATGAAAAAGTAAAAGAAAAATTAGCCGAATCTCTTACATCTGACGAAACAGGAATCATCCCATTCCTGCCCTATCTGTTACAGGATTTTTGGGAATTAGGCAGCTCCCCCGAAGAGATGCTGCTTACATTTAAAAATCATATACCCATGAACAGAGACACAAAGGTATTGGATTTGGCCTGCGGTAAGGGCGCGGTCTCCGTCCGGCTCGCAAAAGAGTTAAATATCCACTTTAAAGGAGTCGATATACTGCCGGAGTTTATTGACTATGCAAAATGTAAGGCGCAGGAATATGGTGTCTCTGACTTGTGTAAATTTGAGGTGCAGGATGTTAATATTTCAGTAGAGACTGAAAAAAATTATGACTGTGTAATCTTTGGTGCAGTAGGCAGCATTTTAGGCAGTTTTAAGGAAACGATATCCAAATTGATGTCCACCATTAAAAACGAGGGATTTCTCCTGATTGACGATGCGTATGTTACAGACCAGGCGGCAAACGGGCAGCTGCAGTTTGAAAAGCCGTATCCTACATATGATGAATGGTGTGAGTGTTTTCATGAATTGGGACTGCATATGATTGAATGCAAATCCTGTACAGATCCTGTTTCTGATACTGCGGAAAAAGAAATGAGTTGGATTACATCCCGGGCAAATGATCTCATGATCCATTATCCTGAACATAAGTCCATGTTTGAACGGTATGTCATAAGCCAGAGGAGCGAGTACAATGATTTGGAGGAAAACCTGATAGGTGCGGCATGGCTTCTGCAGAAGAACTAGTACATCGTAAAATAAGTAACTGACTCATAAGCTGAAATAAATTTTTGAGAGTGCTGCTCCACAAACGCAGGCGTAGTGAGCTACGCTGAGGCTCGTGGAGCGGTGCTATCGGAAATTTAGGTCTGCTTATGTGGCAGTTACTTATTTTACGATGTACTAGGCGCTTAGTTCAGCTTCACCGTATTACTTTCGCCGGTGCCGCCGTATGCTTTGTTTTTAAAAATAAAATAGTAAATACTAACGTTCCCACCAGGCATAGAACATTAGAGACCATGCCCCAAGTCAGCCCGAATGTCCCGCAGATCATTCCCATAATCCATGGAAAAACAGTATGCCCCATACTGATACTGACAAAGAAAACAACCGAGACAGTACTTTGGCAGTCCGCGCATTCCTTGTACCCTATGGTCAAAATTAACGGAATGGCCGCTCCTGCGAACAGTCCTGCCGCCGCATATCCAATCATTGCAAAAGCCATCACCGGTATCAATACGCCCGCCAGATGCAGCACAATGGCCAGCGCCAGCCCCACTGCCAGTATATACTCTTCCTTAAACCGGATCGTCAGCCTGGCACAGACCAGTCTTCCTATAACAAGGCAGACCCAGAACAATGAAGAACCCATACTTGCAGAAAATGTCCCGGCATCATATTGATACTGCAGATACAGCGGCACCCATGTGCTGATGCCGCCCTGATGCCCACAGTAAAAGAACATGGCAAATAATAAATATATAATAACCGGCTTTTTTAATATTCCAAAGTCCATACGGTTTTGATTTTGTGTCCCGATTGCCGCCGTTCTCACCGGGGCTTTCCCTTTGAGCAAAAAAACCACCAGCAAGACCACACTCCCGGCTCCGATATATCCATAGATCATCTGCCACTGGGGTAAGACTGTCAGAAGTTTCGCCGCCAGAAGCGGTCCGGCAAAGGATCCCGCGCCGAAGCAGCCATGCAGCAGATTTATATAGAATCCTTTCTCTTCATCATGATATGCTGATATCTCCGTGTTTACCGTCAAATCCAGAAATTTGGTTGCTATTCCAATCAGAAGCAGCAATATAAGAAAAACCGTAAGGGTATCTGCCCTGCTTACAGCGAGCATCCCCAGCGCAAATACCGCGTATGTAATTAAAATCCATGTCCTGTTTTGAAAGTATTTCAATACAAAAGCGGATACAATTACCCCGGCTAAACAGCCAGTATTGTATAGAACTGTGAAAATACCGCCTTCCGAGACATCCATTCCAAAATCATTCAGGAAATCTACCATGAACGTGCCCAGAATAGATGTCCCTACCGCATAGGTAAAAAACAATGCATATATCAGTATAAAATATGTCGTATTTTTGTTCTTCATTTCGTTTCCTCCAATATTACTTTCTTAACATAACCGTGACGGTTCAGACAGGTCTGAACTGTTACACAGAATCCTCAAAAGGCTTTTCCAGTCTCTGTGAAAAGCCTTTTGTTTTCAAAATAATAATATCAAAGGTAAAATTACGACTCTATAATAATATTACTAAATTTTGTCAATATATTACTTATTTACTATACAGCACAAATTTTGTTATTTCTTCACTCCGGTGCACAAGCTGTCCGCGTCTGGGGCCGGGGGCCCTGCCTTCCTGGCGGAGGAGAGTTTATCTAACACAAAATAGACATATCCCCGTAAGAATCAGGGCTTGTACGTCCTGATTCTTACGGGGATATTTAACTGTAATGAAAGGGTGGTTTCAAATTTCCTTTAAATAGCAATGTGTCAATTCTATAACCAGATTTTTCATCTTATCCAGTTCTTTACGATTAGCCAAATTAATAACCCCCAGATTAAGACAATAGGAAAAGCATAGTACCACTTCTTCGGTCTGCCATTTTTCCATAGATCCCTGGCTGATTTACGATGATTTTCCATGATATTTTCTGGTATAAAGCTTATAGTAACTGCAACAAGGACAGGTAGTAAAATAATATCATCCAGATATCCTAAAACAGGTATGAAATCCGGAATTAAATCAATTGGTGAAAGAGCATAGGCAACTGTAATTGCAGAAAAAATCTTTGCTGCAATTGGAGTATTCTCGTCTTTTAAGGCCAAGTAAACAGCCGGTATATCCGTCTTAATTTTTTTCGCCCGTTCTTTTAGATTCATCATAATCTCCCTACCTGTATTAGTAATGCTTGTTTTAGGATCACCCGTTGCGATAACCAACTCCGGCTTTCTACTGTTATTACATCGCATGATAGGTCAATATAGGAACGGATAGTACAGATATACCAATAATTCTCCTGACATTTACTGTTATTATACGGCTTTAATTTACAATAAACCTTTTCAGAAACAGATATAGTTCCTTATTTGTCCTGCTGTTTATCCGTTCATCCTCAAGGTACTTTGGAAGTGCCTCCCCCGCAGGGCATTCCCCACAGATGTCTGCACCAATAACACCTCTGTTCACAAGCAGGAGTTCCAGAATCTCTTCCAGCATCCTGACAGACATTCCTCCCTGGCTCCAGTTTGTTCTTGCATAATTTTTCCCCAGTACATCCTTATCAATAGAAATGTACAGGGGGATATGCTCCGGTATCTTTTTCAAAGCCTGTCTTGCTTTATGCTGTTCCAGTTCCTGGAGACTGACACAGAGCAGCCGGCGCCTTCTGGCATCCGGTATTTCTTCGATCGTCCGGCTGTCCGGTCCGATCAGCACAAGCTGCTCCAGATATGGATGCGTGAAAAGCACCTCTCCCGCCCAGCTCCCGCAGCTTGTCAGGTCATGGACCAGAGGAATCTGCATGTCATTGTGATAATCAAACAATATCAGAGAGAACGGAAACTTGATTTTTTCCAGGAAAAGTTTCGTAACATAATGATAATTTCCCGAATCCAGAAAATGAATTCCCGAGGGGCCCCAGGACTTGAGTCTGCACCGGATCTCATCTTCGGCTTCGGGTGTACAGTACATGCTGCATTGCGGGATATCAGAACAGTCTATGTATTGGATGTCCTGCAGTTCTTTCCATGTCATTTCGGAATAGCAATGCGTAAAATCCATAATCAGATTTCTCAACTATCTGTTCTCCTTTCCTCTTGCTTCACCATTTTCCATGTCCCAGGATTTCCATTACAGGCATTTATCATATACTCCTGTTTCATGTTCTCCTCCATAAATCCTAACTTTTCTATATCTGCTGAGTGTTAACTGTTTAATGCTATTTCTACTGCCCGTTTTGCATGGATCACAGTTGTATCAAAAACAGGCAGTGAAGAATCTGCCTGATGTATAAGAAGTCCGATTTCCGTACAACCAAGGATAACGCCATCTGCCCCTTTATCTTTTAAACTATCAATGATCTTTTGGAATTTTTTACGGGATTCCTCCTTGATTTTGCCTATACATAGTTCTTGGAAGATAATATCATTCACAACATCAATATCTTCTACATCCGGAATCACCACATCTATGCCTCTGTCAATCAGCCTTTGCTTGTAAAATTCTTGTGTCATAGTGTATTTTGTTCCCAGCAATCCCACGCTCCGGATTTGACATTTTTCAAGCTCTTCTGCCGTGGCATCCGCTATATGTATGATAGGAATATGTATCATTGATTGGATTTGAGGGGCTACTTTGTGCATCGTATTCGTGCAAATCAGAATGAAGTCTGCCCCGGCAGCCTCTAATCCTTTCGCTGCATTGCCCAGAATATCTCCACTCTTTTCCCAATCACCGTTTGACTGACATTTCTCAATTTCATCAAATTCTACACTATAAAGAATAACCTTTGCAGAATGAAGTCCGCCAAGTCTGTTTTTAACCTCTTTATTTATGATTTGATAATATGGAACTGTACTCTCCCAACTCATTCCGCCAATCAGCCCAATTGTTTTCATTTCCAGACCTCCTCGAATTCTGATTTCCTTCCCGGCAAGCGAGAATTTACTATACTGTCTTACTGTAAACAAAACATTTTAATGGAACTCTGCCTTTCGGCATTTTCAAGATGATTTCTTTCTCTTCCGCTCTTTCAAATCCTCTATGCTCATAAAACTGATATGTGCAGGCATCATCCGTGTAAAGATAAAGCGTTTTCCCCTTTTCCTTTTCTTCCAAAGCATTGAGCAGAGCCGTACCTATACCCTTAATTTTGCAATCCGGGTCTGCAGCAAGAAATAGAATTTCACCATCAGGCGTATTGGATTTCAAATAATGTGCTAACAGTTCTTTTGTGGTATCCTCATAAAGATCAGCACCACCCTTAAAAAAAGTCCTCTGTATCACATCAACAATTTTAATGTAGCTTTTTTGCAGAAAACTCTGGTATTTCTTTTCTTCGCTTTTCATTTCTGCCAATAAAACACCTGCAAATTCACCATCTGCATATGCCGCCAAAATCTGTGTTGCACGATTTATTTCGAGATACCAAAAATATCTGCCATAAGCATTAAGCAGAAATTTATTGTCCAGATACCAATCAAAGTGCATACCCTTAATTGCAAATTGAATTGCTTTTTTATGATCTTTTTTTCGTATATCTTTAATTTCTATTTTCAAAACCATACCTCACTAAATTCTAATTGAATAGAATTGATGAACTAAATCGCAAATTAGCGGTAACGAAAAACGACATTCCCGTTAAAGTTTAAAATAGTAACCTATAATTACAGCCCGGAATCCTGATTATGGATTCCGGGCTTGATTTCTCTGTTTGTGATTGTTATAAGTTATTTGATACGGAGCGGTGGCAAGCCCGCTCAACCTCATCAAAAATAATTTCATCCATTGCTTTTAGTTCTGCGGTATCTTTCATTTGCTGGCGTTTCAGTTCTTTCATCCTTTTTTCAAGATCCCCCATTTTTTCAAACAACAAATCTAATTTTTCACTGTCTGTCATATGAATACCTCCAATAATTTTTTGTAAGAAACTTGCCTTCCTTAACTATCTTTATCGCACATCATTCATACGAATATTTCAAGCTTTTTTAATAACTATTGTATCACTTTTCTCTTTATATTTCCCAAAGATAATTCTCCTGGTATATATTAATATACGATATTCAGACGAATAAAACAATAGTATTCTGGGCGCACCAGAAATATTGGGGTTGATATTGGGCTTCATGGGTTTTCAGAGCCTATTGGCGGTTTTTGTCAACACAACTGTAAATTCGGGAGATTACTAACAGGCATATGATGTGTTTGGCAATTTTTATTTTAAGGAGCTGAAATTCCACCTTTTTTCCATTCCGCTCCTATGTTAAGATAAAGATAACTCAGCCGGCCGGCCCAAAAAGCCTATAAGTATTTCCCGGTATGTCCGTGTCACCACAATACGAGATTAACAGGAGGTTTCAATGTCAACGAAAAAAGTACTTATTATAGGAATCGTTTCCGTGATCTGTGTATGCATCGGAATCTTTTTCATAACCCGCCCACGCAGAGACAAAGATGTGGAGCCGGCCGAAAATGCAGAAAGCCTTCCGGGCGTATACACAGCACAGGAGATTGAAGACGCCAAGCAGATTGTCCGTGACCAATTTACAGAAACGTTCACCGGCTGTACTCTGACCGACCTGTGGTATGACGAAGAAATCAGCCGCAAACAGGCCGATGAATGGGCCGAACAGTATGAAGCCAAAGATGCGCTCGTCCTGCTGTCCAATTTCGATGTGGACGCTTCCGGAGGAGACGGAAGCCTGAATCCCAATTCCACCTACACTGACTGGAACTGGATTCTCGTCCGCAACTCCGATAGCGAAGCATGGACCCTAAAGACATGGGGCTATTGATGTGCCGGCTCATTCTCTGGAAGGTATATTTCCCGGCATTTTGCAATATAGTATATTAATTTTATTTTTTCGAGGCCGCCATGCAGACAGTTTCCCAAAAAACATTGGAAAGTACAATGTACTACCACAATATCCCTGTTTTTATCTACAAGATCCGTTATCCCTTTTTTACAACCACATGCAGCTTGGCTGCCGCCAGGAAGATTAACCAATACTATATCTGTAATTCCCGGGCGGCAGAAAATTACTGCCAAACAGTTCTTTTCCCCCAGGCCGTTGAGAGTGCCCGGTACATTCAAGATGATCATATTCCCTTTAATTCTTACGAGATGGATACCCAGTTCAAAATTACACTGAATCATGATTCTATCGCCAGCCTTTATAACGACCAGTATACCTACATGGGCGGGGCCCACGGCATGACCCGCCGGAACTCAGATACATGGGACTTTACTACCGGTTACCGTATCTGCCTCCGGACGATATATTCCGAAGATTCTTCTTATCCGGAAAACATATTGGAAGAGATTGAGAGGCAGACCGCAGAGCGTTTGGCGTCCTCCCCCTCTTCTTATTTTGATAATTATCCGACTCTTATACGGGAGCATTTTAATCCTCAAAGTTATTTTCTTGAACCGCGCAGTATTGTCATATACTATCAGCAGTATGACATTGCCCCCTATGCCACGGGAATCCCCGAATTCAGGCTTCCTTACCCGGAAAATATTACCTCTTGTATATAGAACATATGTTCTGATACAATTGTTTTAAAGGAGGTAGTATCCATGAATACTGTTATCTACCATATTGATGTAAACAGTGCGTTTCTCTCCTGGGAAGCCGCATACCGTCTTCATCATCTGGGCGGCACCCTGGATCTGCGCACCATTCCTTCCGCGGTTTCCGGGGATGTGGCCGCAAGGCACGGCATTATTCTGGCCAAAAGCACTCCTGCAAAACGCTTCGGCATCCATACCGGGCAGACGGTCCTGGAGGCCCGTCAGAAATGTCCCTCCCTTTATATGGTCCCCCCCAATTATGGACTTTACCAGAAATGTTCCGATGCCTTTATCAAAGTCCTGAACGAATATACGCCCATGGTGGAGCAGTACAGTATTGACGAGGCCTTTATGGATATGAGCAGCACCCTGCACCTCTTTGGAAGTCCTGCCGGAACCGCCATGAGGATCAGAGACCGTATCCGTGAAGAGCTTGGCTTTACCGTAAATATAGGGATTTCCAGCAACAAGCTGCTGGCAAAGATGGCCAGCGGATTTCGTAAGCCTGACCGGGTCCACACCCTTTTTCCGGAGGAAATCCAGGAAAAAATGTGGCCTCTGCCCGTCTCGGATTTATTTTTTGTGGGCAGGGCCACGGCCTCCAAGCTCCTGAAGCTTGGTATCCGAACGATTGGCGAACTTGCGGCAAGCGATCCCGAGCTTCTCTCCTCTCATTTAAAAAAACACGGCAAGGTTATCTGGGCTTTTGCCAATGGAATTGATTTTTCCTCTGTGGAGCCTGACCCTCCGCCGCAGAAGGGTTTCGGCAATTCTACCACCATTGCCTTTGATGTGACGGATGCCGGGATCGCCCACCTGGTACTTCTGGGGCTTGCCGAGACGGTGGGCTCCAGGCTCAGGGAGAATCAGGTACAGGCAGAACTGATGTCTGTGGGAATCAAAAGTTTTGATCTGAGCTATGCCAGCCATCAGATGATTCTGGACAACCCCACTAACATTACCACGGAGCTGTACCGTTCTGCGTGCCGCCTGTTTGACCAGCTCTGGGATGGCAGAACAGCAATCCGGCATCTGGGCATCCATACAGGCAGGCTGCAGGATGGGACGGCCCTTCGGCAAATGAGCCTTTTTGATACGGCGGACTACGCAAAGCTGGAAACATGGGACAGCACCATCGATTCTATCCGGAAGAGATATGGCATGGATACGGTCCGGCGGGCCGCTTTTCTGGACACGCCGATCGACCATCTGGAAGGAGGCATTTCCCGGGAAAAGCGGGATGTAGACTATTCGTGCCTTACTATTTTTTAATACAGGGATCTGTTAAGAGATGAAAAAGCTGATGTGTATCTTACGCTATAAGACAGGAGGTATATAAGTTATGGGTATGGGAATCGGAATTAATGTTCATACACCGGATGCCGGTAAGATCCGGGGACGCCAGGAACCAGTGGCCTGCGGTGTCTGGTATACAAGCACCGGAACCGCCATCCCAAAACTGATCAAATTCCAGGGGGAGGACGGCGAGATCCGCACACTGACAAATCTGCATGTGCTTTCCTTTGAAAAAAAGAATTACTGCGGCATTCCCACCGTAGAATACGAATGTGATGCAGTGGTAGATGCCCGCCGCTATCTCTTCCATCTGCTCTACTATGTAGAGCATCAGAAATGGACGGTGCTCTGGAAGTCCTCCCAGAGCATATGACCCGCCGGGGCCTTTTTTACTATTTCAGTTTTCCACTTGATAAATGCGTGCAAACTCTCTCACATGCCGCTCAAGAACCATAAGCGCTTCCTTTTCTTGCTCCGGCTCCTGGTCGTATTTATTAAGGAGGAAAAAAATGGGGGCATAAAAGTGAAGAGCCATCACTTCCGGATCTGCCTCTCTGAAGATTTTCCTCCTGCACATTTCTTCAAACAGGGCGCTCTGATAGGAGATGCTGGCTTCCATAAAGATCTGGCGGTATACTTTATATATGTCTTTGCTGCGGTACTGCTCTATCGTCAGCATCCTTCTGAACCTGGCAGCGAATTCGTCCTTCAGATAAAACAGAAAGATGCCCCTGCTAAGTGCCTGCAATGCCTCAAGCGACAGACCGCCATACAGTGCAGCGGCTTCTCCCATATCCGATTCACCCGGAAGGCCGAAATCCAGAGAGATCCGCTCCATCCTAAGGGACATCTCCTGTACAATCGTATCAAAAATCTCCTGTTTGCTTTTGTAGTGTTTATACAGAGAACTGTCTTTGATCCCCACTGCATCCGCAATATTCTTCACACTGGTTCCCTGATATCCCTTTTCCGCAAAGAGTGTCAACGCTTCCTCCATAATCCGTTCTTTCGTTGTCATACGTGTCTCCTCTAAATGTGCATGATTTATTCGCATTGCAGCAGCGCCTGTACTTCACTCTCCCGTCCAAACAGTACACAGCCGCCGCTGTGCTCTGCATTCAGCAGCCCACCGGCCTGAAGCCTCGCAAACAGGGGGGAACGAAGTACTTCCCGCAGACTTTTCCCCCGGATATTTGTATCTGAATATGGGGAAAACGGGCACGGTTCTGCCCCTCCGTCCGCGTTGATGTGGAAAAATCCCCTGCCCGCCGCCAGACAGCCGCCCGATGATTTCTCGTCTCCCGGGAAGGATATGTACAGCATGGACGTATTCCGGCTTCGAAGTTCTGCAAGTCTTTTATCCATAAAGGCCCGGTCTGCATCATCCGGCGCCAGCTCCTGCGTCTTCCCGTCAGCGGGAACATATTCCACATAAATCACAGCTTTACACCCGGCCTTTTCGAGTTCTTCTGTGAAATCGCAGGAAGTCACTTCTGCTATATTTTCTTTTGTCACAGTAATGGATGTGCCAAACAGAATTCCCGCTTTTTTCATCCGTTCCATGGAATCTGACAATATTTTATAAACGCCGTCTCCACGCCTCGCATCTGTTCTTCCCCGCTCTCCTTCAATACTGAAGACCGGCACCAGGTTCCTGTGATCGGAAAATAACTGTTCATAGGATGCATCCAGCATGGTCCCGTTTGTAAACACAGGGAATAAAATCCGCTTATGTACTGCCGCCTCTTCCAGAACATCCCGCCTTAATAGAGGTTCCCCTCCTGCCAGCAAAATAAAGCCGATTCCAGTCTCCTCGGCCTGTGAAAAAAGGTTGCCCCACTCTTCCCGGGTCATCTGCCTCTTTGTAATCTCTTCCTCACACAGATGGTTTGCCCGTGCATAACAGCCTTTGCAGTGGAGATTGCACAGACTGGTAATACTTGCTATCAAAAACGGAGGAATATGTTCCCCTCCCGCTTCCGCTCTTTGGCGCAGTTTCCGCGCTGCCCGCGAAGCTGCTGCATACTGCACCATAAATGCACTTTCCTTCGGATTGTCCAGGGAAGCTTTCAGTATCCCCTTTATAATATTTTCTACACCACCGCTTAAATATTCTTCTAATTCAAATGTCTGCATCCTTTCCCTCTTTTCTTTCTGCAAATATCAACCTGCCTTGCACAGTAAACGGACAGGCTAATGACCACTCGCTTTACATTTCCAGTATAGCTAGCGAACATTAGCCTGTCAAGAGCAGATAAAAATTTTTCTTTATTTGCAATACTTAAGGGGGTGTTTGGAAATGAAATTCACAAACTACATATTGAGGCAGATTATAAAGCCGGGCAGCAATATAGCGTATGAATCATTCATTTTCCAGCGCCCCCACAACTAGTTCTTTTTCTGTATCATACTTTCAAACTTCTTTTCCGACAATATCTCGTTTGTTACAAATTCTCCGTCATAGAAAAGACTGAAAGAGGTAAAGGGCGCCGGCGCACTTTGAGCCTGTTCTGCTGTTTCTATTTTTACCGAGCGCCACGGCACCTGATTTTTGAGTGCTGCCGCCTCCAGAATCGGAATATATTTTGCCGTAAACGGACATTGATTTGTATAGTATGCTACATATCCTTTCTCGTCCACATGGGGATTTTTCACATGTTCCATAAATGCCGGTTTGTCCACATTTTCAGTGAATGGCAGATACATCAGTTCATAAAAGGGCTCTGCCGTGTCCACCGTTTCGAATCCCTTATACTTCAAATATCCTGGATCCATCAGAAATGGCCGTTTCTTTGCGGAAGACAGTACAACAAGCCCTTTCTTCCCTTTTTTACGGCTGTCCAGGATACATTCTTCCAGCAGCTGACTGGAATATCCCTGTTCCTTAAACTTACCGGATACCCAGAAGCAGTCAATATACATATATCCCGGCGCTTTGACCGGCACCCAGGCCGACTCCGCAGGAATATATTCTATAAAGCATTTCCCCCGCACATCCCCCTTCAAAAATACCAGACCTTCGTCCAGTCTGTCCCCCAGCCATGCCTTCTTGGAGGCAACCTGGCAGTCCTTATTGTTGGAAATTGCACAGCAGATGTGTTCCTTCTCCAGATTTTCCTTTGTCAATACAATCAATTCCATATATGTTTTCTCTCTTTTCTCCGCCGCATAACCTGCGCAGCGATTATTTTCTTTATTCAGGTTAACATATAAAACATGACATCTGTATGTCATATATAACCCCTGAGAGGTAAAATAACGAAGACATTTCAATATTTTAATTTCAGTGAATTCAGTACTTCAAAATATCTATTGTTCTCTGATCCTTTTCCCCACAGAAGAATTTATCAAGCACTTGCTGAAACACTTCGCACTCCGGTTTTGCCAAAGCAAATAGTGTCATAGATGACTTCAGTTTCAGATGATCCGGCCAGCCCATCACATTAAGCGCATCGTTAGAATCTAAATCCAGCAGAGCCTGTGATATTCCTATCAAATTTCTTCCAAGGATCAAGTCTTCCATATATTCCTTCGCTTCATTCAGGTCTTTGATTGCATAATACTGAGACGCTGTACTATGACCAAGTCCTGCAATCTGCGGGAAAATAAACCACATCCAATGGCTTTTCTTCTGCCCGGCCTGTATCTCCTGCAGAGCAATCTTATAATAGTTCCGCTGTGCGGATAGAAAACGCTCTAATTCATCCTTCATTCTCATTCTCCATTATTGCATCCATATCCCCAAATCTCATAAGCACTATAGGCATGGTCAAAACGATACCCCAGCTTTTCTGCCAATGCGGCAGACCCTTTATTCTGAGCATCCCAGCTGGGATACCAGTCCCGTTCCAGGCATTCTAAAATCAGCTTTGCACCGGCAGCATAAGCGAGACCTTGTCTGCGATATTCCTCCTTTGTATCAATCTCTATTTCGATTCCGCCTATATAGCCTGCATAAGAAGAAGCACCGGAAACAATCTCATCTTCTTTCAAAATCACCACTCCCAGCCCATGGTCCCGGTACTCTGAATATTCTTTATATTGAGATACCAGATCCCGGCTCCATTCGAAAAGACTGCACTGCCTGAAAATGGATTCATCTATCATCTCTATCCGATAATCCGCCGACAGCCCGGCAACTGCTGCTTCTAATGCAGCTTTGTCGAAGATCTCTTTTTCCTTTTTAAAGGCATAGCGCACAACCTTTTTCGCCTTTTCCCCGTAATACTTTTCAATCACTTTGCTCCACTGATCAGTCTGCGGAATCATAATCATAAAGTCTTGTTTGCAGCAATCGGGCTTATATGCGGCTAATTCTTCATCCGGTTTTCCCGCCAGAAAACAAAAATCTCCTAACATAGCCATAACAGAGTTGGGGGCCTCTATATCATCCACATATATGTGCCCCATCACATTCTGCAGGCATGACCAGATAAGCGTCTCATCCCAGCCTGCAAAGAGCGGTTCTGCTTTGTGACGCTGCTGCAACATATATACCTTATTCTGCCGCTCTGCTGCAAACCCGCCCGCAGGACATGCACTAAGGGGTACCCCTGGGGATACCTTTTTACTGGCGTTACATAAATAATCATCTGCTTCTTTTCTTGATGTAAAAATGATGATCTCTTTTTCCTTCCGATATTTATTCAGCAGTTCATATATCTGCGGCAATTGCTTATCCGGGAAATCAATCATCCATTGTTTAAATTCTTCATCAAATTCCGATTCGACCCATGGCATATCCTCACGTTTTTTTCCTATGCGGGATTCTGCACCTGAAAGGCAGATTTCCAGCGGATAATCCATTAGAAAAACGGTGTCGCATGCTTTCAGACGGGCTTCAAGTGTTCTCTGATAATTACCGTCAATAATCCAGCTATCCTTTTTTATAATGTCATTCAACAGCGTATCAAACTCTTCTCTTGTGATATTTGTTTGATCCGGCTTATGCCACAGCATATCCAGGTAATATAGCGGTAATCCTGTCAAATTTCTAAGCCTCCGGGCAAATGTACTTTTTCCTGCACCAGGACTTCCAATAATAATTGCTTTTAACATAATTTTGTCCTTAATAATTGCTATTTTCTTTAAATTTTAAACCATACTTAGTACATCGAAAATTTAGGTTAGTTTAACAGCAAATTAATTATTATTCGAGGTACTAGGATGGTGACTATGGCTTTTCCCGGTGGGTTAGCTGGTAATCTTATTTATTTCAATCTACGCCGCATACGCAAGCGGTGACAAACTCTCTATCATTTAGGTAATCAATGCTACTTTATTTCAATCCACACCGCATACGCAAGCGGTGACGATTTCCGGACAGGAGACGTGTGGATCAAACGAGAATTTCAATCCACACCGCATACGCAAGCGGTGACCAATGATTTCAAAATACGGGATTCCAGGATTGCTATTTCAATCCACACCGCATACGCAAGCGGTGACCGTATCAGGAAGCATCCATCCTGTACGACAATAATTTCAATCCACACCGCATACGCAAGCGGTGACATGACCTGAAAGCAAAAGATGATGAGTATGCGAGATTTCAATCCACACCGCATACGCAAGCGGTGACAAAAGTTTCATTATCATTAAGATAAACATTTTGAATTTCAATCCACACCGCATACGCAAGCGGTGACTTCCCGTAAGCGATGGAGTTTCGATTTTATTCTATTTCAATCCACACCGCATACGCAAGCGGTGACTTGTCAAAACCACGTACCAATGCCTCTGCATTCTATTTCAATCCACACCGCATACGCAAGCGGTGACCCATTTACTTACGCTTCTGCTTGTCTTTTTCTTATTTCAATCCACACCGCATACGCAAGCGGTGACGATCGCAGATACAATATAAATTAACATTTAGGAGATTTCAATCCACACCGCATACGCAAGCGGTGACGCGATAATGATTTTACCAACGATGAGAGGTTACGAATTTCAATCCACACCGCATACGCAAGCGGTGACTGCATCTGGGCTAGTACCTAACATGTATTTTTGCGATTTCAATCCACACCGCATACGCAAGCGGTGACAGGATACAGGGACTGAGAGCTTTACAGAAAAAGAATTTCAATCCACACCGCATACGCAAGCGGTGGCAAATAGTGGGTTAAACTGACATTTAGTAAAGGAGATTTCAATCCACACCGCATACGCAAGCGGTGACAGATTGGGCTAAATGCAAGAAGACAGGGTGCAAAAATTTCAATCCACACCGCATACGCAAGCGGTGACGTGCGAGGGTTTCCCAGAAACGGCAGAACGGATAGATTTCAATCCACACCGCATACGCAAGCGGTGACGCATTCCCACATCGTATTCACAATGAGGGCATGTATTTCAATCCACACCGCATACGCAAGCGGTGACGTCCAGAGATATGACAGTATCAATGTTTGCGCTGATTTCAATCCACACCGCATACGCAAGCGGTGACGGACGCACAGCACCCTGAGTCCGTAAGTCTGGTAATTTCAATCCACACCGCATACGCAAGCGGTGACCAATTGCATCACCTTCTGGCACAATCGCTTATGATTTCAATCCACACCGCATACGCAAGCGGTGACAGCAAAAATAAACAAATTTGATTTACTTCAAGATCATAATAATATACATTTCCCACAAAATCAATTGATTCATCTCATTAAATTTCTATTTTTTCCGTCTATATCTCCTTCCCCTCCTTATTTTTAAGGTGCGAATCTCCCGGGAAATTCCTGTCCGCTACCGATTCGCACTTTATTGTTTTTACACTTACTGCATTTCTCCTACGCCATACCCCAATGCTGTTTTAGCCCCTAATCCATATATTTCCACCATACATTTTACTGCTTCATCTATCCGTGTTTTTTCCTGTTTCCACAATTTTGTATTCTGACAGGCGATATGCAATTTAAATGTAACATCTTTTATACATATAAATGTAATGGGCACTACCTTTTGATTATCAGTCGGTGCAGCCTGCCGCTCGTAATAGTCTTTATAATGCGGACTTTGTGCATCTAAAGATATAGAAAAACTCTGGGGATAGGCATCAAAGAAAATCAATTTTTCGCCTTCTTCAAACAGCTGATACTCCACGCTCCCTGTATTATTTTCATCTTTCCTTTCAAAAAGTTCATTCCAACAGCTCCGTAACGCCCCCTTTATTGTACTGGCAGGTAAATATGGCACGCCATACAGTGGGTGCAGTTTCATCAATACATGGTCAGAATAAGCCGAATTCCCGCCTTCACCTAAAATCATTTTACTCGGGATGTGAAAACAATACTCCTCTTTTTCACTAAAAGCCCCTGCCATCTCCTTATTTCGCTCTAAAAGCTGCTTTAAGAATATTTCCATTTTCCTTCCGTAAAGTATTTCTGAAGAAAGCGTATGTTCATATTGGTTTTTTATGATTTCCGCTAAAAATGGGCTTTCCTTATACGAAGGCTTTCCTTTAATATATTTTTTTGTTTGGATACGAAATCGATTCTGTAAAAGATAAAGATTTACTTGGGTTACTTCCTTTTTATTCATCTGACATATGAAATCTACAGAGTCATTGGGCAGATAGCCCAAACGTTGTGTCACTTTTTCATTCTGACTATTTTGCCCCAGCCTGGCTGGCTGATAAATCTCTTTCATCTCAATCATTTTTCCCCTTCCTCCGGCTGTGCATGGCTTACTTCTCTGCTTTAATCATACCTTCTGCAAACCGCTTGATCCATAAGCACAGATGCATAATCTCGTCTGTATAGATCCGATATCCAGTGCTATCGAGTTTTGTAATCCGCTCCATCAAATCGAGGGGAAGCTTTGGATTTTCTGACTTTTGGGCTTGCTCCTCCTGCTGGTGCTCTAACGTTCTCCATGTCCAGCATTCTATTTCCTTATAAAGTATGTCATGAACATTCTTGACATCTTTTTCATTTTTCTTATCTTTCTTGTTTTGATCATTCTTTTTTGCATATAAAAACGCGATTGCATTACCCAAACCATTTACCTGGAGCATTGATGGAAAAGCTCTTGCCAAACTTCGAAATTCAGAATTATTAATGCCTGCTTTCCGCACCATTTCATAAGCCTCTTTGGACATTTCGTCATGGATTGCTCCCATCATTCCTCCTCCTTCCAAAAGCATTTTTTCACAAAACCTTTTCCTAATGAACTGTCTCCTCCGACTTGAAATATATCCTGGTTAAACTGATTTAGAAATTCTTCTCTAACCTCTTTTGGGGTCAGCTGTTTATTGAATTCACCGTCCGTATTCGCTCTTTTCTGAGGCTGGTTCGATTTTCCAAAAAAGAAGAGGCTGTACATTATAGTTTCCGGCGGCAGATATTCCTCCGTAAAAAGCGCATTACTTTGGGTAGTGCCTGTATCCGAATCTATTTTTATTCTGGTTGCCACCTCTGTGGAATGCTTGACAAAGTGGACAAAATCATTATCCTGCACCAGCACAGTATGACTGATAAATTGTTTCCAGTCCATTCCCATATCCTTCAGATGCGAGGATATCATCTCCAGCAGTTTTCCAAACGTCTTATTCTCTTCAGCTCTGTAAGTATAATCTTCCAGCATAATCTGCAGCTCAGCTGTATCTTTTTTCACTTCGTAAAAATTGCCTTTCCTCTTAGCTATTTCCAAGTTCTTTCGATCAGCATAATAGACGCTTCCTTCTTCCGGCTCCCACTTTTGATCCGTTCCGCCATAACCCACATGTATGCCGTTCTTTAATACACATTTCGAAACAATCTCATAATCTTTCAAAAAACGCTTCATTGCATAAGGGCAGGTTATCCATGCAAAAATTCCAAGAGCAGACTTGACCGGAAAGAATAAGAGCCTTGCATCGGTGATAGACACGGCGGATGCATAGTCCCCTTTGTCAGGATCTCCTAAAAGCATGTTTACGCCTGCATACACAGTGCCTTTCTTATTTAAGCCTTCTGAAGAACTCACGGCATTTCGAATACTGCCTTTTAAAGTAGACGCTTCTATTTTGGGAAATCCTGTATGTATCTCCCGCTGAAGCGGCAAATCTACATAACTTAATTCTGTCCCGCTTCCAACATGAGTTGGCGTAAGTGTCTGCATCATCATTAACGTAGATGTCTCTTTATCCATGAATTATTTCCTCCTGTTCTTTCCGCAGTTTTCCCACCAGGGCATATCCAAACCCTCTGTCACAATAACGGTATTTTTTATATTTCGGATATTCAAACCCTTTGCTTTCTCTATAATCGCTCATACATTTTCCATGGAACAGTTTTACTGCATCTGCAAAGGTGCCGGACAGCAATTCAAAATAATAGACACTTCCCGCCGGTACTGCAAATCGCATTTCCCTCGGATGATATCTGTCCTCTTCTTTATCAAACCCAAAACCGCCGCAGGGAATGTACCTTCCAACACAGGCCGCTAACAGCCTGACTTTTACCTGACGTTCCTTAAAGGTAAACATCCCCTCTAACCGATTCTCATCCACCCAGCCGGGAAGCCATCCCTTTTCAAAAATTGCAGGTGTTGCAAGATATATCTTAAAATACTTTGCATCCTCCTGCTTTACCTTTATCTGCAGGCTGCATGGACCTTCCTTGACAAAAGCCAGCTTACCTTCTCCGCCAAATCTCACCACGCCTGTCGTTTTGGAATCATGAATTCCCCCCGTTTCTTTGTTCTTATCTTTACAACCGGGCATGTCCCGTTTCCGAATCCTCACGTCTGCCGCCAGCTTTAACTCCTGATCCTTCGCAGGTCTGACCATGCTTATCTGATACAGTTGATGTTCTTTTGATGTTCCGCTTCCGGCATCAACTGCGATTCCGACCTTCTCTTCTTTTACCAGATATCTGTCATCCAAATCTATGCCGCTAAATTCCGCTTTCTCCGCATTTAAGTATGCCTCGATTTCCTGATCCGGCATGAATAAATTTTTTGGTTCCTTTTTCTTTTTAGAATGCCCCCCTCTTTGGCACAGACAATATTTTAAAGGAAAGTTAGAGACAGGTTTCGGTGTAAGCTCCATCGTACCAAGTCTTTCCAAGTCTCCTTTTGGAGAATCTCCACAATCACTTTCCGTCCCCTCCTGCCAGCTTAGATCTGCCGGTACAGGAAGCAGGAATTCATTTTCCAAAAGCAGTCCGTTAAAGCCGATTTGAATCTTTCCATCCACACCTGAGTTCATCCCCAGTAAATTTTTAAATGCTCCTGCATACACGGAGGGTAATGGCATATCCAGGCTCTCAATAGCCGTCGTTTCTCCCCCAGCCTCAAACGGTACGGACGTACGGAAGAAAAAATTATCCAGTGGTTCTATTAAATAATACATGATCCCGCCTCCCTTGCAAGAAATAATACCGCATTCAATGTGTCCAGAAAAGCATCCAGGCTTTCTTCTCTTTCATAAAAAAGTACCAGACAGTCCGCCAGTTCATCTGCATTCTGTGCATTAGAAACACTGACAGACTCTCTCAATAAAATCTCTGCCCTTGCTTTCTCCGGTCGGACGTCTTCCTTTAGAAAACAACGGAACAAAGTGATAATATTGTTCAGCAGGGCCCTGGGGCATTCATTCTTACAGATCGTCTCCAGCAGCCGCCTTAAATCCGTCATCTTCGGATAGGCGCATCCTGAATAATCATCGAATTTGTACGGTGGGGATGCCACTCTTTCTCCGCTCCGTTTCAAGATGCCCAGCACAAATGCGTCCTTTCCTTCTGCCTGTTTTGCTTTCATTTCCATCTCTTCAGCAGCAAGTGCAACCATTTTCAAAGGCTGCATTAGATGCGCTATCACTATTCCCGCCGAAAAAGTCAGCTTTACCCTCTCCTGAAATAATTTTTGCAGCTTATCCAGACACGCCAACAGTGTATCCAATGGTAAAAAACCGAGGAAATCCTCCCCTCCTGCATAAACCAGAAGTCCATTAAATTCCTTTAGGACATTGGGTATCTCTGACGCAAAATCGCTGATACTCCTGCTCAGTTCCTGCTGCTCTTTCACTGTATGCTTATTCAGAAATATTTCTCCCATATTATCGCCGTCAAATTTCAGCATTGCATAATAATCGCTGAGGGATATATCCTCTTCCTGTATGGTGTGATAAAGCTGCACCGCGTATTCCCACGCATCCTTATCATACTCTTCATAATCAGGCGGGTTGCCATGGCCGTAATCATACACAGCGTTAGCAATCTGATCTCCTGTCGGACTTACTGTTTTTCCTCCTGCCCTGTTCTCCAGATCTACTAAGATCTGCTTCCCGTTTTTTATTTTACCGATTTGATGCCTGAGCAGCATCTGACGCAATGAATACATTCCTAATATTCTGCCATAACTACGTTTCACCATGGCAATCGCTGAAAGTGCTTCTTTCGGCTTTACTGCGTACGTCAATTTGGGAACTTCGGAAATATCATAAACGTCTGTAGGATTTATATTTGCCGGATACTGCCTGACACCTGCACTTTTCCCGCATTTTGCATAGATGGCATTATATTGAGGAAATAGAGCACATTTTCGATTCCAGGGTTCTTGATTTTGAGAAAACGTTCGTATGCTTTTTACCAGATTCATCTTTCTGAAAAGCTTTTGGTACACTTCTGAATAGGGCTGGCTCTCATATTCCTCGGCAATCCAAAAAACCTCTAAAAAATCCCGGAGCTGCCGCGCCGCCGATCCCTCCTCTGTTTCCATAATTCCTACATCATTCAAATAACCCATGCAGACTGTAAAAAACTGTTTTTTAATATACAGTTCCAAAAATGTGGCAATCTCCTCCGGCGATTTTCCTTCTGTGAGGTTCAATTCTGCAATCAGCTTGTTCGGTATATTGGGGCAATTCCCCTCCCCTTTCTCTATAAAGGGGAATAAAATCCGAACTTCCTGCTGATGCTCCAAAATCTGAAGCGCATCCTGCATCAGACTTGATAAAAGGCGGCTTCCCGCAAACATGTCGCTTACCTTCCGCGAATTTACAATCAATGGCTGTACCGGCCCTATTGTAAATAACAGCAAATATCTCACACCTTCATCTCCCTTCTCGTTTTTGTACTATATCCTGTACTTTTCAACCATTTCGATAAATTGTTCACGCAGGGAGCAGTCTGCATCCAGTTCCTCTTTTAGATTTGGAAATGCTTTTACAAAGGTGTAAACCGGATATATCCCTTCATCTGTCTGTATGAACCCAATGATGAGTGAAGATGCAAAGCGTTCCTTTCCATCGATTTGTCCAATGGCTTTGCTCAACTTAAGTATCTGCCCATCTTTAAGGAATTCATATTTTTGTTTTCCCCTCAAATAATGGCATTCCGTATCAACCGCCTTCAAAAAAACATCCAGGCTTTTTTTGCCCCCGCTGCGTGAAGCAGATTCTTTCCATTCTGACAGACACTCTCCCAAAACAATTTTCTTTATGGCGGGCCGTTTCAGATCCCTATTACCAGAATTCCGCCCTTTCTTCTGTACGTACGGATATATTGTGCCGTCTCTTATTTCATATTTCTTTTCTTCTGGTTTTAGCTCTTCACTCGTTGCTTTCGCGATCTTGTTCAAACCATCGCAAATCCAGGCCAATGCCTGAGCCTTATCCTTCTGCTGATATTCGTCCGGCATGACTCTTCCCCTACCTTTTCTGCTGCGTTTTCCCATGCCGCAGAGAAGAAGCGCCAAAGCCGCCTCTTTCTTATACCAATCTATATCTGCTATTTTTGAAAGCAATTCGTTTTGAATGGATATCCGTTTGTCCATACTGATTCTTAGTTTAAACTCATCTTGAAGTATACAATTAAATATGGATCTCTGTCTTTTTTCATCATGCAGCAATAAACTCTCAGCCTCAAACCTTTCCTGTCTTGCCTGCATCAAAAACAATTGTACAGGAGATGCATGTCCTGCCTGTTCCTTTCTGTCTCCGGTACTTCCTCCGAAAAGTTCCGCCTCATCTTGCTTAAGCACACTAAGCTTAGCAGGACATGCAATCCGATATAAATAGCGCATCATGCCCTTCAGCTCCGTGGCTCTGAATTCAGGAAATTTTTGATTCTCACCATAACTGAACATAGGCGTCAGCAAATGGCCTGTTAGTGTTCTACTCTCCATGCTTTCCCTTCTTTCTATCCTTCTTTATGTATATAATTCTCAATGATGTTGTCTACAATTATTTGTTTTAATTCTTCTGTTTCTTTGTTTTTTTCTCTCTCTGTTTTTTCTGCCATAGCGGCTCCTTTCTGACCAACACAATCGTTTATGCTGCTTATTTCACTTAGAGGATTTTCTATATGCAATAATTCAGATGCGTCTGAACTGTTACTTCTAAATTATTTATAAGTTCCTCAAACTTCTATGTAAAATAAAAAGGCAATAAAATCCCCTTGAAATTTTCCAAGAAAACTTTATCACCACTTTTATATTTTATCATGTATTAAAAAAACCAACAATAGAATATGTCCTTTTTCGTACTATATTCTATAATAAAGCGTTTTTTCTTAAACACCATAGTAAACCATAAAACCACATGACAATTGTCATGAATATATTTTATTTCCATATATACATTGACAGGCGAGGTATACTATGCTTAAATGTAAGTACAGAAAAGGAGGTATGAATATATGTCAATAGCATCCGATTTGATTCGCGGACATACGGACACAATCATTCTGGCCCATTTGACCGAAGAAGACAGTTATGGATATAAGATCAACAAAGACATTCAGATAAAGACAGACAATCAGTATGAGCTCAAAGAAGCCACCCTGTATACGGCATTCCGTAGGCTGGAAAGCGCGGGATATATCTGTTCTTACTGGGGGGACGAGAACACAGGCGCCCGAAGGCGTTACTATTCCATCACGCCGGAGGGGGATCTGGCTTACCAGCGGATGAAAGCGGAGTGGGAGGAAGCCAAAGGGCTCATTGATATTTTAATCAGGAGTGGTGAGAAGAAGGAGGATACACATGGAAAATAAATTAAGAGCATATATGGATCATCTGTTCCGGGATGTCAAACCGACCAGGAAGTCCGTAGAGTTAAAGGAAGAGATTCTGCAGAATCTGGTCGATAAGTACCACGACATGATCGCAGAAGGCAGAACCCCCGAGGCGGCATACAACATAGCGGTTGCAAGCATCGGCGATATGGATGAGCTCCTGGCAGGGCTTCACGGGGCGCCATCCTCCGAAAGCCTGCCTGTAACGAAAGAAGCGCTGGATAAGGGACGCAGGAAGTCGGCAGTCCTGATTTCTGTTGCGGTAATGATGTACATTATGAGTGTTCTCCCTCCTATCCTGCTCTCCGATACTGTTTTCGAGAACAAACTAGCACCGGCTCTCATGTTTATTATGATTGCAGTCGCAACGGCACTGCTTATTTACAACAACCTGACCAAACCGCGCTACCAGAGAACCGATGACTCTATCGTGGAAGAGTTCAAGGAATGGCAGGAGCAGACGGATTCCAGCCGAAGAGCAATGAGAGCGCTCAGCAGCGCACTGTGGGCTGTCATTGTGGTTATTTACATCGTAGTCAGCTTCTGGACAATGGCATGGCATATCACCTGGGTCATATTCCTGATCGGTGTTGCAGTGGAAGGAATCCTGAAGGCTATATTTGAACTGAAAAAATAGGAGGCAATCATGAATAGAAGGCAATCGGCAGTCATCAGGATCATAGCCTGGACAATCGCGGCTGTGGCCCTAACTGTAATACTTATTCTCGGTCTGTTCGGAAAGATCAACGTCATTTCCATTGGAATCAACAACGGTTACAACTATGCTGATTCCGGAAAATATAAAACAGGAAGTGCCAAGATCGACGGAAATGAGATAAAAGACCTGGAACTCAACTGGCTTGACGGGCGGATCCATGTGGCAACATACGACGGCAAGACCGTACAGTTTTATGAAAAAGCATCACAGGATCTGAGCGAAAAACAACAGCTTCAATATTATGTTAAAAACGGCAAACTGATCATTCAATATCAAAAGGCACAGAAAAGGGGGTTTTTTAACAACTCCACTCTTCACAAGGAACTTTTTGTTAAAATTCCGGAAAAGACAGCAGAATCCATGGGTTCGTTCCGGATTGATACGATCTCCTCAGATGCAGAGATAAGCGGAATAACGGCAGACCAGTTCCGCCTGGATTCCACGTCCGGTGATTTTGATCTGACCGGCTGCAAAACCAGTGGGCTCTCCATGGACAGTACCAGTGGAAGTCTGACCGGAAACACACTGTATGTAGACGGCAAACTGGAGACGAATACAACCAGCGGCGATATACAAGTAGAAGGAAGCTTCCGGAATATTGATTCCGATACGGTATCCGGACTCATCTCCGTAACCTCAAAAGTCTGCCCGGATAAGATAAGAACCGACAGCGTCAGTGGTAATGCGTCCTTTACCATACAGGAGAACGACGGATTCACTTACAAACTGGACACCGTCAGCGGTTATTTTAACTGCGACTTCGAGATGTCACAGAAAGAAGGACGGGGTACTTATAAGGGCGGAGGAGCTTCCTTCAGTTTTGAGAGTGTCAGCGGAGGGGCTGAAGTGAAGAGACTGTAATGGACTTGACAGAAACGCAAAGGGGTCTGCCCCCTTTGCCCTTTGCATAAAGGTCTGCCCCCTTACACTAAGCAGGACACAGGAACAGTATAACTCATACATGTTATACTGTTCCTGTGGATTTATAAAATAACTGCTTCTTATTAGTATCTACTAACATACTGCCGCTCACGATTCCCCTGCTATAACCGGCAGGCTCCGCAGCACGGGATCTGTAATATATTCCATAATCTGTTTTGCCTGAAACTGCAACGGTCCCGCCGATCCTGCAGCTATCACCTGGGTATAGTCACTGAACTCCTTTTGAAGCATTAACATAGATTGTGACGACAGAAGAGGTCTTGGTTTTATCCCGAAGCTATTTTGGTATGTTGAGGAAAATTGATTTCTGTCTGCATTGTTTTATAACTCAAAACGTGATATGCTACTTTTATAATGCATGGTAGGAGGATTTTATTAGTTACAAGACAACAGATGGATTGATGCGCCATCTTAGGGATAATGGAATAACAATATCGGGAACTGCGCAAAAAAGGCAGTTGATTAATACCGGCTATTTCCATGGGTATAAAGGATACCGCTTTTTCAAAAATGCTGGTACAAGATTACCATTCACTACATATAACGAAATATATGCAACGATACAATACGACTCAGCATTAAAAGCACTTTTGTACGGAAAAATGATGTTTATTGAGACTGCAATTAAGAATATTGCATTAGAGGGGATTTTGATTGGTGCAAATTCTGAAAGCATTCAGGCAATGTATGACAAGGTCGTAAGCGGGTACCACAATGCACCAGCTTCATATACACCTGAGCAAAAGAAAAAGCTACAACAGAATAAGTTAAATTTGCAAAATTCGATTCAAGCTAACCTTGCAAGAGCATATCGTGGCAATAATCCCAAAATAACACATTTTTATAATAACGTTGGATATTCAGATGTCCCAATATGGGCTTTATTTGAGATAATGACGATGGGTGATTTAGGTTATCTGCTTTCCTGTCTGACCTACGATGTGAGAGATAATATTTCAAAGAGGCTTGGGCTCAATCTTGCAAGTGATACAGATAGACAATTACTGTATAAGTATATTTACACCTTGAAAGATTTGCGGAATGCAATAGCACACAACGCTGTTGTTTTCGATACGAGGTTTAGAAACATTGATCCTACTCCAGCTATGAAACAATGCCTGAAAAATGAAGTCGGCGTCCCATATATTAATTTCAAGACCATCGGAGATTACATACTTCTCATGTGTTACTATTTAAAGCTGTTACATATGCCTAAAACGGAAATCAAGGCATTCATTCGCGAATTTGAGAAAATTACAGACGATTACAGAGCAGCAGTCAATTCCTCAGTTGCTTCGCTTGTCATTCACCCGGACTTGTCAGTACGCATGCAAGCTTTGAAAAATTTCGTTTAAGTCTTGCATATTCTGGCGAGAAGCAGTATACTATAAATAATAATTGGGGTATGTGTTCGCGGACACATACTTGAGAGAGTCGGAGAAATTCGACTCTCTTTGCATTTATTTAGGTGAAAACCATGGTCGAGAGGACGGAAATCTCTCTAAATATTTAAAGAAAAAATGATACAAATATGTATTTACATAAAATGGGAACCAAGATGATTCTTGACGCTCTAAGGCATCCGCCAGGGGTACCCCCTTAGGTCAAAGCCCGCCCCACTTCGTGGTGGATGTTAAGCACAGAATAAACCGAATACAGTAATTAAGTGCAAAGAGGAGAATGGGTATGGATATAAAATCTTTATTTAACACAAAGCAAACAATACTGGAGAGTAAACTGAGTGTTTTATTAGAACATCCGGTAACAAAGGGAGAGCATTGTGAAAGTGCATGGATAGATTTTTTCAGAAGCTTTTTACCAAATAAGTATGCGGTGGACAAAGGTTTTGTTTTCGATTCTAAGGGGAATGTAAGTGACCAGATAGATATTATCATTTATGATGCTTTATATGCTCCTTTGATATTTGGAACGGATGCTGGTGAAAAGTTTATAACAGCAGAAAGCGTGTATGCTGTTTTTGAATCTAAACCGAAAATTAATAAAAAAACTTTAGCGTATGCAAATAATAAAATAGAGAGTGTAAATGTTCTTGAACGTTCAGCCAGGGGAGTGATTAATGCTGGTAAATATTATCCGCCACGTAACTTGACCAAGATTATTGGAGGTATTTTATCAATTGATTCCATTAATATTGATAAAATTGAAAAGCATCTGAATTTATTTAAATATATTGATCTTGGATGTGCAATTAAAAATCATTCATTTTTAGTTAATAGAGAGTCAAAACTCTCTCTATTGCATGCTTCTGGTGAGGAAACAGTTTTAGCGTTTTTCTATATGATTTTAGATGAATTGTATAAGTTAGGGACGGTTGCCGGTATTGATATTAGAAACTATGCAAACGCAAATTTAGATAACTTTAAATTTGATTTAGATAAAAAATAGTTGAGAATTTTTGTCGTGGGCTTGATATAAGGGTGACGGAGATAGTGGCGACAAAATGCAATAATGTTAGACTAAATATGCTAAGAACGCATGTGAATATTCGATTTTATCTATGAAGCGATTACAATAAGGAAATTATTGTGATATATTTTAATACAATTTTTCTATTTCACCAAGCTAACAAATAGGGGAACGATCCAAACGGCTAAAATGCTGATAGAGGCTCAAAACGAAGAAGAATTTGCTGCTATCTGGATCGCCGCCACTGCGAAAGAGCTGTCCGAGTACGGAAGCGAATCTGATGTTCAGTACTATTCCGACATACTTTACATGGCAGCGTGCAAATTTTTACAAGATCGCTATTGTTTGTGGCACCATGCAATGAAAAGACTGGTGCCACAAATAATAGTTCCAAAATCGGTTATTAAAAGTGTCGTCTGCAAAGATGCGAAACCGGTCATAGGACTTATACAAATGAACACATTGTTGCTAAAAAGCTCTTGGAGCATTTTACGATATTCATCCTTAGAAGACGACGATTTGCCGGAGTCCTGTTGACATAAAAGCATCTAAACGATTCAAAAAACAATCACATAAAGTATTCCTTTAGCGTCGCTTCCGTTCACGTCTATTCAGAGCCCCGCAGATTCTCGAAAGCCCCTCGCTAAGCAGAGCCCTTGGGCAGGCCACATTGAGGCGGATGTACGTGTCTGAATTCCGTACAAACATATTGCCTCCCTCCAGCAGTACTCCCGCATTTTCCGCAAAGAACAATGGCAGGTTCATACCGTCTTCTACATATGCCCCAATATCCACCCATCCAAGATAGGTTGCCTCCGGAATCCGAAATACGGCTTTCGGCAGATGCTTCTCCAGATAAGCCCTCACAAATTCGAAATTCGCATCCAGATACAGCCTCAGTTCCATCATCCAGTCGTATCCTCCTTCATAAGCCGCCTGCGCACCCGCCAGCGAAAGGGGATTAAGGTCAAAGTTATGCCGTGCCAGCCAGAGCTTGCGTACGTCTTCATTCGGAATGATAATATTGGAAAACTGCAGGCCAGCGGTATTAAATGTCTTACTCGGAGCCATGCAGGTGATAATCCTGTCACTATTGGGATACAGCTTTGCAAGGGGAATGTGTGAAAGCCCGCTGCGGATCAGGTCACAATGGATTTCATCCGAGATAATCAGCAGTCCGTTCTCCATGCAGATATCTGCAAATGTACGCAGTTCCTCCTCTGTCCAGATGCGCCCGGAAGGATTGTGTGGACTGCAGAATATACATAATTTCACATCCGGGTTCGCCGCCTTATTCCTGATATCCTCAAAATCCATTTCATAATAGCCGTCCCCCTTCCGGTTCAACAGGTCTGAGCAGACATATTCCACATTGTTATATTCTGCGGCATACTTGAAGTATGCATAGGACGGGGTCAGAATCAGTACCTTATCGCCCGGCTTACATATATAACCGGTCAGTTCATATAACGCAGGGATAACTCCATGGGATATGTAGAGATCTGACTGAGGAAATGTCCAGCCATACAGCTTTCTGGTCCATGCCTGAAATGCCTGGAAATACGCATCCCCAAAGAGTCTGGTATATCCAAAAATCTTCCGGTCAAGTCTTTTTTGTATCCCATCGATAATGCAGTCCGGTGTGGCAAACTCCATGTCCGCGATCCACATACGGATAAACTCCTCATCCGCATAGGGGAATTTCATGTTTTCGTCCGCATGGAAAATGTACTGTCTGAACCCGTCAGTATTCATGCAGCTTGTATGGCGCCGGTCAATAATTTCATCAAAATTGTACTTCATGTCTTTTTCTCCTTACCTGATGCAGTTGTCCATTTATAGGGCGGTCTGTAGACCATGAGATGATGTGTAACAGTTCACGCCCGCCTTGAGTATTCCGAGTATTCCTCCGGAACAGGGGTACATTTTCAACGTAATATTCACGCCTGAACTGTTAAGATTATTCAATATAGGCAATTGCCTCAATCTCCACCAGTGCATCCTTGGGCAGCCTTGCCACTTCTACCGCACTGCGTGAGGGATATGCGCCTGTTGTGAAGAATTTCTCGTATATACGGTTCATGGCGGCAAAATGGTTCATGTCGCTAAGGAATACTGTTGTCTTTACAACGTGATCCATCGTACCTCCTTTGGCCTCAAGAATGGAACGGATATTGGTCAGCGATTTCTCCGTCTGTTCTTCCACGCTTTCCGGAAAAGCGCCGGTCCCCATATCAACCGGAAGCTGCCCCGACAAAAAGAGCAGTTTCCCGATCTGATTTCCCTGTGAATAAGGTCCTATAGCCGCTGGGGCTGATAAAGTTGATATAATTTCTCGCATAAGCTCTCTCCTTAACTTAAAATATAATATGCTCTTTCGAGCAGCCGATCCCGTATCCTGGCAGTGTATCTGAAAATTCATTGCTGCAAGAGCGGGTATCAAAAGTCTTGTGAAGACAGGTACTCTTCTATATTCTGCAATACCTTCTTCCTAAGCAGGACGCCTGACAAAACAGACTGCCCCGCTATGACATCCGGACAAATCACATTCGGCATCTGATAGATTTCTCCATCCTTCCCTCCGATCGAAACCGCACTGTCCACTATATAATAGTTACCCGGCTGCTGCAGCCAGCCCTTTAGCGCATCCAGCGGGTAAGGCGGTGTAAAAGTCGTATTGATCAGCACTTTCCCATTTCCAAAGCGCTTAAAATCATTCTCCGCCATGATGACCGTATTCTTATGAAGATGTGTCGTGAGCACATCCACCGTTTCCAACAGCCTGTGAAATGGCAGATACCTTGCGCCCTTGTCTTCTATACCGGGCTTGCGGGTCCGGCTGAAATAATAAACATCCATCTGAAATGCAAGCATTAATTCTGCAACTGCTGTGCCCACATCTCCCATGCCCACGATACCGAGCTTTACTCCTGTAAGCTCCATTTCCTCTTCCCGCCAGCGCCTCGGTCCAAATCCGTGGAACAGGCGCACCAGTTCACTCGAGATGAACTCCGGTACGCCCTGGTCACCATACTTCCGGATTCCGGTCACAGTGATTCCTTTCCCCCGGGCATAACTAATATCCACATTCGCGCTTGCCGGCGTATAAAGGCTGCAGCACATTCCGATGTACCGGAGATCCTTGCAGGCCTCAATCACCTGTGCACCGATTTGACTCGTATAGAACACAAGCACCGCTTCTGCATCCTTCATACGTCTGATTTTTTCCGCGTCATCAGGAGGAATGTCGCGGTAGATCCGTACATTTTCCGCATATTCAAACAGTGCTTCTTCTGCCGCTTTATCAAACCGGACAGGTTCCAGCACTACAAGCTTTTTAAATTTTCTCATCTTTCTTGAGCTCCATAACTTTCCTGTACAGGCGGATAAAATCATCCTTTGTCGTCATCCTTGCATTGTTGGGACGGTCGCCCCCCAGCATTGCATCGTCGGCCAGGCGTTCCAGGCTCTCTTCTGTCACCCCGTAGGAGGCAAGCGGCGGAACCGGCATATCCTCCAGAAGTTCATAGACACACGCAACGCCCTTTTTCGCGGCCTCCCTCACGGACAACCCCGCAGTATTGACCCCAAAAAAACCGGCAATATCTGCATAACGCTCCGGCCAGGCCCCCATGTTGAATTCCATCACCACCGGAAGGCACAGGGCATTCGCGACGCCGTGCGGAACATGGTACTGTGCTCCCAAAGGATGTGCCATGCAGTGGGAAATCCCAAGGCTGGCCGTAGTAAATGCATAGCCTGCCAGCATCGCGCCCATCATCATATCATAGCGGGCGTCCTTGTCGCTGTCACCGCGGTAGACTGCCGGACGCAGGGCGTGTGCAATCAATTTTACAGCCTGGCATGCCAGCGCATCAGAAATCGGTTCCGTACAGCGGGATGTGTAAGCCTCAATTGCATGGGTCAGTGCATCCATCCCCGTTGCCGCAGTAATACCTGCCGGAAGGGAGTAGGTCAGTTCCGGGTCACAGATCGCAAGCGCCGGCATGATCCCGGTACCGCCGATCGGCATCTTCCATTCTCTCTGCCGGTCTGCAATCACCGCAAACGGCGTACACTCGCTTCCAGTCCCCGCCGCAGTCGGAATGGCTACAATGGGCAGCGGTGCGGTCTTGAATTTGTCACACCCCTGATAATCCCTGATACTGCCGCCATTCGTAACAACAATTGCGGCTGCCTTGGCGGGATCCATAGAACTCCCGCCGCCAAGGCCAATTATGACATCTGCTTCTTTGCTTAAATCTGCTATTTTTTCTACAGTCTCTACAGACGAATCCGGTTCACACTGGTCGTATACGTTCAGCTCGATGCCCGCATTCTTTACAGATTCAATAATCTTTGCAGCAATCCCGAACTTCACCAGCCCCTGATCCGTTACGAGCGTCGCCTTCTTTACGCCCAGTTTTTTCAATTCTTCCCCTGTCTTTGCGGCAGCACCGTTTCCGAAAAGAATTGCTCCGGACGGCGCCCAGGAGAAAATGGACTTTTTATCTTTAAATACGCTGTAATCCAAAGGCAGCTGTGCAACTGGTCTAAACATGTTAAAACCTCCTAAGCCAGTACATCATATAATAATTAACCGCCACTTAAGCAGACCTAATGATGTACTCGGTAAATTTTTTTCATTCCATCACATTGCCGGATGGATTAAGCTTTGATTCCTTCTTTGTCGTCCTTGGATTTTACCATAAAGTACCGGATCACAATCACAAAGAATACGATAAATCCTGTGTAGCCGCAATAGGTCATGATAACACCGAGCAGCTTCTGATATGGCACGAAGAGGCACAGTACATAAGTAAGCACGCCAAATCCTACAATCGCAATCTTGTACTTCGGGCTTTTATCATCTTTAATGAAAAAGTTAATGGTATTCCACAGTGACGGACAGATCGTGGAATATATGGCCAATATGATGACAACCGCAAACAGCGTGCCCACGGAACCCATGATATGGGAAGCCAGTGCCAGGTTAGGAATCGCAACTGTTGCTGCCTCTTCAATATTTCCCAAATGGTTCAGCCCCATCAGGACAGAAACTGTGGAAATGAAGAATGCACCTGTAAAAAGAATCATTTTGAAACGGCCAAATTTATATTCACGCTGGTCATATGCCAGAGTAGAAACAAAGTTGGAAACCAGAAGAAGGGAACAGCCTCCGAAAGAAAATCCTGCTGTCAGCCAATGATTGGTTCCCCGGGTAATCGTAACAGCCCCGCTGTCGAGAAGGGCTATGCCTTCCGAAATCCGTGGGAAGAATGTGAAAGCCGATATCAGCCCGACGATCAACGTAAAGCAGACGATAACCGGCCCAAGCCATCCGATTACGTCAACCGTGCGCTTCAACCCGAAGATTGCGGTTGCTACAGCAGCCACTACCATGATAGCAGTAGCGATCGGCATCGGTACGCCCCACTGCTGGTTAAATGTGGATGCGCCGCCTGAACACATGAAGATAAAACAGCAGGCTACAAACAGCCACGCAAAGATCTCAAATAATTTTCCTGCATATTTCCCGGCGTAAAATGTGGCAACTTCGTTCAGGTTGGCCAGGCCGCGGGTCCTCCCCGCGTATGCATATGCTACATAAGTCAGATACATCATCAGGAAGTTGATGATGCCCACCGCAATCCCCATATAACCATAGCCTGAAAAGTACTGGATGGTCTCCTGCCCGGATGCAAAACCGGAGCCAATCAGGAATGCAAGCAGCGCACCGGCTAATTTAAAAAATGTGAACCAGCTCATATTTTTCTTATCCATATATTTGTATCCCTCTCTCTCTTGTTCTTTTACTCTCTTGTTCTTTTGTTACGCCTCTTTCTATGCCGCCCGGAGAAACACCACTCTCCCGGGCGGCTTCCTGCATGATTTATAATATTGATTCACCGGGGCATTCTATATCCGCCTGGAGAGACTGCCGCCATGTATGTATACTAAAGCGTTCCCATAATGTATACCCAAAGGGCACTCCGTAATACATGCCCTGTGGGCGGGTCTGCAGCAAGCTGCAGAATAATGTATACCCAAAGGGCACCCCGTAACTCATGCCCTGCGGGCGGATCTGCAGCATAGCTGCAGAATAATGTATACCCCGACGGGGCGGGTTCGCTGCAAGCTGCAAAATAAGCTATGATACGGCCCCATGAATTAACAGCAGTTGGTATGTTCTGTACGCCCGATGATATTTTCCTGTACACGCGGGTCAAGCTCTACGAAGAATGCGGAGTAGCCTGCCACACGCACCATCAGGTTCTTATGGTTCTCCGGATGTGCCTGGGCATCACGCAGGGTCTCCGAATCCACTACATTGATCTGCACATGCTGCCCGCCTGCTTCGCAGTAACCTTTCACAAATGATTCCAGCATTTCCAGCCCTTTCTCGCCCTTTGCAACGGCAGGGTCAAACTTGTGATTTACCAGAACTCCCTTTGGAACCATAATCGTATCCATCTTTCCGATGGAGTTGCCTACTGCGGTCGGGCCATTGCGATCCATACCGTTGGAAGGTGAAGCATTGTTCGCAAGCGGCTCCCCGTCCATACGTCCGTCCGGCGTAGCGCCTACGACACGTCCCTGCCAGATATTATAAGTCTGGTTCAGAAGGATCAGTTCATACTGGCCAAAGCGGGAATCTTTATGTGCACGGTTTTCTTCTGCACAGTAGGTTACAACCTGGCGGCAGTAATCATCTACTAAATCTTCATCATTGCCGAAGTGTACATATTTATTCAGGAGCATCTGATGCCATTCCTCATGCCCCTCATAATTATTGGCAAGTATCTCAACCAGTTCCGGCAGGGTCAGCAGTTTCTGGCGGAAAACAACCTGGTCAATCGCGGCCAGCGAATCGGCTGCATTAGCCACGCCGCTGATGAAGGTGCCGGTACTGCTGTATTTTGCGCCATCTTTCTGCAGGATGCGGCCCTTTTCAATACAGCCGTCCACTAGGGTAGATGCGAATACCGTCGGACAGATCTGTGAATGAAGTGCGGAACAGATTCCATATGCCTTCAGGTGGTAATCGATGATATAAGACAGCTGTGCCTTATAGGCGTCCATGAATTTTTCCATGGTATCCATCTCTTCCATTGTGCCTGTCTTCGGCCCAAACTGGCGGCCCGTCTTCGGATCCACTCCATTGAACATCGTCAGTTCCAGTACTTTCAGGATATTGATAAATCCGGCAACAGGGCGGAAATCCGTTTTGCCCGGAACCTGTGCCTCTACACATCCCTCAATCGCGTAGTCACGGGCTTCGCGGATATCATTGCATCCATTTGCCAGTACACGCGGAATATTAATATCATCATTGAAGAATGCCGGCTGTCCGAGACCCTTCTGGGTAAGCTTAAGAGCTCTTCTGAAGGTTTCCCTGTCGATCTTCTTGTTATAACGGAAGGAGATCGCAGGCTGTGTCGTCTGTGCCCCGTCCGCAGCCTCTAAGAACAGGTAAGTCAGGCGGTTGCACGCATTCTTACCGTCCGCATCAATCCCGCCGATGGTAAGGTTCGTCCACATTGGGAATCCGGCATAGGCTTCTGCTTCAATATGGTCACGCAGCTCGAATATTTCGGTCCACTTGATCAGCATACATTCGATCATCTCAACGATATCGTCTTCCGTAGCGATTCCCGCCTCAATGTCATGCTGGAAATAGGGATACATAAACTGGTCAAAACGTCCGACCGAATGGTTGTGTCCCGCATTCTCTATCTGATAGATCAAATGAATGAACCAGAAGAACTGCATGGCCTCATAGAAGGTCTCCGGCGGGTATTCCGGAACACGTTCGCAGGTGACGGCAATACGTAAAAGCTCTTCTCTGCGTTTTTCATCTTCCTCTGTCTGTGCCATCTCACGGGCAAGATCCGCGTAACGGTGTGCAAACATAATCGCTGCATTTAATGTGACCAGCATCCCCTCCCATGTATCTTTCTGCTCCTGGGTAATAAAGTCATAATGTTCTATATGATCCAGCTTTTCCTGAATCTCTTCGATCAATTTACGGAAGCCCTTCTGGAAAATCACATCATACTGCGGCATATGGCTTGCTGTGGAAACGATACGTGAACCGATTGTAATTAAACCGTCCAGGGCGGCCTGCTTCATATCGTCCGGAATCTTACTGTCTACAATCTCTCTGAAACCATGTCCCTTCCATTCCGTACAGATCCGGATCAGTTCCTCTTTGTCTCCGGGGTTCACCCATTCCATATTGTCGGTGGAGCGGGTATCAAAGGTATCGATATCCTCCAGTATCCAGTTTGAGCCCCATTCCGGATATGCGGGAACAGATCTGTATCTCTCACCATGGTCTCCCACAAAAATGGACTGTGGATTGATGAAAATTTTCATGTTTTTCAACAGATATTCCAGCAAATGTGCCTTCCTGGAAATCGGAGATTCAACGGAAGGGGTCCGGTAAAATTCGGTTACCAGTCTGGCTCTGTCCAGGGAAATAGACGGATTGGTGTCGCGCAGCCGCGCCTTTAGGAATTCAACTTTGTTACTGCTCATTGTGTTTCCTCCTTTTTGAAAATTTGTTAAGTTGTTTATCTTATTGAACTTTGGAGCATACTGCTGTACTTCCAAAGTTAGCAATCGCTCACAGGCTTTATTCTGATGCCGTTCCCGATCTATCAGCATAGTGATGTGCCTGGCCCGCCTTACTCATCTGCACTGTTGTCAATGTTATAAAAACATTTCTTTCCTGCAGGAATCAGTATTTCATTAGCCGCTTCCACCAGATGAAGCATATGGCCGGTATCCGGCTCCTCGATATCCGGCAGCGGATATTCGATGTCCAGTATTTTATATTTGTTAATGCCAAGCCTGTGGTATGCAAGCAGTTCGTACCGCCGTACGGCAGGCAGAGTACTGATAAACTGTGCCGTGGTCCGGATATTTTCATCCGAATCATTCCACCCTGGAACAACCGGGGTGCGCACACAGATTTCATTGCCATGGGCGCAGATTTTTTTTAAGTTCTCCAGAATTTCTTCGTTTGGCCTGCCTGTAATCTTCTGGTGCATCCCGCTGTCCATATGCTTGATGTCAAAATAAATAAAATCTATGTAGTCCAGACAGGGGGCAAAAGCTTCATAGTCCCCGCATCCGCAGGTCTCTATCGCAACATTGATGTGATATTCCCTGCATTTCTTTGCAATCGCATACAGGAACCGGGGCTGCATCAAGGTCTCTCCTCCGGAAAATGTTACTCCGCCTCCGGAATGCTCGAAATAAAAGCGATCCTGATAAATGCGCCTGAACAATTCATCTACCGTGTAATCTTGCCCAAACTGCTTTCTCGCCTCAGTGGGACAAAGCTGTACACAAAGTCCGCAGGCAGTGCACTTTGCCCGGTCGTACTGCATCGCACCCTCTTCGTCCAGAAAGACGGCGCCATTGGGGCATTTCTTCAGGCAGAAACCACATCCCATACAATTGACAGGATTCAGTGTGATTTCCGGCTTAAAGGAGATGCCTTCCGGATTCGCACACCAGAGACAGCGGAGCCCGCAGCCCTTAAAAAAGACCGTGGTCCGCATCCCGCGCCCATCCCTGTTACAACATTTTTGAATATTAAAAATCCTGCCTGTCAACTCTTCCATAATCGTCTCTCCCTCGCACGTTTTTTAATAATTAATTATCACTTTGTTCTTCTGCTCTGCTGTTCACTTTTCATTGCATCCTCAAAAAAGTAGTTGTAATTTCAAAACTTTTGCTTTATAATTACTCAATAATTCAAGACTTTCATTTGTTTTTATTTGATTTCGTCGAAATAATCAATCAATTTTTATAAAATTATCGTACCAATAAAATCGTTAAAAATCCAACAAGTAATTTTCATTCTGCTGTTCACTTTTTTTCATAGGGTAAATTTTAATAAAAAAATATTATCATTTTGTTCATAGTGCACGAAACACCAGATCACCTTCCGCGGGGTTATCAGAAATGAAATCGCATGCATGTTCATAAACATATATATCCAGTAAACTTATATGGCTCTTTAGCCATTTGTAAGTGGCTTATAAAAGTTGCCGTTATATTGCACAATTTAGGAGGAATTTATGGATACTGTAAAATACGAAATTTTTCTCAAGGTCCTGGAGCACCGCAGTTTTTCAAAAGCTGCCAATGAACTCGGCTATACGCAGTCCGCGGTCAGCCATTCCATCTCTACCCTTGAAAAATCCTTTGGATTTAAACTTTTAAACCGTGAAAATAATGACATCAGCCTCACACGGGCAGGGATTGATGTGCTCCCTCACATACGCAATATAGTAGACGCACAGAACACGCTGGACTTTACCCTTACCTCTTACCACGAATTTGAATCAGGCACACTATGCATTGCCACAATCCCGAGCCTGGCAATCCAATGCTTCCCGGACCTTCTGCGCCAGTTTAATCTGCAGTATCCAAAAATTCATATTGTAATCATTGACGGCAATTATGAAGAAGTCGAAGAAATGCTTGCCGGCGGCAGGGTGGATTTTGGATTTTCGTCCGTATCTGCAGAGCTTCCTTTTAAGACGATTCCTCTGTTCCGTGAGAGCCTGCAGGCAATCCTTCCCTGCGGCCATCCCCTCACCGAAAAGGAGGCGCTATCCCTGCACGATCTGGAGTCGGAGGTATTCATCATGCCGGGTGAAGGACCAAACCATCAGGTTGGGCAGCTGATCCGCAAATATCAGTTAAAACTTAACGTCGTCTACTCCGTTTCCGATGACAACCTGACTGTCTCCATGATCGCCCAGAACCTTGGCGTCAGCATTCTCCCGGAGATGTCCTTTAAAAAATACCTGAACCTTCCTTTTACTGCAAAGCCGCTGATCGAAGAGCCTTTCAGGGAAATACGGATTATATACAATGATCTCAATTCCATCTCTCCGATCAGCCGGGCATTTATCACGTTTGCACAGAACTATTTCCGCCAGTTTCCTGATTCACGGCCGGTATAGAGTAACGTTACACTAACATTTGACATTTTGGGATTATGAGATGCCTTGACCTTGCGTCAAATTCATGATAGGCTGAATTTACCATATGTTGGTAAATGAATATACCAATCAACTATATATGGTTTTCAGTAAGATAGTTAAAAGACAAATTTTATTAAGGTGATGCATATGGATGATCTTATGAATTATTACATGAATCTTGTTCCTTTTTTGGGGGAGGCTCTTGGAAAGAGCTTTGAGGTGGCAGTTCTGGATTGCAGAACAGAAAGTATTGTCGCCATTACAAACAACCATATCAGCGGACGCAGCGTAGGCGCCCCTATGACAGACTTTGCCAAAAAAATGGTCAGCAGCGGAGAATGGAGGAACCGGGATTACATAGCAAGCTATTCAGGTCATACAGAAAATAACAAGCTTCTCCGCTCTTCCACATATTTTATAAAATCTGGTGATACCCTTCTGGGAATGCTCTGTATCAACATGGATACAACAGACTACCAGCTGCTCAGCAACATCGCGCTAATGCTTGGTGGTCTTGAGACAGGAAAAGCAAAGGTTGCCAACAGCGATAATTCAGACAGTGAGACCTTTCAGGACAGTGTCTCTAATGCGATTGCCCAGACACTGCACGGCCTGTACCATGAGGACGTCCCTACAGAGTTTTCAAGAAATGACAGGATAGCAATCCTTTCTAAACTCCAGGAAAAAAAGGTCTTCCTGGTCAAAGGATCGGTTCCGCGGATTGCACGCATTCTGGGATGCAGCATACCTACTGTGTATAGGGAACTTGCACATCTGAAAAACTTACCGGACCAATAAATCGGGATTTAGTTGACAGGCTTCAGTCCTGTCGACGGACGGGGACGCTTCATGACAGGGAGGCCGGGGAGGTGCTGGGGCTGTATATGCCGTTGCGATATGCACCCATGCTGCTAAGTGATTCTTGAACAGCCGATGCCGGATAGGCGGGTACACTGAACACATCACGGGAAATCTGATGATTTCCCGCGCTGGGTTCA
>NZ_CYZU01000003.1:0-130877 GCF_001404335.1 Faecalicatena contorta
ATATGACCACTATGTTTGTGCATTATGGCAAAGAAAAAGAAGCTCTGTTACGAGCTTCCTAAAGAATGAACGCTAAATCGACTGTGAATAGTAACCTTTCTGCTGGTTTCCGCCGCTTAAGTTCTTGACAAGCTGCCGCATAGTCGGAGTTTTTACGGTCAGCTTCTCAATCTGCTGCCGGCAGGCTTCCTCTTCTTTATTTCCGTTAATCAACACAAGAACATTTGTAATCCGGGGTGCGTATACAAAACTGATATTATCTTTTACAGACATGTTCAAAAACAGCCCCTGCTGCTTCCTGTCCTCGGGAATCAGTGCAATCCCATGTTTTATGGCATCCTCCGGAGACTGGATATTTACGGAACGTCCCTTGATCCGGATCTCTCCCTTCTGCATCTTATCCGCCCCGTATACCGCCCTTGCCGTCTCTGTACGACCTGCGCCGACCAGCCCTGCAAACCCAAGTCTTTCACCGCGGTAGGCCTCAAAAGATACCTCTTTTAAAAGCTCGGTACATACGTTTTGGACCTCCAGAACTTTTTCGCCTCTATCCGGAATAAATTCCGGAAACGTATCATTTAATTCCCGGTTTACCATCAGCCGGATCAGTTCTTCCTGTGTGGTGTCCTTTACATCCATTGTCTTTATGTAATGCCCGTCACGGAAAACAGAAACTTTATCACACAATTGAAATATTTCTTCCATACGGTGTGAAATGTACAGGATTGCCATGCCTTCCTGCTTCAGGGTTTTTACAATCTCAAACAAATACTCCAGTTCACTGTTTGTCAGAGCAGCGGACGGCTCATCCATAATCATAACCTTCACATCCTGTGAAAGTGACTTTGCGATTTCCACTAGCTGCTGATAACCGACCGACAGGTCTTTGACCAGCATCTTAGGATCTATCTTCACGCCAAGTCTGTCTAAAACCTTTGCCGCATCCTCTTCCATCCCACGAAAATCAATAAGCCCTCTTTTTTTTCGGTACCGGTTATAATAAATATTTTCTGCCACAGACAAGTGTTTCAGAAGATTAAGCTCCTGATAGATCGCCGTGATCCCCAGCGCCATCGATTTCTGTGGCGTATTGTCCTCGATTTGTTTTCCTTCAAATATGAGCGTCCCCTGCGTTGGTGCAATAGCTCCGGTAATCACTTTAATAAAGGTAGATTTGCCTGCTCCATTTTCACCGACAATCGCATGCACCTCTCCCCGGGAGAACCCCAGGGAGACGTCATCAAGGGCCACAACACCGGGATAAAGCTTTGTAATATGTCTTAATTCAAGTATTTTCTGCTCCATCATTCATAGGGGTCAGACCCCTTTGCCCTCCATTTTCAGAATTTTCTTAAAATATACAGTTGATTTTCAGCGCCTATTCAATATCATAATCCCCAATGTTCTCTTTTGTTACCTGGCTCATTTCATAGACGATCTGTTCTGATTTCGGTCCGTTTTCCAATACATCCTGTACTAAATCCAATACTTCCGCACCTTTTTCGGCGGGCTTGATGTCTACGGTTCCCTGATACATTGTATCTTGGGAGATCAGCTTGAGCGCTTCCGGCAGTGCATCCAGACCGATGATACAGGTATTGTCCGGTGTGTGCTCTTTATGTGTGAGACAGGATTCGTATACGCCCAGCGCGGAGGAATCGTTGATGCAGATGAACATTGAAACACCCGGATTGGACGTTAAGGCTGTTTCGGACAGGTTGTAACCTGTATCGGCATCCGCGGCGTTCTGCTCGTAGACATAGTTGATCTTCTTGTCGCCGGTATAAGTGTCTTCCAGCCCTTGTTTTAAGCCGTCTGCACGTTTGATAACTGACGGTATCTGGTCATAGCGGACAACCACGACCTCAATCTCGCCCTTATCGTTTGCAATATCGTCGATTGTGCCGTCGCTTTCTTTCTCGTTCAGCCATTGCCCTGCAAGCTCTCCGCCAAGCCGTCCGTATTCTTCTTCATCGATGCCGAAAAATGCATCCGAACCCTTTACTTCCTGGTCAAGGCTGATAACCGGTATCCCTGCTTCCTGAGCCTTCTTTACCGCATCTGCAGGCGCTTCCTGATCCACCGGACTGATGATGATGGCATCCACACCCTGAGATACAAAATCTTCAATCTGGCTGATATGCTTTGATGCATCTGCCTCAGCATCTGCAACTACCAGATCGATTCCTTTTTCCTTGGCCGCAGCCTTCATCCCCTCCACAATGGAAACAAAGTACGCATTTTCCATGCTTTGTACGGTATACCCTACCTTCAGGGTTCCGTCCTTTTTCTCTTTCGTGTCGGAAGAACCTCCTGCTGAATCATCCGAAGTCTTCACCAGGCTGCATGCCCCAAGGGACATCACCATCACCGCCGCTACCAGAATACTTAAAACTTTCTTTTTCATAAATTTTCTCCTTCCTATATGAAACAGTTCTATTTAAGATAGTTCTATTATAATTTTCATTGTCCAATCTGATAATCCAATATCATACGATAAACTTTAGATATCATACTCTCTTTCATATTGAACGGATTTCGGGTTAAGATAAACATTCAGCCAGGGTTCCCTAAAAAAAGAAGGCGGATGCTATACGCTCTCTCCGCCCCCGATTCCTTTAATCATTTTTTTATATTGTGAAACACTGACTCCCGTATATTTCTTAAAAGCCGCACTAAAATAAGCGGGATTATCATATCCAGACATATAGCCAATCTCCTGGATCTTATAATCGGAGTTCGTCAGGAGCAGCTGGGCCTCTTTCATCCTTCTGCCGATCAGATAATCTGTAAAACTTTCCCCTGTCACTTCCGTAAAGACCGAACTGAAATAATTGGGGCTTAAGCCCGTATGCCCGGCAACCTCTCCAATCCGGAGGCCCGGCTCGGCAAAATGCTCTTCTATATACTCACATGCCTTCTTGATCATTTGATCGTTGGATATGGCATCTCCGGCCTTGAAACGCTCAGCCATCTTTATCAGTTCCGTTTCCAGAAGCTCCATTGCATCGTCCAGCGTTTTTTGTTTGATCACATGACGGTATACTTCATCCAGACCGGCTTCACCTGTTTCTGCAAGCTGCTGGGTTTTCCCCAGCTCCCCTAATATGGAACTCAGAGAAAAAGACAGCATCAGCAAAGAATCACTTCCTGTATACCTCAGGTTATTTTTCAGCCTTTCCACATACTCATGGATCATCTCCGTATTTCCCATCAGAACTAATTTTGCCAGATATTCCACAAGACTTTTATTTACGGTATGATGCTGGTCAAAATATTTATCCAGATCTTTCTCCGTCAAATCCTTGCCCTTTTCCTCGCTGAACTGGTAGCTGCATATCTGGCGGACTTTTTCGTACGACAGACCCAGGTAGTATAACTCCGATACCGCCGGCCCCATGATAAATGATATTGTGGCTGGCATATTTCTCTCCCGTATCCTCTTTCTGCATTCTTCTTTGAAGCTGCCGGCATCCGCTTCTATCCTTTCCCCGCTGCCCCAGCAGCAGATCAGACTGTGTCCAAAACTACAGATATACTGGTATCCGCGCATCTGGCAGACGCTCTTCACGATCTGGTTTATTTCCGTCTCCTTCTCATCATCGTCAAACATGGCCTCCATAACAAGCCACTTTTGACTCTCCTGTTTCTGAAAAGGCTTCTCCAGTTTACGGCACACTTCTCTTGTGTATTTCTGGTTCAGAACGTTCTTAAAAAAGGTTTCCTCCAGGATCTTTTCGTCCTCAAGCACGATTTCTTCCAGTCCGCTGCTATGTTTTCTCAGAGTCTCCGCCCGTTTCTTTTCATTTTTCTGATATACAATCTGCCTCATCGTCTCCCGGAGCTGGCTCAGGTCAATCGGCTTCAGTAGATAATCGTCCACGCCCAGCCGCAGCGCCTTCTGTGCAAATTGAAAATCATCATAAGCGCTCATAATGACCACCTGAATCTCCGGACACTGCTTTTTGATCTGTTCCGTCAGGTGCAGCCCATCCATATTTGACATCTTAATATCTGTCAGAAGGATATCCGCCTGCTTTTCAATCGCTGCTTCCAGCGCCTGATCCCCATCCTCGACTCCGGCTGCCACTTCAATCCCCAGCTCCTCCCATGGAAACGCACAGCACATTCCCTTCAGCTGTATTTCATCATCGTCTGCGATCACCAATCTATACATGCATACGCTCCTCTCTTATCTCGATCAGAACTTTCATCCCTGCCCCTTCTTTGCTCTCAACCTTCATCCTGCACGCAGCTCCGAAGAAAAGCTTCAGCCGCTCGTTCACATTGGTAAGCCCGTAGCTCTCAGATTCCTCCACAAACCCTTCCGAAAGTTGTCTCTGGATTTTCCGGCAGCGTTCCTTTGGCATTCCAAGCCCATTGTCTTCCACCATAAGAACGATTCTCCCATTTTTTCTCCTGCAGTCAATCCGGATCTTCCCTCCGTCCTCTTTCCCCTTGATTCCGTGGTAAATCGAATTTTCTACCAGGGGCTGGAGGATTAGCTTCGGGAGTAAAAAATCCCTGATGTCTTCCTCCAGATATATGGAAAATGAAAGCTTCTTCTTATATCTCATAAGCTGAATCGTCAGGTAGCTTTCAACATTCGAGATTTCATATTTAAGGGACACTTCTTCCCTGCCATTGTTTAAACCCGTTTTAAAGAAACGGGTCAGGGCCTCCAGCATGTTCTCTGCGTCCCTCTGTTCGTTCATGCGAATCAGCCACATAAGGGAATCCAGCGTGTTATATAAGAAATGGGGATTGATCTGTGCCTGAAGCAGAAGCAGTTCATAGTGGCGCTGCCGCTCGTGTTCCTTCTGAATGCGCTCCATCAGGTTCCGTATTTCCACAACCATGACATTAAACTGGCTCCCCAGCTCCCCAATCTCGTCCTCTGATTCACATGTAACCGCTATTTCAAAATTCCCCTCCTGCACCTTTTCCACGGACTTCTTCAGGGACAGAATCGGCCTGGTGATGCTGCCGGCCACTCGGTAAGATATGTACCCGCCTATCACAATCAGGAGGATGGTTACGATAACCGACACCGCCAGCACGTTGATCAAAAGACTGTAGTATGCAGCCTGAGGCATGTAATAGGCGATAATCCAGTCATTTGTATGGAGCTGCTGGTAGGCCGTAATAAACTTCGAGATGGTTCCAAAATCTTTTTCCGGAAAATCTTTTTTCCAGTATGTCAGAAACCTGGACGCCTCCAGAACTTCCGGCATTTCTTCCACCACTTCCTCATGGCCCGCTATACCATTTTCACAAATTAGCGTAACTCTGTCATCGTCATAGAGCTTCACCTGTCCATCCCTGATTCTGATCTGTGTGTCCGGGTAAAACAAGTATAATTCTCCACGTTCCTCCTGATACTTGCTGTTGCGCAGAATATCCGATACCGCCACTTCTACCATCACACTGCCCAGCATACGGCCTGTTTTCTCTGCCGTTACCGGAATTGCCAGAGAGACAAATTCCGTTTCGGCCGTACTGACAAAAAAGGATTCACTGTGCAGTTCAAACCAGTTTGGTTCCTTTATCTCTTTTATCAGCTTATACCAGTCCTGGGATTTATAATCTTTTTCCTGGAGTGAGTATGGGCTGTCCTTATATACGCCGCCATTTTCTCCGACAATGTAGATCTTGATGGCCTCATCAAAATACCCGGATGTCCCCAACAATAAACTGTTCAGCTTTATTTCACTCTCATGAAGTTCCTGCGCGTCTGAAAAATTCCGCGATAATTCCCGGTTAACCACTTCATCTCCCGCTATCGTCTGACCGATCTGATAGGCCTGCTGGAGAAGCTTATCCAGCTGGGCCGCCTGATTCCCGAGATTCGTGGTTATCTCATTCTTTCTTTTTTCCTGCACATTTGCAGATATGTAAAGCAGCATTACGATACAAAAAAGTACGACCGGTATCAGGGAAAAAAGCGCAAAGTTCTTCAACAGCTTGTCCCGGATTGATTTTCTCTTCATCTTCTAATACCCCTGCATTTCATCAAGATTACTTACAGTAAATACATTTCCCCTTGTCACCATGCTGCTCTGGGTCTGTACCCCCTGCATGTCTTTAGCGATCAGTTCCGCCAGTTCTCTCCCCAGATATGGAGATGCCTCGACACAGCCATAATATCCGCCTGCCTGTATCGCTGTTTTTACATCTTTGATCCCATTCACTGAGACTACGGTAATCTGTTCCCGAAGCCCCAGTTCTTCCAAGGCATGAACCGCTCCAATGCCTTCTTCATCCGTGTTGGCAAAGATAGCGTCGATTGAATCCGGATGGTTTAAAAGAAAACTCATGACATTATTCCTGGCGGTTCCCCGATCCCCATTCCCCTCCGTGCTTGCCGTGATTTCCAGATTGCCGTACTTGCTTAATCGGTTTCTGAATCCGATATTATGCATCCTGTTAATGGATGAGCCATTTTCTCCGCGTACTTCCAGAATCTTTCCTTCTCTGCCGTCAAAAAACTGTGCCAGAAGATCCGCACAGGCTTCCCCTTCCCACAGTGCATCGGTTCTGATCTCTGCCATAATAGAGACGTCTTCTATGTTGTCGGCCAGCCTGTCCAGCATGATAATCTTTGCTTTTCCCTGATCCGCCTGGCGCAGGCTTTCTTCGAGCCCTATCGTTTTCACAGGCATAACTGCCAGGTATTCCGGTTCATATTCTAATAATTCCTGTATATCGTGTTTCTGCTTATCTATATCGGCATCTGCATCTCTCCACGCGACTGTAAAGCCCTGCCTTTCCAGATTCTCCAAAACATCCTGCCATATGGCAGTTGTCCGTGCGTTTTTTGTATCGCTGAACGATACTGCTACCTGAACGCTCTTTTTCCTTTTCTCTGCGCCATAGTCAAAGCAATTCACAACCAGCCAGAATAAAAGACAAATGATAATAACTGCGCTTATCCAGATACTTTTCTTTTTCATGACCGCCTCCGGGGTTTTTTATAATTATAGCATAACACTTTCGTCCCGTAATAATTTTTTACGAAGGGAAATATATGGGAATCCGATGGGATGCGGTACCTCGTTCCTTCAAAGCACTAATATCAACTTTATATGTATTCTGACGAATACTTAGAAATACGTTTTTTATTTATATCACAGCAAAAAAGCCCCAAACAACAACCGTCATTCGGGACTTTTACATGTTTTTATCCACTGCCTGTGCTTACATTTCACATCTTTGCCTGTCATTTAGTAGTATACTTTTCAATAAGGCACTGATGCCTTTTTACTTTCTTATCATAGCTGATCCTAACCAGTAAAATCTCGCTGCTTTCTTCTACTTTCTGCATGTAGTTCTTTTGTTTTATCTGACAAATTGCATTCTCCGGGGTATCATCTACTTTTAACTCAAGAATGATCGCTGTTCTTCCTTTTTTCTTTGGTATAAAAAGATAGTCACAGTATCCTTTGCCACTTTTGGCTTCCCGTTCGATTCTGTAATCCTTCCTTGCATATAAATAACTTAACGTAATGAAACAAGCTAGTGCATTCTCATCATTATATTCAAGAAACGGAATTTCCCGGTCATGGATCTTTTCCAGCATTGCAGCTACTTTCAGTCCGTCACATGAAAGCGTTGCATCCAGCATCTCTTTCGATCCATCTACAATCTGCTTCACTTCCCCCATACGGCACTATATCCGTTCAAATCTGCCTCTACTAATAAACCAGATACCATCTTTCTGCCGATTGGATGCACCCAGCAAAATGAAGGGATAGCCGCCAGCCTCCTAAGGGCACATATACCGTTGCGAATTGCTAAAGCAGACCTTAGAAATTCTTAGAAGGAGCCAGCCGCGAAAGTGGGGAGCATTTATGATTCCGAATCATAAATGCGGATGGCCCAGCGCGGGAAATCATCGGATTTCTCGTGATGTGCCATCCCGTGCCCCACTTTCGTGGCTGGCTCCTTCTTAGAATGTCTTAGGACTGTGTCCGCAATTCGCAACGGCATATGTGCCCTTAGGAGGCTGGCGGCTATTCCTTTATTTAGCGACTCCTATTTAAACAGCCTGTCTTTCGCCTTCGGCCGTTTCTTCCCCACAGGTTTATCCGGCAGCGGTTCATATTTCCTCCCGCTCCTCAGAAAAGGCATCCGCTTATGATTCCGCCATAGATAAATCAGAAGGCCGCCGGTTACAACAACAATCAGCCCGGCCAGCAGCTGTGAAACCGGGAACCCAATCCCAGGAATTAACAGCTGGTCTGTCCTCAGTCCTTCGATCCACACTCTTCCCAGCCCATATCCAAACAAATACAGCAGGAACAGTTCCCCTTCGTACTTCTTATGCTTTCTGTAAAGAAACAAAATAATAAACAAAATCAGGCACCAGACCGACTCGTACAGAAATGTGGGATGGACCTGGATATAGCTGACGCCATCCACCACCTGCATATTGGCCCTCATCGTCTCCGTCACATCACTGTCCCGCACCGCGTCCAAAGGCAGCTGCATCGCGAAAAGGCTGTCTGTATATTCTCCAAACGCCTCCCGGTTGAAAAAATTCCCCCAGCGTCCAAGCATCTGTCCGTTCAGGATCGCTAATGCCACCGTATCAAATATCTGGGGCGCATTCAGGCGTTTGACCTTCGCGCAGATGATTACCGTAATCACCGCCGCAATCACGCCGCCATAGATCCCCAGCCCGCCTTCACGGAGGTTCAGAATATCGAGAAGATTATCCTTATACATATCCCAGGAGAATACAACATAGTACAGCCTTGCACCTGCAATGCCGCAGACAACGCCGATGATACCCATATCCAGATAATCCTCCGGATTCTGCCTCGTCCGCTTCGCCTCAGATGTGGCTATCAAAAAACCAATCAGAATCGCACATCCGATGATAATCCCGTAAAAAGCAATCTCAAATCCGAAAACAGTAATCGATTTCTCTACGTGTTCCAGATGAATTCCCAAATGCGGGAAATTTATATTATAATGCATGTCCTATGCTCCCTTCCTGTAGGATTGTTCAGAGGGGTCTGAACCCTATACATTAAACCGAAACAAAATAATGTCTCCGTCCTGTACTACGTATTCTTTTCCTTCCAGTCTGACAAGCCCTTTTTCTTTGGCCGCAGCATGTGTCCCACAAGCCATCAGGTCGTCATAGCTTACGATTTCTGCACGGATAAATCCGCGCTCAAAATCGGTGTGGATCTTTCCGGCAGCCTGCGGCGCTTTTGTGCCGCGCTTGATTGTCCATGCGCGGACTTCCGGCTCACCGGCCGTCAGATAGCTGATCAGGCCCAGAAGATGGTAACTGGCTTTTATCAGTTTTTCCAGTCCTGACTCTTCTAATCCTAAATCTTCCAAAAACATTTTTTTCTCTTCGTCATCCAGCTCCGCTATTTCCTGCTCGATCTGGGCACAGACCACGAATACCTCACACTCTTCGCGCTCTGCGTACTCACGCACTGCCTGCACGCCAGCGTTGGAGGCTCCGTCATCTTCCAGGTCGTCCTCGGTTACATTTGCCGCAAAGATAACCGGCTTGCGGGTCAGCAGGTTATAGCTCTCCAGCCAGCCCTGCTCGTCTTCATCGTCTGTGCCGAAGCTTTTTGCCATTTTATTCTCTTCCAGGTGCTCTTTAATCCGCTCCAGAAGACCGAGTTCTTTTGCCGCTGCTTTATCGTTTCTTGCTACCTTTGTGGTTTTTGAAATTCTTCTCTCCAGTATCTCGAGATCGGAGAAGATCAGTTCCAGATTGATCGTCTCTATATCGCGCAGTGGATCAATGCTGCCATCCACATGTACGATATTGCCGTCCTCAAAACATCTCACCACATGCACAATCGCATCTACCTCGCGAATGTTTGCGAGAAACTGGTTTCCCAGGCCTTCCCCCTTGGATGCTCCCTTTACAAGGCCCGCTATATCTACAAATTCGATGGCCGCGGGAACGATCTTTTTTGTGTGGTACATTTCTCCCAGCACGTCAAGACGCTTGTCCGGCACTGTTACGACGCCCACATTCGGATCAATCGTGCAGAACGGGTAATTCGCAGACTCCGCCCCTGCCTTTGTCAATGAGTTAAACAATGTGCTTTTCCCAACATTCGGTAATCCAACGATTCCTAATTTCATCTTTCATCTATCTCCTTTTAAATTGCTTTATTTTACTGGGTTTTGCGCTCACTCAATTTGGTAATGTACCAATTTATGTACCAGTTTACACCACTTTGAGCGATGCTGCGATTTTTTCAATCTCTTTTTGCTTTTCATCTTCTGTCGTGTGTACATACAAATTCATGGTAATCCCAATATTGGAATGTCCCAAAATTGTCTGTAAAGTCTTTGGTTTCATTCCTCCTTCAATGCATCTGGTCGCAAATGTATGTCGAAGTACATGCATCGAAAATCTTGGAATCCCGATTTTATCACACAGTTTGAACAGCATGGTATCATAAGTGCTATTTTTTACCGGAGTGCCTTTTTTACATAGAAATACAAACTCTGACCATTCTATTGGAATTAATTTGAAACAAGCATTCTTTTGTTTCTGTTTCTTAAGGATTGTCTGCACTCTTGTAACTTTCGGAATAATTTCTGTTTACGTTTTCCGTATTTGGTCGTAAATCTCCCAACATAATATCCATCTGGTCGCTGGCATATTCCGACACCTAGCTCTTTTCCTTTTAAATCTTTTCCCATATGGTAAAAGCTCCTTTCGTTCTAAAGAGCCTTAATACCTACGTTATAATGTAACATATTAAGCCCCAAAAGTAAATTATCAGATTTTCAATAATTTCCATAATTTGGTCATAATACTAAAGATTCCGACAAGAACTTTTCAAATGCTTTTCTTTTTACCAACTTTTTCTTTCCAACATACAATACAAAGCTACACATCGGTTGCTTCAACAGCTCCTCAATCCGGTTAATTCCAATATTAGAATACTCCGCAGCCCCACGTATTGTTAAATTTGTTTTTTCCCAAATCGGGATTTCTTACATATGCACATCCTCCTCACATTTCGAGCACACGATCATAAATTCTCTTATAACTTAAATCTATCGTATTCTTTATTTCCTTCAATGTCAAATTGGTAGTAACAATGAATGGTTTCCTGGTACGGTATCTGGAATCAACCACATTATAAAGCTGTTCAAGCCCATACTCTGTGCCTCGTTCAACCCCTAAATCGTCAATAATGAGCAATTGGAAACCACAAAGATAATTAATATATTCATTCCGTCCATCATATTTAGCTTGTAAATCGTTTAATATTTTCGCAAAGTTTGTCATATGGACGGAAACCTCTTTGTCCAACAATGCATTGGCAATACAGCCAGCCATATAACTCTTCCCTGTACCAACACTTCCCCACAGAAACAATCCAAGATTTTTTTCTTTTACGGACTCCCATTTTTCAACATAGGTTTTTGCTAGCTCAATTTTTTCATTCATCCCATTATCATTTTCAAATCTCCAATTCAGCATATTCCTATTCTGAAAGCGCCTTGATTTCAACCGCTCCATTGTATTATGGTGTTCCATTTTTCTGGCTCTGCTTTCCTCTTTCGCTACTTCCTCTCTCATACAGGCACACATAGATGGATGTCTGTCAAAATGTCCAAAGCGAATCTCTTTCGGCAAAAAGGCTTCTTTTGGTTCTTTACAAACACCACAATAAAGTAATCCATCTTTTCCAATAAAATCTTTCTCTTCTTCTCTCATCAAAAACTCTCTCCCTCTTCAAATGTATAATCCATTGACCTGATATCTCTTTTGTTACTGTTATAATTTGTTTTAGTACAGTTATTAGTAACCAAAGTCTGTTCTGATACGTTCAAACAATCCTGCTCCCGATAATTCGTTCAATGCTGCCTTTATTGTTGTCCTACCCTTGCGCATCTCTTTCGCCAGTTCCTCAATCGGAAACACAATAAAAACTCGCCCTCGCTCATCCACCCACTCATTCTTCTGAGATAATGTTGCCCGGTTCAAAAGCAACGCATACAGCACCCTTGCCGTCTGACTAATATCCAATTGCAACAAATAGTTTGGAAATGGCAAATACAACGGTAGCTTTGTGTCTGCACTAATAAAACTTGTTTTCTCCATCCATAAAGTCCTCCTTCTGATTTACATTCTTTGTTAATTGCTTTCACCTATAGAAAGCCTGAAGGGCTGTTTTACAACCTTATGTAGAAAAATTTTAAAATGCATAAATTGATTTCTTCCTTTAAGCATAAAAAGAAGACCTCCACTCGTCAGAATGAAAGTCTTCCATTTTTGTCTGAATATGCATTTTTCTTCGATTTATTTCGAAGTTGTGAACATGCCATGTGAACCAATATTTATCTTTTCGGGTATGGGATTTCCCATCAAGAGTACAACACGGTCAGAATACAAATCCCATAAAATGGGATATTGTATTACCGGGTGGATCTTGCTCTTAGTATTTTCATTTATCAATAAAGTTTCTAAAACACTAAGAGCAAGATCCACCCATGTTTAACAGTATTTCCTTGGGCTCCCTGTTTCTTCATGTTTTTTCTTGATCGGGATTTCGTTTCCCCATACCCTCGATTTTAGACGTATTTCACTTTCGATTTCCGTCCTGATATAGAACTGAAAATCTGCTGTACAGCCAGCAGTCCCCTCAACTCCCCTCTTTCTATTAAAAAATATCTTTAGCCAGAATAATTTCGCTTTTCTTAACGTTTGATTTTTCCAAAGGCCCAACCGTCGGAATTTTATTTCGGAATGAGCCAAAATAATCCTCATTAAAAGTAATTAGTGTGCCATCTGGATTTTCAAAATACTGTTCCGGTTCAAAAGCCATACCCAGCGTTTCAGTACAAATCATCTTCCCAGTGGTCAAAGAACCACCAATCAGATTATGTACAAATGCAACACCCTGCGTGTCCAGTTTTACTGCTCTTGCTGAAAGAAAAATGTTGTTGTCCAAAAGTGTCGGGCCATGAGATACTTCAATAAATACGTCTTCACCCATAGCCTGGAAAAGTTCCAATCCAGGTTCAGCGTCCTCACGCAAAAAAGGCACTGTGTTGTCATGAAAAAAGTTCTGAGTCACACGGGTTCCCTGTGCCTGCCAGTCGAGCCATTTCGCCTTGCTAGTTTTCAATTGCTAATACTGCCATTCTTTCTTTCCCCGGAAGTTCAACTACAATCTGCCCACTTGCGTGTTCTGCAAATGTCACTCTTGTCATCTCCCATGTATCGATAATCTCTACTTTATAATCTTTATCTTCCGGAAGACTCATATGATACTGTGCACAGCATTCTGCATTAAAGTAACGAATAAATGCCCTCTCACTCTGTCCCGTATACTGTGTCATCTTTTCTGCATCTTGATCTTTGACTTCCTGTGGAAGACTTTTCATCAGATTGAAGAATGGACTCTCCATCAGACTGCCATATTTCGCTATATCATCTGCTGCGTTCTCTCCAAGATATGGCATTGCATGCCATGGTCTTAATGTTCCCGGAATACTTTCCATCACTTCTCTGAGAAATGCAATTCTTTCTGGACTATGCCCTTTAAGTCTGCCACCTCTTGCCCACCACAGAATCTCATCATTTGACAGATACGTTTCACCATGTGTCGCATATGCACCTACTGCATAAGCTTTCCAGAAGCGCGATGTCATCTCCTGCGCAGAAATATTCCCCCATGCCAATTCTAGATTTCCTTCATAACAGCATTCATCATAAATCACTGGTTTACAATACTGTTCAATCCAGACGGCGGCCTTATATAGCAATGAAATCTGAATACTGCAGTGTGTAATATTCTCTCTTGTAAAATCATAAAATCCAAAACAGTTGTGATTGCTAAGGAGATGTCCGTATGGATCTTCATTCGCAACATATTCTTCTATATCGTACCAGTCATCCATTGTCTTCGAGAATACAAGATCATATTCATTTGACATACTCCACCAAAGATCCGGATAGGAAGCAAGTCTTCGGATCAAATAATCAAGATAAACGTGATTCTCCTCTCTTGACAATTCTGAGAAGCCCCATCTGTCATATGGATGGAATAAAATTAAATCCGACTGAATTTTCAATTCTGAAAGTCTTGCAAGGATCTTTTCGAAATGATCCCAGAATGCAAAGCAAGGACGATTCACATCCCATTTTCCATTTTCATCTTTTTCAAATGCATAATATTGTGGTTCATTGTGATTATAGTCATAGTGTTTTGGGAATACACAGTGACGAAGCTTATTAAACGGTGCTTTTTCAAGACTGTCTAGCGTTGTTTCAATTAATTCTTCCGATTGATTAATCAATGCATAAATTGTAGTTCCAAACGGAATATAACGAGTTCCATCCTCAAATTCAAAATGTGTATCTACTGCTCTCACAAGACCGTGTCCTGCATTTTCTGTCGTACACACTTCCTGCCCCTCTCCGCTGACCACACCGGTCACCTTCCAGTCATATGTACCGGCCTGCTGCGGAAGAAAACGCACTTTATATATTCCATTTCCTGCATAAAAACCTTTTACTTTTTTTGTAATACTTCCACATGTAAATTCAGCTGACACATCAACATCAACCTGTGAGCCAACTGGTTCTTCTCCGTGAAATTTCAATTCAAACATCTGGTATAAAATCATATCATATTCGACTCCGTTTCTTTGTTTTCACTTTTTACTGACTGTTTCTTACCATAACACTTGGTATTCCCAGCCTCTCAACTGACTTAAGATGCCAAAAATCCAGTCCCGAACACATCCCTGCCTTTTCCTCTAATGTCATTTGACTAACTAACTCTTTTATTTTCATAGCTGGTCTCCCTTTTTCAAATATTCAGTAATTCGTCAAACTTTGATATCTTGTAATCCGCTTTCTCATAGCTTGCTGCGTCCCCGATACCTACCGCTGTCATACCTGCTACCTTTGCTGCGTCAATTCCCGCATAAGCATCTTCTACTACAACACATTCTTTTGCCTCAATTCCTAGGAACTCACCTGCTTTGATGAACACCTCCGGATCTGGTTTTGAATGCGTAATATTATTTCCATCTGAAATTGCATCAAATGCATCCAGCAATTCTACTTTTTCCAAAATAAATCTTGCATTTTTACTGGAAGATCCGATAGACAATTTAAATCCGGCTTCACGCAGTTTTTTTAATGTTTCTCTGACTTCATCAGATACATCAGCCGGTGTCATTGTTGCAAGTAACTCACGATAGGTATTATTTTTCTCTTCCATTAGCTCTGCTTTTTTCTCTGCACTCAATGGTTTTCCTTCATATCGTTCCAAAATAATCTCCAAGCTTTCTGCCCGGCTTACACCACGGAGACGATTATTAATTGTCTCATCAAAATAGATTCCCATCTCATCCGACATTTTCTTCCATGCTTGATAATGAAATTTATCTGTGAATACGATTACTCCGTCTAAATCAAAAATAAATGCTTTCATATTTAATATCTTCCTCATTTTTTCTATCTGTTCCTACTCCACTTGATTTTGGGTCAGCTAAAACTCAAACTACTGCGTAATTATTCTACGATCAATTCTCTGATTTCCTCAATTGCAGTCTCCAACTGTGCCGGATCAAACGGCAGAAATCCCATATGAGACAGTGCCTCCAAAGATTTCGCTCCCATTTCCGGATCTCCTGATGCAGCGATTCCTGCAAGTGCCGGTGCATATTTTCCAAGTATTCCCATTGCCTTCGAATCCTGTGCAAGTCTTCCAAGTGTTGTTTCCCTGCTGTACGGCTTTCTCAAATCCTCTTCAGGCCTGTAGCTGAAATCATAAGTTCCCGCCCCCAATATTTGTTTTCCTTCCGGATATCCCGGCAGTTCTACCTCTGCTTCACAGTTGAATGGAATCTCAATATGGCCTGTGAACATACCATCCTCTTCTATCTTCCAGTCACATACATAAGAACCATTCACCGACTCATAGGTGCAGGCAACATTTCTCAGACGGATATCCGGATGCGGTGCGATTACAGCACGCTTAAATCCCGGCTCCAACAGACGAATTCCCGCTACATGTGCATACACAAATTCCATAACGGAACCATATGCGTAATGATTCAGGGAATTCATTCCCGTATCACTGATTGTTCCATCCGGCATCACGGAATTCCATCTCTCCCAGATGGTTGTCGCGCCCAGATTCACACTGTAAAGCCAGCTTGGGAATCCTTCTTTGAGCAGAAAATCATATGCAAGTTCATATTCTCCTGCCTCTGCAAGCACTGTACACAGAAGCGGTGCTCCGACAAAGCCACATTTAATCTGATTCAAATCCTTTTTCAGACGAAGCTTGAACTGTTCAATGATTTTATTCCTGTCAATATATATCCCGAATTTTAATGCAACTACATAAGCCGCCTGTGTGTCGATAGCAAGTCTTCCGCTCGGTGTAAAGAATTCACGGAAAACTGCCTGTCTGATTTTCTCTTCCATTTCAAAGTAATACGCTGCATCTTCACACTTCTTCAGGCGTTCTGCCATTTCACGCACAATCTGGACAGAACGGTAATAATACATCGTCGAAATGTACACATCATCGGTACTCCCCTTGAAGCTGGTCGGTGTCGAACCGTCCAATGCCAGCCAGTCGCCGAAGGTGTCGCCGAAATCAACCAAATACTTCCGCTCACCGCGTGTAGCATCTTTGCGTTCAATAGCGTCCACCCAGTCCTTCATCATCGGATAACAATACTCAGCTTCATCCAGGTTACCGTAATATGTATACATTGTATTCGGTAAAAATGTTGCGATATCTCCCCACACACTTCCGGCACTTTCCTTATGTCCCGGGTTCGGCAGGAAATTCGGCATTCCACCATCCAGCATAACCTGTTCATCTCTCAGATCTTTTGCAAACTTGTGGAAAAATGCTCTTGTGTCCATATGATAGCTTGCCGTCGGTGCAAATACCTGTGCATCGCCGGTCCAACCCAATCGTTCGCTCCTCTGCGGACAATCTGTCGGCATATCAATGAAATTCGATTTCAATCCCCAGACAGTATTTTCATACAGACGATTGATTTTCGGATTACTTGTCTGTATATATCCTGTTCTGTGAATATCTGAATAAATCACCATTCCGGTAAATGCATCCTGTTCCGGCATTCCCGGCCATCCGGTCACGCGCACATAGCGGAATCCGTAGAATGTAAAATGCGGACGTACCACTTCTTTCGTTCCATTCGATATATAAACAAACTGAGAGACTGCATCTCTATAGTTTTTATTGTAGAAATTGCCTTCTTGAAGAATCTCTCCAAAGTCCAGTACAATCTTTGTCCCTGCCGGAAAATCCGCTGTAAATTCTACAAATCCGGCAAAATTCTGCCCCATATCCAACACAATTTCCCCCGCCGGAGTCTGAATAATCTCCTGTACCTCTATTTGTTCCTTTACAATAACAGGAAGACTGAGCCGGTCACTTAAATGTGATTTTTCTAGATTTTTCGTTCCTTCTTCTGCTTCCGGATGTTTCAATACCTCCACCTGTTTCAATGGATTCTCTTGTTCTTCCCATAGCTGACGGTTCAAAATTTCACCCAGATAAATACCGGAATCTTCAATATCTGATCCACAGTAATTCCATGTTTCATCCGTCGCAATCACTTCCTCACTTCCGTCGGTGTATTCCAAATACACTTCTGCGATTGCAGCCATACGATCCCCATAGTTATGTTCCTTCATTTCAAGACCGAATGTACCCATATACCAGCCTTTTCCGAGCAAAATATCTATTTGAATATCTCTGCTTTCTTCCTTTGAATCATTTTCTTCATTCAGAAGTTCCACTGCAACCGGAAGTGTCATCACCTGAAGATTCGTTTCATAGTGATTGATGTACGGCATCAGATATTCATTACCCAGTTTTTCTCCGTTTATATATGCCTCAAATAATCCCACACCACAGATATACATTCTGGCTCTTTTTACCGACTTGCTTACAGAAAATGTACGAGTCAGTATTGGATGAAATGTATCCTTCGCTGCCGAGGCAATCCAGTCTCCGACCCATGCTTCATCCATTTTTCCTGTCTCAAAGGTACACACATTACTTGTCGCATGATCTCCTTGCTCTCCTTCCACAAAGACACGATAATAATATGTAGTTCGAGGTTTTAATTCCATCTCAAGAATTTCTCCGCTCTGGCATAGATTTTCGCCTTCCTTTTTGTATAAAATTGTCTCGAAAGAAACTTTTTCACTAACCTCAATTATCACATTGGTTTGCTTCTGACTCTCCGTATCCTCAACGTTCCATGAACAAGAAATCCGCTCATAAAGAAATCCCACCGGATTCTCAATTCCATTTATTCTAACGTTCGTTATTTTCATATATGTCTTCCTCGCTTTATTTTTGTCAGATTTTAGAACTTCAGGTCCATCTTTCCGCAGAACGGATCAATCGGAGAAGTTCCTTTGAACTCGCTTCTTCCCATCATCTTCTCAATGACTGCATCCATTACATATTCCGAATTGCAATATCCGTTGATAAATGTTTTCAACATAGGCGCATCCAACAAATGATATGGATTCCCCACGCTGACAAATACCGCCGGAATCTCATGTACCATCCACGGCATATTATTTCCAAGTCCAAACATTGTATGCCAGTTCAGACGGGATACAGTCTTATTTGATGCCGTTTCTATATTGGCAAGATACAGAATCAGATCATATCTGTGTTTGAAGTTTTCTACGGTGTCTTCCAGCACCTCAAAGCCTTCGTTTTCATATACAGTAACTTCAAACCCTTCGCTTTCCAGCTTTTCTTTAAAATATGTCCAAACTCGTTCATTGGACGGGAAGTCTCCCATCAGTTCCAAAAGAATACGTTTCTGCTTTTCTGCACAAATCGGAAGAAGATTCTGTGTATCCTTCACAAGAGTAACGCCCTGATCTGCGCATTCTTTTGCCCACACATCATGCTTCTCACATTTCAATATTTCCAGAGCTTCCGGTCCCGGCACAAGAATTCCTTCCGCTTTTTTCTCCGGCAGCTTCATCGCCGCTTTTGTTGCCAGAATTCGTTTTACTGCCTCTTCCAATCTAGCCTCTGAAAGAATTCCTTTTTCATATCCTTCCGTCATAAACCGATAGTCTTCCTCCATATTCCGGTTGAACAAGAAGACATCACATCCGTTTTCTATGGACAAAGGTACTGCCGTTGCACGATCACTTGCACTACAGAAACCTACCATTGGAGTCGCATCTGTCGTGATCAGTCCGTTAAAGCCAAGTTTTTCTCTCAGAAGATGTATCATAAGATTCTTTGACAATGTTGCCGGAATAATCTTTTCACATGGTTTACCGTCGAAATATTCCTCATAAGCCGGCATTGCGATGTGTGCCGCCATTACGGTCAATGTACCTGCCTCTATCATTTCCTCATAGATTTTTCCATATGTCGCATCCCACTCCTCACAGCTTAATGAATTGACACTTGTCAAAAGATGCTGATCTCTCTCGTCCACGCCATCTCCCGGGAAATGTTTTACGGATGTCGCCACACCTTCTTCCTCCGCTGCTTTAATATAGGCTTTTCCCATATCAATGACAGTCTGCAGATCATCTCCAAATGTCCGCACATTTGTGATCGGGTTGTGATAGTTCTGATCCAGATCCACAACCGGAGCAAACGACCAATTCACACCGACCGCCGCACCTTCACTGCAGCTCACCTTACCAAGCTGATACGCTTTTTCTGTATCCCCTGTTGCGGCCACAAGCATTTCGCGTCCAAAGTATGTTCCCTCAACAGCTGATCCATTTCCACCGTATTCCAGATTAGATGCTGTCAAAAGCGGAATTTTTGCCGCGTCCTGCAATATCTTGTGCGCCTGACGGAGTTCTTCTCCCGGACCTTCTCTGTAAAGCATTCCTCCGATATGTTTTTCCTGCACCAGTTTGCGAAGTTCATCCTCCTCTTTTGTAAATACGATTGGACAGAATAACTGACCTATTTTCTCCTTAATAGACATTCCTTCATATGTATCGTTTACCCATTGCACCTGCTCATCTTTCAAATAAAATGGCTTTGCCTTAAAATCAAACATCATTTTCTCCTCATCTTTCATTATTCACAATTAGTCACATCATATATTTATCTTACGTTTAATCTCGAAAGGTTTCCATGTAGTTTTTTTTTCTATCCGACATATTTTAATACTGTCATCTTGCTCTTGTTTTGTTTTTTTGATACAATACATCCATACACGACTACGTGAATCTGTAAACAGAAAACACAATATTATTTTATCAATAAGGAGTTTACATATGCCATACTACATGACTTACGGAGAATTTCAAAACCACATGAAAGACTATTATCAGCGTACCGGCAACCGTATGCAGTTCCCGGAAATGACAGCATATCTTTACCAGAAAGGGCTCCTGTCCGAAGTAGCTCCCACACCCTCCTTAACCGGAAATTTTGAAAATATGACTGACGAAGATTTTGATCGAATCGTGGACTCCCTTCCACTTTCTCTTTCTTTGTACGGTGGTGCACCACTGGATGTCACTGTTATGGAAAATGCACTTATTCCAAACACTAGAGATGTATTTGTTATCCGACACCCTCGGTATACACGCCCTTACAAGCATAAACATAATTATTTTGAGATTAATTTTGTTTCCAGTGGTCATGGAACTTTTATTTTTGAAAACGAGACACATATTCTTCACGAGGGGGAATTGTGTATCATTGCCCCCGGATCCGCTCATGATATGTTGTTAGAGGACGATTCAACAATTTTTACAATCTGTATCCGTAAGAGTACCTTTGATACAACATTCTTTTCGTTAATGTCCCGGAAAGATTTGTTATCCTATTTTTTCCGTATGATTCTTCAGGGCGAAAATCAATCCAATTATCTGATGTTTTTTACGCAGGATAATTTTGCTCTAAAAAAATATATTCGTTATATGATGATTGAGTCCTACAAACAAGATATGTACAGCAATGCCTGCTGTATCAGCTATGTGAATCTGATGTTTTCTTCACTGCTTCGGAACTACAGCCAGACAATCCAGTTCTACAATTATGAAATGGGGTCAGATTTTTCACTTGTATTACAGTATATACAGCATAATTATCAAACCCTGACTTTGTCTTCACTTGCAGAGCTTTTCCACTACAGTGAACCACATCTGTGCACACTGATCAAGCAGAATACAGGATATACATTCACTGAGCTGATCAAGCGGCTCCGTCTTGCAGATGCTATCGATTATCTGCTGAATACAAACTTAAAGGTCGGTGAAATTGCCGAACAGATCGGGTACAACTCGGCAGATCATTTCTCTCGTGTATTCCGCGCGACTTATAAAATGTCACCCCAGGAATATCGGAAACAGAATCAGACTACCGAAAACATGTTTGTGCCATTCTCGACAAATTAACTAATTTAATGCATTAGCAGTTGTAAAGACTACTGGTGTATATGCCCTCGAATCCGCTACTATATCCAAGCCACCCCCCACAACTGCTAACACATTAAATAGTTATTTCAAATCCGGCAAAATCCATACACCCTTCTTTTACAATAAAATACAATGCATGAACTGCTTCACATGATTCCATTTTTGTATCTACAATCTTCCAATCGCATGAATCCACTATAACTTCTGCAACTTTCTCTCCATCCGGAGTATCAAGATGTACTTCTACGGTACCGCATCCACGCAGTTCTAATGCGATTGTTGTCTCATCTCCGTCAAACCGGAAATACTTATATCCTGCCACAGCACCAGTCTTCAAGTTCCGTATAAACGGTTTTAGACCATGTTCCCCTTGTGCATCGGCTTCCTCAGTCACATACGGCATTTCCTCCGGTAATTCCGGCACTGGCTGCCCCGGACCGCCCATTACGACCTGACCTACTTTTGTTTGATCTTCCTCTGTGAGATGACATGCGATATAAGACAGATATCTTCCTTTTGCAGGAAGTGGTTCTCCATTCAGCCCACAGCTTGTGATCTCAATTTGCGGAATTGTTCCGTCTTCCAGTATGTGCACCTCATCTGCACATCCCTGTCTGGAAAATGCGATTCCATGTGTATGTCTATGCCAGAAAACATAATGTTTTCCACCGATTTCCACAAGACCGCCATGGTTATTCCCCGTATAATTCACTGGAAGTGTATTTCCTTTATAACCGATATCCCCATTAGATACAATCACGCCCTTATATTCAAACGGACCCTCTGGAGTTTTTGCCATCCCATAACATAGCTCATGTCCCTGCAGGCTGGAATACACAAGGTAGTACCACTCTCCGTATTTGCGGATACTGGATGCCTCAAAAAACGGATGTGCTTCATAAGCTGTTCCTTTCGCCGTGCCGACTCCATTTGCCACACATTTCGGCTCACTGATGATTGTATGCATATCATTAGCCAGCTTTATCATCATGCCGCCCGGAATATCCAATTCTTCCATTCCCGGGAAACGCGTTGGCGGGCAAAATCCGTAATATAGATAATTTCCACTTTCTTCACATAGAATCGCCGGATCAAACCAACGTCCCACCTGCGGAATGCTCCCATCCTCTTTTCTGACATAATCCAAAAATTCATATTGTCCTGCCGGAGTATCACATACTGCCACTGAAATGATATTTACTGTATCCAACGCATAATACAGATAATATCTTCCATCCGGTCCTTTGGTTACATCCGGTGCATACAGAAATCGTGTCCCTGCACCGAAAAAGCTGGGTTCAAACTCCGGCATTTGCTTTTCGTACGGTGCACCGTTAATTGGATCCTGATGCTTCCGATAAATCGTCCCCTCGCATGTCCAATTCCCCAAATCATCCACCGGAGCACTCCAGCAAACATAGTCACCCTCACAAAATGATGTACCATTTAATCGGTCATGACTTCCGTATATATAGACTCTTTCTCCAAATACATGCGGTTCTCCATCCGGAACCGTCTCCCAGAAAGGAAGATATGGATTTACTGCTGTTGTTTTCATATAACTTTTCCTCTTTTCTTGTTAAAAAGTCTCCCTGTTTCCGGAGAGACTTTTTCAACACACTATTTCTTATTACTCATTTGCATCCATTTTGGCTTTCATATCTTCGATTTCTTTTGCATATTTTGCAATCGGGTTCTTAGCTACACAGAGAATTAAGATAATTCCTGTGATAGATGGTGCTCCGAATTTCAAGAAGTTCAAAGCAAACATCGCTGATTCCGGCTGCTGTCCAATTGCTCCTGCAATATATCCGGATGCTGCAAGAACTGCAAGAATACCGGAACTTACTACTGTATTACCACATTTCTGTGCAAATCCTTTAATCGATGCAATCACACCATTTGCAGATTTTCCCTCTTTCAACTGAATGAAGTCAATTGTATCATTTACAAGTACATTTACCAATGCATTCTGCATAGCAGAGAAGCCAGATGAAATAAATGTTAACACGCAAAGATATGTAAAGTTTGTCTTTCCTGTAAAGAACAGAAGTACATAACAAATGATTGACAATGCCTGTGAAACAATCAACGCTTTTGATCCTGACTTGCAGATTTTCAATACGATTGGCATAAGAACCATCATAGAAACTAATGCTCCGATGGAAATAACTCCCATATAAGCACCAATCAGATCCGGTCTTGCCCAGTAGTACATCATATAGTAAACAGATGTTGCAAACATCATTCCGTATCCCATAGAAGCCATTACCCATGCAATCAGATTCGGGATTACTTCCTTATACTTCAGTACCATACTGATACTCTTCATTGGATTTCCTTTTTCTGCCGGCTGCAGATATTTTTCCTGCCCTTTAGAAGTAACAAATAGTCCCCAGAAAGAAATAAATGCAAGCACTCCGCAAATCAACATCAATGGAACATAACCATTGCTGAATCCAATGCTGTTAAAGAATCCGGTAATATTCAATGTAAATGTATTTCCGATTGTGAACATAAATGCACATGTTCCTGCACCCATTGTAATAATCGCATTTCTTGTCTGATTATTTTTGACTGCTGCCGGAAGAATCGCCATCTGTGGCATTGTATACATTGTTACTGTCATACCATATCCGATATACATAATCAATACATATGCTGCTTTTGCAACTGTAGACTCGAATCCCCAGTCAATCCAAAGCAATGTAGCAAAAATTGTCAACAAAATCGGTGCTGCAAAAATATATGGTCTGTAACGTCCCCATCTTGTCTTGGTACGGTCTGCAATAACCCCCATCATTGGGTCATTGATCGCATCCCATAATGTAGAGATAAACATAATTCCTGATGCCATTGCTGCCGGAATTTTTAATGTATCTGTCATGTAAACTGAAAGATAACTTGCAAGTACCGCTGCAATCAGCATTGCACCTCCGTTTACAGAAGTAGCATGAAACCATTTAAAAGCAGTACTGACTTCCTGTTCCGGCTTCTTCATTGTTGTGTTTTCATTAGCCATTGTCTTACTCTCCTTTTCTCCTTAATTCCTTAAGTTTCTTTTTATCTTACCTCTCTTTAAGATAATTCTAGTTTACTTCCTTTCCATAGATAATCCCATGTTGTTTCTTATTTGAAATCCGACATTTTTTCATGTTGATTTTATTTCTCCGACATTTCTTTTTATACATCCGACATTTTTTATCTTTCCTGAATATACTTTTAAAGTCAGCTACTTCAATCTTATGGAAAGTATTTCCAGTTTCTCTGGATTTTCAAATCTCAGACATAATTCATACACTCCCGCCGACATCCGGATTGGCGCTGCTGTCACAATCGCGCTGGATACTTCTTCTTTTCCATTTTCTGATACAGATACAATTCCGGCATTCTTTCCGTTCATCAGTATCGTCACAGTTCCGCTACCTACACAGGTCAGTTCCACTTCTGTCCATTCCTTCTCACTCTTTACATAACGAAATACAGCTCGTCCCCATCGGAAATATGTGTCAGTTAAAACTTCCATAAATATAAAGTTTTCCATCCGGCATTACATGACCTTCGCTATCCGGGACATGATATTCCAACGGAAGGATCGGGTTTCTCGCATTTTCAAAATCTCGCATATTATCATTACCTTTCCCTGAAAGCAGTTATTATTTTTCTTCCTGCCGACTCTAAATTACAAGTGTCTATCCTACATTCTATCTCCTTTGGAATTGTAATTTCCAATAGGACATCGTTTCCTTCTTTTTTCACATGAACTTCAATCAAACCATTTATAGAATGATAATGGCATATAAACTCACCAATACTTTCCGGAAGATATGGCTGGATTTTAATCTGTTTAAATCCTGGCTTTTCTGCCTGAATTCCTGCAATTCCATTGTAGAACCACTCAATAATATGTCCCATCATATCATGGCAGTGACTTCTCGGATTCGATTCCCAGTATTCTCCAAGTGTAGTCTCTCCATCTAAGACAAATGCATAATAACTCGGATGTTCTTCTTTCAAAATGAACTTACCGATAATGTCATTCATACCATATTCCCTTGCGGTTTGAATCACATACGGCAACCCGATTTCCCCACTGATAAATGCTTGATCCCTCTCGAATGTATAGCAGAGTGCTTTTGCAATATCCTCTTTCTTATCCTCAGGCACCAATCCCCAGTAAAGCGGCAGTGCCTCACAAGCCTGCGTAAGGAAGATTTCATCAGGATGATCCCATGCACGATAGCACCAGAATCCATGATCCGGATGTTGAATCAGCAGTTTTTCATTGTAATTCTGTTTAATTCTGTCCGCAAACTCCTGCAATTCTTCCCTGTCCTTTTCTCTGCCAAGGACTTGTGCAAATTTTGCCAGAGTTGTTGTATCTGCATATAAATATGCTGTTTCTATATTTTCTCTTACCAGTTCATTGCGCGGGTTTCCCCAATCTCCCAGACCGTGATTGATGAAGCCATCTGTATTGACTTTTTTCTTCAAGTGATTTAAGTAACGCATCCCTGCGTCATAATTGTCTTCAATTATCTTGACATCACCATAAAACTGATAGTGCCAATACGTGCCCAAGATGGATGTACCTCCCCATGGAATGATGTCGTAGAAACTTCCCATTCCCGGAACCGGTAAAACATTTGGAATATAGCACGGGCATTGGGACGGCATCATTCCTTCTCCCGGATATACTTTATTTCCTTCAAAATCCAGAAAATAGTCTGCTCCGGTATGCTGTGCAATCCGCATATCCGTCAAGAACTTCTCCCACAGTTTCCGCCCGTTTTTCATATACATGATTGACGGTGCCATTAAATGGTTCGGTTCCTGCCATGCAAAACGTTCTATCGTCGGGCAGTCCGTATGGACACTGACCATATTTGCCTCTACCGCCTTTTCAACCAGATTATAAATCTGATTGTAGCGTTCGTCATCACAGGTAAACGTTCCATTCGTTTCACTAGCACTGCTGATTGCATGTCCCCAAAAACTGCGAAGCACTATTTCTGCTGGCGTCTGTGCTGCTGAGATTTTCTCTGCCGCCATGTATCTTCCTGCAAAATAAGTGAATTTCATTCGGAATGTTTCCCACACATCATCCTGACCGATAATATACGTGATACAGGAGTCTACTGTCACCCAGTTCTTTGCAATTTGATCCACATCTCCGTTTTCCGAAAGTTTCTCTGCCGGATAACATTTCACCACATCTCCGGCATGACCTTTCACCTCGAATTCCAGAATACCGGACATATTTTGACCGAAATCATAGATTTGTCGTCCATTCACTTCATTCAATAATTGTCCCTCATACGAATGAATCACCCGAACCGCAGGCTGAAACTGATTCTGGAGACTTCCCTTCGGCACATCTTCTTGATTTACAATCACCGCCTGCTTCCAGTCAAAATCATCAAATTCCGCTGTGCTCCATCCGTACTGTACGAGTCTACCGTCCATCGTCTCTGATCCATAAACATTACTCATCACAATCGGATGCTCTTTTACAGTAAATGTATCATCTGCAGTAATCACATCTTTCGTACCATCTGTATACGTAACTGTCATTTTCAATGCCAGCATCAGATATTTTCCAAACGGCTCATATGGATTCGGATTCGGCGGCATAAATTCCGGGAACTTAAATGTATAATGTTCATCTGTTTTGATGAACCATCCATTCCCCACTTCTACACCTGCTACATTCTCTCCGTTCTTCAAATAATTGGTCACATCAAACGTCACATATTGTATAAGCTTTTTATAGTCCGTCCACCCCGGATCCAGTTCGTGATCTTCCACTTTCTTCCCATTGATATAAAAGTGAAATTGTCCCAGCCCGCAGACTTTCGCTTCTGCTTTTTTTATGTTTTTTTCAACTGTGAATTTCTTTCTCGCATAAAATGGTGACGATGTTTCGTTCGTAATCCATTTTCCAATTTCTGACATTCTCTATTCCCCCTTTCTCATTTCATCTAAATTCAGTATAGCAATCTCATCTGCTTTCAGACAGGGGAATGCAATAATTCTCCATAGCATTTGAACTGGAATATATTTTCAAAGAACTGTACTTCAACTACCCTCAGCGAAGTCTGAATATTCCACACACCCTAGATGAAATTCGGGATATACTTCAGATGAGTTTTCTTCGGCATCTTATCCGATAATGAGTTGCTGCGATTGCCGAGGAACTTGGATATTCCGACGCCGGCACTTTTCGACATATTTTCAAGAAGTATTACGGCATGCCCCCGATTGATTACCGGGACAGATTTTTATATTTATAAAAACTAATTCATATCAATTTTTATACAATTTTGTGAATCACTTCCAATATAGAATGAAATGTCCTGTAATTCTGTAATGTACTGCATATCCCAGTCATAATATCCCAGTTCACTGATTGGTATCTCAAAGTTCACCTCTGCAGTCTCACCTGCTTTGATGTTGATTTTTTCAAACGCTTTGAGTTCCTTCACTGGGCGTACACGTTTTGCCGTCTTATTCTGTATATAACACTGTACGACTTCTTGGCCGTCCCTGGCCCCGATATTTTTTACTTTTAACGATATCCGAAATACATCTCCTTCTCGCTCCATTCCTTGATCCAGATATTCGAATTGCGTATAACTTAATCCGTAACCAAACGGGAATACAGGTTCCAGCGGTGTATCCAGATATTTCGATGTAAACTTTGACTTTCCGCCCGGACGTCCTGTATTGATATGTGCATAATACGTCGGACACTGTCCGCTTGCATATGGAAAGGTTGTCGTCAGTCTTCCGCTTGGATTGACCTTACCAAATAGTATATCCAACAAAGCATTTCCGGCTTCCACACCCGGATGCCATGCTTCCACAATTGCGGGTACATGTTCTGCCACATACGGAATTGCCAACGGTCTCCCATTAAATAGCACTGCCACGACCGGTTTTCCTGTTGCCAGTAGATTACGTACCAACGCAAGCTGTTCCTCCGTCAAAGTAATATCAGCCCGGCTTGCCGCCTCTCCACTCTGATCTTTTTTCTCTCCAAGTACAGCAATCAGTACATCAGATTCTGATACAATGTCTGCTATCCGGTTATCCTCATCACTATACTGATAAGCTATACCCTGCTTCTCGCAGGCTTCCAGCAAACTCACACAATCTTCCGGGTTCGCACCGATTGCCCACGCACCAGTCATTTCTCCCTTGTCTGCTGCCAACTTTCCAAAAATCCCCAACCGTGTTCCATCTTGCAACGGAAGAATCTTCTCTGCCTTCTCGGATTCACTACTACATGCATCAACATGTGTATCGTTCTTTAATAAAACTATAGATTTTGTCGCAGCTTCTCTCGCCAGTTCCCGGTATTCCGGTTTCATAAATGCTTTTGACTCACGTTCTTCACTTGTTTTATATGGATTCTCAAATAATCCTAACTCAAATTTTACGCGAAGAATATTTGACACTGCTTCATCAAGTACTGTTTCCCCGATTTCACCGTCTCGGATCAAATCAGCCAGATACTCACTGTAACTATTGGACGTCATATCCATATCCACCCCTGCTTCCAGCGCTTCCTTTGCAGCAGTACGCTTATCCGACACGATTCCATGGTTTACACACTCTGCAATCGCATTGGCATCACTGACTGTCATACCATCAAAGCCCCACTGCTTTCGCAGTACATTCTTCAGAAGCCATGGATTCACAGAACATGGGACTCCATTTATATCATTGAACGCAGGCATTACCGCTCTTGCTCCTGTATCAATGCACATTTTGTAGGACGGCAGATACTCTTCCCATAAACGCTGCATAGACATATCCACCCGATTGTAATCCCGTCCTGCCTCACAGGCACCATATGCCGCAAAATGCTTCACGCATGCCGCCATTGCATCTTCTTTTGCCAGATTCTCCCCCTGAAAACCTCTCACTTTTGCCGCTCCATAAAGTCCATTTAAAAGGACATCTTCTCCGGCACCTTCGCTGACTCTGCCCCAACGTGCGTCCTTCGCCACATCAACCATCGGCGCAAACGTCATATGAACCCCGCCTGCTGTTGCTTCTTCAGCGGCCATCCGCCCTGTGCGTTCCCACAGATCCGGATCCCACGCACAACTCTCTCCAAGAGGAATCGGGGTAATCGTGCGAAATCCGTGAATCACATCGAATCCAAACAGTAACGGAATTCCAAGTCTCGTTTCCTCCACAGCTATTTTTTGCAGACGATTAGCTGTAGCAGCATCACCAACTCCATTATAAGATCCTATTTTCCCTGCTCTGAGATCTTCTTCATGGAAATCCTGTTCTGCTGTTGCCATCAGCCGTCCAAACTCTTCTTGAGAGATTCTGCCATCAAACATCATATCCAGCAATTCTTCAAAACTTACTTCAAATGCCCCTACCAGTGAAGGTCCACACTGCTGAAGCTGTCCAACTTTTTCTTCTAATGTCATCTGATCCAGTAAATCTCTGATTTTCTTGTCCTGTTTTTTCATAAGCCCTCCCACCTTTTATACTGCAAATTGTACCAAACCGATAATACATCCCTTACAGGTTTGGTACAACTTCTCATACTGAATATATACATTTTAATTATTCATTTGTCTTTAAACAAACTTCCGCTGTTTTTCCATTCTCTGCCGCCACCTTCACAATCACAAACTCATCGCTGACTTTCTTCAATATTATCAGTGCCCGACCGTTAAATGTCTCTGTAACGCCATCATTAAAGTTGTAGTTTGGTTTCGGATTTCCACTTCCAAATCCTACTGCCTCTGCTCCGCCTTCAACAGACAAATTCAGTTTTTGATCATCATCTGTTACAATTATACCCTTCTCATCACAAAGTTCTACATCAATATAATACAATTCCTGTTCTCTCCCCTTTAATCCGTGATATATTTCCGGCTTCAGAACAAGGTTATAGGCTTTTTCTGCAGTTTTCAGTTCATATCTTCCAATCTCTTTTCCGTTTTCATATGCAACTGCGGCTACTGTTCCCGGTTCATAAGTTGTCTCGAACAATGTGCGAAATCCCACTTCTTTTCCTGACGTTTTTCTTCCGCAAGATACTCCGTTCACCAAAAGTTCTACTTCTTCTCCCGGTGCGTATACTTCTATGACTACCGGTTTTCCTTCACAGTCTTTCCAGTTCCATGCAGCCGCCGCATCACTGATCACCCAAGGCGTCTTAATAATAGGCTGTCCGTATTTGTATGGATTCTGTACTGCAATATAAGGTATCGTTCTCATGCCGAACACAACCTCACGGTAATACGATGCCGGTCTTCTGAATCCGGTAATATCAATATCTCCCGAATATGCAAGCTGTGCCGGGAATGTAGCACCAAAACCGCCTTCTCCCCACTGGTATGCCGGAATTCCAACGCCTGCTTCCCCGATATAATCCCATCCTGTCCATGTAAAGTCTCCGATAACATACGGTAATTTCTCTACTAATGCCCAGTTTCTTGCGATTTCAGGAGGGTAGGTTTCGCTTCCTACAATTACACGATTCGGGTATTTCTCTCCGTCCATCTCGTAGCGTGCTGTCATGTAATTGTATCCAATGATATCGGTAGATGCAGCTGCTTTTTCCAGTCTTTCCGTGATTGCATCATGTACAACAATCTTATCCATATGCGTGTCCATTAAAGTCATGAAATTATTTACATTCCCTTCAATCTTACCTTCCCGGCTCAAATCAGCAACAACATCCTCAATGATTTTCGGAACCTGATCTCCAGCAGCAAACACACCATTGACAGAGGCTAATGTGAATCTGCTGTCATCCAATTCTTTTACCTTAGAACTTAATTCATAACACGTCTTTGATCCGCCGTTTGTTCCAATTTCCGGAATCTCATTTCCAATGGAATAAAGCACTACCGATGGATGATTGAAATCTTTTCTCACCATGGCAGTTACATCTTTTTCCCACCACTCCTGAAAATACAAACCATAATCATAATTGGACTTCAGTCGATTCCACATATCAAATGTCTCGTCCATCACATACATCCCCAACTCATCACAGGCACGAAGCATCGCCGGAGCCATCGGGTGGTGTGACATTCGGATTGCGTTAAATCCAGCTTCTTTCATTCTTCTCACCTGACGATACTGAGCATCCTCATACGTAGCTGCTCCCAGAAGTCCACTGTCATGATGAATACATCCGCCACGCAAATTGACAATTTCTCCATTTACGCAAAATCCTCTTCTTGCATCAACCTGAACTGTACGTATTCCAAATATTTCTCTGTTTTCATCTAAAAGAATAAGTTCCTCTGCTTGCTTCTCAAACAGACGGCTTACACAGGTATAAAGGATCGGTGAGTGCTCGCTCCATAATTGTGGAGCATCTACCGTAATTCTCTGAGATAATTTTCGCATTTCCTGATCAAACAAAGCCAGGCTCGTTCTCTCAGATGTAACAACGCGTCCATCAGCATCTTCAATTGCGGTCTCCAGAACCAGTTCCTTCACAGTATGATTTCTGTTTTTTACTTCGGAAGAAATCTGAAGCACGGCATACCCGTCTTCTATTCTCTCCGTTTTAATCTGCACACCCTCCGGCACCAGATAGGTTAATCCCGACTCCAGAAGATATACATCTCTGTAAATACCAGCACCGGAATACCAACGACTGTTTGTCATCGCTCCTGCTCTTACCTGTACACGAATCTCATTCTCTTCTCCATATTTTAGAAAATCGCTGATTTCCGCATAAAATGTCGTGTAACCGAATGGACTTTTTGCTGCTATCTGCCCATTTACAGAAACAAATGCATTCATGTAAACACCTTCAAACTTTATCATAACTGTCTGATTTTTGTATTCCTCCGGTGCAAACAGCATTTTTACATAAGTGTAGCACTCTGCATCGCGGAAGCCTGTATTACCTCCGTTCAAACTGTTCGGATCTGCCGGATTTTCAATCATGGCATCATGCGGCAATGTGATTTCTTTTGCAATTTCCGAAATATCCCACACAAGTGCAAATGAATCTTTATCCGGCCAGAATTTCCATTGTTTGTTCCATTTTAGTTCTTTCATAATTTGTTTCTCCTTCTTTCAAACAACCATACCAGTACTTTTCTTTTTTTGACTGATACTATTTCAATCTTAATTTTTCGTCTTCCAGATTCATTCTGGCAAACATCGGACGTTCTTTATATTTATCGTTTGGAAAATGTAACGTAAACAGTAGTTCCCCCTTTGCATCCCGGAACATCATTCCATGTCCTCCGTTTTCCGGAAAGATTGGCTCCTCCATCTGTTTCCATGGTCCCTCTGTTCTTCCTGCTTCCTCATCCGCTTCCAGGTACACACATTCCGGTGCCCAGTAATTTTGATCAGCAAAAAATCCGTCTGGTCTGTGGAAGATTTCTATCGGGCCTTCCCAGTTCTCCATATCTTCACTGACATAACAGTCGAATCCGTCTGCCGGTCCCCAGCAGGACTCACTCCTCGTTCCATACAAATAATACATTCCCCCATGTACCATAACAAATGGATCACGCATATTTACCTCACATGTTTTCATATCCTTTTCCCTTTCCTTTTCACTTCTCTGTTGTAAATGTATAATTTCCAGCTGGCAATGTCCACCTTTTGTTTCCTATCATCAATTCTGCCTCCGCATCAAAAGGTACTTCAATCTCATATAACACCGTTCCGTTTGTATTACAGCTCCATTTGCTTCGATACAATCCTGCTGCTGTATCCAGCTTCATTTCAGCAAACCCCAATCTTGCATCTGCATGTGGTTCTATCACAGCCTTCTTAAATCCGGCCTCCACTGGTCGGATTCCGCAAAGATCTCCATACATCCACGCTGCAATGCTGCCATAGCTATAGTGGTTTAGGCTGTTCATCCCCTCTGGGTTCAGATGTCCGTCAGGCTCCACTGAATTCCAACGCTCCCATATGGTCGTTGCTCCCAGATTGACACTGTAAAGCCAGCCCGGAAATTCCTCATTCAACAACAGATCTGCTGCTGTTTTGCTGTGTCCCGTCTTTGTCAATGCAGGACAGAGCATCGTTGTTCCGACAAATCCGGTATTTAGATGCCCATTGTTTTCTTTCACGCGGGCATATAACACCTCTCCTTCTCTATTCTGTGCATCCTCATTTGGATTCAAGCCAAACATAACTGCAATTGCCGAACCTGTCTGCGTATGACAGATACACAATCCATTTTCATCAAAATATGTTTTCTGAATCGCTGCTAATATCTCATTCGCCAATTTTCCGTATTCCTGCTTATCTATTTCATATCCCAGCACTGCCGCTGCTTCTGCCACACTCTTCGTGCATTTATAGTAGTATGCGTTTGCAATATAAAGTGCATCTGTTGCACCAAACGGCCCCGGCTGCGGATTATCCAGTGCCAGCCAATCTGCAAAATGAAAACCGTCTTTGACAAGATGCAGCCCTCCCAGCGCCTCTTCTTTTCTCCGCTCACAATCCACCCAGTCTTTCATCCCCGGATAGCACTCTTTCAACAATGTTCTACTTCCATAATGCAGATAGACATTCCATGGAATAATTACTCCTGCATCTGCCCATGGACAACTTCCATGTTCCGCAACCATTCCTTGTTTTAATCTTGGGACTACATTGGGCACTGAGCCGCCCAAAATACTTTGTTCCGCACGCATGTCCCACAAATATTTTCGATAGAATGCGGGCATGTACATGTTATAGCATGCTGTTTCTGAGAAAATCTGAGCGTCTCCGGTCCATCCAAGACGTTCATCACGCTGCGGGCAGTCAGTCGGCACATCCAGAAAGTTATCCTTCTGCCCCCACATTGCATTGGAGAACAGCTGATTTACCTTTTTGTTCCCCGTTATAATACTGCCGATTTCATCAAAATCACTGCGCAGGTGATATGCTGTAAAATGCTCTTCCTCTGACGGTCTCCGATCTGCCAGAATATTTCCCTTCTCATCCAGATATTCTACTTTCATATAACGGAATCCATAGAACGTGAAATGCGGTCTTACATGAGATTGCTTTCCATTGGAAATATAAACGAATTCTGTTTTTGCCGTCCGAAAATTATCATGGTAAAAGCACTCATCCTGCATGATTTCCGATGCTGTAAGACGAATCTGCATCCCCTCCTGCATCTGACAATCAAATTCTACCCAGCCGGTCAGGTTCTGTCCGAAATCCAACACATTTTCCTGCTTTGTAGTCCGGATGATTTCGATTGGTTCAAAGTGTTCTTTCTTTACAATCGGCAGACTATACCGGTCTTTCAGCGGTCCACATTTTTCTGGAACACGAAGATTTACCAATTTCCATTTTCCATTTTCTGCTGCATTTTCCGCAATATCACCTATCTGACTTGTCTCACGATGCACTGCATATTCTCGTCTTGCATCATAAATTTCTCCATCATAAATGTTACTGAATTCAATTGGTGACTGTGTGTATTCCCATGTCTCATCCGTACATACAACAAGCTCAGTTGTTTTCGCTCCGTCTCCATCACGTCGCTCAACATACAATTCTCCCATCGCACAGCAAAACTCTCCATACAGATTTTCATATCCGCCGTCAAATCCAAGACGACCTTTATACCATCCACTTCCCAGCCAAATCTGAATTTCATTGTCTCCTTCTTTCAGATAATCCGTCACATCATATGTCTGCACCTGCAGATGAAAGTCATAAGAATGATAGCCCGGCGCAAGATATTCCTCCCCGACTTTCTGTCCATTGAGATACACTTCATAAACGCCAAGTCCACACAGGTACAATCTTGCATTAACTCCCACAATTGCTTCATCCACTCTAAAACACTTCCTGAATACTGGTTGTATTTCCTCGTCTCCCAATTGTGGTGCAATCCACTTTGCAGTCCATTTCTCTTCCATCTTTCCTGTTTCGAAATGCCCTGTCGCTTCCGCTTTCTGTCGGTTATCTGCCGTCACTTCCACCGTCCATGTATAATGTGTCCTCGGCATCAGAGAAATATCTACATTATAATCCAGACTGTTCATCCCTCTTTTTTCTCCACTGTCAAAAACAGGAGTGTCTCCATTAAAGATTTGTAATCTGGCAGACTCCATCCGCTTTGCCTCTCCGGCTTCTGTTACTTTCCACGAAAAACTTAACGGGATCGTTTGAAATCCCAATGGGTTCTTCACATGGTTTACTCTTAAATCTGTCAGTTTCATCTGTCAATTCCTCTCTTCCACAAATCTAATTGGTCACCTGAGCTGTATCAAGCAGTACCTTATAGCTGTTACTCATTTTACGTCTATTGTAAATCTCTCTTAAATCACTGTCCATGTTTTATCTTTTCGCAAATCCGACATTTTCTAAGATTACCTAGATAAATTTCATTGTACTCATTAAGATTATCTGGCATATTCAAAAGTTCTGTTTGCAATATTTTCCATTCAACCCCAGCCTTCTGCATTCCCTTCCGATGTTTCACCTAATCCATTGGCCGCAACATTAAGAGCTGCTGATGAAGCCGCAATTGTCCTCATATCTGAATCAGCTTCCATAGCAGCCTTCTGGGCAGCCTCGTCCTGCATCTCCTTCATCTGTCGTAAGGTCTATACTGATACTACATTGATCCCTTCCGCCGAAATTATTGCCTACTTGTTCTAACATTCCATCAGCAGACTCTATACTCTTATCATTTAGTCTGAAAGTAATTCCTGAAAACTCTTTGCATAAATTTCGTAAATATTCCTGACTCGAAATGTCTTTATTAGAATTGACAGGCTCCTAATTCACCGCTTTGTCCATGCGGGTATTCCGGACCGGCTTCTGCTGATCCAGCCACGGCCAGAAAGCCTCCAGAATGGGTTTCTCCTTCTTGAGACGCAGCTGTTTCCGCTTTTCATGATCACCGGGATATTTCTTGTTAATGGAATCCTCGATGGCGAATAACCGGTTGCAGTACTGGACTCCCTGTACTGCCGGCTGGCTGTAATCATACTGTTTCCCTTTGGGGACGGCATCAATGAAATATTGACGTATGTGCGCCCAGCAAAAGCAGCGTTTGATACCCGGCAGGCTGTTGCAAGCCGGGCAGCCATAGCTCTGGCTGTAGTTTTCGATCACTTTGCATGTAGCACTATGAAAGTGTGATATTCCGTTTGATATTTTGGGGTTATAGAAAAGAATTAACAAATAAGAAAAGATTATGGCTATCCCTCATTAGGGTAATTTGTAAAACGTCTGCTGGAAATGAAAAGGCGGTTAAAGGAATTTTGAAGTTCTATGACGCTTATATCTCTAAGTTATGCCTGCGTCCGTTTTACCGCGCTGAAAGTGGTTGAAATCAGAGTGAAATAATCATATTGCATAAATGAAAACCGGGAGATATACAGTTATTCTGTGCTATCCCCATGTGGTTTTATCATCATATCAAGGCTCATTCAATCGTGGTAAATTTCTTGTAAAAATGAGTGTTTTTATATTTCAAATGACTTGAAAGTGTAGTGGTTATGCGGATAATCGAATGTGCAAATCTCTCCGTTTCTTTTAATTTGCACATTTCTGATTATTTGCATTTTCTTTTTCTACGCTCACTTTCTCTTTTAAGCCTTAACTTAACATAACTGTTCTAAAAAGCTTCTGCCGTTCTGGGGTGCATTCGTTTGAAAATATTCGCAAACAGAGGCCCCTACATCCGACAAACTTTTGCGAATCCCCAGGTTTCTGTATTCGGTTCCCTTTTTATATATCAACAGTGGAACACATTCCCTTGTATGTTTACTGTGCCCGATATCCGGGTCATTCCCATGATCCGCCATCACAACCAGTATATCTTCTTCTCCCAGAACCGGAATCAATTTGCCTAGTCCTGCATCTGCTTGTTCCAAAATCTTACGGTACTGCACAGAAGACTGTGAATGACCTGCCAGATCTGTTTCCTGCACATTCGTGCAGATGAACCCTCTGTCTGTTTTTTTTATGGCATCCAGTGTCAGCCGCATACATTCTTCTGTCGGCACACAGGAGATACTTGTTCCGCTGTCATTGGCAACAATATCCGCCACCTTTCCAATCAAAGTAACCGGGACTCCCGCTTTGGTTAAAATCGTCGGAGCCTGCACATTTTTATCTACACCATAGCCTAAATGAAGGCATTGGTATCCATACTCATAAGATTTCGATCTTGCAGATGCAATCCCAATAAACTTACCTTCTTTTATTTCCTCCGCCTTATATAAATCTTCCATTGTATTGCCTGTTCCGCCGAACACAATCACTCTCCCGACAGTCACAACCTCACGGACAAGCCGGGCGATCTCATACTCCTTTTCAAACGAAATAAAATCCAGCGGAGCTGTCACATTATAGCACATGCCCAAATCAGCCTCCAGGTTGTCTGCAACCGTAACGTAGTCATCACAAACTATGTAGCGCAGTCCGCCTCGGCTGACAATCCTGACTTTGTGTCCATTCTCTTTTAGATGATAATATACTTCATCCACTTTTTCCTGAAATTGATGCATGGTTGGCTTCTTCGGCAAAGTTCCCATGATTTCCTGATGTCCCATGAAAGTATCCGCCCCAAAGTGCATCAGCTCAGACTTTCCATAATTCGCTGTTTTGCAAAACTTCATTTTAGCGCTTTCTTTTCCAAAAGCATTCATAAGTCCAAGCCGCTCCAGATTCGGAAGCTTCAGATCAGGGCAATCCCGTAGAATACTTCCCAGCGTATTCGCCTTTTCATCCCCCGGTCTCTCTGTCACCGCGTCATTCATTGCACCAATTCCAAATCCATCTAACACAATTACGACAAATCTTCTGCTCATTTTTTCACCCTTCCCATGCTGTCATAAATCCCGATGATTTTCGGATGTCCTTTTTGAATTCCCTGAATCAGAACCACGTCACTCCTGGTCACAAAAATCTGGAAACGAAATGCCATGATGGCCGCATCTCCGATCTCACACTCTTCTGAAATTCCAAGATAGTAATCAATACTCTCTAAGGATGGCGGTATCACATCCAGCTTCTTTGCTGACTTCAGTTCCTTTCCCACCAATACCGATTTCATGTGGGATCTTCGATAATATCCGCCTCCATAACAATATGCGTTTCCGTCAAAATTATGGGAAATCTCACTTACATATACAACACATGGCGTTTCCTCCATTCCCTGTACCGCATGCATAGGAGTTGTCCCCGTCATTCCGTGTCCCGGTTCTCCACAGTTTCCGCCTAATTCCGCCATCATCTGCAATGTCCTGACACAAGTAGCAGACGGTGTATTGACGATTTCCGCCTCTATACCAAGCTTTTGGAGAATTTCAACAGCCTCTTTTACTGTATTCAGATTATAAGTAGGCCGAATATCCCCGGCTTCTTCGTCATACAGATAACACGGAAAAGAAGTGACCCCTTTTATCTCAATATTTGGGTAATCGTCCATAATTGTTTTTGCAATCTCCGGCAGATCCCGAAGCAAAAAGCCAGCAGTCTGCCCCTGATAACTCATATCGTCTTCATTATAAACCCGCAGCAAAATGCCCTGGAACACTCCAAGTTCCTTCGCTGCCTTCTGAATCTGTGCGGCCTTATCCAGGGAATAAATTGTCATCACTTCCGGATGATAGGCTACGATCTCGGAGAGCATAGCATTCGGCGCCTGTACCAAATGTCCCACGTTTCCAATCGGAATTCCCGCGTCCATCATGATCTTTGCTTCTTTAAAATCTACCACAACAGCTCCTTCGTATCCCATTTCCACCAGTTTCTCTGCTATATATGGATTTCTTCCTAATTGTTTCAGCATAAAATATAGTTTTATATTTTGTTTTTTTGCTTCATCCAGAATTTTTCTCGCATTGTCCAGCAAGGTATCCATATCAATCACATAGGAATCCGGCATGATCTGCCCGCTTTGCTGTAATGCAAACGCCGTCTCAAGCAGCTTTTTATTCTTTTCTAACATTTGATCTACAAACATACTTTTCCTCTTTCTATAGATTCCTTTATAATCCGCATTACCGTATCGCTTCCTGCCCGAAGAGGGTTGATACGGATCATACGCTCTTCCAGCGCCGGATCTGCTTTACGAAATGTACCGGAAATCCGGTAAAAAAGCGGAACCATCTCGTATTTTGACTCACATCCCACAGGATATGGAGCTGCCCCTAATGCTTCAGCCTCTTTTAAAACTCGTTTTGCTATTTCCTTTCGAAATTCAACCAAAATAACCTTCGACTGTGCATTCGCCAAAAACGCCCGTCTTACTTCTGGAATTTCTCCCTCGTTCAGCCTGCGGACACATTCTTCGCTCACCTGCGCTTCCAGTGCCAGCGCCACAGGGGCATAGACCATACCGCGAAGTACATCCAATGCCTCATGGCCCTGCACCTGCATTCCGCCCGAATAGTTCTCCTGAATCAATCTTTCTATGTAACACTGCTTACCTACAATAATTCCGACCCCCTCCGGGCCAAGCAATTTAAATGACGAAAAACAGGATAAATCAGCACCGCACTGCACTCCGATCTGTGGGACTTTCAATGCCGCATAATTATCGTCAGTCAGTACGGGAACAGGCCTGACTCGTTTTACTGTCTCAATTACATTTTTTAAATTATAATGATCCTCTGGACACTGTCTTGTATGCTGTACTAATACTGCCTTTATCTCCGGTTTTTCTTCCATTATCTTATGAATTTCCCCGGCATCATGAAAATCTGCCTCTGCTTTGTAGATTCCCATCATATCCAAAGACGTTTGCGTAGTATCATAAATTGGAGCCTTATGAACCAAAATCATGTCTCCCGAATTGAGTATTGCGTGAAGTCCCAACCGGATTGCCCCGCTCCCGGCCCCGCGCACCAGCATACATGCTTCCGTGCCAAATATGTTTGCAATTACCGCTTCTGCTTTCTGTGTGATGACCGGTTTATTCTTCCCACACACCACTCCCAAATCTCCTCTGGTAACCATTTCGCGGCCGCTTAATTCTCTTGTAATACAGTCCACGATCCGAAACTGAAACTTTGCAGCCTCTTCAACCGTAAGACTTTGTAAAGGATATGTCTTCGTAATCATCACCTCAATTCACTTTATCAAAAATCCGGGCAGGATTATCTATCAATAATTTGTTCAATGTCCCTGGCTGAATTCCCCATTCTTTTAAAAGTGGGACAAAATCTTTCATCACTGTCATATATCCAGAATATTTGCCTCTGCTTGACAGATAACTTTTTCGCGAAATATCCTGAGAGAGTACAATTCGTTCCTCCCAGCCTCGTTCCAAAAGCCACATCAGATTATCTGCCCTTACCTCATCACTTAGATATGCAGTCTTTCCAATAGTGTCAAATCCGATATTTACTCCTGTTTTCAGAACCTCTTCATAGTACGTTCGATCATTTGCCAGATCCAAATGCCCCAGCACAATTTTCGCAGGATCCATTCCGTACTTCTCAAACAGCCTGGCCTGCTCCATTGCCAGTCTTCCAAGCTGACAGTGCGTCGTTACGGCCAGTCCGGTCTGCTTTCCGGCCAAAGCTGCAGCAATCAGCACATTTCTCTCGCTTGGCCCCATACTTGGATTTCCAGATGCAACTTCACCGATGACGCCTGCTTTGATATCTGTGCCATCAATTCCTTCCAGGATATCTTTACAGAAAATTTCACTTAATTCTTCAGGGCTTGCCTCCCGAACCGCATCCGAATGGTATTCCTCCAAATAAAATCCGGTTGCCGCAATAATATGAATACCGCACGCCTTACTGTACATACGCAGCTTCTCTACGTCTCTTCCCATATCATTGCAAGTTACTTCGACAACGGATTTCACCCCATATGCCTGCATTTTCCGAATTTCATCCAAAATCAATTCTGTATCATCAAAGTCGGAATCCTTGTCCCCTCTCACAGGGGACAAGTCCAGCGCCAAATGCTCATGGCACATCGTAATTCCTAATTCTTCCGGGGAAATCTTCCCATTTACTGTCTGAATCATATGATTCCACCTCTTTCATATGCTTTATACCAAAGGAGTCAATCCAATCAAATAGGTCAGATTCAAAATAATTCCAGTTGCGATTGCTGCGACTGGTCCAATCGCCATACGCATGATCTTACGTCCGGTCATCTCATTAATCAAATATATACATCCGCCGATAACAAAACCGCCTGCAGCTCCTGCAGAAGTAGAGGCACTCATCGTGCAGCATGCCGCAATAGAGCCGATCAGCAATGCAAACTCAACACAGGTGTTCATCGCACTGCGGATATTATCAGATGCATCACGCATAGATGGAAAATTTCCGAGGAATTTTCCGATTAGGCCAAGCAACATAACTTCCACTAATATAATAGCCGCACCTGCAATCGCTGCAACGATCGGGTTCGGGCAAAGGTAACCTGCAACATAGATAAATGTAAATCCGGCAACTCCATACACACCCGTTGTAACTGCTGTTGTCGCGATCAACGGAATAAAGCTCAGTGCCCTCATGAATTCATTCGTAGCAACAGTCTTTATCAACGTAGCTGCCTCCGCAGAATCTTTCATCGCATAGGCCTTTGACAAGTCAAACATAGACACGTCGGAACCTGCCAAAACATGTACATTACAAGCGATTGCAATCAATGCCCCTGCAACCATGAGAAATGGCAGATTCTTTTTGATTCTTTCAGTTCTTTCTGAAAAAATATTCAAATCTTCTGTCACGCTCTTCTCCTTATTTTTAAAGTCTTTCCAAATACATAGTGCAACCAGGGCGATCACACCTATCATCATTGTCCAGGCATCCCCGCTGATTGTGGAGAAACCAGGTCCGGCAAAGCGAAATACCATTACAATCACAGCGGTTATAATTCCTGTCTTTATTCCAAACTGCATGATAATTGCAACGATTGGGAATAATGCAAAACCGGTCACAACATAAGTTCCGACATCTCCCATTGCGGTAATCAGATCCACCGGCATTCCTGTCAACACCGCATTGATCCCGCCGATTCCTGTCATGCAAATCAGACCCCACAACGCGCCGAGAATCGGGGCCAGCCATTTCTTCGGAGACGCAATTCCAATAATATCTGTTGCCAAAAACAGCAGCCATGGATTCAGCAAATTAGTTACCAGTGCATTTCCGATTCCAACTGATGCGATGAACCCAACGCTCAATCCAAATGCAATGGACGCCATCTCACTTCTGTGCATACGTCCTTCAATGTATTCCGGAATGACCGGACGGATTCCATCATGAAAAACTGCCATTCCCATATGGGATAAAAAAGCTGCCATGGCACATACAAGCATAACAATTATCACATTTACAATACTTAATTCCATATTTTCTTCCTCTTTTCTTTGTTCGCCTTGTTACTATTTCCTATTACTTCTCCTCATGCTCCATTAATACTTGCATCAGCACCGGCACTGTGATGTCAATGTGTGACACCGCCATACCGAAACAGACCTTTCCGTCATTTACAAACTTCTCAATCTCTTCTTTTTTTGGTTTGCCTCCATTTTTGCAGACTGTACAGCATTTGCTGTAGCCAAGCAGACCAATCAGTATTGAAATCGCAGAACCGCCTCCGCTCTCACAAGCACCAATATAATAATCTACCTCCCCTTTCTTCATCATAGATACAGCATTCATATCGTTTGTGATGATCGTCTCCGCATCCGGGCAGCATTTTAAAATTTCCTGCTGCATCTCATTTTTCTGCATTCCTCCAATTGCAATTTTCATCTTTTCTTCCTCCTTCTTATTTTTTTATGAAAAAAGATTACATAAATGGACTACCAAATATCCCTTCTCAACTTCCGGGAACTCAATATCAGTATGCTCATAAATGTTTTGGGCAAACCTCTCTGCATCAGGATAAACAGCCTCTTCCCTGAGCCCTGCAAGCACGGCATCATCCAGCGGATTCTCACGCTCTCCGTTTAAAATACGCTGAATCGCCATTGCGATATGGGTCGTAAACATTTCCAATTTCTCCATATCCGGCCGCTCCTTTCTCTCGAAAACCAACCCAATGATCTTCTTCACCTGTTCTGATACATGAGGCGTGATCAATCCCCCCTGTTCCAGGATTGCTAACCTCTCGTACAAAGTTTCCATCTCGTTCATCTGCTCCTCCTTTAATATACATTTTTTTGTACTTTTAATTAAAAAATATTTTGGAAACGGATTACATAATCCACTTCTCGTTTACCTTACGACATAAAGTACATTTTTTTGTACTATCAAAAAAAACAACATAGGCGCCAGACACATTTCCTTAATAAAACGGATGGCGCTTTCCGCTGCGAACTTCGTTCTGAATTTTTAAAGTCATGCTTACACTGATGTTTTTTTCTAAAACCTTTTTTAAATAACCACTATCCTTCCTGATCACAAGAACAGCCGTAGAAAACGAATCACTATATTCCGATGCATTCAGGAATACCACTTTCAGATTGTACAGATGATGGTTCTCCAGGATATCATCATAGTTCCATACACCTGCATCGATTGTGCCTTCCAAAAGTGCGGTGACGGTCTGCTGGGTTGGGATATTCACCAGTTCAACCCGTTTCCCTTTTACGACATTTTTTGTAATCTGACTCTGATCCAGAGAATCACTGTCGTAAGCCACCTTCATACCATCCGCTATCCCATTCTGATTCTGGTCTCTCAGCAGCAGGACATGCCGTGACAAAAAACTCCCGGCACCAAAGTTTAAGGCGATTTCTATATTCTTACCAATCTTCATTTCGTGTTCGACTGCATACTGGGAACAAATCGCAAACTGGTAAACCCCCGACTCAACGAGTTCCATACGCCCTACAGCGCCCCTTGCATATGCCATATTAAACCGCAGATTCTTCAGTTGTTCGTACATCGCAGTAGCAAAACCTTCGTAAGTTACGGAATAAGGAAGCGGCATAATGCCCATTAACCCCTGTGCCACACAACATTCCTGCAATTTTACATAATCAATCCATTCTACATATGTACCCAGATGTCCATGAGGGGCAAGCACCACTGCTCTGACTTCTTTTAAGTAGCTAATGGCATTCTGAATCGTCCCCCTTGACACACCGAATTCCTCCTGATATTGGGAAATAGAGTGAATCCGATCCCCCACGTTTTTAGAAAGCAGACTAAGAGCCATATTGCTGATTGTAACGCCTATCTTCTGATATAATACACTTCTCCCATCTACATCCATAAACGATCCCCCATTGTTCAAAAATTTGTATATTGATATTATATCCATTCCTCTCTATTTTGTCAATAATTTGTTCCAACAGATAATGATTCTTCTGGGCACATTCATCCCAACTGCATGCATATTCTATATTTCCCTGCCAATTCTTCTGGCGGTTAAATGATTCTCTATTTTCCATCTGTTCCGCCCTGCGTTCCGCTGCCGAGGGCTGTGGTGAAGCTCCCAATCAGCAGCACAGCCAAAATCCTGTATGCCCGTCTGCTGGGCGAAATTCTGACAGATGGAATCCCGGACAGCAACGGGATTTTGTTTATCCGCTTCCCTATCATGGAGCTGGCGGCGGCACTTTCCCGAAGCCTTATGACCGTGAAGCGTTCCCTGAAGAGCTGGAAAAACTGAATGAGCAGATAGCAAAGGGAGAAGCCAAGCTCCGGCGGGCGCAGCATGAAGAAAAGATATTGCAGCACCAGATAAAGATGCTGACCCGAAAGGAACAGACACACCGGCTTTGCACCAGACGGGCAATGCTGGAAAGCTATTTCCCCCACCCAGAGAATGTGACGGATGAACAGGTCAGCACGGTTTTGAAGCTGCTGTTCCATCGGAGCGAGAGAAATCTCTCTATACTTTTTTATCTGGATGAAATATAATAGAGCCGGTGATAAATTAAAAGTTTATTGGGAGGAAATAAGATGAACAGAATTTTAGATGAAATCCGAAAAATAGTTGATAATAATATATCTTTATATTTACCTCATGTAAAGTAACCGCCAAATAATAATGCGGTCAAATTGTAGTGAAATAGTCTAAGTATCTAACAGCTACAATTTTAAAGAATTCCTTGAGCACATTTTTAGCCAGCTCATCAATTAAAATATCTGGAATATCTTTTCTCACCGAATGCATCGAAGCTTTCTCTTATGGGACAACTTCGGTGCTTTTTTGATTTTAGGAGAATCTACAGATGAAGAAGATAATAGGAACCATTACTATAATTATTGGAACAATTTTATCAGCCATTAGTGTTCCCTCCTTTATTGCCCGGAAGTAAGTCTTCATATAGAAGTTTTCATTGACACAATTATAATATAACACCTGTATTTTTACCAGTTATTTAAACATCATATCCCTTTGCAGTTCTTCCTATATTCGCTTGGAGTCATATGATATCTGTCCTTAAATGCTCTGTTAAATGTTCTCTGACTATCAAAACCACTCTCCATACTGATATCTAGGATATTGTCATTCGTTGTCTCAAGGCAGTGAACTGCATAGTTCATTCTGGTGTCGTTTAGGTACTGGCTGAAGTTTCTGTGGAAGGTTCCAGAGAACGTTCTCGATAATACATATTTACTTACGCCAAGATCACTAGCCATCTTCTCCAATGACATCTCTTCTCTAAAATGAGCAGATATATACGAAACCACCTGATATACCAAGTCTGTACTTCCCACGTTCTGTTTCTCCACAAGTGATAATTCCGGCAGGCATTTTGCCAGAATGATTTGCACATACGCTTCTACAACCATTTCCTCTGATTCGCTTGTATGTGCGACTGCTGTGATAGCGTTCACCATATCGGCACCTATCTTTTCTTTTGTAACTACAGGACATTTCGGTGCGAATTTTTGAAGCTTATCAAAAAAAGCGCCAACCGTTGAAGGTTGGATTTGTATATAATAGGCCTTGCTTGTACCACTTCCTAATACCTGGTAATGATGGATAACATCCGGGAAAATAAATCCTATATCACCTGTCTCCATATGAAACAGCTCCGTTCCCATACCAAGTTCCAACGTACCTTCCGTAACATATACGATTTCCAAGGCACTGTGAAGGTGTGGCTCTACATGCTTCGATATTCTCTCTGATATCTTTACCAAACGCTTTGTTTCCTTATATTCTAAATGCAAAATAACCACTCCTTTCCCATTAATATCATCATTAATATTTTACCCTGCCCGCTCTAACTTTCCAATAAACTTAATGGTATACATCCTGCACAAAATAATACGACGTTTTATCCGTCTGCAATTTTTGTCTACTTTTTAATGCTTTTTGGCAAGATTTATATATCTTTTCGCCCTATAATGACCTTGTAAGATAAAGAAAGGAGATGAACAAAATGAGCAAGATTAAGAATTATGTAGATGTACTTTTAGATTTCTACGCACCTATGTTTGAGCATGTAATCCGTGCATAAGCATCAGGCAGAATCTAAAAGGACAATTTGTGAAAACTGAATACTTTAAAAATCAGACCACTTCACAATGTGAAATGGCCCTTTTATTTTCTTAAGAAACCCACTTCAATAAGCTGTAAGCTTGTTAATCATTTTGACCGCCTCCTAAACTGTCTCATATCCGTGTGGATGAGCCTGGTGCCATTTCCATGCAGTATCAATAATTGTCTCAAGGTCAGCAAACTGTGGATTCCATCCAAGAACGGTCTTTGCCTTTTCACTTGATGCAATAAGTGTAGATGGATCTCCTGCTCTTCTTTCCTCTTCCTTTGCAGGGATTGGATGTCCTGTTACCTTTCTTGCTGTCTCTACCTGCGAACTGTAGGCGGAAATCTTCATATCGTATGTTTTCTTTACGATTCCGATTGCATCAAGGTTAATAGATGCTGCTAATATCTCGCCATGCTGATGATCGGTATGATTGCCACCAACCTCACTTCTTCCCAAATTATTCTTCTTGTTTCCTAAGCTTTGACCTATCAGCTTCTTTGCTTAAGAAAAAGCATTGCCTTAAAGGGGTTACCTATAAGACAATGCCCCTCTTACATAGACATTATTCTGCTTCTTTCTGAAGTTCTTTGTTTGCCTTCTCAACATTTAACTTGATAAGGACAAATGTGATTAATAAGTTAAAGATCATTGGGAGCCATAAATACATTACATGAAGCATATTCACACATGACTCTGGCTGAACTAGTGCGTTCTTGATATACCCACTTGCTGCAAGCATCCAGCCTGCGATGGCTGTACCAATACCGCCGCCAACCTTTGTACCAAAGGATGTACAAGAATACATTGTACCGTCAACTTTCTTGCCGGTTGTAAGTCTCGTATATTCTGAAGTTGTTGCAATTAAAGCATTCATATCACCCTGAAGTGGACTCATACCAAGAGCTGCGATAGCTGTGAATGCAAGCATAAGTGGGATATTTCCCATATATCCGGCTGCTATTACACCAAGTCGTCCCGCTGTACCTATAATATAACCTATGATATTAAGTTTGTACATTCCTCTAAACTTTGCTACCAAAAGTGGTGTTACCAAAAGACCAACAATCATAGGAATATTTACTGCCCATGAGAAAGTTCCGAATAATCCCTCATCACCGAGCACATACTTCATGAAGTAGATACCCATTCCAAGTGTTGCTGAATAAAGCTGCATTAAAAGGTATGTTCCGCAGATCATAAGGAAGTACTTGTTGTGAACAAGAATCTTGAAAGCATCAATAAGATTGTACTTCTCTTCCTTTTCTTCCTCTGTCTTACCTTCTGCAAGTTCTTCATCAGAAAGCTCCTTAACTGATAAAACAGAAAGTGTATTAGAAATAACACCGATGATTGCATAAATGATTGCTACCATTCTCCATGCTGCAGCACCGCCACCAAGCTTTGCTACAAAACCAACTGTTACTGCCTGGATTAACATGCTTGTACCAAATGCAAACATGAATCTGATAGAACCCATCTGAACTCGCTCTGAGTTATTCTTTGTAATAAGTGCTGTAAGTGCTGAGTATGCAATGTTGTTAGCTGTATAGAAACCAGCATTTAATAATATATATGCGATAAAGAACCATGCATACTGTGCTTTCTGTCCCATATCAACAGGAATACAGAAGATTGCAACTAAGCATACGGCACATCCGAAGTATCCATACAACATCCATGGTCTTGCTTTTCCAAGTTTTGTCTTTGTTTTATCAATCATTGCTCCAAAGAACACATCACTGATTCCATCGAAAATCTTGGACACCATAATCAGTGTTCCAACGATACCGGAATTAAGTCCTACAATATCTGTTAAATAAATCATTACAAACGCTGATAAAAGCGCATAAACAACATTTCCTGCGATATCACCAGAGCCGTATCCGACTTTGTTATACCACTTCAAGTATCTTTTTTCCTCCATTAAAAGATCACTCCTTCTCTGTACATTTTTGTATTCACAACCGTTACCCTAACAGTTATGAAGAAATTATCCTTGCTCATATAATAATGCAGCCGGCGGATATTTCATTTTCCCCGGGGTAACATAATCCATACCCGCCCTGCAGTTATTCGATTTTATCCTTTTACAAAAGGAACTAACTTGATATTAAAGTCAAATGCTACATCATCGAATCTATACTGATCCGTTACTACCGGTCCGCAACTGTTAGAACCGATTCCGTTTAATGCATAATCAAGGCAAAGCACTGTACTCTCTGACTCTTCAAGTTCATAGTTGTGTGCCGCTCTCTCAAGTTCTTCCTGTGTATAAACAGATGCATTGAATGAGAATGTTTTCTCTGATGCTGCCGCAATACCGAACTGGCCATTTGCGATTTCTACATAATCGCAATCGAAGTGACTGCTGTTTTCCTGTGGCATGATGTAATCCTCATGCATTTCACTTACCTTGGCTCTGTATAATCCGTGGCTTGTAGACTGGTGCTTATCTCTGTAGCTTTCGTGAGGTCCCATTCCAAAGTAAGAAACATTTTCAAGTTTCTTATTTAAGAAAAGTCTAAGTCCGAATCTTGGAAGATCTGGGAACTCGTCATCCTTTACAACCTGGATAGATGAAGTAATTGCTCCGTCACAATCGATTTTCCATGTAATAGCTGCATCAAGAATCTTCTGAACAGTTGCTGCTGACATTGAAGTCTTAACTGTAATCTCTACACCTTCAGCTGACTGGTTGATGTCTGTCTCATAGGCTCTTACGTAAGCTTCATCGTATTTTGCCTTCTTCCATTCAAGCTTTGCATACATGTCATTATCTGTAGGTGCTCTCCAGATATTAAGTTCCGTTGGTCTGTCGATGTATTCTCTTCCGGCAAATACGAGGGTTTCAAACATTCCATTCTTCTTGCTATAGATATAAGTAAACGACTTACCCTGAATAGTAACCTGTGTATCTGTTTCTGATACTTCCATATCAGACTGTGTTGCTTCTTTCTCTAGCCACTTTACTGCGTTCTGATTTCTTGCATCTTCATTTGAAATCTTTACTTCATCAAAGCCAAGCACATGTCCTGCAGGAATCAGTCCCATTTCCTTCTTAAGAGTGTAGGTAATCTTAAGGAATACCTTACCCTTATTCGGTACCTTAATCTTAATTTCCATCTCTCCATCACTGTGAGGAGCTATGGAAGGTACGGTAAGCTTTCCTGAATCCACTGTAAGTCCATCGCAGGTCACTTCATACTGAGCATTTACAAAATCCTTTAAGTCATCGAAGTCCATGTAGTTATGAAGAACTAGTTTGCTGCTTTCTTCATCATAAGAAACCACTCTCGCAGGTCTGTATACATTTTTATATTCTAAAAGTCCTGTGTGAGGCTTTCTGTCAGGATATACAAGACCATCCATACAGAAGTTTGAGTCATGCACTGTCTCACCGTGATCTCCGCCATAGTAGTACATTGTCTTTCCATTTTCTGCTGTTCCCTTGTCAATTGCGTGGTCACACCACTCCCAGACAAAACCTCCGCACATAAGGTCATTTTCCTGAATCAGCTTGAAGTAATCCTCAAAATCTCCAGGGCCATTACCCATACTGTGGCAGTACTCTACAAGTAAGAATGGCTTGCTTGCATCCTTCTCAAGATATTCTCTGATTTCTTCAACGGAAGGATACATTCTGCTGTATAAATCTAGATGGTCATAATTGTATGTCACATCATAGTTTCTGTATCTTGCGCTCTCATACTGTGTGATTCTTGATGGATCAAATTCCTTTGTCCACTTAAGAGCCTTTTCAAAGTTGCAGCCATAAGCACTCTCATTTCCCATTGACCACATCACGATGGAAGGTCTGTTCTTATCTCTTCCTACCATCAGCTGCACTCTGTCAAGAATGGCTTTCTCCCATGCAGGATCATCTGCAAGTTTTTCATTCCATCTCTTAAATCTGTTGTAGTCTGTATCTTCTTTTCTATAAAGCATGAATGGTCCGTGTGCTTCGATATCCGCTTCATCAATAACCATAAATCCGTACTTATCACAAAGCTGGTAGAAATATGGAGCATTAGGATAATGACTGCTTCTGATAGAGTTGAAGTTATGCTGCTTCATCATGATAAGGTCAGTCATAAGCTGTTCCATGCTGATTGCAAATCCTGTTACAGGATCTGAATCATGTCTGTTTACACCCCGAAACTTTATCTTCTGTCCATTGAAGTAGATAACCTTATCAATAATCTCGATTGTTCTAAATCCAACATATTCAACGATTGTTTCATTCTCAGTCTCAAGGAGTAATGTATAAAGGTAAGGATTTTCTGTATTCCAGAGAACCGGGCATGCAACCTCAAGTTCAATATTTCCGTTTTCTGAAATAGAGTCTGCAGCAACTACAGCTCCGTTCTTATCTTCAAGTGTTACCTTCGTCTCTACTGAATTTGTAAATTCTACGGATAAGTTAACCTTTGCTGCTTCCTTTGATACCTTTGTGGTAATTCTGTAATCACGTATGCCTGCTTCTGGTCTCTTTAAGATATATACATCTCTGAAAATTCCGCTCATTCGGAACTTGTCCTGATCTTCTAAGTAAGAACCATCGCACCACTTCATTACTAAAACTGCGATAGTGTTCTTTCCATCATTGATGACCTCTGTGATGTCGAATTCGCTTGTGGCATGTGGTACCTGGCTGTATCCAACATAGAAACCGTTTACCCATACATAAAAGCAGCTGTCTACTCCTTCAAAGTTAAGGAAAACTTTTCCTGCTTTCTCGTCCTTCTTATACTCGAAGTCATATACATATGCGCCGCAAGGAATATCCTGTGGTACGTATGGCGGATCAAATGGAAATGGATATTTGATGTTTGTGTACTGATGACAGTCATAACCCTTGTTCTGCCATACACCAGGAACCTTCATGTCTGCATATCCTGATAAATCAAATCCCGCCTTGTAAAACTCTTCCTTTACATCATAGATGCTGTCAAAGTACTTAAACTTCCATGTTCCGTTTAAGAACTGGATACGGTCTGACTCTTCACGGTGCTCTACAAGATTATCCATTCTCTTTGATGCTGGAATGTAATATGCTCTCACCGGCATCGTATTCTCATGTAAAACACTCAAATCCTCATAATAACGTGGTACGATCATTGTAACCTCCTCCTTACATGGTGTACCCCACACACTTTTATTTTTTCTGTTTATTTTCGTTTTTCACTTTTGTTAGCTTAATTCTAGTGTATTCTGCAATTTTTGTCCATAAACTATAATAGACAGAATATGCACAAAATGGTACAATATCATAAAAAGTATAATTTTTACGAAAACGATTAAGTAAATATCCCTATCGGAGGTGTCTATATGTATTTAAATTCCGGTTATCTGAACAACTCCGCCATCGACTTTAAGGATAAGAGCAGACCTTTAATTGTCGGCAGTTGCGGAACCTATCGTCTGCTTACAAGACCAAAACTTCCTACCTATCGTCCCCGTGGCCGTGTAGATTATCAGCTTATCTATATCAGTGCGGGGCAGGCTCACTTTCATTTTGATAATGAAGAAAATGATACCATCGTCACCGCCGGAAACATGGTGCTCTTCCGTCCGAGAGAACTGCAAAAGTATGAATACTATGGCGAGGACAAAACAGAAGTTTACTGGGTTCATTTCACAGGAAGTGATGTAAAGAACATTTTGAGAAAATATGGAATCAAAGATAATATGCGCACCTTCTTTGTAGGTACTTCATTAGAATATGAAAAAATCTATAAAAGAATGATATCAGAATTGCAGCGTTGTCAGGATGATTACGAAGAACTACTGACCATCCTTATGCGCCACCTATTAATCTCCATACACAGAGAGCTTCAAAAAGAACGAAAACTTTCTGACGTATATCTTGATAATGAAATGGATATGGCTGCACAATATTTTAGTGATAATTACAGCAACGAGATTAATATCAAGGAATATGCCCAGTCCCGTGGCATGAGCATCAGCTGGTTTATCAGAAGCTTTAAGAAATATACCGGCACTACGCCTATGCAGTATATTGTTTCCGCAAGAATTGCCAACGCACAGCTCCTTCTTGAAACCACACAGTATTCTGTTTCAGAAATATCAAGAATTGTCGGATACGATAATCCGCTATATTTCAGCAGACTGTTTCATAAGACGAAAGGCTTCTCTCCTTCGGAGTATAGGAAGAAGATAGAAAACTAATAGCGACTGGATAAAGACCTTAGCAGATACTTGCAGCATAGTATCGTAACCGCCAAATAATAATGCGGTCAAATACAAAATTACTCCTGCCCTTTACGAGTTGGAGTAATTCACTATAATTCACATGCGATTTTTGATAGATTGGAGTTTTTCACTCCAAGGCGCCAATGCTGCGAGCGAGATGATCTTAATGAGCGAAGAAAAAAAGAAGGCTGGTCGTAAATTAACGCCAGCACGTAAAGAAGCCAATGCAAGATATAATAGTAAATTTGTGGAAGTCAAAGTAAGAATGACCCCAGAACATAGAACTAAAGTCCAAGAACATGCAGCCAGCATGAATGAAAGTGCAACTCAGTTTATTAACAGAGCAATCAACGAAACAATAGAACGTGACAAACAAGATAAACAATAAAAAATACCGGCAGTATAGGAAATCACTTCCCGTACTGCCGGTTTCATTTTTATCTCTGCTACTTTGGAACTTCATTGCTCAACCAATAATTTAGTATCTTAATCTTTATTCTGCGGCCTGCCACAGACTTCTTTATGAGTAAAGACATGCCCTCTGCATATACCTGTTCTTCTCTCCAATACAGCATCAGTCCCGTGTCTCCATCAAGACAACCGTCCCGTAAGGAAACGAGATTCTCACCTCATCCCCCTCTATTTCATTGCTGACACACAGACTGTCAAAAGGCGTCAGCATATGATGGCTCAGAGGATACTTGGCTCCGGTTATATTAAAGTCCTCCACTTCACCGCCCAAAGGAAATACGGAGAAATATGGACCATATGCCTCTTCCTTTTTCAGAACCAGCTCCTCTTTAAGAAGCCGTATCTGGTTATGCCTGTCCACAATCCTGGCATCTGCCCCCGCGTCCAGGGCCACCTTCAGCGTCTGCACATTCGCCCACACATGGTCCAGCCTGGTGCCGGTTGCCCCCAATATCAGGATATTCCGCCTGTGCAGATCCAGACACAGACGCAGTGCGATCTCTGTATCCGATGCATCCTTCACAGGATTAAATTCCCGGATCGGAACCTTTGTCTCTTCTTTATAGTACGCAATGACCTCTTCGGGCGCACTGTCGAAATCTCCTACGATATAGTCGGGGAGGATGTTATGCTCGTAAAGGAAGAGGAGTCCCCTGTCCACACCAATAATAAATTCAGTCTCTTCATCCTTTAAGATATCAACGGCGAATTCTTCCTCCAATAGTCCGCCGCTGACAATTACTGTTCGTTTACTCATTTTCTTTCAAAATCTCCATCAGTCCTGTCACATTATCCGCAATTGTTCCCTTAAATACTGCGGAACCCGCCACGATTACATTCGCGCCTGCATCCAGGACTTCTTTCACATTGCTTTGGTAAATCCCGCCGTCGACTTCGATGTCTGTATTCAGTCCACGCTCTTTCAGCATAGAACGCAGGCTTCTGATCTTGTCCAGTGATTCCGGAATAAATGCCTGTCCGCCAAAACCAGGCTCCACACTCATAATCAAAAACATGTCCGCCTGATCCAGAAATGGCGCCAGCGCCTCCACCGGTGTAGCCGGCTTAATCGTTACCCCGGCCTTCATACCGCAGGCGTGGATCTTGTCCAGCACGGCCTGCACATCCTCACATGCTTCCAGATGAACTGTCAGAATATCTGCTCCGGCCTCCTGGAAAGCCTCCACATAACGCCCCGGATCTGTTACCATCAGATGCACATCCATCACCTGGGGGCTTACCCCCTGGATTGACTTCAGGACGGGCATTCCAAAAGAAATACTGGGAACGAACATGCCGTCCATAACATCGAAATGCAGGTACTTTGCACCATTATCCGATGTAATCCGTATCTGTTCTCCTAAAACCTTAAAATCTGCTGACAAAATAGATGGCGCCAAAATATTTTTCATAAGCTAATACCTCTTCTTCTCCTGTAATTCCTGATACATTTCCAGATAATCCTCATACCGGACGGTATGAATCTCTCCATGTTCCACGGCCGCTTTTACAGCACACCCCGGCTCGTGCACGTGGTCGCATCCGTTAAACCGGCACTTTCCTTCATAGGGGGCAAACTCTCTGATATAGTACTTGAGCTCCCCTTTTTCAAAATCATTGACATACAGAGAACTGAAACCAGGCGTATCCATGATATAGGAACTCCCGTCTATCGTAATTAACTCGGAATGTCTGGTCGTGTGCTTTCCTCTTGCAATCTTTTTGCTGATACTGCCCGTCTCCATCCGGATCTCCGTTTGGAGCAGATTGATCAGAGAGGACTTCCCTACCCCGGATGGTCCCGCAATCACGGTCGTCTTACCCAGAAGCACTTCCTTTACAGTCCCGATATTCTCCTCGTTTAAAGCACTGGTGAATATGACCCGGTATCCGCAGGCGCTGTAGATCTCCTGCAGTTCTTTGAGTTCCGGCTGTGAGGCTATGTCCTTCTTATTGAAACAAAGCACTACCGGAATCTCCTTGCTTTCCATCATGACAAGGAACCTGTCCAGCAGGTTGAAATGAGGCTTTGGCTCTGTCACCGCAAACACGACCAGCGCCTGGTCAATGTTCGCCACAGCGGGGCGGATCAATTCGTTCCTTCTGGGCAGAACCAGGACAATATTGCCGGTCTTCTCCGCCTCGTCTAAAATCTCGATCTCGACGTCATCCCCTACCAGGGGCTTTACCTTTTCTTTTCTGAATACACCTTTTGCTTTACACTCATAAATACCGGATTCTACTACGTGTACGTAGTAGAATCCGGCAATTCCCTTTATTATCTTTCCCTGCATAAACTAATAACCTTCTGTATCACTGTCACCTGAACCATTTCCTGGATCGGTGCCGTTATCTGGATTCTCCGGTTCAGTATTTTTTTTAGGGCCTGAACTTATTACAAAATCAACAGCTTCCCCTTTTGCCTTCGTGCTATCAGCTGGCGCAGATTGCCTGATTACATACCCTGCCATCACCGTTTCGCTCGGCTCTGGTGTAATATCTCCTGCCTGTAAGCCTTCCGCTTCCAACATTTGAATTGCAACGTCCTGGCTGTAACCAATGATCGAGGGTACTTTTACCATCTCCACCTTCGGCCCTTTACTGACAACATACTCAACCGTTGTCCCGGCATCCACTTTCTTATCAGCCTTCGTCTTCTGCGACATGACAATCCCGGCGTCATACTTATCACTATACTCCTCAGAAGCACTTCCCACAAGCCCCGCAGCAGCCAGAGCCGCTTCTGCATCTTCCTGGCTCAGTTCGACCAGATTCGGAACGGTGGCCTTCTCAGCGCCCATGCTGACAGTCATTGTAACCTTGGTGCCTTCTTTTACCTCAACACCGGAAGCCGGATCCGTAGATATAACCTTCCCTTCCTCTACACTGCTATCATAAACCGCTGTGGAATCCACCACCAGTTTGACGTCGTCCAGCATCTTCTGTGCCTCGTCTTCACGCATTCCTACAACATTCGGAACCATAACGGTCTTTTCTTCTTTGCCGCTACTGACCACCACATTAATCTGTGTATTCTTATCTACTTTTGTCTTGGCATCTGTCTCCTGCCGGATAATCACGCCACTATCGTACTTATCGGATGTCTCCCGCCCGGATACGTGATAGCCCAGATTCTTCTTGGAAAGGGCTTCCTTTGCCTCCTCTTCCGTCATGCCAACCAGATCAGGCACCGTCACCTTGCTCTCTGTCTGTGTCGTCTTCAACCCGGTACCGCTCTTAAAGAGCCCAGCTGCCTTCCCAATCATGAAAAGCAGGATAAACGCGATGATGACCGCCGCCACGATCATCAATATCTTCATGATCTTCCGCGTATTCGGATCCACATCATTCTTCTTCCTGCTGTCCCTTCTGTAGTCCTCCTCATCATCACTGTCGTACTCGTCGCTGTCATAATCGTAATCATCGTCGTCGTAATCATCGTCGTCGTAATCGTCATCATCATAGTCGTCATCATAATCATCTTCATCGCCGTAATCACGGTCCTGGATCCGTTCCATCTCCTCCGTGGACATCACAACCGTAGTGTCTGATCCGGATGCGTAAGGAGACATATTGACGAAATTCCCTTCCGGGCTGACAAGAGACCGCTTCAGGTCCAGAATCAGCGCCTGGCAGTTCAGATATCTCCGTTCCGGATTCTTCTGCGTACACTTCATGATAATGCATTCCAGGCTGTATGGAATATCCGGCACTTCCTCCGCAGGCGATACAATCTCCTCCTGCAGATGCTTGATTGCAACGGATACGGTAGAGTCCCCGTCAAACGGCACATGGCCGGTGATCATCTCATACATGGTGATGCCGGCCGAATAAATATCACTTTTTTCATCTACAATGCCGCCTCTTGCCTGCTCAGGCGAGGTGTAGTGTACGGAACCCATAACATTGGTGCTGATGGTATTGGTGGCCGTGGTTGCCCGCGCAATCCCAAAATCCGTTACTTTTACTTTTCCTTCTTTGGAAATAATAATGTTCTGAGGTTTGATATCCCGGTGAACAATATGCTGATTATGTGCAGCCTGAATACCTGTCACCATCTGTATAGAAATGCTGATCGTCTCTTTCGCGGTGAGTCTTCCCTTTTTTTCAATGTATTCCTTTAATGTGATTCCCTCGACCAGTTCCATGACCATGTAGTACAAACCACGGTCCTGCCCCACATCGTAGACATTTACCACATTGGGATGCATCAGGCCTGCTGCCGCCTGCGCCTCGCTTAAAAACTTCTGGATAAAAATCTCATCTGTGCGAAAATCACTCTTTAATACCTTAATTGCCACATAGCGATTCAGCTTATGGTCTTTCCCCTTATAAACATCCGCCATTCCACCTGAACCGATACGGCTCAATATTTCATAACGTTTCCCTAAAAATACTCCTTCTTTTAACATATACTCACCTCATCCGCAAACGGATCTACCAGAACAATCCCTATATTGTCCGTACCGCCGTTTTCTTTTGCTGTTTCTACCAGAGACTCTGCCGATTCTACAATGTCCCTGCCCCCCTGTACGATGTGGAATAATTCTTCATCTTCCACCATATTGCTGAGTCCGTCTGTACACATCAAAATGATGTCTCCCTTTTTCAGACGGTGCTCATAAAAGTCTACCTCTACGCTGTCCTTGGCCCCAATGGCCCTTGTAATGATATTCTTATCCGGATGGTGCTTCGCCTCCTCCGGCTTGATACCGCCGAGACGTACCATCTCCTCGACCAGTGAGTGGTCTTTGGTCAGCTGAATAATACCCTGATTGATCAGATAAAGCCTGCTGTCCCCCACATTCGCAAAATACATCATCTGATTCACGATCGTTGCAACGACCACCGTGGTTCCCATCCCCTTCAGATGGGAGTCCTGGGAGGCCTTTTTTATGATCTCCCGGTTCGCGGTCTTAATCGCGGAGACAAGCGCCTTTTCAATGTCTTCCTGGTCGCTCTGCTTCAGCTCTCTCTGCAGAACTTCCACCGTATATTTTGAAGCATAATCGCCGGCCTGGTGTCCGCCCATGCCGTCGGCAACTACAAACAGGTTGGGGAGAGGTCCTAACGGATTATCTGTCGTATAGACATAATCTTGATTCACTTGTCGTACCATACCAACGTCGGTAATGGAAAATGTCTTCATAGCATATCTCCTTTATTCTTTGTTTGTCTGCACATAACGTCGTCTGAGCTGCCCGCAGGCGCCATCGATATCTGCACCCATTTCCCTTCTTATAGTAACATTTATTCCACTTTTTTCAAGTTTATTTTTGAAATTCAGGGCATTTTTCCTGCTTGGCCTCACAAATGAGCGTTCCTTGACCGGGTTCACTGGGATCAGATTCAGATGGCAGTTTCTCGGCTTTAAGATCCGGACCAGTTCTGCAGCATCTTCATCCGTATCGTTCACGCCGTGCACCAGGCTGTACTCAAAGGTAATCCTTCTACCTGTTTTTTCAAAATATTCATCGCATGCATGCAGTACATCCTGCAATCCATATTTGTTTGCAACCGGCATGAGTTCTTTTCTCTTCTCCTGTGTCGTTCCATGCAGGGAAAGAGCCAGCGTGATCTGCAGATCTTCTTCTGCAAGCTCCCGCATCTTGGGTACAATCCCGCATGTGGAAACCGTCACATTCCTCTGGCTGATATGGAGTCCGTGTTCATCGGTCAGAAGCCTGATAAACCGAAGAAAATTTTCATAATTGTCCAGCGGTTCACCGGTGCCCATGATGACCACATTGGACACCCTCTCCCCGGTGATTCTCTGTATCGCGTAGACCTGCCCCAGCATCTCCGATGCCGAAAGATTCCTTACCAAACCACCGATCGTGGAGGCGCAGAACCTGCAGCCCATGCGGCATCCCACCTGGGAAGAGATACAGACAGAGTTCCCGTGCTTGTATCTCATGAGTACGCTTTCCACTACATTTTGGTCATGAAGCATAAAAAGAAATTTGTTCGTCCCATCCAGACTCGATTCCTGGTGTTCGAGCAGCTCAACAGGAAGAATCGTATATGTTTCATTCAACCTTTCCCGGAGTTCTCTCGAGAGGTTCGTCATCTCGTCAAAACTGCCGGCCAGCTTGACATGGAGCCATTCATACAACTGCTTTGCCCGAAACTTCTTTTCCCCAAGAGCAGTCATTTCCTCCTGCAATTCTTCATATGTATATGCACGGATATCCTTCTTCATTATTTACGCTGAACCTTTCTTTCTCAATCTGGCAATAAAAAATCCATCGCTGTCGTGCACTCCCGGCAGAAGCTGCAGACAGCCGTCCTCCCCCACAGCGCTCTGAAGTTCCGCGCCGAGGCTCTCTTTCATCTGCTCCGGGGCAAAATCCGGATGATCCGCCAAAAACCATTTTACATTCTCCTGGTTTTCCGTCCGGTTAATCGTACATGTGCTGTAAATGAGTACCCCTCCCGGCTTTACATAGCTGCACACTACGTCCAGTATACTGCGTTGGAGCCGCACCAGTTCCTCCAGCTGTTTTTCAGTAACCCTGTATTTTAAATCCGTCTTTTTCCCCAGCACGCCAAGACCGGAGCAGGGCAGATCCGCGATCACAATATCAGCCTTAGACACAGATGAGGCGTCCTGCACAGAAGCATCCATCTGCACCGCAGAGATATTCTCCATCCCCATCCTGTCTATGTTCTCCCGGATCAGTGCTGTCTTATATTCCGTCAGATCCCGTGCCTCCACATGCCCGGTTCCTGCCAGACGGTCCGCAAGATGAATGGACTTGCCGCCCGGAGCGGCACAAACATCTATAATATAATCGTCCGGCTTTGGATCTGCAATCTCACCGACCAGCATGGAGCTGACATCCTGTACCGCAAACAATCCCTCCCGGAAACTTTCCAGATCGCCCAGATAGTCATATCCGGTAATGCGGCAGGCATAAGGCAGGTACGGATGGCCCACTGCCTGCACCCCTTCTTTTTCCAGCCTGGCCTCCAGTTCCGCCGGCTGACACCGGCTGGTATTACAGCGGATTGTCAACGGCTTCTCCTTCTGGAAATCTGCAAGCATCATCTCCACAGTCTCCCTGTCATATTCCTCCAGCCACTTCTTTAGGATCCACTCCGGCATAGAGTACCGTATAGACAGAGCTTCCACGGGGCCGCTCGGATATTCGACCGCGCCGATCCCACGTGCAGCACTGCGAAGCACTCCGTTTACAAAGCCCTTAAGCGGAGCAAAGCCCTTTTTCACCGCCAGCTTAACCGCTTCATTGCACACGGCAGAATCCGGAACACTGTCCATGTATTTCAGCTGGTATACCGCACTCCGCAGTATATTGCGGATAACCGGCTTCATCTTTTTCACCTTTACTTTTGAGAACTGGTTGAGAATATAGTCCAGTTCGATCAGGTGCTCCAGAGTCCCCTCCGTCACCCTCGTTATAAATGCACGTTCCTGCTTATCCAGATACTGATATTTACTCAGCACATTTCCCAGAGCAATATGGCTGTACACATCATGCTCCGTAATATCCATCAAAAGACCCAGCACAATCTCTCTGTCACTCAACGGCTTTGCCATCTCATTTCCTCCTGTCAGTGGTTATTGTTTAAAGGCAAGCCTGTAAACAGTAACCTGTTAGTCACGCCTGCGCCCGCTGATCAAAAGCAGCCTGAGAAGCTGCAGGATCATGGATGCGGCGCTGGCTACATACGTCAGGGCCGCTGCCCCCAGCACTTCTTTTGTCGCGCTTACTTCTTCCGGATAAAGCATTCCGGTATTCTCCAGAACCTTCACCGCTCTTCTGGATGCATTAAACTCTACGGGCAGCGTGACAAGCTGAAACAGTACTGCCGCAGAGAACAGCAGAATCCCCAGATTGATCAGAATCAGCGATGTCTGGCCGCTGATAAACAGGCCGATGATAATCAGCGGCCACGCCGCCATGGAGCCGAAATTAGCGACCGGCACCAGCGCTCCCCGAATCTTCAGCGGTGCATAACCAACGTTATGCTGTACCGCATGGCCGCATTCATGTGCTGCTACGCCTATGGCGGCTACCGAAGCCGACTGATACGTCGCATCCGACAGTCTCAGCACCTTATTGCGCGGGTCATAATGGTCTGTCAGGTTCCCCGATACATGCTGCACGGTCACATCGTTTATTCCATTTGCCCTTAAGATTTTCTCCGCCGCTTCTCTTCCTGTCATCCCTGAATGGCTGCGTACCTGGGCATATTTATTGAATACCCGGTTCACCCGGCTGGATGCCAGAATACAGATGACAGCCCCGATAATCACTAATATATAAGTTGGATCATAGCCAAAAAAATACATGTTACTCCCTCCAATTCGAATGCGGCATCCGCCAAAATGGGTTCGGTCATTCTGAACCGCAGTTAAATACGGTGCCGGTTTCCAGTGTATAACCCCTCAGAAATGCACTTGCCTCCATTCGTTTTTTACCAGGAATCTGCAGCTCGCTGATCCGCAGAATTCCCACGCCCGTCTGCACTGTGAAAGAGTCTTTTTCCACTTCCAAAACTGTTCCGGGTGAAGCAGCGCCGCCCTTCTCTTTCTGCGGTTCCGCTTTCGCCTTCCAGATCTTCAGCACTTTTTCTCCCCAGTGCGTATAGGCGCTTGGCCAGGAATTCAGCCCCCGTACCAGTCTCTCGATCCGGACGGCCGGCTGGCCCCAGTCAATATTTCCCATCTTCTTATCCAGCATCTTTGCGTAAGGAGTCGGACTCTCACCCTGATGCTCGAAAACTGCGGTACCGTCCTCCAGCGCCTCCAGTGTCTCCACGCAAAGCGCTGCACCGGCCGCAGCCAGTTTGTCGTGCAGGCTTTCCCCTGTTTCCTCCTCCGTAATCGGCACCTCTGTTTTCAGGATCATGTCCCCCGTATCCAGCCCTTCATCCATCTGCATCGTCGTGATGCCCGTCACCTCTTCCCCGCAGAGAATGGACCACTGGATCGGCGCCGCACCTCTGTATTTCGGGAGCAGCGACGCATGGACATTAATACAGCCGTACGGAGTCATGTCCAGTATCTCCTTCGGAAGGATCTGTCCAAAAGCCACAACCACAATGACATCCGCCTTGTATCCCCGCAGCTCTGCCACACATTCCGGCTGCCGGACCTTTGCCGGCTGATACACCGGTATCCCATGCTTTTCTGCCGCTTCTTTTACCGGCGTAAACTGCATTTCTTTGCCTCTGCCCCTTGGCTTGTCAGGCTGGGTCACAGCCAGGCAGACATCGTGTCCTGCCTGGACAAGCGACTCCAGAGTACCAACAGCAAAATCAGGAGTCCCCATAAATATCACTCTCATCTTACTCTTCTTCCTCCTCATATGTCACATCATGAAGCCCGTCTTCTACTTTATCTACATACAATTCCCCTGACAAATGCGCGATTTCATGGCAGAAAGCCCTCGCCAGAAGGCCCTCGCCCTCCATCTCAAACTCTTCCATATCTTCATTCAAAGCCCGTACTTTCACATAATCCGGCCTGGTCACAATCCCCCATTTTCCAGGAACACTCAGGCATCCCTCTTCACCGGTCTGCTCGCCGGAAGTCTCCAGTATTTCCGGATTGATTAACACGATCGGGCCTTCCCCTATATCGATGGTTACAATATTCTTAAGAACTCCAACCTGGGAGGCAGCAAGTCCCACTCCATTCTTTTCATACATCGTATCAAACATATCTCCGATAAGCATTTTTGTACGCAGAGTCATTTTTGTTACTTCTTTGCATTTCTTTGTTAAAATTTCATCTCCAATCACTCTTACATCTCTGATTGCCATAATATCCTCCCTGTTTCTATTCTTCTTCTTTTTTCTTTTCTCTATTCTTTGAACCTCTAAAACTCAAAATACATTCATCGGATTAAAATCGAACTGGATCCTCATCTTCTGAAATCCCGGATTCACCTCAATGTATTGTTCCAGATAGTTTTTCATCTTTACCAGTGTATCATATCTTTCTGATTTGAGATAGAGCACTTTACGATACACATCGTTGATTTTTCCAATCCCCGGGCTCGCCGGACCGATGATCTCCATGCTCCCGCCTTTTTTAATGCGCAGTGCATACTCCTTGAGATATCCGCATCCCTTTTCCAGAAGCGGTTCATCCCCACAGCTCACCAGCACTGCCAGCAGGTTCTCCGCGGGCGGATATCCCATCAGCTCCCGGTAGCGTATCTCCTCCGCATAAAACGCCTCGTAATCCTGTGCCGCCGCTGTCACAATTCCATAGTGTTCCGGGCTGTAGGTCTGAATCACGGCCTCGCCTTTTTTCTTTCCGCGGCCAGCCCTTCCCACAGCCTGGGTCAGAAGCTGGAAGGTCCTCTCCCCCGCCCGGTAATCATCCGCATACAGGGACATATCCGCAGCCAGCACACCGACCAGCGTCACATTCGGAAAATCATGCCCCTTTACGATCATCTGGGTTCCCACCAGAATATCGGCCTCTTCATTGGCAAATGCCGCCAGAATCTTTTCATGCCCGTCCTTCTGCCGCGTAGTATCCATATCCATCCGCAGCACTCTCGCCTCCGGAAACTGGGTTTTCACCAGCTCCTCGATCTGCTGTGTCCCTGCCCGGAATTCCCCGATATGGCGGGAGCCGCATTCAGGGCAGACAGGCGCTTTGCGTTCCTCGTACCCACAATAGTGGCAAACCAGCTTCCCGTTGCGGTGGGACGAAAGAGACACATCGCAGTGAGGGCATTTGATTACATGTCCGCATTCCCTGCACGAGACAAATCCTGCATATCCCCGGCGGTTCAAAAACAGCATGATCTGCTCTCTCTTCTCCAGGCGATCCGCGATCATATCCTGCAGTTTTCTGCTCAGAATCGACCGGTTGCCCTCTTTGATCTCTTCCCGCAGATCCACGGTGGAGACCTCCGCCATATCCTGCATCCCGGATCGGTTCGGCATCTCCAGCAGGCAGAACTCCCCGCATTTTGCACGGTACATCGCCTCCAGGGACGGAGTTGCCGATCCCAGGACCACACTGGCTCCCTCCATCGCCGCCCTCTCTATCGCAGTCTCCCTCGCATGATACCGGGGCACCTGCTCGCTTTTATACGTAGTCTCATGCTCTTCGTCTATCACGATCAGCCCCAGGTTTGGAAACGGGGTAAATAGTGCGGAGCGGGGACCGATCATCACATCGATGCCGCCTTCTTTTGCCCGCATCATCTGGTCATAGCGCTCTCCCGCCGAGAGCCTGGAATTCATGATCGACACCCGGTCTCCAAAACTCCGGTAAAACCGCATCACCGTCTGATAGGTCAGCGCAATCTCCGGGACCAGCACGATGGCCTGTTTCCCGAGGGCCGCCGCCCTGCGTATCATTTCGATATACACTTCCGTCTTTCCACTGCCTGTCACCCCATATAGCAGGTATGTGCCGTAATTCTCCTGTTCATAGTCTTTCCAGAATACATCCACCGCATGCCGCTGTTCTTCGGTAAAAGTGATGCTGCACGCTTCTCTTTTCCCTTTCACCGGATTGCGGTATACCTGCTCTGTCTCCAGTGCAAGAACTCCCTGTTCCTCCAACGCCCGTACAACAGCAAGGGTGATATTCAGTTTCCGGGACACCAGTTCATAGTCCAGCACATGGTCATCCAGAAGGGCGGCCATCAGCCTTGCCCTTGCCCGCTGATTCTTTTCGAGATAGTACTCAAGCTTCTTCCTGCCGTCCTCCTCGTCCAACAGAAGGCGGACCCGCTTTTTCACCCTGGCATTTTCCTTCTGCTTGATGGGCAGCACGGTCTTTAAGGACTGGATCATAGTTCCTCCGTACTGCTCCTTCATCCAAGCCGCCAGTGCCACAAGCTTTCCTTCTATTGCCACGCCGCTCCTGGAGATATCCAGAAGCTCTTTTACTTTGGATTCCTCATAATTACAGCGCGTTGTCAGGCCGATGACGTACCCCTTCGTCTCCCGGTTCCCCCGGCCAAACGGCACCCGTACTTCCATCCCAACAGAAAGTTCCCCTTCCAGACGGGAGGGGACTCTGTATTGAAATATCTTATCCAGTTTTTCATGTGTAATGTCTACGATAATATTCGCATACATGAAATGTATTCACCTACTTTAATTCTTCCAGAACTTCCCGGATCAGCACCCGCTCATCCATGGGATACTTTACACCTTTGATTTCCTGATAATCCTCATGGCCCTTCCCAGCCAGCACAATCACATCGCCGCGCTGTCCATGCTCAATCGCATATTTGATTGCCTCTTTTCTGTCACAGATCTCCACATATTTCCCGTCAGTCCTTTGTATCCCCGTTTTAATATCATCTATAATCGCCTGGGGTTCCTCAAATCTCGGATTGTCGGAAGTGATAATGGAGAGATCTGCCAGCCTTCCGGACACTTCCCCCATCTCATAACGGCGGTCCCTGGAACGGTTGCCTCCGCAGCCAAACAGGCAGACAAGCCGCGCCGGCTCATATTCCTTCAGCGTTGTAAGAAGGCTTTCCAGGCTCATAGCGTTGTGGGCATAGTCGATCATCAGCGTAAACTCATCCGACACCGGGATCATCTCAATGCGCCCCTTTACATTGGCCTCCTTCAGAGCCTTTTGAATCTGCTCTCCGGGCACCTGGAAATGCCTGCACACCGCAATGGCAGTCAGTGAGTTGTAAACACTGAACTTGCCCGGAATGTCGATTTCCACATCAAAATCCATAAGTCCTGCCGCATGATAGGCGACTCCCAGGTACCCCGGCCTGGACACAAGATGCGTATCTTCTGCGCGCAGATCCGCTTTTTCGGAAAACCCAAAGGTCTCCACCCTGCACGTTGCCTTAGAAAAGACATCTGCAAAATATTCGTCGTCCACGTTGGCTATACCCAGCCTGCACTGCTGGAACAAAAGCCCTTTGCATCTCTTATAATCCTCAAAATCCTTATGCTCATTGGGCCCAATATGGTCTCTACCCAGATTGGTGAAAATTCCGATTTCAAAGTCGATCCCAGCGGTCCTGTGCAGCATCAGGCCCTGGGAAGACACCTCCATCACAACGCAGTCGCAGCCTGCTTCCACCATTTTTGCAAAGTACTGATGGATCGTATAGGATTCCGGAGTCGTGTTCGCGGCCGGGATCTTCTCATCCCCTATAATCGCCTCTATGGTTCCGATCAACCCCACTTTATGGCCAACCCTTTCCAAAATGGACTTGATCAAATAAGTTGTTGTAGTCTTCCCCTTTGTTCCGGTAATTCCGATAATCTTCATCTTATCCGCCGGATAACCAAAATAAGCGGCCGACATCAGCGCCAGCGCATAGCGGGTATCCCTTACCCGGATCACGGTCATTCCCTCCGGCGCATCCGCCTCCCGCTCCACAATCACGGCTGCCGCCCCTTTGCCGGCCACTTCACCGATAAAATCGTGTCCGTCCACAACGGCTCCGCTGATGCAGACAAATGCGGATCCCTCTTCTACTTTTCTGGAATCATTGATGAATGTGGTAATCTCTGCCTCATCACTTCCCTGTACGACTTCGTATTCTAAACGTTCTAATAACTGATTCAGTTTCATGTTTACTCCTCCTGACTGGTACATCGTCTGTCCAATTGACGCCCGCTTCCCGGACGTAATTTTACGATGTACTGAAAAAACTTACCTACCATAGAATAACACAAACAGCCTCCGGTTGCAAAATTCTCCTGTGAATTCTTTATGAAATATACTTGCCAAACGGCAATTTTCGTATGAAGTGTATGCAAACAAAGGAAAGGATCAATATGCCTGCTGTCAGTCCGGGCACGGCAGTCCATGCGCTGATCTGCCCCGGATCCACATATTTTTTATAAGTATCCAGAAATAGTATATGGATCAGATAGATTCCAAAAGAGCTTGCGCACCAGGTATCAACCGCCCTTTTTGTCCTCTCCTTCAGCCTGATATTTCCGCCGCCAAGCAGGATCATAAAAGCAAAAAAAGCGCCTCCCGCCGTGATCACCAGCGGGCATCCATATTCCAGAAACCGCTCAAAGTGCTCCCCTTGAGCGGACGACTTCCAGGCGGTCAGCGCCAGATTCAATGCCGTACTTCCCAGAAATACCCCGAGGAGCAGCGGTTCCCTGCCCTTTAGTTTTTCCCGGTATTTATGGATAAGATATCCAAGAAAAAAATAAAACGCATACACCCTGTCCCCGATGATCGGCAGATCATAATACGGCTCCTCATGCAGAAGTGAAGAAAAGTACATAAATACTGCCGCGAGGCTGCCCATCAGCAAAAACGCTTTATCCATCCTGGCATTCATCCCCCTGCACATGATCTGGAAAAAGGGCAGCACCAGGTAAATGGGAATCATCGCATACAGGTACCACAGATGCGGCTCCGTGGGAATATAAAGCAGATCCCGCAGATCATAAGGCGTCTCCATATAATATATATTAAAGAAATAATAAACAATGCTCCAAAATACCAGTACGATAAAAAAACGCAGCAGACGTTTCCCGTTCTTGCGCAGACTTTCCGACCGTCCCAGCAGCAGGGCTCCGCTGAGCATGAAAAAGCAGGGCACACTGACCCTGGACACAGTATCCAGCAGCAGGGAAAACAGATATTCTCCCCTGCCTATTTCCGTGTATGCCCTGCAAAAATAATTGGTAACGTGTATGATAATAACCATCACAAATGAGACGGTTCTGATCAGTTCCATGTTGTAGTTCTTGTTCTTCATATTTTACTTCCTGTATCTTTCTTCCTGCCGCCGTTCTCCCCGTTTCCGGCGCTGTTTCCGTCTTTTCGTGCTCCTTTTTTCTGTACGCCGCCCTTTTTCATCAGGCTCGCCTTTACCACCGCATCTTTTCCGTATTTCGCCCGTATCTCCTCCATCGCCTGATTCAGCTTTCGGTGCTTTTCATCCGGAGGCTTCGGCATCTCAATATCAAAGATGGAAAGCTGCACCGGTTCGGACGCAACGACAAGCTTTGCCGTTCGAATTCCGAGAAGACGGATCGGTTCTCCATCCCACGTCTCGTCAAACAGCCTGCAGGCAGCCTCATACAGTACTTCGTCTTCATGGGAAGGCTTGTCCAGCTGCTTCTGATGGGAAATACGCTGAAAGTCATGGTATTTGATCTCCATACTGACCATATTGGCCTTCTGGCCGGCTTTTCTAAGGCGCCTCCCCACACTTTGCGCCAGTTCGTGCAGAACTGCCTTCGCTTCCTCCGCTGTCTCGGCATTCTCCGGCAGCGTTGTGGAATTACCGATCCCCTTTGCCTCTGCCTGCTCCGACTGTACACGGGAATCATCAATTCCATTGGCAAACTCCCACAGCATCCGCCCGTGGCTTTTCATATGGAGGCTGATCAATTCCGGATCTGCCTGCGCCAGGTCCCCAATGGTGTATATCTCCAGCTTTTTCAGTGTCTCCACGCTGGAACGCCCCGCCATATAAAGTTCCCCGATGGGCAGCGGCCACATTTTTATCCGGATTTCTTCGGGAAACAGGGTGTGCACCTTGTCCGGCTTCTCAAAATCGGATGCCATCTTCGCAAGCAGTTTATTTGAGGAAATCCCAATGTTGACGGTAAACCCGAACTTTTCTTTTATCCCGTCCTTGATCACCAGTGCCGCATCTATAGGAGACGGATATTTCCATGCAATCCCCGTAAAATCCACATAGCACTCATCCACACTGACCTGCTCGATCTCGGTTGTAAATGCCTTCAGGTACTCCATCAGCCGTGCACTTTTTTCCCTGTACATCTTATGATCAGGCGGCGCCATCACCAGATTCGGACACTTACGAAAGGCATTCGCAACAGGTTCCCCCGTGCGAATGCCGTATTTTTTTGCAGGAATGGACTTGGCCAGCACCACACCCCGGCGCGCCTTCTGGTCACCGCCTATAATGGCCGGCACAAGCCTCATGTCCTGCTTTGCACCATGTTTCAGTTGTTCTACCGCCGTCCAGCTCAGATATGCGGAATTGACATCGATATGGAAAATGATGGGTGTCATGAAACCAGCTGTCCTTTCACACGTGCTTCTAATTTTCCGCCGGCAACATCGATTAAGATAGCATCTCCTCTTCCTACATTTCCCGCCAGTATCAATTTTGCCGCCAGTGTCTCTACATTCTTCTGCAGATATCTCTTCAGCGGCCTTGCACCGTACATCGGGTCATATCCGCCCTCAACGATGTAATTTCTGGCCTCATCTGTCACTTCGATCGAAAGTTCTTTATCGGCAAGCCTCTTGTTGACATCTGCTGTTAATAAGTCAATGATGGCATAAATATTGTCTTTCGTCAATGGCTTAAACATAATGATTTCATCCAAACGGTTCAAAAATTCCGGTCTGAACCGTGCGCGCAGTTCGTTCATTACCATCTCCTGGCTCGCCGCGTCTATGGTTCCGTCTTCCCCGATTCCCTCCAGCAGATAATTGGCTCCCAGGTTGGAGGTCATGATCAGAATCGTATTCTTAAAGTCCACGGTCCGCCCCTGGGAATCCGTGATACGCCCATCGTCCAGCACCTGCAGAAGCACATTGAACACATCCGGGTGGGCTTTCTCAATCTCATCAAATAAGACAACGGAATATGGTTTCCTTCTGACAGCTTCCGTCAGCTGGCCGCCCTCGTCATATCCTACATATCCCGGAGGCGCCCCGATCAGCCTGGATACGGAAAACTTCTCCATATACTCGCTCATATCGATACGCACCATGTTGTTCTCATCATCAAACAGGCTCTCCGCCAGCGCCTTGGCAAGCTCCGTCTTGCCAACTCCGGTAGGCCCAAGGAACAGGAAGGAGCCAATCGGTTTTGACGGATCCTTAATACCCGCTTTGGAGCGGATAATTGCCTCTGTCACCAGTTCCACGCCCTCATCCTGTCCGATGACGCGCCTATGCAGCTCATCGCCCAGATGGAGCGTCTTGCTTCTCTCGCTCTCATTCAGCTTGGCTACCGGGATTCCCGTCCATCTGGAAATGATCTTAGCGATCTCTTCGTCAGTGACGGCCTCGTGTACCAACGACAGCTCTTTCTCCCTGACCTTATCTTCCTCCTCTTCCAGCTGTTTCTGCAGCTGCGGCAGCCGCCCGTACTGCAGTTCCGCTGCCCGGTTCAGGTCATACTCCCGCTGCGCCTTCTGGATATCCTTGTTCACCTGCTCGATCTCTTCTCGGATCTTCTGGACTCTTTCTACGGAGGCCTTCTCATTATCCCACTGCGCCTTCTTGCCCGCATACTCCTCGTTCAAACCGGCCAGCTCTTCCTGCAGATGTTCCAGACGTTCTTTGCTCAGACGGTCCTCCTCTTTCTTCAACGCCTCTTCCTCGATCTCCAGCTGCATGATCCGGCGGCGCAGTTCGTCCAGCTCTGTGGGCATGGAATCGAGCTCCGTCTTGATCAGCGCGCATGCTTCATCCACCAGGTCAATCGCCTTGTCGGGCAGGAACCTGTCGGAGATATAGCGGTTAGACAGCATCGCAGCCGCTACTAGGGCGCTGTCTGTAATCTTTACGCCGTGGAAGACTTCATACCGTTCCTTTAAGCCCCTCAAAATGGAGATTGCATCCTCCACCGTTGGCTCTTCTACCATAACCGGCTGGAAACGGCGTTCCAGCGCAGCATCTTTTTCAATGTACTGGCGGTATTCATCCAGAGTGGTGGCACCGATACAGTGCAGTTCCCCTCGTGCCAGCATTGGCTTCAGCATGTTGCCTGCATCCATTGCGCCGTCGGTTTTGCCTGCGCCTACAATTGTGTGCAGCTCATCGATAAAGAGAATAATCTGTCCGTCGCTGTTCTTCACTTCCTCCAGAACCGCTTTCAGACGCTCTTCGAACTCTCCTCTGTATTTTGCCCCTGCAACCAGGGCGCCCATGTCCAGAGAGAAGATGGTCTTATTCTTCAGTCCTTCCGGTACGTCACCCCTGACGATACGCTGCGCCAGCCCCTCTACTACAGCCGTCTTACCAACGCCGGGCTCGCCGATGAGAACCGGATTATTCTTTGTCTTACGTGAAAGTATCCGGACTACATTACGGATCTCCTCGTCGCGGCCGATGACCGGATCCAGCTTCTGGTCCCTGGCACGCTCTACCAGATCCTGGCCATACTTATTCAACGTATCGTAGGTCGCCTCCGGATTGTCGCTGGTCACCTTCTGGTTCCCCCGCACGGTGGACAGCGCCTGTAAAAAGTTGTTCCGGTTGATGCCGAACTCCTTGTACAGTGTTTTCAGTTCCCTGCTGGCATACTTTAACAGAGCCAGGAAGAGATGCTCCACGGACACGTACTCGTCGCCCATCTGCTTCGCCTCATCCTCGGCATGGATCAGGACGTTATTCAGATCCTGCCCTACAAAAACCTGGCCGCCCTGTACCTTCGGACGTTTAGCCAAGGCTTCCTCCACACGATTTATAAAGAGGGCGCCCTGTATATTCATTTTTTCAAGTAATTTTAATATCAAACTGTCATTCTGCGTTACCAGCGCATAAAGCAGGTGCTCCTGCGCAATCTCCTGATTGCCGTAATCGTACGCAATTTTTTCGCAGTTCTGGACTGCCTGAAGAGAATTCTGGGTAAATTTATTTATATTCATAGAAAGACCTCCTTTGTCGGTTTAGAGCTTGTTGTTCTACTACAAATATAACAATACCATTTATTATTAGCACTGTCAAGTAGTGAGTGCTAATTTCCCATATATTTTTTGTGAAGCCTTATAAACACTGGCTTCACAGCGCATCTGCAATTTCAAAAAGCACTCATTTTATCATTTTTACACCAAATTTACACCAAATCTTTTTGTTTTGGTGTACGGGAAATTTCTGTACACCCATGTTGCACCATTTACACCACAGCCCTAGCAGTATCCAGTTTTGCAATTTCCGTTTCTACACGACTCATTTCGGTAATATGATTGTAAACGTCCATCGTCACTCCGATATTAGAGTGCCCCATTTGTGATTGGTGCCATAGAGAAATCGGTGTTAAAGCCGAGATTCGACAGTGCGCCTGTAGCTGCCATAAGCTGCTGCTTGTACATTTGTCCGGAAGACGTTGCCTTTGTCATATACCATGGATTCTCAGACATCGGGCCATCCAGGTTTTGCAATGCCTTTTCAAATGCAGAAATAGAGTACAGCAAGGAAGCGTACTGTTCCTTGTTGATTTCCATCAGCCAAAGCCTCTGCAATAATATTCGTAATTGTCTGGCTCTTACCGGTTCCAGGAGGACCTTGCATAATAAAACTAACACCCATTTTGGAAAGAAGAATTGCAGTATGCGGAACCGGGATTGTACTCTGAATTTTGCTTACATCGGAAGCAGCGGCAGCAGGTGTGGCTGCTCTCTGCTGTTCCAGTTGCTGCTGTATACTTCTTCATATTTTCGATTTATTTCTTCCGTAATCTGTTTTTCAACGAGTACATGTCTGTTTTAATGCTTACTCGAGAACTTTCCAATAACCGGTCTTTTTAGAACCAACTCTTTCCACATATCCATTTTTTTTCAAAAATGATAAATTATTTTCTACTGCTGTTTCACTAATCCCCAGTATTTGATGCAATTCTCTGGCAGTAATGTTCGGATTATCTCTTATTTCTGTTATGATTCTTTCTCTTCTTGTATTTAATTCTTTTTTATTTCCAACTCTTTTCCCAACCTTATTCCCAACTTTTTTTATTCGCTGTAGTGGGATTGTAACAACAATCGAGTTTTCTCTAAAGGTAAATGCTTCCTTCCCATATGTTTCAATAATCTTAGGCACACCACGACCTGATTTTTCACTAATATGAAGCTGAAGAAAAATTTCTGATAGCTTTTCATTTACAGGGATTGATTCTCCCAGGAAAAAGCCTTCCAAAGTCTGCGCCGGTGCCAGTGTTCCTCTTGATAGGATTTCTATTCTATCTGAAAATACAGTAATCATTGGCTCGTTTCCACTTATCCATAGGTTATGCAAAATAGCATTTATGATTGCTTCTCTAAAGGCTTTATTATCGAACAATGGTATTTCCGTACGTTCCACTACACGCTCGCTCTCATCTGTCTGAATCAAATTTAATACATCCGCATATCTTAAAATCTCATCCAAACTATAAAGCAGACAGTTATTGCCAAATTCCCTTACAGAAAATAAATTGGAGCCTTTTGTCTCTCCTTCAAAAATTGACACCCTTAATGGAAAATGTGAATTATCCGAAAGCAACTGTGCCAACAGGTTATATTCTCCATCTTTATTTCTTAATCCAAGATTTTTTTCAAAGGTTTTCTCATTTAGTACAATTCCTTTTGAACCATAATATCCAAATAATTTTGAAAATGTCAGTTCCTGATATTTCGCCGGTAATGTTTCAATGGTCTCCATTCTTCCGTCCAGAATTTTGAACAGCTGGATTTCCCTTTTCGGATAATCTTTCAAATTTGCTTTAGAAGAACCAATACGAATATATCGCTTTTCTTTAAAAGCTATCGGAATTTCTTCTGCAGCAGGAATCACTAAAACAACAACTCTCTTATCATTTATAGTTATTTCCTCAAACGAAAAATTGATGCTCGGAGACAGATTTCTTGCCAAAAAATTTTGATATGGTTCTTTGTTATGGTCGCAATACTGATTAAATGTTGTACCAACAATTTCATGAGTTTCATCATTAACGCCCCATACAAAATATGCCTGAGCCTTATAATGAAATGCTGCTGTATTTGACAGGGCTGATACATATTCGCCCAAGCCTTCCGGTTGAAACCAATTTTCTTTAAATTCAAACCATTCCTGTTCATCGTCATACGCACATAAGTCTAAAACTAATTTCTTGAGATTCATAAATCATCATCCTTTTCCCAACTTTTATTCCCAACTTTTTGTATTATAACACATTGGGAATAAAGTTTGGAATATTTTGTGCATTTTTCGAAAAAATATTCTAAAAACCTATCAAATTATCAAAACCAAATAGGATTCTATTCTCACTGCCCCTGCCAGTGCAATGGCAATAGTTGCCCAGCCCGTGTAAGTTACAAGTAAATCCCAGATTTCCAATGGAAATAGCGGCAATGTCTTTGATCGCTCCTGTCCCGGTTCTACGCACTGCTGTTACTTGTATTTTTACTGTCATTTTCTTTCTATCATGCCATTTGATGATAATTTCTGGCAGTCTTAAAAGCTGTCGGCCAAATCCAACGCTGCGTCTTCAGCTTCTTCAATCTCCTGCTGCTTCTGCATCTCCCGGACCTGATTGGTTTGAAGGTTATTGTTTTCTTTTTCATAATCCTACTTTCCAGTATTTTCTGAATCCGCTCCTCTTGGAACGTGCTGCAAAAGCTGGAACACATGCCCTGCAATCATAAGCGGCACTGCATTTTCCAGTCGCTTTTCAAATTTGGAAAACAGGCTGTCCAGAAAGGCATCTTCCTTTTCCCTTGTTTCTAAATAGGGATCCTCCTGCAGCTTCTCCTTCCGGTCAACATACAGCTACCCCCGTTCCCTTGCAGCTCTGTCTACCTCAATCAAATGCTCTCCCAGCTTATCCTGCAAGAGCAAACTCTGGTATCTCGCCCTGCAGTGTTCTTTCAGATAGCTTCTCCGAAGAAATGAGATATTACACATAATGATCTGTTTTATATATGCCTATATTTTCTTTTCAATTTATCAAAGAAGTCGTTGTATTCCCTGCCTTTTCCCGTCTTAATATCTTCTATGCTTTCAAGGATTTTCTTCCGGATACTTCATCCCCCATTCATACCGCACGGCAGTCATCATTTCCAAAACATCCTTTGTATAATCTAAGTGCATGACATTTTCTTCACCGGAAACAGCCGCCTCCATGTCCTCCACCTCATATACAAGAGCATGTTCCTTCTCGCCTGTCCTGACCACTTCCGCCGCTCCGTCTTCCGTATAAGTAATGACCGCTTCCACTCCCCGGGGATACTCATATATTTCAATATACCCTTTGTCAAATGCCGCCATTCCCCGCTTGGGCTGTCTGGCATGCATAGATAAAATAACAGCAGCCATCTCTTCTTCCTTGTTTTTCAGCAATATGCTGGCCTGTTCGTCCACGCCGGCAGGCGCGAATTTCACCTGTGATACAATCTCTTCTGGTCTGGATGACATAAACCACCTGACAAAAGAAAGTGCATAGACTCCAATATCCAGCATTGCTCCGCCTGCAAGGTCAGGATTGAAGAAGCGGTTTTTCATATCATATTCCTTATAACATCCAAAATTCATTTGGATCAGCCTCAAACTTCCCAGCCGGCCGGATGCAATGATCTCATTGAGCCGCCTATACACCGGCATGTGGTATATTGTCATCGCCTCAGCCAGGACAACATGATTATCCTCAGCCAGTTTCACCGCCTCTTCCAGCTCCTTTGAGTTCAGGGTAATTGATTTCTCACAGAGTACGTGTTTTCCTGCACGGAGCGCCTTTTGCATATATTGGCTGTGTGTGTTATGAGGGGTGGCAATATAGATAATATCTACACGATCATCCTCAAATATCTCATCGATCCGGCCATATACCTTCTCTACGCCATATTTCTCTGCAAATTCCACTGCTTTTTCCTGTGTACGGTTTGCGGCCCCGTAAAATGCCCTGCCCAGGCTCTTCATCGCCTCGGCCATCTGGCCTGCGATATCGCCGCATCCCAGTACCGCCCAATTATATCTTTTCATCCGCAAATCCCCTTTCTCATTTCCGTACGCTATCTGTTTTCACGGATGGTCCTGCATGGCGCACCATACGCAATCACATTGTCCGGTATATCTTTTGTTACGACACTGCCCGCTCCGATTACTACATTATCCCCAATAACCACCCCAGGCATAATGATTGCCCCGACGCCTATCCACACGTTATCTCCTACTACAACCGGAGCCGGCTGTACCTGCTTACACTATCTCGATTTAAATAATCCCAGTAATTTTTCCCAGAATCCTTCTTTCTCTGCCTCTTCCTTCTGTGTCGCTGCCGCTTTTGGCTTTTGTATCCCGTCCGCTGCAAATACAAACTGTACGGATTTTACATTCTTATTTTCAGGCGAGGTAAAAGAAACCGGTGTGAAATCGGAATTCCGGTAGGTCTCCAGCATCTCATCTATACTTTTTTTCACCTCATCCGGCATTCCCGATGTCTGATCCCTGAGAACCTTTAATCCTCCGTTCAGCTGAGACATCCCGTCCGCCAGTGCAGCCGCGCCGCTGTCCAGTGCATCTGCGCCCCCCAGAAGTTTTGACGCGCCCTCTTCCGTTTGCTTCATGCCTCCTGCCAGGTCTGCACTCCCTTCTGCTACGCCCCGGATCCCATCGTCGATCTGCCCATAGCCCCCGGCGAGATCCTCTACACCGCCCAGATAGTCTTCAAGCCCCTGGTGGAATTGGGCATACTGGTCTGACAGCCCGGCTATTCCTCCTGCCAGGTCTTTCAGGCTGTCGGGATCCGCATCCTTAAGCTGTCCAAGCCCTGCCGCCATATCCCGCATACTCTGTATCACCTGGGCCGTGCTCTCCTGCAAAGGCTCAACGCTCTGCCTGACCCCGGCATACGTCTGCGATAATCCGGCGGCTGCAGCATAGTTTCCTGCAAGCTTTCCGATGACAGCCTGCGTCTCCGGTGAAATGTTCTCCGATTGCTGCAGTTCCCCCAGTGCCGCGTACAGTTCTGCATCCGGTATCTCCGTAACAGGATAAGCATTCACCACCTGGTCTATTGCTGCGAACATCCCCGCATATCCCGCCTGTATGGCCTCAAGACCGTCGGCCAGCGCCGTCAGCCCGTCCGGCAGTGCCTGGAGTTGTGCCAGATCCAGGCTGTTAAGCTCTGAGGTTCCGCTTTTTAGCAGCTGAAGGGCCTGATTCACCTGCGCAGAGCCGCCTAACAGTTCCTCTGAACCTGCTGCCGCCTGTTCCAGGCCGCTTCTGAATTCCCCTGAGCCAGACTGCAGAAGTCCCGCGCCGCTGCTAAGTCCGTCGGCCCCGTCTTTTAACTGCCGGATGCCGTCGCCGAACTGTGCTGCGCCGGCCTTCAGCCCGGCCGTTCCTGATTGAAAGGCATCCACTCCGCTCATCAGCTGATCCGCCCCGCCGTTCAATTCCTTTATCCCTTCCGCCAGTTCTCCCAGCCCCTCCGTCAGTTTATCAATCTCTTTCAGATCCAGCATGTCCGCCCCGGCTGAAAACGGTACTGCCGCTATGGAGATTCCTTTCATATAAAAGTCGGCGGCGTCGGCATTCACCTCCATCTTTCCGGCCTTCTCCGGCATCACGGTAAATGTCACCTGCTTATCCGTTCCCGCATTTGCAATCGTTGCATTCTCTGCGGTAATGTGATCGCAGACGGAAGTATCGAGTGTTACGGTAACCTGTAACATATATTTTTCATAAAACAATGCCTCTGTCTTCGGATTTTCAGAGGTGAGGATGGTAATATCCACCCGTCCATCCGCTCCCCCCATCTTAGAAGGCGGAGTCACTTTTCCATCCAGCCTGTACGTAACCCGGACATTCCAGGGCAGCTCTTTACTGACCAGATTGCCCTGATAATAGAATCTGCCGCTGTCTGCATCCGCACTCACCCTGCTTCCTTTATATTCCAGTTCACTCGTATCCGTCAGATTTTCTACCAGAGAGTACTCGCCATAATCAGCCACCGGCCCAGCCTCCTGGAGATCAAAGGCATTCACAACATAGATGTCATCTACTTTTCCGTCTGCCGCCAAGGATGCATACACGACTTCCTCCTTTGTCACATTCTGTTCTCCGGCGGCCTTCACTTCCTTTGGCCCTGAACACAGCACAAGTGTCAGCACAGCAAATACAGCTGCATATCTCCTGCCGTATGACAGAGATTTCCGTATATTCACAGAAGCTCCCGGCATACAGGCCGTGGCGTTGGTTCCACAGTAAACTGCGAATTTGTGTATCTGTTCCTTACATCTTCTCATCGCTTTACCTCCCTGTAAAATGCGGCATGATATGTTGTCGCTTCGATTGCCCTGTCAAATAAGAGCAGAAGCATCGGCAGTATCGCCGCAACCATCGCCAGTGAAAGAAACGTGCCTCTCCCGAGCAGCAGCCCTAACTCCGCAACAATCGGATTGGAGGACGTCAGCTTCAGACAGAAGCCGGCCGATGCAAGAATCAGCGCCGAGGTCATGATCGCGATCAGGTTCCGGTTCAGCACCTCTATGATGGCTTCCATTTTCCCCATCGTCTTTCGCCTGCCCAAATAATTATTGGTAATAAAAATAGCATAATCTATCGTTGCTCCCAGCTGCACCGTATTGATGACGAGAAACCCGATATACACCAGCGAATTTCCCGCAAAATATGGTACGGACAGGTTGATCCATATCGCCGCTTCTATGATAAAAAGAAGGAGAAGGGGAAGGAGCAGGGACTTAAATGTCAGGAACAGTACCAGTGCTATTGCGGCTACTGCCAGCCCGTTAACCAGCTTTGTATCACTGGACACGATCTGTTTCATATCAAAAAGGTTTGCACTCTGTCCGCAGGAATACGCCTCATCATAGTATGCCGCCGTGGTATCCCGCACTTTTTCCACCAGTGAAAATGCCTCTTCCCCTTCCTCACTTGTATCCGCGTTTACAATGATCCGGGCGAAATGCTCCGAATAAAAATTCTCTACAATCTCACGATCCAGATACCCGGACGGAATTGTATTTCCCACGCTGGTAACATAGGAAACCACACTGTTTACATGTTCCAGTTCCTCAAGCTGATTACACAGCAGAAGCTCCCTGGCTGGATCTTCTTTGGGAACCAGCAGTACAATGGAAGCAGACCTTCCGAACACCTCATTGATCTTCCGGCTGTCCTGCCCCAGCTTCATGGCTGCATTCGCCTCTCCCATTCCATAGATAAAGCTGGACTTAGACTGCGCCTTATAGCAGGGAATGACGAGCAGCAATACCAGGATCAGTGCCGGCACACGGATCTTCAGCAACAGAGTTCCTGCTCCTTTCAGCTCCGGAAGCAGTTTCCTGTGCTTCGTCCTGTCGATCAGCCTGCAGCATAACAGCGTCAGCGCGGGCAGAAATACCATGACCGACAGATAGCTGAGTACAATCCCCTTAACCAGGTTCAGCCCCAGGTCTGATCCGATCCGAAACCGCATGAACATCAAGGCCATAAAACCAAACAGGGTTGTCGCCGCACTGGCTGCAACGGAAGGAAAGGCCAGTTTCACGGCCCTCATCATCGCAAGCTTTGCATCCTCTGTATGCTTTCTCTGTTCCTCAAAATTATGCAGCAGAAAGATCGCATAATCCAGAGAGACGGCCATCTGCAGGATTGGGCTGATTGCCTGTGTAATATAGGATACCTCCCCCAGAAATACATTGCTGCCCATATTGACCAGCACCGAAATCCCGATGGCCGCAAGAAACAATACCGGTTCAATCCAGGAGGAAGAAGTAAGCAGAAGAATCACAATAATAATAGGAATCAGAATTAGCATGGCATTCATGGATTCCTTCACCGAAATCTCCTGAGAAAATGCATTCGAAGCCGCATCTCCATCCAGCGCATTTTCTTCTCCGATCAGTTCGCGGACGGCAAGGGTGGCATCCATCTCTTTTCCCTTATGAATGGTCACGTTAAAAAGCGCATTCCCATCTTTATAGTAGGCCTCCACCGTTTCCGGATCCGCCATCTCCAGCGGTTCTTTCAAGTTCACCACATCATCCAGCCACATGACAGAATCCACCCCGTCAATCGCTTCAAGCGCTGCCTTGTACTCCAGCGCCTGCACTACAGTGATATTTTCCACCATGACTCTCTCATTGGGCACTGCCTCGTGAAACTCATCCTGCATAAGAGTAAGCGCCATCGTTGACTGCGCATCCTCCGGCAGATAGTCGATCAATGTGTAGTTCACCTTCACCTGCGTCATAAGAACAGCACACAAACAAGCCAGTACAAGAAATATTCCCACCACCAGCTTCCGATGCCCTGTAATCATGCGGGCCATTCTTTCCATGCAGCCACCTCCCGCCAATCATCCCGTGCCTTACATCAGAACGATCTACCAAAATCTCAGGGTTCCAAATCCGTATTATATCGGAACAGCTTTAACTCCACGCTCCTGTCCGACAATATCTAATTTCATTCTACCTTCTTTGAATACCGCCGTCAATTGTTTATAGAATGGCTTTAAATGGGCAGATGCCCCGAGACCATTACTTTGTTGGCTCCGATGCCGTGCAGCGGGGTGCACGGCACGGTCTTAACAGTAACTTTATATTTCCTCAGAAAAGTGTTATAATAACCCCCATGAACCAGGAAAGGAGATCTGTTATTATGAGATCTTATGAAAGACTTTTGAAATATGTTGTCATCCGCACCCCGAGCGATGAGAACAGCAAAACCGTGCCGTCCAGTGAATGCCAGTTCAATCTGGCCCGCCTGCTGGTACAGGAGCTGAAAGACTTGGGGGTGTCTGATGCAAAGGTGGATGAACATGGTTATGTCTATGCGCATCTCTCCGCCTCACCGGGCTATGAAGATAAAACAAAGATCGGTTTTATCGCGCATATGGATACCGTTTCCGATTTCTGTGACCACGATATCATTCCCATCGTTACTGAAAATTACGATGGAAAAGACTTTGTTCTGGGGACAAGCGGCAGAACAATCAGTACAGATACGTTCCGCTATCTGCCGGACCTTAAGGGCCGTACTCTGATTACCAGTGACGGGACAACCATACTTGGTGCGGACGATAAAGCCGGAATTGCAGAAATTATGACAGTAGCCGAACGTTTGAATACAGAGGGGATTCCCCACGGTCCGCTCTCCATTGCCTTTACCCCCGATGAAGAGATCGGAGCCGGCGCCTCCCTCTTTAATGTAGAGGAATTCGGTGCGGATTATGCCTATACGCTGGACGGAGATACAGAAGGCGAGATACAGTTCGAGAATTTCAACGCATGTAAAGCTGATTTTATGATAGAAGGAGTGAATGTCCACCCGGGTTCCAGCAAGGATACCATGGTCAATGCAAGCCTGGTTGCCATGGAGATCAACTCCATGCTTCCATCCGGAGATACGCCCCGGGATACGGAAGATTACGAAGGCTTCTTTCATCTGGTAAGCATGTCCGGCGAGGTAGGGCATGCCAGACTCCAATATATTGTACGCGACCACGATGCAGCCTCCTTTGAGGTGCGTCAGCAGACACTGCGCCATATCGAAAAGCTGATGAATGAGAAGTGGGGCCCCAATACGGTCAGACTGACAATCACCCAGCAGTACCGCAATATGGCCGAGATTATAGACGGCTGCAGGCACCTCATAGACCATGCCAAAAAAGCCTGCGAAAATGCAGGTGTCACACCCTTGATTCTTCCAATCCGGGGCGGTACAGACGGCGCCCAGCTCAGCTTTAAGGGACTGCCCTGCCCGAACCTGGGAACAGGCGGACATGGATACCACGGCCCTTATGAGCATATTACTGCAGAGGGAATGGATCTGGCGGCAGATATCGTCCTTGAGCTCATCAAGATATATGCGGACATTTAATCTGTTAGACCAGTGATGCCATGTATTATAATACAATCTACCTGAAAAGAAGAGAAATAAAAAAGGGCCGGAAAGAGTAAATTAATTACTCTTCCTTAAACCCTTCCCCGACAACTTCATTCGACTCCATTATGACCGTAAATGCAGTGGGATCCACCTCTCTGATCATTTTCCGGATCGCGTACATCTGCTTATTATTGCAGGCACACATCACGACTTCTTTCTCAATACCCGAATAGCTCCCTCTTCCCTTCAGCAGTGTAGAACCTCTTCCCGAGTAATGGTCAATCTTATCCGCAACTTCCTGCCCCTTCTCCGTCACAATCAGTGTCATCTTGCCGGCATCAATACCGTACATAAACTTATCAATAACAAATGTCAGCAGATAAGTGATAATAAATCCATAAATCGTCCCGTCTATATCCTTAAAAATATACCCGCCGACTGCCACAATGATCGCATCCGTAATAAATACAATTCTCCCCAGAGTCAGATGCGGCCGTTTCACTTTGATCGAGACCGTGATAAAATCCATCCCCCCTGTCGAAGAGTTGTTCATAAATATCATTGCATAACCAAGTCCGGAAAAGATCCCCGTACAGATTGCCGCCAGCATCCGGTCCCCTGAATATGCCGGGAAAAGCGGAGCTACATAGTCAATAATCAGGGAAGTAATAATAACCGTTCTCACGGAGCGCACAAAGAACCCCTTTCCCAGGGTTCGGTAGCACCCGATGGCGATCGGCACATTCAGCAGCATAGTCACCCACCCGATCGGCATTCCGAATAAATGATAAAAAATCAGAGCAATACCTGAAATACCTGCCAACGGGAAAGCGGCATTTGCTGCAAAGTTATAAATTCCCAGCCCAATCAATATGCCGCCTACAACATCAATCATAATATCGTAAGCCAACTTTTTTAAATTCATTTTTTTCATAAGCTTCACCTCATTCTCTATAGCATTCCCAAATAAGCACAAAAAAGAACACCTACAAATTATAAAATATAATTCGCGTGTGCTCTTCTCTGTTTTTAGTCTAATCCATCTTCAGCAATTTGTCAACACCACGGCCATCTTATCAGACATGTTATCTATCGTCGCACACAATCCACAATTTTCCTGCATGCGCTTCTGCATTTACATCCAAAGCCCTGCTTCAGTACTCTTAAGATCCCCCACATGCCGGATTCAACATCCCATTTTAGGCTTCCTGAACGATAAAGATAATCGCCCGGACAGCACGGAGGATCTATCAGCTCCATATTAAAAGTATTCCCAATGCCGACTGCCCCCTGCACAGGGATAATCCTGGAATAGGGGCCAGCCGGCTGCTCTTTCCATTTACACCCGTGAATAACAAAGCTTGTATTTCGCGGCTTATCTGCCGGCATCATGGTTCTGAAAACAACCCGATCTCCGGGATAGGCGGTAAAAACAGGGGTTGCCGGATCACCATGTATCACACTACTGAATATCTTTGAAATTCTCCAATCTTTTTTCAGCCGGTTTGCGAACCTCTCGGAGCGGTAATTAAAGCCCTTCTCTCCCGTGTCCTCCGCATCCGGAGGTTCACCATTGTCTCCCACTATGGTCTGTACCAGAGTCCCCGTTTTATCCAGCATACGGATTCCGCTCTGAATCATAACCACACATTCCCTGAATGGATCCGTTCCAGGTGCGGTAATAACTGCCTCTTCTTCATGCAGTGCATGAATCACAGAATCCTTCCTATACCATTTTGCACCTGGCGGTTCGATGATAACAGCGCCAAACAGCCCATGGTATCTGTGGTTTCTCAAATCTCCAAATGATTGGATGATACAGGAGCCGTATTCCTTATTTGCAAACCATAAATATTTTTTGCTCTCGCCCGGCCCGAAGCTCTGCGTTCAGGAAAAACCGTTCTATCAGCGTCTCATATTATCTTGCCCCTGCGATATTATTCCAGCCATTTGCCGCACCATCTGAAACAATGGTGTCAACTTTAACCAAATGGATATGAAATCCCACAATATCTGTTAGCCAAGCGTGAAGCATTCCTGAGGGCTTAATGATACAGAATCCAAAGTCGTAGAGCTCGGATTATCCCCCTCCAGCTTCCACTGATGGTTGTGCAGATGGAATACATGTGTCTCCTTGACACCGCCGTGAATTAAACGTATTTTAGACGGATCACCTACATAAGCCCTTAATATAGGCGGTGCAGGATCTCCATACAACCAGGAACTCATCGAGATGTCCTCTCCCGTATCTCCGTGCCCACCTGTAAGAGGAAGACGGTTTCTCATAGGTTCGGATCGGTAGCTGATCGCCGTTGTGCTTGACGGCAGGCCGGTGTGCGGGTCAACAGGCGGATTTCCGTCTTTGTTTTTAATCTCCAGTTCATCGTGGAAAAAGATCGCATATTCCCGGAATGAAGGGTGTACAGGATGGTAAATATCGGCGAACAGCCCGCTTTGCAATTCGTCCCCGGTCTCAGGATCCAGCCATACGGATTCCGGTGCCTCTACTATAATGGCCCCAAATAACCCATGTATATTGGTCCCTTTTTCTCCACTTCTGGTATCCCCCATATCCCGAAAAGAAAAAACTCCCTCCCTTGTTGCGTACCATGTATATTCAATCCGTCTCACCGTAGTGGAGTCCTTGTTAAATCCCACACTGGTCCCGTCAGATGTCTGTATATCATAGGCAAGCCCCTGCACATGGATGGACAAAGAGCGGTTAATCGCGTGCGTAAAAATAATTGTGACCACATCGCCGACATTTGCCCGTATAACTAAGGGTTTCACTTCTTCAAAGGGCTGAGGCGGAACTAATGAAAAATTGCGCATCGCCCCTTCCCGGATTCTCTCTGCATCTTTTTTTAATACATATAACAGCCCATCTGGATCATAATCGCCATATTTGTTGTAAACAATAGGCAGTTGAATTGCCTCTATTTCATAAAAACGATGTTTCTGTTTATCTGGATAACAGCATAGTTCCATAATATTCCCTCCTAATGATCACAGCCTGATTCCAAAAGCCGGATATAATGATTTGCTTCACGCAGTACATGGTCTGCAAGAAGAGGAAGTATTATGGATACGATTTTGCAATCCAGAATCCCCTCTGTCCCAGCTGCTTTAAATTCACGGTATTTCAATGTCTCGCTTAATGATGCTTTGGCCAGACCATTCGCCGCCCGGCAATCCTGCTGTCTTGCCCTTTCCAAAAGCTCTTTATATTCCATCGCAAACTTATCTGCTGTTACAATTAATTCTGCTTCCGAAGGATCCAGCAATCCCCGGATAAATAAAGCGTGCTCCATCATGATCCTGTTCCAGAATTCTTCTGTCTTTTTCAAATTTTTATAGGAAAGCTGCCTGTCATTCAATAATTCCACCACTGTAGCCCGGTATAGTTTAGCTTCCCTGAGAATATGCTCGATCAGCAGGGGGTAATTTGCATTGAACAATGCCCCCCTGCTGACTTCGTCCAATATATTTTCTTTAAATGCAATCAGTCCGTCTAAAAGCTGCAGTGCTCTGTTATTGATAGCATGGACCGCCTTGGTGGCATCCCTGCCCTCATGCAGATTAAAACCCGGGCGGATATTAAATTCCTGCAAGGTAATCCTACTGTCAATAGATATCCCGCTAAGGTATTCCGTCTGCCTCTCGGCCGGTACTGTAAATTCTGTCGCCAGCTCACCGGACTTCAAAATTATTCTATTGACCCGATTACTGCTAATACGCACTGTATCTCTTAACAAGTTCTCAAACTGCTGTCTGAACCAGTCTGCTCTCTGAATCCATGTTTTATCCACGCACGGGAAACCCGCTTCAAGGAATAGGCTGTGTTCCTTCATAATTCTAGAAAAAAATAAATGTGTCTCTATAGATAATACTGCATAATTTTCCATACTCTGTCATACCTTTTTATATTAGGGGTTACCCTAATATATGCGGCAGTAAAGTATATCGTGTTTTAATCTCCCCTAAATAGCTGCTGTCATACATAGAATTATCTTTCCAAAATTCATTCTCCGCAAACGCCAAAAGAGTCCTGCATTTCTGCAAGACTCTTTTTCAAACAGCTTTTTCCCTAAAGACGCTCACTGTTTCCCGTCATGAATTTATACTCAGCAACCGATCTGTCGAACCCTTTGATATGCCTGTAGAGCCACTCAATCACATTCTTATTCACCTGCTCCACAAAAGCATTGGAAGGCCCTTCTTCTTCCTCCAGCATCTCGTAAAGTTCTTTTACAACTGTTCTGAGCTTCTCATGCTCCTTCTTATGTTCTTCAATTCCCGGATACTCAATCTCTTCCTGGAGCTTCTCCTCCGCTGAAAAGTGGAAATCGGTGTAGTCTGCAAGGTAATCCAGCGTCTTAATTGCCACCAGCTTATCCTTTCCGCTCTCACAGCTTTCCAGAAGCTTATTGATCTTATCAATCAGTTCTTTGTGCTGTGAATCAATCATATCATTTCCTGTTACTAAGCTGTCATCAAATTCTGCTCTCATCTTGTTTTCCTCCTAAATCTCACCATTTTTAAACTTCATGATCATTTCGTTTGTCAGGCTGTCTCTCTGGGGGCCCGCAGGAATCTCCTCCCGCTCAAACCATTCTGCCAGGGCCAGTTCTTCCTCATCCAGCGTAATGGAATCGTCTCCGTCCAGATCACAGTAAAAACCCATCAGCACAGTGTCACTGAACGACCATGGCTGGCTCTTATAGTACCTGACATTCTTTACCTTCAGCCCCACCTCTTCCATGACTTCTCTTTTCACGGTTTCCTCCACGGTCTCCCCGATTTCCACAAAGCCTGCAAGAAGTGCGTATTTTTTATATGCCCTTCCGGCATATTTGGACATCAGCAGCCGGTTGCCGTCGGTCACGCCGATAATCGTCGCCGGGCATATCTTGGGATACTCCATATTATGGCACTCTTCACAATAGAGCATCCGCTCTTTCTTATCTTTTTTCATCGACGAACCACAGTGCCCGCAATACCTGTGATTCTTGTACCAGCTATACAGCTGATATCCGGTTATCCCCGCAAATGCGCGGTATTGAGGATCTGCCCTGCGGAAAATCTCCGTATTCTCCATGGTAAATGCTGAAAGCCGTTCTCTGTTGATCTCCTCTACCAGATAGTAGCGTTCTTCATCTATGGAAAATAAATATGTATACTCTTCGTATATCTCCTCATTAAGCCGCTCCAGATCTGCAAATCTCGGGAATTCAATTCCCTCCGCCGTATTCTTTATCAATGCGGTATGTTCCTCATAATATAAGGCAATACTGTCCCTGTCCGGGGGAACCGGGTTGTACCCGTTATCGTATTGGTGTGGTGCAATATCCTGTATCATTTGTCTTACCTGCTTTCCCAGTTATCGTATTTATAATAGCACATTTTCCCATTGCTGCACCCCGGATATTGACTTCTCCCAAAAACTGTTAAATAATAGTGTTACGATCCGTGCTCTGCGGTACATTCGCCGTACGAACCTGTTTCTTTTCTGTAACAAAAGGAATTTCAGAGTTTAAATACAGACCATCCGCAAAAAGAAAGGAGCTTACTATGAAAATTGTATTTCTGGATGCAAAAACAATCGGGGAGGATATTGACCTCTCACGTTTTGACCAGTTAGGTGAAGTTGTCAAGTACCCCTTTTCCACCTCCGCAGAAGTACCGGAACGTGTGAAGGATGCAGACGTCCTCATTATAAACAAAATCACCATCAACAAACAGACTATCCACACCGCAGAACACCTGAAGCTTATCTGTGTGACGGCCACGGGGACGGACGTTCTGGATAAAAAATATCTCGAAAAGAGAGGCATTGCCTGGCGCAACGTTGCAGACTATTCTACGGAATCCGTCGCCCAGCATACCTTTGCCATGCTCTTCTATCTGCTGGAAAAACTGAGTTACTATGACAATTATGTAAAAAGCGGCCGCTATGTGAATGACACCTCATTCTCTCATTTTGCAGAGGCTTTCCATGAACTTCAGGGAATGACCTGGGGTATCATCGGGCTGGGCAATATCGGCCGCAGGGTGGCATCCATTGCGGAGGCTTTCGGCGCCCATGTCATCTATTGTTCCCCGTCCGGCGCGCAGCCGCAGCCCGGTTATTCGCAGGTGGACTTTGAGACACTCCTCGCGTCCTCGGATATCGTCTCCGTACATGCCCCTCTGAACCAGTATACCGAAAGGCTGATGGACGAGGCCGCTTTCCGTAAAATGCGGTCCCATGCGATTTTCCTGAACCTCGGCCGTGGCCAGATTGTGGAGGAATATGCGCTTGCCGCCGCACTAAACCAGAACCAGATCGCTGCCGCCGGCCTGGATGTCCTGGCCAGAGAGCCCATGTCCGAAGACAGTCCTCTGCGTTCCATCCAGGACAGCCGGCGGCTGCTCATCACGCCCCACATTGGCTGGGCGAGCGTGGAATCCCGTACCCGCCTTATGGAAATCATTGCCGGACAGATCAGTTCCTTCTTTTCTTAAAATGAAACACCGAAGACAGCATCATAAGCACGGCCCCCGTAGCCAGGAAAAAGTCACCGAGATTATACGTAATCCTGGTGATTTTTTTCCATTTTGTTTTAAAGCCAACGTAATCAATCACATAGCCGCGTATCCATCTGTCAAAGGTATTGCTCCACGCTCCGGCTGTCATCAGGGACAGACCCGCTTTTTTCAGGTAATGTCTCTTTCTGACCAGTGTAATGCACTGATAGATCGTAAGCAGCATCGTCACGATGGCAGAGGATACCTTCACAAAGTCCTGATGGTCTTCGAACAGGTTCAGGCACATCCCTTTATTATATACCTTCCGGATCAGAATCCTGCCCTTACATGCGGTGCGCTCTTCGCCCTTATTCATATATCCTTCCACATAAGACTTTATCGCAATATCAATCAGCGCAAGGCTCAGCGTCAGACTCATTAAAACCAAAATAATCATGGGGCTCCCCCCTACTCTTCAGTCATGGATTTTATTTTTTCTTCCGCTTCCTTTGCCTTTTCCTTGACGGCCTCGGCCGCATCCTCTGCCTTTTCCTTTAAAGTACCGGCAGCCTCAGCGGTCTTCTCCTTCACTGCATCAGCAGCCTGCGCGGTTCTTTCTTTTACGGTATCCGCCGCATTCTCCGTCTTTTCTTTTATCGTGTCTGCTGCATTTACTGTCTTTTCTTTTATCGTATCTGCTGCATCCTCTGTCTTTTCTTTCGCAGTATCTGCCGCTTTTTCCGTCTTATCTCTCACATTTTCAGCTGTAGTACCTGCTTTTTCTTTTATGGACTCCACAGTGCTCTCTGCCTTTTCCTTCACGGTTTCAGCGGCGGCTTCTGCTTTTTCTTTCACTTTCCCGGCCATATCCACGACTTTTTCCTTCACAGCGTCTGCATAGTCCCCCTCCTTAGCCGGAGCCTGCTCCGGAACTTTTGATCCGCAGTGTGGACAGAACGCCATATCCTTTGCCACTGACTTACCGCATCCTCCGCAGGTAACATCACCTTTCACATCCGAAATCTGCTGCTCATACTTACCGATGCTTTCCTCTCTGTTCTGAATCGCATCACAGATACCGATGGCCTCTGAATCCACTACCTCGCCGTCTTTATAATGGTTATAAACCATCTTCCCAAGTTCAGCATAATCTCTCTCATTGCCACGTTCCAGCGCCCTGATCTGATTGCGCAGCCTCTGGACCTCTACTGCCTCCCCCGCTTTATTTGTCACTGTTTCCGCTGTTTCACCGATTTTTCTGCCCAAGTCCTCAAAAAATGATTTCATATCTGTATATCTCCCTTCGTATTTAAATCCTGTCACATACGGATTCATATTTATATACATTATACCCCATAATATGCCAACTTCAACCGATTTCCTTTTATTTAATATTATTTTAAGCACTGATCCTGATTATAGCATCCCTATAAGATCCCCGCATATTCTGCTATCGGATGTTCATATACATATTAAAAAACAGAATGGATATTTGAAATGGATCCTAATATATGCAGAGAACGCATTTTGTCTGAAGATTACCGTGATTTTGTCATATTCGATGCAATTCCTCAGCCTCTGGCAAACGTCCCGCGGGACCAGTTATGCGAGCAGGAAGCCGATTTTGGGTACCGGTGTATTTATGCCTCCGCTATACAGGCTGATCCGGTCAACCTGGGAAGATATACATATCTATCCATCCCCAAATGCTATTCCCTTTTGAGTATGGAGGCGCTGAATCAGTCCGGTATTCTGGCAATTCAGAATTATCCCACCCTGCAGCTGAAAGGGAACAATGTCATGATCGGATTCATAGATACGGGAATTGATTACGCAAATTCCATTTTCCGCGGCCTGGACGGCTCAACCAGGGTTGCCGGGATCTGGGACCAGACAGTGCAGTCCGGCGCGCCGCCGGAGAACTTTTCCTACGGAACCGAATACACAAGAGAAATGATCAATGAGGCGCTACAGTCCGACGATCCCCAGTCAGTAGTGCCGTCGGTGGATGAGACAGGACACGGCACCTTCATCGCCAGTATTTCAGCAGGCAGTGGAAACCCTGAGGAGCAATTTATTGGAGCCGCACCGGAATGCACAATCGGCGTTGTCAAATTGAAGCAGGCCAAACAATACTTACGGGATTATTATTTTATTCCTTCTACCGTTCCTTGTTACCAGGATACCGATATCCTGCTTGGCCTGCGTTACTTAAGCGAACTGGCTTCAGCCCAAAACATGCCGCTTGTGCTGTGCATTGCACTGGGCACCAGCCTGGGCGGGCATATCAGCCTGACACCGCTTTCTCAGGTTCTGGAGGGATACAGTATTCTTAACAGCCGCATTCCCGTCGTCGGCGGGGGAAATGAGGCCGACCAGAGGCACCATTATTCTTACGAAATACACAATGGGGGGTCTGCTAATTCGGTGGAGATACGGGTTGGAGAAAATGTCCCCGGCTTTGTAATGGAATTATGGGCAGATACTCCCAATGTACTGTCCATCACCCTGACCTCCCCCTCTGGAGAAACAACCACGCCGGTCATCATGGAAACCAACGCCAGCTCCGAGTATAATTTCATATTTGAAAGGACGCAGGTCACTGTCAGTTACCGTCTCGTCGTAGAAAGAAGCACGTCTGAACTGGCTTTTTTCAGCTTCAAGTCGCCTGTTCCCGGCATATGGAAGGTAAACGTTACCCCTGTGCAGACCATAGACGGACGGTTCCATATCTGGCTGCCTGTGAAAGAATTTATAGGAGGCGAGGTCTATTTCTTAAACGCAGATCCGTACTATACGCTGACGAATCCCGGCAACACGATCAGCACAATTGTTGTCTCCTATTATGATGGATCCAACAACAGTATCGCACTGAGTTCCGGCAGAGGATACACAAGATACGAACAGATCAACCCGGATCTCACAGCTCCGGGCATCAACATAAAAGGGGCGCTTCCCGGAGGCCGCTATGCCGTCCGCTCTGGTTCAAGCATATCTTTAGCCATTTCTGCAGGCGCCATCGCACTGCTTGTGGAATGGGTTATTTACCAGCTGGGCAGCCCGCGGATTGATTCTTACCAGATTAAGAGCATTCTGCTTATCGGAGCCGTGCGCCCGCCAAATATGACGTTTCCAAACAGGGAATGGGGATACGGGCAGCTGAACCTGTTTAATACATTTGAAGCGATACGCAGATTCAGAAATCTGCCTTAAAACCGGCAGTCTATCTGCCGATTTACAGTCTCCTTAAAAACAGAAAGGACGCTTAATCAGCGTCCTTCTCCACGTATCTCATCAACATTTTCATAATAGCTTGTAACCATCTCATTTTCAGGAACCGAAGGCTCCTGAGCCGCTGCCGCACCCGGCCTGAATACAATCTTCAGCAGTACGGGAGTAATGATCGTCGTAACCACCACAACGATGATCACCGGTCCGAGAAATGCCGAACCAAGCAGCCCCAGGCCAGCGCCCTTACTCGCCACTATCAGTGCAACCTCACCCCTGGATACCATACCCACACCAATCCGCCTGGCCTGGTAATTCTGATATCCGCACAGCTTTGCGCCCAAACCGCACCCCACTACTTTCGTGAGAATTGCCACAATTGTCAAAACAACTGCAAATCCTACAATCGCAGCCGACATATCCGGCAGTACAACTTTTAGTCCAATGCTGGCAAAAAATACCGGTGACAGCAGCAGGTAGGAAATCGTATCAAACTTACTTTCCAGATATGTAGAACGCCTTACATTCGAAATAATCAGGCCTGCAATAAACGCACCCGTGATATCTGCAACCCCGAATACCACTTCCGCAATATAAGACATCAGCAGGCAGAACACAAATGCTATGATTGTATGTCGGTGCAATTCCTTCCTGGCCTTGTCCACCCAGTTTTTATACAGGCGGTAAAAGAGGAAGCCAACCACACCAGCAAAGACAAAGAAACCAAGAATTTTCAGCATAACCGTACCGATCTTTACGGAAGAGTCTGCCAGGCTTGTCACAATAGTCAGCGCAACAATACCAAGAATATCATCTATAATAGCCGCCCCTAAAATTGCGTTGCCAGAGCGGGTTTTCAGTTTTCCCAACTCCTTCAGCGTCTCGACAGTAATACTTACTGAAGTAGCGGTCAATATTACCCCAATAAAAATGTTCTGCAAAAGAACACTCGTGTTAACATCCGAAGCAATCATCCCCGGCCTGTTAAAAATATAAGCCGCGCCGAATCCCCCCAGAAGCGGAACAATAACCCCGCACAGTGCAATCACCAGAGACGCTTTCCCGCTCGCCCTCAATTCCTTAATGTCTGTCTCCATACCGGCGCAGAACATCAGTACAATGACTCCAATCTCAGCCAAAGCCTGAATAAAAGAAGTCTCCTCAAGAATCCCGATTCCTGCCGGCCCAAGCAAAAGCCCGGCCAGAAGCGCCCCCACCACCTGTGGCATCTGGACCTTCTTGGTCAAAAGCCCGAGAACCTTCGTGAATAACAGAATAATAGCCAAATCTAGTAAAAACCTGTAGCCGCTCATATTTTTCTCCTCACATTTCTCACACTAAATTATCCCGAACAGATAAAAGAATACACCCTTCTCATAAGATTTTCAAGCATTTCCGTTAAATTCGATCAAATTTCACGTCAAAATTGTGCATTCTTTACTTTACATATAAATGTGCCGATGGTTTTGGATGTATGAAATGTCTAGTACATCGAATAATAAGTAGCTTGCTGTTAAGCTGAACGTAGGCGCAGCGGGCAAAGTCTGAGACAACGAAAGCCCCAAATCATCAGATTTGAGGCTGCATGTCGTCGGTTCCATCAGATTTTTCTATTGCATCCTTACAGACAACAGGCCGAACGGCCGGTGCCCATAACCACCTGCAGGCATCCCCGCCGGCGTTGTATACTCCTTCCGGGACAGACAGATGACTCACTAACTCAGCAGCAGTGTCTCCTGTCCCCTGAGCTGTATAATGGGTCCTCCCGTTCCTTCTATGTATTCTCTCGTTATGGTTACCTGTCCGATATTATCATCCTTCGGTATCTCATACATAATATCCAGCATAAACTCTTCTATAATTGCACGCAGGGCCCTTGCACCAGTCTTCTTTTTCATCGCTTTTTCGGCAATCGCTTCCAGTGCCCCTTCGTCGAATTCCAGGTTAACCTCATCCAGTGCCAGCAGCTTTTTGTACTGCTTCAGGATCGCATTCTTTGGTTCCTTCAGTATCTTAACAAGCATCCCCCGATCCAGGCCCTTCAGTGTGAAAATGATAGGCAGTCGCCCGATAAACTCAGGGATCATACCAAATGTCCTCAGATCCTCCATCGTAACCTTGGACAGGATATCCTCATCTTGCTCGTATTTGTCTTTCAGTTCAGCGTTGAATCCCATGGATGTCTTGTGGGACAATCGCTCCTTAATAATATCTTCCAGATCCGGGAACGCCCCTCCGCAGATAAATAAGATATTCTTTGTATTCACGGTCGTAAGCGGAACCATGGCATTCTTGCTGTTTGCCCCCACAGGCACTTCGACCTCACTGCCTTCAAGAAGCTTGAGCAGTCCCTGTTGTACAGACTCGCCGCTCACATCTCTCTGGCTGGAGTTTCTCTTTTTTGCGATCTTATCGATCTCATCGATAAAAATGATCCCCTGCTCCGCCCGCTCCACTTCATTGTCTGCGGCAGCCAGCAGTTTGGATACGACGCTTTCAATATCGTCGCCTATGTAACCTGCCTCTGTCAAAGAGGTGGCATCCGTAATCGCCAGCGGCACATTCAGAAGCTTGGCCAGCGTCTTCACTAGATAGGTCTTACCACTGCCGGTAGGCCCGATCATCAGCATATTGGACTTCTCGATCTCAATCTCGTCCATGCTGTCCGTTGCAACTCTTTTATAATGGTTATAAACAGCCACAGACATTGCTTTCTTCGCATATTCCTGGCCTACCACATACTCGTCCAGCTGCGCTTTGATCTTGTGCGGAGCCGGAATGTCTTTGATATTGATCTTCGGTGCTTCTTTTGGTTTATTCTTTTTCTTTTTCACCTTCTGGTTCTTCGGAATCTTGTCCTCCAGGTCTGACATCTTCATGAACTGTACGCCCGGCACATTCATAAACTTGCTGTAATCAATGGCGCCATTGGTCATTGCGTCAAAGCTCTTCTGCATACAGTCCTGGCATACCGTGATGTGGTTGGGAAGTTCAATCATCTTCCCGGCAACGCTCTCCGGACGATGGCACATCAGGCAGTACTTTTCATACTCATCATCATCCCCGCTGTCCTCTCCCTGGGCAGTCACGGATGTCTCCTTCTTCTCCTCCACAATGGTGCTGTCTTTTCCATCCTCCTTGCGGTCCTCTTCATCTATAATGACAAAATCTTTATCTGACATAGCTCTCCCTTCTTTCACTTACGCATTACTCCCTCGTACAGGGTCTCTGGAGGCTCTGTACCTTCTCACATTCCTTCTAAATGATTATAACGCAGTTCTATGTGATTTACAAATGAACTTTTTCTAAACCAGCCCTTATTATTCGAGCATTTTTAAGAATTCTTCCTCTGATATGATCGGAATTCCCAGCTCCCTTGCTTTTTTGTTTTTGGAGGAGGCAGATTGCACGTCGTTGTTAATCAAATAGTTTGTTTTTGAGGTAACGGATCCGGTTACTTTCCCGCCCCGGGACTCAATCACCTCTTTCACCTCATTCCGGTTGGCAAAATGTTCCACGCTGCCTGTTATTACAAAATTCATATTCTCAAAAACCTGTGCCCCGGCCTGTATTTCTTCCTTTGGAATCTTTACTTCTTTGAGAAGCCTTTCCAAGAGTTCCCTGTGTACAGGATCTGCAAAATAGTCCACGAAAGCCTTTGCTATGACGCCGCCCACTCCTGAAATCTCGCTCAATTCCTCGACCGTAGCCTCTGTCAGCCTTCCGGGATCATAGTCCAGGGCCTTGCAGATCATTTTTGCATTCGCCAGTCCGATATTAGCAATTCCCAGGCTGTATACCAGTCTGGGCAGCGTTGTATTCCTGGAGTTTTCCACACTGTTGATCAGATTGACATAGGATTTTTCACCAAATCCATCCATTGTTTTGATATCTTCTTCGTATCTGTCCAGATGGAAAATGTCTGTATAATCCTTTATGAACCCCCTTGCTATAAACTTTTCCAGCGTTGCCTCTGAGAGTCCTTCCATATTCATGGCATCCCTGCTGACAAAAAGAGCAAAGGATTTGATCTGCTTCGCCTGACAGAGCGGATTTGTGCAGTACAGCGTTTTGGTGTCATTTTCCATAGATATCCTGGTATCATGCCCGCACACGGGACAGGCATCCGGAATGCCCTTTACACCGCTTCGGGTCAGGTTTTCCGCTATCTGCGGGATAATCATGTTGGCTTTATACACCTGGATCCGGTCACCGACGCCCAGTTCCAGGTCTTCCATGATACTGAGATTATGCACGCTGGCACGGCTGACCGTAGTCCCCTCCAGTTCTACGGGCTCAAATATGGCAACCGGATTGATCAATCCTGTCCTGGAAGGGCTCCATTCAATCTCCAGCAGCTTCGTATCACGGATCTCATCCGCCCATTTAAAGGCATAGGAATCTCTTGGGAACTTTGCGGTTGCACCCAGCGACTGCCCATAGGCAATATCATCGTACACAAGCACGAGCCCGTCCGACGGAAAATCATTTTCCGCAATCTGCCGTGCAAACCACTCTACCTGCTCCTCAATCGTCTCCGCTGTAACCAGATGGTGTTCCACCACTTCAAATCCCTGTTTCTCCAGCCAGTCAAACTGTTCAGCCCGGGAGTTATGAAAATCCACTCCTTCCGCGCTCACAAGACTGAATGCAAAAAACCGGACATTGCGCTTCGCCGTAATCTCGTTATTCAGCTGGCGTACAGAGCCGCTGCAGAGATTCCGGGGATTCTTGTACTTTGCATCCACGTCCTCAATCTCTGCATTGATCTTTTCAAAATCCTGATACCCGATCACGGCCTCTCCTCTCAGGATCAGCTCGCCAGCGTAGGGAATGTTTATGGGAAGATTTTTGAATACTTTCGCATTATTAGTGATCACTTCCCCGACTTCCCCATTGCCTCTTGTGACTGCCTTGACCAGCGTTTTATCCCGATAGGTCAGTACGATTGTCAGGCCGTCCAGTTTCCAGGAGATCACCGCCTCCTTCTCTCCGAGAAATGCCTTCAGCTGCTCCACATCTTTCGTCTTATCCAGCGAAAGCATGGGCCGCTCATGCCTCTCCTTCGGAAGCTCGCTGAGCACTTCATACCCTACATTAATGGTAGGACTGGATGCAAGAGTTGTTCCCAATTCCTGTTCCAGTCCCAGAAGTTCATCATACAATTTATCGTATTCGTAATTGCTCATAATCTCCGTGTCTTCCTGCTCATATGCACGGCGCGCACGGTTCAGGAGCTCTACCAGCTCCTGCATTCTTTTCTTCTTGTCTGCCATAAATACTCTCCTGCCTGTTTTTACATTATAATATACTCCCCCCTATCCCGGGCGGCGTTTTCTAGCTGATCACAGTTTCATTGGAGGAATCCCTGATTTGTTCATAGAGACAGTCCAGTTCCCGGTCCGTCAGTTTTCGGTATTCTCCTTCTCTTAGCTTTCCCAATTCTATGTTCATAATTCTGGTTCTCACCAGATCTTTCACTTCATATCCCAGTGCCTCGCACATCCTTCGGATCTGCCTGTTCAGCCCCTGGGTCAGTATAATGGTAAATGTATACTTCCCGATCTTCTGCACCCTGCAGGGTCTTGTGACCGTATCCAGAATCGGCACGCCTGCGGACATCTTTTCCAGGAAGTCCGGCGTAATTGCCTTATCCACTGTCACCTTATATTCCTTTTCATGGCGGTTTCCCGCACGCATCATCTTATTGATGATGTCCCCGTTGTTGGTCATAAGAAGCAGGCCCCTGGAATCCTTATCCAGACGCCCGACATAAGTAACCCTCACGGGATAATTTAAAAACCTTACAATACTGTTCCGCTCTCTGTGCTCCTCCGTGCAGACGATTCCTGCAGGCTTATTCACTGCCAGCACAACCATCTCCCCGCTGCGGGATACCACCTTACGGCCGACGCGCACCTCCTGGCCGGGCAATACCTTCATGCCCATGCCGGCTGTCTTCCCGTCAACCTTTACCCTGCCGCTCTCAATCAGGCGGTCGGCTTCTCTTCTGGAACAGACCCCGGCCTCACTCAAATATTTATTCAGCCTGACCGCTTCCTTCTTTCTCATAAATTCCTGTTTGATCTTATTGCTCACTGCCCAACGCTCCGCTTATGTTATTATCCTGGAAAAATGTATTGCCGCTGTAGAGGAACAGCACATCGGTAATCTGATATGTTTCCATAGCATCCTGGATATTTCCGGTATAATACCTTGGGTCAATCATGACAATCTCCCGGAAATAAGGCGTCAGAAACGGTACAAAACAATTGGCGTAAGAATCCTTAACCACCAGCAGCCTGTCCCGGTTCTCCGCCATGGTTTTGATATCGATCACCGAGGTATTGCCGCCCAGAAAAAAGGCGTACTTATCTCTTGTATCCAGCTGATCCGCTTCGTACAGAGAGGTGGTCTTCTTTTGTTCGTCTACATAATTCACTGTCACGTCATTATCTGTGTCTTTCGGCACATAGATGTCGATCTCTTCCCTGACACTCATACGGCAGCCGCTTTTTGCCGCCAGAATCCCGTTAAAGTCTGTCGTTACCGGATAAGACGCATACACACTTGAGACATCCGCCGAGATGCCAAGCTTCCCCGCCGCCTCCTGGAAGGCGTAAAATGCCCCCAGTGTTGTCCAGTGATGGTCTGTCTTATAGTATATCTTTTCATCCTTATGCTTATTCAGAGCCTTAACCGCATCCACCCACTGTACAGAGTCTCCCAGTTCCTTTTTTACAAGGCCGATGCTGGTACTCTGGTCCGCAACCGTGGCAAGGGAAGGCAGGCTGCTGCTGAGTATGTTTGCAGCATCCGGAACCAGCAGCATCGTAACCGGAATATCGCTGTAGCGCTCTGAAAATGCCTTGATGGCCGCCACATTGCTGTTTAACAAATCTTTATCCGGCACCGCAATATCTTCCAGAAGCTGGTTCTTCTTACCAATAAATACACCATTTTCTTCTTTGCTTCCGCCAAACCGGTTCAGCGTAACCTTCAGCTTCCGCCACATATTCCGTCCGATAAACTGGTCGGACTGATAGTTTTCATACTGTTCCATATAGCTGCCCGATGTCAGTGCGCTTATTGTCAGTTTTGGTTTTTCCGACAGCATGCGGTTCTCCTCGTCAGACTTTTTCTTATCCGGAACGAGCAGATTACCTAATATTAGTATCAGCAGGCAGATGATAAATGCTTTTCCAATAAAGCCATCAACCCACCGCTTCTTTTTCCTTCTGTTATTCTTCATATTCCCACCTAGAATCTAAAATATAAAAATGGATTAAATGACTCCGTCACCAGATATGCTATGGAGATCAAAAACATTCCGATGTACACGATCCCTGCCGCCGTTTTCTTTGCCCTGTTATCATCAAAAACCCCGACAAACCTCCGGATCAGTGAATATCCGGCTGCGGAGGATCCCAGAACTGCAACAGCATACAGGAGCCAATGGGTCAGTATAAAGTAAAGAGCCTGCTTATCTATAAACGCGCTTGCCCCCGCTCCGAACATCGCGCTCAGGTATCGCAGTGCATAGCCGAGGCTCGGACTGAAGAAAAAGACCCACCCAATCATGACAAGCACAATAGAATAAATGTGCCTCACAACGTCGGGCAGACGCTCCAGCGCCTTTCCCCAAACAAACTTTTCCAGCACGAGCAGGAGCCCATAATACAGCCCCCAAAACAAAAGATTCCATGCGGATCCGTGCCAGAGACCGGTCAGCATCCATACCACCAGGAGATTCATAATCTGCCTGGACTGCGTACAGCGGTTCCCGCCCAGAGGAATATAAACATACTCCCGGAACCAGGTGCTCAGAGAAATATGCCACCGCCTCCAGAATTCCGTGATACTGGAGGAAGTATAGGGATAGTCAAAGTTCCTGCGGAATTCAAATCCAAACATTTTCCCCAGTCCTACCGCCATATCAGAGTATCCGCTGAAATCGAAATAGATCTGAAAGGCAAAAGACACACAGCCGACCCAGGCCGTCAACACGGAAAAACTCCCCATCTGCAGGCCCGATATCTGGTCAAAAACCTGTCCCACGGAGTTTGCCAGTATGACTTTCTTTGCAAGGCCGATGATAAAATATTCGGCCCCCTGCCCAAACTTCCGCATAGTTACCGTGCGGTTTTTCAGCTGTTCCTCGATGTCAATATAACGTACGATCGGCCCTGCGATCAGCTGTGGGAACATACTGATGTACATTGCAAAATACAGAATATTCTTCTGCGGCCTGACCTCTTTTCTGTAGACGTCTATAATATAAGACAACGCCTGGAATGTATAAAATGAGATCCCAATTGGCAGCGGAAGTTCCCTGTACGGTATATCCACCGGCAGCACGGCATTCAGGCTGTCCAGCACAAATCCATAATATTTAAAAAATCCCAGCAGCAGCAAATTGCATACAACAGCAAAAATGAGACTCCTGCGGGCCTTCTGCGGATCTTCTTCCTTGTGGTATATGTCAAGTCCGCAGACATAATTCAACAGGATGGAAAGAAGCATCAAGATAATATAAACCGGCTCCCCCCACGCATAAAAAATCAGGCTGGCAATCAGCATGATTATATTCCGGAACTTGTGCGGCACTATAAAATATAACGCCAGTGTCACCGGCAGAAATATAAACAAAAACGTGATACTGCTAAATAACATTTTCCAGCTTCCTCTCCCCGTATTTTACAGACTTTTTGCAAAGGCTTCTTTATACTCCGCCGCTTTGGGTGCTATGGCCAGAAAAAGGAATTTTCCCCTTACAGACACTTCCGACTGTTCCAGCAGCTGGACTTCCTTTGGTGCATAGCCCTCGAAATCATTTTTTCTGTTTGCGATTCTCTTTTCGACAGCTTCCTTTACCCGTTTCATCTGTCCTTCGTTCTTCACCTTTATCAAAAGCACTTCTTCCGCAGACATACTGCTCTCGGAAGTATACAGCATCACTCCGTCATAATCCGCGCTGTTAAGGCCATAATAACGCTTCAGGCCTTGTCCTTCTGCCTTTTTCAGATTCCCGGTATCCAGGACAGACTCCACCGCCTTCTGTATGGTTTCAAAAGACTTGGTACTGCCGCTCGTATAGATCATCAGCAGAACAATATAAACAAGAATCACAGCCATTACCACATACTTGGCGATTTCCGCAACACCAGGACGTTTTGTGCTTCCCGTCCCATTTTTGCTCTCCACATGGTTTAATTCTCTGTTCATCATAGTGAGGCCACCTCCGCCATCCTGTTCAGCCAGAAGGGATAGAAAGACGCTTTAAAATGTACACCGTCCTCCTCATAATAACTGTCTGACACAAGTTCCGTATTATCGATAAAGGCGATCTGCCTCTTATCACACAGGGCATGCAGAGCTTCATTATACTGATCCAGGTTCCTATAAGCCGGTTCGCGTTCAATCTCCTGTTCCTGCACAGGAAAGATCGAGTTCACAAAAATCTTGGCATCCGGAAGTTTCTCCTGAAGTTTCTTAAACAACTCATCGTACTGCTTAACAAACTCATCCGTATCCCCTTTGGTTGCGATGATATCATTCATCCCATAGGCAAGGAAAATAACCTGGGGATTAATCTGCGCCACACTTTCGATCTGCTCATCCAGCTGATCCAGTTCCACGCCAATCTTTGCCACAACACTGGAAGCATTCAGAAGATCATATTCCATAAATGCCTCAGAGATGGAATCCCCCATAATTACAGCGTTCGCAAAAACAGCCTTATAATTTCTGTTCTTAATTTCCTCCTGAACTTCCTGATTCTCTCTGTCCTTCTCCTCCAGCTTTTCCATCTTATTCTCAATATTCTTCACATCCGCTGAGGACGCCTGTTTTATAATCTCCAGGCCCTCGGAAGTATCCACCTTATTCCTGGTCAGGCTGTTGATTCCCTCCGCTGCAAGTATAATGACAATCACCAAACCGACCGCCGCACAGCAGTATATAATCGACTTTCGTCTTTTCATTTTCATCATATGTTTCTAAGACCTTTCGCTTTATCCTGTTTCCGTACTTTTTATAATACTTTTTTTACCCTTAAAAGTCAATCTTTCCACCTGATTCACCTCATTTTTCATTGCTGTTTTGACAGAGCCATTTTTCTGCTACCCGCCGCCCGGATTTTATGTTACAATAACAAACAGGCTTTATTTGATAATCATCGCGGAGGAAAACAATATGATCGCACTGCGCCTAACCAGTATCAAAGACTTTATGTCACACCTTCTGTTATCCGAAACATTCGACAGCTTCCAATTCATAGAAGGAGAAATCGTCACCTTCAACACATTCACAATAGACGGTTTCGTCCAAAAACCCTTTTACCCCGAAAAAGAAAGCATCCCGGAATACTCCCTCTGGAAAACCCTGAGAGAGTACTGCTTCACCCTGATCAAAGGCAGAAAACCCCCCCTCAGTTTCAAATTCATCTTCCGCCTGTCCCCCCAGAACACCGCCCGCCTCATAGCCCAGAACCGCCTGGACTTCACCCCCGACCAAATCCAGGGCCTATACCTCAACATCCGCTATGACGGCACAACCCTCCAATGCATAACAGGCACCTCCCTAAAAACCTTCACCATGGACAAATCCCTCGAAAAATCCTGGGACACCATGATCCAAAAATTCTTCACCCAAAAACAAATCCCCTACGACCTGGAAGCTTAGGCAAAGCCTAAGCTTCCACTACTTCAGCCTTCCCCCTGCGACGCAAGGAGGTACACATCCACAGCCTCCAGCAATAAGAATGCAAACCACCTCTCCATTCGGCCCTTACCTATCTCCTAAAACAAAAGACTTACCTATCTCCTGACTGGTCAAGTCAAAACAGCCCATCCCCGTCCCCCTCTCGTCCCCGAACTGCCTCCCCCTAAGTAATCCTCTGTCAATTTGATGAACCCAGCCATTCCCGTCCGGCATAAGGGATTTTGCGGGACAATTGGATTTAGAGATTAGATATACTTAATGAAAAAAGAGCTGTGACTGGGGACAAAACTGTGATTCCGAATCACAGTTTTGTCTGAACCCGTAGTGTGAAATTCATCAGAATTTCACACTGCGTGTCCAGGTTGCCCCAGTCACGGCTCTTTTTTCATTTAGTAAATCAATCTCCAAATCCAGTCCCGCAAAATCCCTTATGCCGGACGGGAATGGCGCCCCTTCTCCAATCCAGCCCCCTTACTTAGTAAGCAGCATCATAATCTCATTACTGCGTTGTACAAATGCCGTCATCTCAGCCGGACTCAACGGTTTATGAGCCAGCATAGCCAGATCATAAAGCTGTCTGCAGATGATAGGCACGCTCTTACTGCGTTTATGCTCTAAAACAAACTTGACAAGCGGATGGTTTGCATTTAAGATCAAGGTTGCCTGGCTTCCGAACATACCGGCATCCATACCACCCATGCTGTACATCTTCATCATCTCTTCCATACGTCTGGACTGCTCAGAAAGCACTGCCATGGAAGCTACATTATCGTCTTTGAGTTTTTCGACTTTCACATCCAGCTTATCATTGTTCAGCTCTTTTCGGAAGATTTCAATCAGGCTGTCTGTGGTTTTCTTAAACTCTTCCTTTTCTTCCTCTGAAACCTCATCTTTCAGGGAATCATGCACATCCGCATCAATTCTCAGGAATCTCACCTTCGGGTTGCGCTGCTCCAGATAAGTGATAAATGCGGAATCAATGTTGTGTGTCAGCAGAATCGCATCCTGGTCGTGTTCTTTGAACATATTGATATACTGGCTCTGCTGCTGTTCATTTGTTACATAGTAAATGTCGGTCTTGATCTCCTCTACTTCATTCTCGGCCTTGTTCTCTGCTTCATTTTCGTCAGCACTATCTTCTGCCTTTTCCTCCTGATCATTCGGAGTTACGACGGAACCGCCGTTAGCCTCGATTAACTCTTCCAGTGTTAAATATTTATGATCCAGGTTTTTAAATAAAATAGAATCTTTGATTTTCTCACCGAACTTTTCATCCTTCAGGCAGCCAAACTTGATAAATGGACTGATGTCATCCCAGTATTTTTCATAGTTTTCCTTGTCGGTCTTAAACATTCCGTTGAGTTTATCTGCAACTTTCTTGGAAATATAATCCGCCACTTTATTCACAAATCCATCATTCTGCAGGGCGCTTCTGGAAACATTCAGCGGCAGGTCAGGACAGTCAATGACACCTTTTAATATCATCAGGAATTCCGGAATGACTTCTTTGATGTTGTCCGCAATAAATACCTGGTTGTTGTACAGTTTAATGGTTCCCTCGATGGAATCGTATTCTGTATTGATTTTCGGGAAATAAAGAATTCCCTTGAGATTAAACGGATAGTCCATGTTCAAGTGAATCCAGAACAATGGTTCCTTATAATCCATAAATACCTTGCGGTAGAAGTCAATATACTCCTCTTTTGTACATTCACTCGGGTTCTTTGCCCAAAGAGGATGAATATCGCTGATGGATACCGGGCGTTTTACAATCTTGACTTTTTTCTTCGGTTCGCCTTCTTCGCCCTCTTTTGGCTCTTCCGTGATATGCTCTACGACTTCGTCCGTATCAAGCAGTTCTTCCTCATCAATTGTCTCATAAGACGGCGCTTCATTTTCCTTGGAAAGGAAGATCTCTACCGGCATAAAGGAGCAGTATTTTTCCAGAACTTCCCTTGCCTTGTACTCATTCGCAAACTGTAGGCTGTCCTCATTCAAAAACAGGGTTATCTCGGTACCTACATCGGTTTTATTACCGTCCTGCATCTCATATTCTGTGCCGCCCTCGCTTACCCAGTGTACCGGAACCGCACCTTCCTGGTAGGACAGCGAGTCAATATGAACCTCATCCGCCACCATAAAAGAAGAGTAGAATCCCAGACCGAAATGTCCAATCATCTCATCCTCAGTCGTTTTATCTTTATACTTCTCCAGGAACTGGGTAGCACCGGAGAATGCGATCTGTGTAATATACTCCTCTACTTCACCCGCTGTCATACCCAAGCCATTATCAATAAACTTTAATGTCTTCTCCTCCGGGTTAACAATAACCTGAATCTTTGCCTTGTAATCATCCGGCAGTTCATATTCCCCCATCATGTCCAGCTTTTTCAGCTTTGTGATGGCGTCACAGCCATTAGATACAAGCTCGCGCATAAAAATATCGTGGTCAGAATATACCCATTTCTTAATAATCGGAAATATATTCTCGCTGTCAATGGATAAGTTACCTTTTTTTGTTCCCATATATAACACTCCTTTTCATTATAATAGCTGTTTCGTAAGCCTTTATTACCACCTAGAAGATATTCTAATACACTGGATTTCAAAAGTCAATAAAAAGTTAGCACTCTTTATAGATGAGTGCTAATAAGATACTATACGAGGGATTAGTTTTGATGTAAAGCAGGGCGAAATATTTGGCTTTCTCGGTCCGTCCGGGGCTGGAAAAAGTACCGTACAGAAAATATTAACACGAACTCTCCGCGATTATCGTGGGAGTGTCCGTGTTTTTGGTGACGGGATCAGGCACAGAACCAGCGATTATTATGAAAATATCGGTGTGGATTTTGAGTTTCCCAACTTTTATGAAAAGTTTACCGCGCTCGAAAATTTAAAGTATTTTGCTTCGATTTATTCCGTCAGAACAACCGATCCATTGGAACTTTTAGAAAAGGTTGGCCTTCGCCCTGATGCCGGCAAAAAAGTCTCCAGCTATTCAAAGGGTATGAAAATGCGGCTTGGTTTTATACGTTCATTGCTGCATGATCCCAAACTGCTCTTTCTGGACGAGCCCACCAGCGGCCTGGATCCTGCAAATGCAAGGGTGCTGAAGGATATGATATTGGAACAGAAAAAGAAGGGAAAGACCATCATATTAACGACCCATAACATACATGATGCGGAGGAACTCTGCGACCATGTTGCTTTTATTGTTGACGGTACGGTGAAAACGATAGATTCGCCGCACGCTTTGCGTAAAAGCAGATTTGATACAGAGGTTGAATATTGTTTTTCCGATAATAGAAAAGAAAGACAAAGTGTTTGTACTCTTTCCAGTCTGGCCGATGCCCGGGACTTTCAAACCGCAATGAAAAATGGGACACTGACCAGTATTCATTCAAAAGAACCGACGCTTGAGGATATCTTTATTTCATTGACAGGGAGGGGCTTACAATGAGATTTTTTCACGCCTTAAAGAATGATATCCGGTTTGGCTTGTAGTGCTTTTAGTACTAGCATATAAACGGATTCGTAATGCATTACAATCAGAAGGAGGCAAGAATTTATGAAACATACCGTGAAGCTCTTCCAGATTGGCCTGAAACAAATATTAAAAGACGGAATGCTAATTGTCCTGATACCAGCGCCATTTTTAGCAGGCATATTTTTTAAGCTTGCTATTCCTTTTTTCAACACAGTTCTGACATCTGAATTCTCGTTCCCCTTAACAGCCTGGTATGGCCTTGCCGACGGTATGCTGATTTGTCTGGCCCCCTTGTTTACGGCAATGATATCCGCATTTTTATTGCTAGAAGAGAGAGATGAAGGATTAAATGCATTTCATCAGATTACCCCGGCAGAAGGATATTCTTATTTAGCAGCGCGTATTGGTTTACCAATGACAGGGGCATTCATAATCACGATACTCGTTGCTGCAGCTTTCAATCTTTCCTCCCTATCTTTTGGAGTCATTCTCTCAAGCTCTCTGATCAGCAGTTTTACAAGTATATTTTTAGCAATGATGATTGTATCGGTTGCCGGAAACCGTGTTGAGGGACTTGCGCTTTCAAAACTAATGGGGATCAGCTTCCTAGGGCTTATCTTAATATGGTTTATTCCTGCTCCCTATTCTTACTTCATGGCTTTTCTGCCTTCGTTCTGGATTGGAAAAATATTGATGGACGGAGTAAATGTATTTACCTTTGCATTTGGCGTAATATCCTGCTTCTTATGGATTGCTTTTTTCACCCGGAAATTTTTGAAAAGAGTGCAGTAATAAGATGTATGTGCTAAACTATTTTCCTATTTTACGAAAAGTGGTATACTTGATTTTGTAGACACCCAGGAATTACATAAAAAAGGAGTACGATTATGACCGAAACATTTGAAACATTAAAAGTAGACAATGACCGGCAGATTCAGGAAGTTGCTGAACTGGCAGAAATGATCTGGCACGAACATTTTACCCCTATCATCGGAACCAGCCAGGTAGAATATATGATAGACAAGTTCCAGTCTGTTCCCGCACTGAAGACACAGCTGAAAGATGGCTACGAATACTATCAGCTTTTTGACAAGGGGGAATTCTGCGGATATTGCGGCATTCACCCCGAGAATGGCCGGTTATTTTTGAGTAAAATTTATATTAGAAAAGACTGCCGCGGACGCCATCTGGCCACAAAGGCATTCGAATTTCTGAAGAACCTTTGCCGCCAGAGGGGCCTCTCCTCAATCTGGCTGACCTGTAATAAACACAACGATGGCTCTCTGGCCGTATACAGCCATCTCGGGTTTAAAACCATTGATACGCAGGTAGCAGATATCGGCAATGGATTTGTGATGGATGACTATATTATGGAGTATACTCTCTGAGTGGATGGCGGGGAGTCTGGCTTTTGCTTTACCATTTACTGCGGATATTGCAAAATTCCCAACTCCTTGCTAATTCATCCGCTGCCTCACCATGTGGTACTGCTATTCATTTTCAAATCTTGTCTTAAGCATTTTATAAAAATTACTAAGACTTTTATCGCCTTCATTATCAGGGAAGAGACAGTAAGGTAAGCTATCTGTTTCTTTATGCTTAATTACGCAGGCACAACATTTTCCATTATTCGGGCAGGTCTTTTTTGGGCAGGCACATTTTTTGACGTTTGGACACTTCACTTTATATTACCTCCTTTTTGAAGAATTATCCTCTACTCATTTTCAGAATTTTTATTATTTCGTCAACTTTTAGTACCTTTCCATAAGATACCACTTTTCCGTCAATAACGAGGGCAGGTGTAGTCATTACGCCATAAGCTGCAATCTGTGTAAAATCGGTTACATGGTCGATAGCTGTATCCATATAGAGCTGTTCTAATGCCGCTTTTGTAGCGGCTTCAAGCTGATTGCATTTTGCGCAGCCGCTTCCCAATATTTTAACGCTTGCCCCCTCTTTTTTTGCTTGTTCGGCTTTAGCCATACTTTCTTCATTGCAGTTACCTCCACAGCAGGCGGCAGTTCCTTCTCTTTTATTTTTTCTTCCAAATAATGCCATTATGATAATCTCCTTTTAATGTAATTTTTTTATTTGCTAACAACATATTTTCTAAAACACCCTATATGAGAAAAGAATGGAATATATGAAACAGATAACCAACAATGATAATGCCGCCTGTACAAATACCTATAAACAAGGCAAGCAATCTGGGCTTTACTGCTTTTCGGAGCATAATCATTGAGGGAAGGGATAAAGTAGTAACCGCCATCATAAAAGATAAAATTGCACCAAGTTGGGCCCCTTTGGCAAATAGTGCTTCGGCAACAGGAATTGTTCCGAAAATATCCGCGTACATAGGCACACCTACAAGAGTAGCTAAGATTACAGAGAACGGGTTATTGCTTCCGAGCGCAGTTTCAATCCATGTTTGTGGTATCCAATTATGAATGAAAGCACCTATCCCGACACCTATCAGAATATAAGGAAATACTTTTTTGAAAGTAGCTGCTACTTGTTCCCACGCATATTTGAACCTATCACGTTTTGTCAAATCCGGGGCTTCAATATCTACACTTCCTGCTGTTTTGATATACTGTTCGACGTATTTTTCCATATGTAGTTTTTCAATAATTGTGCCGCCCACAACCGCGATAACCAAACCAACAAGAACATAGACAATCGCAATTTTCAAACCAAATATACTCATTAGCAGAACAAGAGAGCCGAGATCAACCATTGGAGACGATATAAGAAATGAAAATGTTACACCCAAAGGCAGCCCTGCACTAGTAAAGCCGATAAACAGAGGGATAGAGGAACATGAACAAAATGGGGTGACTGTTCCAAGCAGTGCCGCAGCGATATTTGCGCCCACACCATGAAAACGCCCTAAAATCCTCTTGCTTCTTTCGGGTGGAAAATAGCTTTGGATATAGGAAATCAGATAGATTAAAACACAAAGCAGAACTGTGATTTTAATTGTATCGTAAAGGAAAAACTGAATACTGGCACCTATTCTGCTTTCAATGTTAAGCCCTACGGCAGATAAGCCGCCGCCTATTAATTCATTAAGCCACCTCATGCCCAAAATCTGATTTTGAAAAAAGTCCCAAATCATTCGAGTAACTTCCAATAAAATCTCCCCTTTCCATTTATATATTGCAATTTATCGATGTGTTATTTGATATATAAGCCGCCATCTGTTCTGGCGGCTCATTAGTCTGTGCAGCTAGACTTTTTTGTATTGCCCGTTACTGTTGTAATCTGATTCAGAAGTTCCCGTGCCCGGATGACGCCCTCTGGATTGAAAGAATAGTACGTCCATTTCCCTTCTTTACGTCCAACAACAATTTCCGCATCGCATAATATTTTCATATGATGTGATAAAGTCGGCTGGCCAATATTAAGTTCTTCCAGCAACTTACACGCACACTTCTCACCACTTTGCAGCAAACCTAAAATTATCAGTCTATTTGCATCGCAAAAGGCTTTGAATATCCTTGCGTTTTTTTCATTCTCGTTCACTCATCAACACTCCTTTTTACTGTTCAATTTATACTATACAAAACACATCGATTAATGTCAATATGTGTTTTAAATTTTCCAACACTACCCATTCATTTGGCATATCTATCCTAAAAAACCGCAAAGCCATCTCCCATCCGTCTCCCCCGTCAGTTGCCCCACCGACCTTATACTTCCGATCGGATGAACGCAACCTGCCCGGGATATCGTGTACGGCACCTGCAGACATTCCCGCCGCTGCCGTACACGATATCCCGGGCAGGCGCCCCCCCATCTAATCTAAACTCCCCCTCAACAACTCATGAATCAACCCCGGATCAGCCTTCCCCTTCATAGCTTTCATTGTCTGCCCGACCAGAAACCCAATTGCTTTTTCTTTCCCGTTCTTATAATCTTCCGCAGATTTCGGATTTGCTTCTATTACTTTATCTATCACTGCTTTTAATGCGCCCTCATCATTAACTGTTTTTAAACCATTTTCCTCCACATAGACCTCAGGATCGATGTTTTCCTCAAATATTTTCCCAAAAACTTCTTTTGCCACAGAACTGTTGATTGTCCCGGCTTCTGTCAGATTTACCAGCTTTGCAAGGTTTTCGGGGGAGAATCTGATATCCTCTGGCTCCATATTATTTTCTTTGAGCAGGCGGAGCGTCTCCACCATCAGCCAGTTGGAAACCTTTTTAGGCTTTCCACAGACTGCAGCTGCTGCTTCAAAGATATCCGCCATTTTCTTGGACTCTGTGATAATTTCCGCATCATACTGCGGAATATCGAATTCTTTTTGATAGCGTTCCAGCTTTTCTGTGCGAAGCTCTGGCTGCTTCGCTTTAATCCCGGCAATCCACTCATCGCTGATGACGATCGGTACCAGATCCGGCTCCGGAAAATACCTGTAATCCTGTGCATCTTCTTTGGAGCGCATTGCATAAGAATGTTCTTTGTTATCATCCCAGCGCCGGGTCTCCTGAACCACCTGTTTTCCTGCCTCCAGGAGCTCGATCTGGCGTGCCCGTTCTCCCTCTATTGCTCTTGCAATGGCCTTGAAGGAGTTCAGGTTTTTCATCTCGGTTCTGGTTCCCAGCTTATCCGAGCCCGCTTCCCTCACAGACAGGTTCACATCCGCCCTCATAGAGCCTTCCTGCAGCTTACAGTCGGAAGCACCCAGGTACTGAATGATCATACGCAGCTTTTCCAGGTAACTGATCACCTCGTCTGCTGAACGCATATCCGGCTCAGATACAATTTCCACCAGAGGGACGCCGCTTCTGTTATAGTCTACCAGTGAGGTGTCGTCCCATGCATCGTGAATCAGTTTACCGGCATCCTCCTCCATATGCATCTCGTGAATACGGACCTTCTTTTTTCCGCCGCCGCTTTCAATCTCGATACAGCCGTTTCTTGCGATTGGAAGATAAAGCTGGGAGATCTGGTAGTTCTGCGGATTATCGGGATAGAAATAATTTTTACGGTCAAACTTACACAGCCTTGTTATTTCACAATTTAAAGCCAGTCCGATTGCCATGGCATACTCCACGACCTGCTTATTTAACACGGGGAGGGAGCCTGGCATGCCGGTACAGACGGGACAGGTGTGCGTATTGGGGGCGCCTCCAAATTCTGTGCTGCAGCCGCAGAAGATTTTTGTCTTTGTCGCCAGCTCTACGTGGACTTCAAGTCCGATTACGGTCTCATACTGCTTTGCCATCCTTTACGCCTCCTTTCCTGTCATAGCCGGCGCTTCATGCCGTTTGCCTGTTTCACATTCATATGTGTATGCGGTGCGCAGCAGTGTTTTCTCCTGAAAACAGCTTCCAATGAGCTGCATTCCGATTGGGATGCCTCTGCTGTCCTTGCCCACCGGTACGGACATCCCCGGCAGGCCGGCCAGATTGACTGCAACCGTATAAATATCGCCCAGATACATTTTCATCGGATCGCGTAAGGATTTACCAAGTTCCGGCGCCGTCGTGGGTGCAGTCGGCCCAAGTATCACATCGTAAGATTCAAAGGCACGGTCAAAGGCCTGTTTTATTAATGCTTTTGTGCGCAGTGCCTTCAGATAATAGGCATCGTAATAACCTGAACTCAAAACGAAAGCCCCCAGCATGATTCTGCGTTTTACTTCTGCGCCAAAACCTTCGAACCTCGTCTTTTTATACATGTTGTGAAGCCCGTCATAATCCGGCGTGCGGTACCCGTATTTTACGCCGTCGAAGCGTTCCAAATTGGAGCTGGCTTCTGCAGAAGCTATCACGTAATAAGTGGGGATTGTATACTGTACAAGACTCAGATCAAAGGTTTCTACTATGGCGCCTCTTTCTCTCAGAACGCCTGCCGCTTCCATGACAGCATTTTCTACTTCTTTGTCCAGCCCTTCTTTTAAATAATCCGCAGGGATACCGATCCGCAATCCCTTCACATCATTCATAAGAGCACTGGTAAAATCGTAGTCCTGCCGTTTTACTGACGTGCTGTCTTTTGGGTCGTATGAAGAGACAGCCTCCAGTATGGCCGCACAGTCAGATACATCCTTTGCCACCGGCCCAATCTGGTCGAGGGAAGAGCCATACGCAATCAAGCCATAGCGTGACACGGTGCCGTAAGTGGGTTTTAATCCCACTACTCCACAGAATGAGCTGGGCTGGCGGATAGAACCGCCGGTGTCTGTTCCCAGTGAGAACCAGCACTCCTGTGCCGCCACCGCAGCACAGGACCCGCCCGATGACCCGCCCGGTACATGGGCTGGATTATGCGGGTTTTTCGTTGGACCATAATATGAGGTTTCTGTCGTACTGCCCATTGCAAACTCATCCATATTCGTTTTCCCGAGTACCACTGCCCCTGCCTTCTTCAGATTCAACACTGCTTCCGCCGTGTATACCGGTTTAAAATCGGACAGGATTCTGGAACTGCAGGTTGTAAGCTGGCCTTCTATGCACAGATTGTCTTTCACTGCCACCGGCACGCCCGCCAGCGGGCCCGTAAGCGTACCATTCTCAATCTGCTTCTGCACCTCAGCCGCCTGCCTCATTGCCCCTTCTTCATCCAGAGTCACATAACTGTGTATCTCCGGCTCCAGCGCTTTTGCCCGCTCAATTGCCGCTCTCGCCGCCTCACCTGCCGTCACTTTCTTATCTTTTATCATTTTCCCCAGCTCAAGAGCTGTAAGGCTCAATATATCCATTTTCTGCTTCCTCCTATCCGATCGTCTTAGGCACCTCAAAGCTGTCGTTTTTCCTCTGGGGAGCATTTGCCAAAATATCTTCTTTATGATCTTCGTTCGTCACAACATCCTCCCGAAACACATTATGCAGAGGAAATGCATGAGACATCGGTTCAATACCGCTCGTATCCAGGTCGTTCAATGTATCTATATAATCCAGCATCTTCTCCATATCCGTCCGGGCCGTTCCCTTCTCCTCCTCAGACAGTTCAAGCTTAGCAAGAATACTGACATACTCAATCGTTTCTTTAGAAATTTTATTAGACATCATATCCTCCTTTTCTGCAAAGGGGTCTGACCCCTTTAATATCTATACGCATCGTAATATGAATCATAGTCTTCTGATTCAATCAACTTGCTTGGAATCATTCTGGCGTCCCCATCATCCGCACATACGGTTGAGCCTTCGGGCAGCACAACGTTTCGGAAAACAGTATTTATGGCATCGCACGCCAGCCATTTGCTTTTATTCAAATAGTTCAACTCAGGATCCTCATAGTTCGTATTCAGCGGAATACTGTAACTGATCGTCGTCCAGTCTGAAACCGCCTGGAAATCGTATACCCCTGCCGGGAAATCTTCCCCTGCGGTCAGTTTTCTTCCCTGAGTGAGCGCAACTTCATCCTTCAGCGGATTGCTCATTCCTTTCATATCAGATGTCTGCCCGTTTTCTGTGACGATTAAAAGCCTGACATCCCCCGATACTTCCAGGACAGCGCCCTCATAAATTCTGACGTCATTCCATTCTTTTAAATCTCCGTTTGACCCTTCATCCCCGAAAAACTGCCATAAATAAATAGAATTTTCATAGTCATCCACGCATGCTTCCCCCTGTCCTTCTTCCAGATATATATCATATCTGCCCTCAGGTACATGGATGCCGCCTATATACAGCCCTGGTTCCAGAACATTCTCAAAATGTTCACCGGTATCAGACAATTCACGGCTTACAAATTCATAGGGATCTGACGACCCGGGTTCCTCGGTTACCTGGATGCTCCCCGTTTCAACGTCGTTGAATTTATCTTTAGAAAAATCACCGATAAACGCAATTAAAAGAAAAGCAATAATGATAATCACAAAAAATGTTTTACCTTGTTTTTTAGATATTGCAGTTGATTTCCCTGTTCTCGGCTTCATAACAGGCTTTGTATAGCTGTATTTGTACTCATCTGGATGTGCGGTCCTCTGAGCGGATGGTCCGGAATCATTTGTCTGATATGCCTTTCTTTCCGGTTTATCTTTCGATTTCTTTGCCGCCCGTTTCATAACTTCCTCATCCCGGTTATCAAAATCACATGTATCCTTTACTTCTCCGCGGCCTTTTATCCTGTTTTCCGTCCGGCTGTAGTTCAGCCGGTAGGTTTTCCTCTCACTTCTTGCATTGTCCAGACCACAATCCTGACAACGTCCTTCTACTAGTTTTCCTCCGCATAGATAACATCTTTTGCTTGACATAGGCCCCTCTCATTTCTCATCCGTAATTTTCGAAACTCAAAGGGGACAGACCCCTTTGAGTTTTATGGTTCCAGCCTGCTCAAGTCTCTGGGAAATAGTGCTGTCTCACGCACGTTATCTTCGCCCAGTATTTTCATGGTCAGACGCTCCAGCCCGATTCCCAGGCCTCCATGGGGCGGCATACCGTGTTTGAATGCACTCAGATATTGTTCCATTCCTTCCTCTGCCATATCCCTTGCTTCCATCTTTTTTTTCAGATCATGGTAGTCATGGATCCGCTGGCCCCCGGTTGTGATTTCCATTCCCCGAAACAACAGGTCGAAACTCAGTGTAAAGGTTGGGTCCGCCGGATCATCCATCGCGTAAAACGGCCGCTTTCTGGATGGATAGTGGGTGACAAACACAAAATCTGCATCCCATTCCTCTTTTGCATATTGGCTGATCAGCTGCTCCTCCTCGGGCTCCAGATCATAGGGGTTCTTTATGCCCCGCCCGTACTTTTCAGATACTTTTCTTTTGATATCATCAAATCTGACAGCCGGTATCTTCTCCGCCTCCGGGAGTTCAATTCCAAGAATTTTTAATTCCCCTGCATAGTCATTCTCAAGCAGTTCAAAAGTGTACTGGAGAAATCCTGTTTCCATCGCCATAATATCTTCGAACCCGTCAATGTAGCCCATCTCAAAATCCAGGCTCGTATACTCGTTCAGATGGCGTTTTGTATTGTGCTTCTCAGCCCGAAAGACCGGCGCCGTCTCAAACACCCTGTCAAACACCCCGACCATCATCTGCTTATAGAACTGCGGGCTCTGCTGCAGGATAGCCGGCCTGTGAAAATACTCAAGACGGAAAAGGTTCGCCCCGCCCTCAGCACTCTTAGCGCCGATCTTAGGCGTGTGGATTTCTGTAAACCCCTCTCCATACAGAAAATCACGGAATCCCCGGACAATGCCTTCCTGTATCCTGAACTTCGCCCGCTCCCTGACGTTGCGCAGCGAAATCGGCCGATAGTTCAGTTTTGCTTCCAGCGAAGTATGAAGCTTCCACTTAGAAACAGGCAGAGGCATCGGTTCCGCCGGTTCACTCAGAACTTTTATTTCTTCAATTCTGATCTCAATGCCATGAGGTGCTTTTTCAGACTCTGCAGGTATTCCTGTTACTTCGACTGTATCAGCTTCTTTCAAATCCTTCAAGTTAAATTTTGAAACTCCCTCCTCAAAAACGCACTGGATCAGGCCTTCTCTCTTTCTCAAAATCACAAATGCCACCGTCCCCATATTCCGGATAGCATGGACTGCACCATTCAATCTGACACAATTCCCAGTCATTCCCTCTCTCAGCAGTTCGTTCAATTCCAATGTGTCCTTCTGTTTAACTCCTGTTACAAATTCCATGTTTCTTCTCCTTTCTGCTCCTTTGTGACTGCATCCCGGATACTAAAACAATTGAAATATACAGGAAATCCCATATAAACAAAAAGCCCCGGGATGCATCTGCATCCCGGGACGGATTCGTAATATAATCCGCGGTACCACCCGCATTGGACAAACGTAATGTATCTATGTCTGCCCCACTTTTGCGCATGTAACGTATGCCATACGTACCAGCCTACTCATAGGTTCAGCTGATCAGCTCCCAAGTGTTCCCTTGATCTTCTCCACTGTCCGGCGCTCTCAGTCGGTGACGCCAACTTCCTGTCAGTTTCTGAAAATCAGAGTCTTGTTCACAGCCTTTCTCCATTTCACAGTTTACTCTGATAAAACTTGTTAACAATCATAGCACAGCTCTTTTTCGATTGCAAGGAGTTTTTTCAAATAATTTTTATATAGTTCATCAGAATGTATGGTATCTCCATATATTTCAATAGTTAAGTCAACAATAACACAACCACTCCACCGCTTACCGGTACTTATACGTACCCTCAAACGAATTCATACACCGTCCCCGCTTACAGACCCCTCCAGGCAGGCAAGCCTTTCCTTCCGGTCGGATGTACCAGCTGAAAAACCGGGAAGCCAGCCCCACGACGGGAGCATCTATGCCATTTTAAAAGTCCTAGAGTGAACGTTAGAGGCCCTTAAGAAAAAAACATAGAAAATGGAGGGCAGAATTTGACGTATCACGTCAAATTCTGCAGCGGCCTAAGACCCGAAATTATCAGATTTCGGGTTGCATGCCGCTGGACCTTCATTTTCTATGTTTTTTTATTTAGGGCCTCTTACGTAAACGGAGCGGATTTTTAAAATGGCATAGATGCTCCCGTCGTGGGGCTGGCTTCCCGGTTTTTCAGCGTCCCAATATCCCCCCAAACCCACAGCTTGCCTTCTAAAGTCCCCCTGTTACTACTTCAATTGCCTTATCCAGCTGGTTATCCGCATCTTCATGATCAGGATCCGCCACATACTCGACCTCTACATCCGGCGTGATCCCCTTTTTGTTTATGCTTCTCCCTGCCGCCGTAAAGTATTCGGCTATGGTCACCTTCAGGCATGTTCCGTCTCCCAGATTCACCAACTGCTGTACAACCCCCTTGCCGTATGTGGTCATGCCGACGATTTTACCCACGCCATAATCCTGCACCGCTCCTGCGAATATCTCAGAAGCGCTGGCGCTGGCCTGATTTACAAGAACTGCCAGGGGCTTCTTGAATTCATGATCTTCTTCGTTTTTTTCCTCTATAACGTTGCCGTCTTTATCTTTGGTAGATACAATCGTCCCTTCCGGGAGAATCATCCTCAGCATATCTACCACTGTATCCAGATTGCCGCCCGGATTGGAGCGAAGGTCAATAACCAGGCCCTTCATGCCCTGGTTTTCCAGGTCGGTTAGGGCATTCTCAAACTGTTTTAATGTGACTGTATCAAACTCCAGGATCCGCAGATAGCCGATCTGGTCTTCCTTCATCTCATACTCGACAGTCTGTGTCTCGATCTTACGGCGGGTAGCTGTACAGACGACCTCCTCCGCGTTCTCGCCTCTGTAGACGTGCAGAGCCACCTCCGTGCCTTCCTCTCCTTTGATCCAGGACACAATCTCACTCAGATCTTCTTTGTCAATCACATGATCATCTACCTGGTAAAGAATATCTCCGGTTTTAAGTCCGGCCTCCTCCGCGGGAGAATCTTTATAGATATTGCCGATCGTCACCTGCCTGGTCTGGTAATTCTGCAGCAGCGTGGCGCCAATCCCGCTGTATTCCCCGGTTGTTGACTCCAGCAGATCCCGGGTCTGTTCCTCATTGTAGTAAACCGTATAAGGATCCCCCAGACCACTGGCATAGCCGTTGTATATGCCGTCCTGCATGGCTTTTTCATCTATATCATCTCCATAAAGATAATATTGGTCTATGACATTGCTTAACATATTCAGCTTCTTATCGGTCTCACTCTCCGCAGAGATCTGTGCAGCTTCTGCCTCTCCCCCTGCCATCCTGACTGAGACCGCCTTCCACACTCCGGAACCCAAAATCACAATTAATAGCATAATGAGGGCGCCGGAAAGCGCCCCCTTAATAAAACTCTTTTTATGATCCATATTTCATGTCCAACCTTTGAAATTATTCTGTATGTTTACAGATAGCCCAAGGGATCCACTGCCACGCCGCCGGATTCTACCTGGAAATGCAGGTGCGCGCCGAATGAATTACCGGTATTGCCCACATATCCGATCTGCTGTCCCTTCACAACGGTCTGGCCGGCTGTCACGCAAAGTGCAGAATGATGCATATATTTTGTCGTTAATCCATTGCCGTGGTTGATGACTACCCAGTTCCCGGCACTGTCGCTCCATCCCGCTATCACAACCGTACCGTCGGCCGCTGCGTATGTAGGTGTTCCCTCTCCTGCCGCAAGATCCAGCCCCTTATGGAAGGCACCGTCAAAATCCCGGTATCCAAACGTACTGGATATAACTGCCCCCGGACATGGATTGGTAAACTGGCCGCTTCCACTGACAACAGGCGTGGTGCTTGGTGGTGTATAACTGCCCCCGCCGCCGGATGACTGCTGCTGCTGTTGTGCTGCCTGCTGGGCCGCCAGCTGCTGTTCCTGTTTGATGCGTTCTGCTTCCGCTTCCTCTATCAGCTTCTGCAGGGTCGCCGCATTATCTCCGATCTGCTTCTCCAGATCGGCGAGCTGTATCTTTTTGCTGTCCAGCAGTGCCTGAACTTCATTCTGCTTGACAACCAGTTCGTCCTGCAGGCCCGAAAGCACTTCATACTCATCCTTGAGAGAAGCCTCTTTCTCTTCCACGTCTTTCACTACGTCCTGGAACTCAATAAGCATATCTCTATCATATGCAGAAATCTGCGAAACATACTCCGCTTTATTTAATAAATCCCCAATACTGTCACTGGAAACCAATATCTCCAATAACTGGGAGTTCCCATTCTCATACATGAATTTAATACGCTTCTTCATGCTTTCATACTGGTCATTCTCATCCACTTTTGCCTGAACGAGCTCGTCTTCCGCTTTCTGGATCTCATCCTGTTTCTTTTCCAGCTTTTCTTTTGTGTCGTTCATATCTGCAATGATCGAGTTAAGCTGAGATGCCAGGGAGTCCTTTTCTTTTTCGGCGGCCTTTTTCTGGTTCTCCAGTTCCTCCGCCTTTTTCTGTGCTTCATCCACAGTAGCCGCGTTTACATTGAGCACCATGCCCAAACTCAAAGCAATGACCAAAACTGTACTTATTATACTCCTCTTTCGTCTTCTCATAGGCGCCACCTATACTTTCAAATGCTTACGTACAGTGAAGTAGCTTCCGACAAAACCAATTCCCACACCTAACAGCAGCCCGATCGGGAGCAGCAGGCGGTATACCGTTGTAACCGGCAGGAAATTAATGATATTGTTCAAAATCTGGAACTTGGTCAATACATACTCGACCGCCTTGCCATAAAGTCCATACAGCAGGGCCAGCGGTATAATCGCGCCCACAAGTCCCATAAGAAGACCTTCAATAACAAACGGTGACCGGACGACAAAGTCCTTGGCCCCAATATATTTCATAATGGCAATCTCTTCCTTACGCACCGTAATACCCATGGTTACCGTATTGCTGATCAGGAAGATCGATACCCCAAACAGTATGATAATAATGGCGATGGATACATACCCTACCAGTACATTTACGCTGGAAAGCGTGTTTGCCACAACATCAGACTTGTTCACCTTCCGTACCCCGTCCAGGCCCTTGGCAAACTTGACAAGATCCTGCTGAGTGGAAGCAAGCGACTTGCTCCTGACAGAGAGGTTCGCATCATTTTTCTCCACTGTTTTCATATATACTTCATAGTTATCGGATCCGGCCAGCGGGTTGTCATTTTTAAATCCGTCCGCCAGATCTGCATTGTCTTTAAAATAGTCGCTCTTAAACTTGTCCCATGCGTCATCCGCTGACACAAAGTTAACTTTCGATACATCGTCCCTGCTTCTTAAGGCTTCCCCGATATCATCGATCTGCTGCTGCGTGGCATCCTCGTCAAAAAATACGGTGATAGCCACCCCTTCCTCCGCTGACTTTATGATATACTGAAAGTTCAGCAGGATAGAAAAGAATAATCCAAACAGGAAAATACAAGCTGACATTGTCGCAACCGATGCGAGCGAAAACATCTTGTTTCTCCCGATATTCTTAACCCCTTGTTTTCCTACGTATCCTAATGTACTAATTCTCATCGAAATACCCACCTTTTTGTTCATCACTGACGATAACGCCCTGTTTCATCGTTATGACGCGCTCGTTCATCTCGTTTACGATCTCCTGGTTGTGAGTAACAACCAATACTGTTGTCCCTCTCTCATTCGCCTCTTTCAGCAGACTCATGATTTCCCATGAGTTTGTTGGATCCAGGTTACCAGTCGGCTCGTCGGCCAACAAAATAGCAGGTTCATTTACAATCGCCCTCGCAATCGCAACACGCTGCTGCTCTCCCCCTGACAGCTCTTTTGGGAATGACTTATACTTCTGGGCCAGTCCCACCAGCGACAGCGCCGCCGGCACCTTCCTCTTGATAACTCTTGTCGGTGTCTCGGTCACACGCAGTGCAAAAGCAATATTTTCATAGATATTTCTGTCTTTCAAAAGCCGGAAATCCTGAAAAACAACCCCCAGGCCTTTTCTGTACTTCGCAATGTGACGATGCCTCATTCTGTTTAGGTTCTGCCCGTTCACTATGATCGTCCCTTCCGTCGGATCTAACTCCTTCATAATGAGACGAATCAGAGTAGACTTTCCTGAACCGCTGTCTCCCACGATGAACACAAACTCCCCCTGTTCAATCTTGACGGAAACTCCGTTCAGGGCGGCATTGCCCTTAGAGTACTCCTTCGTTACATTTCTTAATTCAATCATATGCTCCTCCTAATTATTCATACTCATTAGTATTCCAATGACTCCATATACTTCATGTATTTTACCACCATCAGAGCAATCTTGAACGTAATCGCGTCCTCAAAAACGCGCAGATCAAGCCCGGTGCTCTTCTGCAGCTTATCCAGCCGGTATACCAGAGTATTTCTGTGAATGTACAGCTGTCTGGACGTTTCTGATACATTCAGACTATTTTCAAAGAACTTGTTGATAGTCGTCAATGTCTCCTCATCAAAATCGTCCGGAGATTTCCCCTCGAAGATCTCCTTGATAAACATCTTACATAACGGGATCGGCAGCTGATAGATCAGGCGTCCGATACCCAGCGTGCTGTATGCCACAATGTCCTTTTCGTCAAAGAAGATCTTGCCCACATCCAGTGCGAGCTTTGCTTCTTTGTAGGACTTTGAAACTTCCTTGATGTCATTTACGATGGTTCCGTATGCAATATGGATGTGTTCTTCCCCGCATTCATTGCGCAGAATCTCCAGCATATCCTTTGCCATCTTCTCCAGCTCTTTGCCGCCGTCTTTATCAGTAAGTTCCTTGACCACAATGATATTCTTCTCGTCCACAGCCGTAATAAAGTCTTTTGATTTTCCTCCGAGAAGGTTCCTAACATTGTCCAGCGCTACGCTGTCTTTTTCGTGAGATGTTTCAATAATAAAGATAACACGTTTTATCTCTGTGTCAATATGTAATTTCTTGGCCCTGTTGTAAATATCCACTAACAGGAGATTATCCAGCAAAAGATTTTTGATAAAATTATCCTTATCAAACCTCTCTTTATATGCTACCAGCAGGCTCTGAACCTGAAACGCCGCAATCTTGCCGACCATGTATACTTCCTCGTTCTCACCGCCGGCCAGCAGAACATATTCCAGCTGCTGTTCATCGAAAATCTTAAAAAAATGATCCCCCTGAATAACCTGGCTGTCAGCCGGAGATTCCACAAAAGACAGGACTGCACTTTCATAATCCTTTGTATCTTCAAATGTGGCTGCAAGCGCTTTGCCTTCCGTATCCAGAACACTGAAATCAATCCTGGAAATATTCTTAAGGCCCTCAATTGTGTTTTGAAGTATCTGATTTGAAATCATACTTTCTCTCCTCCGCTTTATGACTCTATTCATGTGCATTTTTCACAAATTCCGGCATCAAAAAATGTGAAGAACGTACATATACAAGATATATATTAATGCATAACGTCAAAAAAATAAAGAGGAAATCCACTTTTTTTATGCATTTCCTCATATTTTTTACAAAAAATTCATATTTTCGTCATTATACATTGTTCACAAATCTTATTCTACGGGGAAAAATCCTTCACCCATAACCTCACGGGCATCGCTCACAATAATGAACGCATTTTCATCGATTCTGCCCACCAGTTCCTTCAACTGCACCAGTTCTTTCTTTGTAACCACACAGTAGAGCAGGCATCGGTCCTTCCCTGTATACATGCCTTTTGCATATATACCGGTAAGTCCGCGGTCCACTCCGTGCATGACCGTCTCTGCCACTTCATCGTACCGGTCTGTGATAATAAAAGCAGCCTTTGCGAATTTCACCCCTTCTATCATTGCGTCCGCAATCCGGTTGACCACCACAATGGTAATGATTGCATAAAGCGCGCGTTCAATACCAAACACATATCCACCGGCTATGACAATCACAGCGTCTAGCACCATCATAATCTTCGCCACGGAAAACTGCCGCAGATAATTCTGGATAATTGCCCCGACCATGTCTGTTCCTCCGGTCGTTGCCCTGGCTGAAAATACCAGGCCCATACCGACCCCCTGCAGCGCCCCGCCGAACACGGCGGCCAGCAGGAGGTTGTCCTGAATAAAGGAAAACTCAGGCAGAACTCCCAGCCAGACCGAAACCATGGCGGTTGCAAATAAGGTCCTGCCGATAAATGATCTGCCTTTTACTTTCAGTGCCGCAAGAAATACAGGCACATTGAGGGCGGCATTCGTAAACCAGAGAGGAATACCGCCAGGAAGAATCCCTTCCGTAAGGTTCTTAATGATGATAGCCAGCCCTGAAAATCCGCCGACTACCAGGCTGTTGGGTTCATAAATACATTTGATGGCAAAAGATACGATTCCTGTCCCCACAACGATGTATGCATACTTTATAAACACGGGTTTTTCCCGATATCTATGCATGCTCAATTCTCCTTCTTCTGTTTTCCCACCCGATAACGGAATACCTTTTTCAAAAAGAAACGGCGTACTCCATCTCCGCTTTTCTCGCTGAAGCTCTGTTCCAGAGCCCTGCCGCATCCCAGCCATACACGGGCATTGAGCAGCGCGGCATTTCTGACAATAAAATCCTCCTGCTGCGGTGAGGGCAGTACAGAAAGTATACAATCAATTTCCGCACCGTTGATGTTGTTAATGACATCCTCCTCGGACTTTCCTTCTACGTCCAGGGCGCCATAGCCCGCCACCGTAATTCCTCTGTTGTATGTTTCCACAGCCTCTTTGAGGCTTATCATCTCCTGCTCGGACTGCACCATCAGAAAGATCTTCTTTCGATTTTTCTGGAGGTAGCGCAGGAACATTTTAAGAAACACTTTATTTGCTACATCCTTTAGTAAATATCTATCCTGTACTTCCGCCGCTTCCAGTATCTCTTTCTCTCCCGGAAGCACCATATCCATTGCTTTTGTATCTTCTTTCCATGCAGGATTGTCCTTTTCCTGCATGAGCATATCCAGCGTGATAATTTCAATCGTATTGATGGATTCACTCTGCATATACTGCACAGCCGCCTGCATAGCGGCTTTTGCTGTGAAGCCGTCAATCTCCACATCAAAGATATTAATCTTCTCTTTCATCTACACCACCTGTGCTTCTTCTCCCCAGTCGTACAATTGTATCAAAAATCTGCAGATTTTTCAACTCTTTCGTTTTCTTTTTGTAATCAGACCTCCGATCCGTCCTGTTTCTTTTGAGGATAAAGACTTCCATCCCTCTGCCATAACTTTATCTAAAAGGCCCAGTTCTTCTGCAATTTCATACTTCACCTTCTCTTCAGGCTCCAGATTTTTCAAGTCAATTGGTTTTGATTTCTTTTCAGACATATTGATACCTACCTTTCTTTTTGGTAGGAGTATTGCCTAAAATACGTACGACATTCAAAATGAGTAAGAATTTCACATTCAGATGCACCGTTGTCACATTTCTTAGGTCTCGCGGATCCATACCCGCATTTCCCCTGCCGTCCGGTTTCCCCACAGGAAATATGGCACTGCATAAATCATTGTCCCGCCGGCGCGTGGAGGCGTATCACTGTATAAAGCTTTGCTGTCCCATTTCAATCTAAGGCCGGCGGCTTCCAGCCCTATATAATCCCCCAGAAGCTCATCGGACTTCTGTCTTTCTATTATCTCAGATCCTGCCGGAAGCAGAAGCGCGTTCTGCCCCGTTCCATTGTCAGCCTCTTCCAGGCAGTACACCAGAGGCCCCCGCATCAGCGCTGTACATCCCGCGTCTTCCCGCACACAAAGATTCGCGTAGATCCGTTTCACCTCCATACACAGATGCAGGCTGACGGTATCTCCCTTAGTCCATTCCCTTATTATTGAGACATAACCGTCTTTAACCTCATATTCCTTCGTACATTCCCTTCCATTTACCAGCAGGCTGTAGGAGGAACACCACCCTGGTATTCTGACGGCCAGGGCACTCTTCTCCCTTTTTTCATGATCACAGACTTCATACTGGATCCTGCCCTCCCAGGGATAGTCCGTGACCGTCTTCCAGCTGATTCCATTCTGCAGGGAATGAAAAACACCTCCCAGATAGAGGTGCGAGTAAACACAGCCCCTTGATTCTCCCCATGCATATTTTCCAAGCGATGCGAGCAGACGCGCTATATTGGGCGGGCAGCAGGCGCATGCATACCACTTTGGCCTTACCGGCCGCACATGCTCATACCCGGGCACCTCACCGGATATGCCGGGTACAACCTCCAGAGGATTCACATAGAAGAAATGTCTGCCGTCCCTTCCCATTCCTCCCAATACTCCATTATACAGCGCGCGCTCCATCACATCCGCATATTTTCCGCTAAGATCCAGCCCCAGCATCTTCCTTGCCCAGAACACAAGTCCCACCGCCGCGCAGGTCTCCGCATATGCCCTGTCGTTGGGAAGGTCATAATCCACAGTAAAGGTCTCGCCCTTAGCGCCAGAACCTACGCCTCCGGTTATATACATCCTTTTTTCCGTCACATTTTTCCACAGCCTTACGCAGGCTGCTTTCAGTTCTTCATCCGCTGTCCATGCCGCCAGATCCGCCATTGCCGTGTAGAGATACATAGCACGGACAGCATGCCCCTCGGCCGTATCCTGCTCCCGGATGGGGCGGTGGTTTTGGGTATAATTGCGCTCCGTGGGGTCCATCCAGGCCTTCCGGCTCTTTTCTTGCGCAAAGTAATTCGGGTCCGTGCCCCGTTCCTCAAGAAAATATCCTGCCAGATCAAAGTACCTCTGCTCCTTTGTCACTCTCCACAAACGCAGAAGCGCCAGTTCGATCTCCTCGTGTCCCGGGATACCGCGCACTTTTCCGGGACCGAAACGGGAATCAATCAGGTCCGCCAGGCGCATGGCCAGGTTTAGGAAGGTGCTCCTGCCGGACATCTCGTAATCAGCCACAGCGGCCTCTATCAAATGTCCTGCACAGTATAATTCATGGCACTCCAGTAGGTTCTGCCATTTATGCTCCGGCTCCTTAAGCTGGAAGTAAGTGTTCAGATAGCCATCGTCCTCCTGTGCAAGCTCCATAAGATGAATCACCTGCCGCGCACTTTCTTCCAATCTTCCAGTTCCTTCCATATTAGAGACGTAGCTGACCGCCTCAAGCCATTTCGATACATCGCTGTCCTGGAATACCTGTCCGTAAAACTCCCCCGCCTCCTGACCGGCCGCAATACGAAGATTCCTGATTGCCCCGCTTTTTTCCGCGCCGGGAATCTCGTCCTTCAGGATCTGCTCCTGGTAAGGAAGAACGACATCACGGATTAGTTCCTGATAAAAAGACCAGAATTTATCCTTTACCTCTATTGCCTTTAACTGTGGTTCTGTCTCGATATAATTCTTCATTCTTTCCTCTCTCTGCCCGCCGCTTCACGGAACTGTTTGGGACTCTGCCCCACATTGTCCTTGAAAAAACGGCTGAAATATGATACATCATGAAACCCGATCATTTCCGCAATATCTTTCAGCAGGTAATCCGTATTTAACAGCAGTTCCTTCCCTTTCTCCAGCCGGATATTGGTGAGCAGCCTGCTTGGCGAGATGCGCTGCAGGCTGGTAAACTGATTCGACAGATACGTAGGATTATAGCCAAACTGGCCGGCAAACTTTTCCAGAGACAAATTGCTGTTGTAGTGCAGGTAAATATGCTGTTTCAGCAACTCAACCACGTCCTCGATTTTTTTATTTGCCTTTCCCTCTTTGATCCTGCCAAAAACATCCTGAAACAGCCCACAGATTCCCTCCTCGAACTGCTCAAAAGTCCTGGCCTTCCCAATGACCTCCTCGGCCTGGTAAAATAAATCTTCGACCGCAGCCTCGGCCTCCAGAACCGGATTTCTCTGATAAACTTCCATAAGAATATATTTCACACTGAATTCGCAGCTGATCTGCGGTATCCTCTTTTTCTTCCACTTTGTACATAAAAGCCCAAAAAGGGAGCACAGCCCATCGCCGTCCCCCTGCTCCAGCAAAGAAGCGATCTGGCATTTCTCACTTTCATCCAGCGCCAGTTCACTCTCCTGATTCGATTCTTTCTCCAGAAATACAACATCACTCTTCCCAATCAGCACCTGCCTCGCAAGACTTCTGTGCAGTTTAGCATAAGTCCCGGGAAGCAGCCCGGTATGATCCATTTCATCCGACAAAATCATATGGACCGGCATGGAGAATTTCTTCTCGTAGGATGAAAGTTTCAGTACCACACGCTGTATGGGGCTGATTTCCCGCTTCTTTACAGAAAGGAGGATCAGTTTTTCGTTCTGCTGTTTCATATCGAACACCAGACAATCCTCCCCTTCCCCAAGCCCCTGGCAGAGCTGTTCCTGCAGTTCTTTTGAAGAAAAGCCGCCGATTCCCACCTGAATCAGGTTTTCCGTCCGATTGGTAAACGGACCGATGGAAAACAGAATCAGGTAAAAACAGCAGCCCTCTGTCTCGAGCTGCGCGGTATCTTTCTGTACCCCATTGACCACATAATCGTATACGTTCTGCTTCCTTCCGGCTTTTTTTGAATTCACCATCCTGGTATAGATCTTTTCCAGCGCGCTGCCGACCTCCTCCTTCCTGGGCGGCTTGAGGATATAATCCTGTACGCCGTATCTCATCGCCTGCTTCGCATATTCAAACTCAGAATATCCGCTGAGAATCACGTATTCCGTTCCCGGATACAGCTCCTTTGCCTTTCCGATTAATTCAAGGCCGCTCATCCCCGACATCCTGATATCCGTAATCAAAACATCCGGCCTCGTGGCTGCCATCAGTTCCAGCGCTTCCATACCGTCCTCTGCGGCGCCTGTAATTTCAACGGACAGCCCCAGGTTTCCGATCAGAGCAATAATCCCCTGTCGGATTGCCGGTTCATCCTCTGCAACCAGTATCTTCATCAACATTGTTTTCTCCTTTTCCACCCCGTAACAGTTCCGTCCCTGTACTCCTTATGAAATGTCACGCTTCGATACTCCCGCGGTCTGTCCGCTGTATCAGGCTTACCCAGGAACCGCCCTCGGGCCTGTTTCCTGCCTCCAGCCCAATCCGGCCCTCTGAATAGATTGCCAGCCGTGCATACGTATTTGCCAGCGCCATTCCACCGATCCCCATCTCGGGAATCGAACTTCCTTCTCTGATATTTGCATCTATTTCTGCGAACTGTTCTTTAAGTTTTGCCAGGGCCTCGCCCGTAAAACCAGTCCCATTATCCAGGATCTGAATCCGCCACTCCTCACTTGTCCCCATACCCAGAACCTGTATTTCGTATTTTTTCTGCCTGCTGTTGACAAAACTGTGCTGAAAACAGTTCTCTGCGATGGGCTGCAGTATGAATTTTGGAACCCTTATCTCCTCCATCGCCAGATCCACTTTTATGTCCACCTGCAGGCGGTCCAGATAGCGGTATCCCATTAATTTCAGATAGGTCTCAACATGTGCTATTTCTTCTTTCAAAGGTACCGTAGAATTTCCGGTATCCGTCGTGTACTGCAGCATTTTTGTGAGGTCTGAACAGATGTCCATGATCTCCGGCGCATCTTTCTGATACCCCATCAGCCCGATTACCGACAGTATATTGTGCATAAAATGAGGATTGATCTGTGCCTGAAGCACTTCATATCTGGCCCGTACAGCCCTTGTCTTCGCCTCTACCAGTTCATTTCTGGACTTTTTCATCTTATCGAGCATGTCATAAAAGGCGGAGGTCAGCATCTGGATCTCGTCGTCCGTATCTTCTATATTCCGGTTTAAGGCCAGTTCCCCATAATTCATGTGCTGAATGCTGTCCCTGAGCTGCCGGATCGGCCGGTAAAGATTCTCTGTCACAAGGGTCACCAGCAGAATCATAATACAGAGCAGAATCACGCCCAGCACGATAATCCATGCCAGATTCTGATAGATGACGCCCATATAGCTGTTTACATCTACATAGAGGCAGACCTGCATCTCAAAGGCAGTATTGTCCGCACCATATACCAGATATTTGCGGCTGCCGGCTTTTACTTCCTGTATGTGCCCCTCTTCCGTGAATTCCATCTCCCGCCATATGGATTCCAGGTGTTCTTTATTCTTTAGATCTTTCCCGTAAAACAGTTCTCCTCCATGATAAACAGCTACCTGAACAGGATAATTATTCATCTGCAGAGTGAAAATATCATCGAGAAGCTTTTTCTCATACTGGATATCAATATATCCCAATTTCTGGTATTCATCCTGAATCTGCCTGACATAAGAGAAGACCTCCTCTTTCGTGCGCCCGTATCCATCCTCCGCAAAGGGCGTAATATACTTGATGTATTCATCATCTCTCATCTTTTCCCGCCAGGGAGGAGCTTCAATCCCTTCTTTATTCATGTAGGCCTCGTTATAGATATCCAGATTCAGCCAGTCGTCACGCGCTGAAATCACGTGGAAGCTGCGGTTCCGGAAATCCTCTCCGATCAGGTTCATCAGAACCATCTGTATGGTCTTTCGCTCCTGGGGATATTTCTGGAAATAATTTTCCTCCCCATTATAATTTTCTGCCTGTTCCAGAACACGGAGCACATGCTTGTCAGAAGCCACGCCAAGCGAGATTCTGTGCATATTCTCCAGCAGCTCTCCAAACTGGGTGACCGCCCTGACGGAAAGCTGTTCCATTGTGTCCTGTTCCTTTTCCTTGATGGATTTGCTCTGGGAGTTCATGTATATAGCGAGGAATATAAGGATAAGCAGACTGATTAAAAGAGAGAACAACAGGACTGCCTTTTTCTGATAACTAAGCTGTTTTACCCTGATCATCACGTTCCATCCCCTTTCTGTTTCATTTTCTGCAGCATTTTCCCCACTATATCACACAGCAAATTCGTTATCAACCTTTCACTGCGCCTGCCACCATGCCTGAAATGATATATTTTTGTCCCGCCAGATATACAATGACTACCGGCAGGGAGGAAAGCAGGATGTATGCACATACGATATTCCAGTCACTGCCAAACTGGCCGATAAACTTGTAAACGCCGAGGACTATGGTCCACTTGGAACTGCTGGACAGCAGATACAGCGGATACTGGAAATCATTCCAGATAAATACAAATTGCGTAATAAACGATGTCACGATTACCGGCGTCAGCATCGGGCGTATGATGTGGAAGAAAAGCTGCAGGGGAGTCGCCCCGTCCATTACAGCTGCTTCATCCAGCTCTTTCGGCACGGAACTGACAAAGCTGTATGCCAAGAATACGCTCAGCGGTACAAACATTGCGATATAGACAAATATAATCCCCGCATAAGAGTCCATCATCCTGAATTTCTGCAGGACCTGTATCAGTGCAATGACCTGTACCGGAACCACCAGCCCAAGCAGGAAATAAGAGTATACGCCTCTGTTAATCTTATCCCGGTTTCTGCTTAGGGAATATCCGGCCATTGTCCCCAATATGGAGGATGCCAAAACCGAAACGCCGGTAATCAGGACACTATTCAGGAAGGTCCTGAAAATATTGGACTCCGCAACCGCCACGGCAAAGTTTGCAAACTGCCACACTTCCGGAAGCTTCAGCGTCATGATATCTGCCTCCGCGGAGGTTTTAAATGAATTGATGATAATCAGCAGCAGCGGGATCAGAACGATCAGGCTCAGTATCCACATAAATACCGCCAAAACAGTGCGCTTTATTTTCTGTGCTCTCATTAGTGATCCACCTCCAGTTTTGCAAACAGTTTATTCAGGGCAAAGAATACTACAATGACAAACACCGTCAGTACCACATTGGCCGCACAGCCCGTGGAGAGTGCGCCGCTGCCCAGATAGGAGTATATGGTTGTACTTAGGACCTGGGTGGACATACCCGGCCCGCCTCCGGTCAGGGCGATGATGATATCAAATACCTTCAGTCCGTTGACTACGCTCAGAAGCACATTGATGCTGATAGAAGGCACGATCAGCGGCAGCGTGATATTTTTAAAACTGGTCCATGCCGTTGCGCCGTCGATCGAAGCTGCCTCGTAGTATTCTTTGGAGATCACCTGAAGCCCTGCCAGATAGATTACCATGCAGTAGCCGGCCCCTTTCCATATCTCTACCAGAATGACCATCCACATGGCAGTATTCGGGTTGCCGAGCCAGTCAAAGCTTAAGGCCGAGGAGCTGAAAACAGAAAGAATATGATTAATCAGCCCCGTATCCGGCTGGAGCATTGCCTGGAAGATCTGCCCAACGATCAGGGTGCTTAAGATTACCGGCAGATAAAAAATGGTGCGGAGCACATTTCTGGAACGGATGCTGGTATTCAGCGCAACCGCCATTGCCAGGCCGATCAGGTTCTTGCATACCGTTGTCAGTACGGCAAACAGGATCGTATTGCCAAGCCCCACCCGGAACCGGTTCTGGGAAAACATCTGGATATAGTTGGTAAATCCGACGAATTCCTTGGAATCGTTATAGATCGTGTAGTTCACAAAAGAGTAATAGATACCCAGAATCCCCGGCAGTATGTAAAATAATGTGTAAATAATCAGGGGGA
>NZ_CYZU01000003.1:131155-179738 GCF_001404335.1 Faecalicatena contorta
GCCCCTGTATCACGGAATTGTGTGATACATGCACGCCATAAGTTCCGTCGCTTAATTTGTCCAGGAGCTCTTTCGTCGGCGCCGTCATTTGGCTTGGCTCTATACCGTTGAACGGAGAAACCGCTCCGATGGAATCATAGAATGCCTGCAAATTTTCATCTTTTGCACACCAGTTAATAAAGTGCTTGCTCACGTCTATATTTTTCCCACCCTTTGGAATATAGAACTGTGTGCTGGTGGACTGGTAGATCGTATCGTTTTCTCCAATGTAATAGGGGATCATGGTCAGTTTGTCCGCTGTTCCTTCTCCATATTTTGCATTGATCTCATTGAACCAGGATGTCAGTCCGATCAGAACGCCGCATTCATTGTCTGCAACCGCCGCAAACTGTCCGTCCCAGGACTGTGCCATTGGATTTTTTCCAAAATAGCCGTCTTTCGACCAGTCATACAAATCCTGCAGCATTGCATTGAAGCTTTCGCTGTCACCGTAGTTCATCTCGTTTGTATTAAACTTTTTGATCAGATCAGGATCCTTCTGATTGTCCGCATAGACACCTGAGCTTGTGATATTGCCGCACATCCAGGAATCTCCTGCGCCAAAGTAAAATGGGGTATAGCCTTTTTCCTGCAGCACTTGAAAGGAATCTACAAGATCTTCTTTGGATTCCGGGATATCCAGCCCGCATTTCTCGAACACCTCTCTGTTTACACAGAAGCCCCAGTAATCCTGTGCTGCCAGCGGGCAGCCGTAAAGTCTTCCGTCTGTGTCCACAAATCCGTCGATGCTGTTCAGTTTTTCCACCCATGGTTCCTCCGTCAGATCCTCCAGATTCTGGGAGGCGTTCATATAAGTCAGCTCGGCCGGTGATGCGGAGTTCATGATGATGTCCGGAAGTTCTTTTGTGGTAAACTTGGATTTGATGACCTCGGATGCGGTATCGCTTGGCAGGATCTCCACCTGGATCTTGACTCCAAACTCCTCTTTGTATTCGTCCACCAGCGCCTGCATTCCGTCTTTCCACCAATCCTGTGAAGTAACCAGTGAAATGGTTCTTCCGTCCAGATCGTCTTTGGTGTACTCGTAAATATTGGCATCGGTTTCCTGTTTACTGCTCCCGGAACCTTTCTGTGCGTCCGCACCTTTATCGTCCCCGCCCTGGGAACATCCTCCGAGGATTGCTGATACTGTAAAAATTCCTGCCATCAGCATTGGCATTACTCTTCTCTTTTTCATAACCTTCTCCTTTCTTCTCCTGTACCTTTCCTTTACTGATGATTAGATTATAATCGGGCTGCCTTCTTTTTCACATGCACTTTTCACAGGAACAACTTGCACTTTTCAAATATACTCCCGGACAATGCTGTATTTTACGCCCGCTTTCAGATCAATTTCAGCCTCCCAGCCTGACGTTACCGGCAGGGCGCGTCCCAAAGCGCCGCCATTCTCCCCACGAATTACAAAAGGAATGGAACATACGATCACGGCCCGCCCATCTCTTCCAGCGCACAGGCCGCCGCCTGTAAGAGCCCCCTCTTCCCACTCCAAGGATATCCCGAGGCTGCCCGGTGCGCCAATTCCCTTTACACGGCCGCTTTTCCATGCTTTCGGCAGTGCGGGGAGCAGATAAATCTTTCCGCCAAGGCACTGAACAAGGAATTCGGCCATCCCTGCTGCCGCTCCCAGGTTTCCATCGATCTGGAAGATTTCACGTTCCCCTTCATTTTCTCCCAGAGGCGGGTGCAGGTCGAATAAATTATCATAAACCGAGTATTTCAACATCTGTTCCACGTATTCCCATGCACTGTCCGGATCCTTCAGCCTTGCCGAAAAGTTGATCAGCCAGGCGCAGTTCCAGCCGATATACTGCTTTCTCCCATTCAGCCTGATCTCCAGGCTCTTCTTAACAGCCTCCACAAGCCCGGGAGTATCTTCACTATTGATCTGGTTGAAGGGATGAAAACCAATCAAATGTGCAAAATGCCGGTGGCCCGGATCTGCTTCCCTGTATTCTTTCCTCCATTCCAGCAGCTGTCCCTTGCTGCCGATCTGAAATTCCGGAAGCGCATCCAGTACATGTCCGGCCTCCTGGCACTGCCTGCTTACTGGCTGTGTTCCCCGCAGGATCTTCTCGATTTCCAGCAGGTCCAAGAGAACTTCCCGGATCAGAACAATGTCCATCGTGGAGGACACACAGGCGGCGCATTCTCTTCCCTGGTCATCATAAAATGTATTTTCCGGAGAGGTGGAGGGACATGACTGGTATACCCCGTCCTCCTGATATAAATAATCTAAGATAAACGCCGCACATGCTTGAAATACGGGATAGATCTCCGCCAGATACTCCGGATCCCCTGTATAGAGATAGTGCCGGTAAAGATGGGTTGTGAGCCAAAGACCTCCCATAGGCCAGTACGCCCACTTTACTTCTCCCAGCGCCGGAATACACTGCCGCCACAGATCGATATTGTGGTGGATCGCAAAGCCGCGGCAGTTTAAGTTCGCCGCCGCTTCCTGTCCCGCGTCTGCAAGTTCTTTTATCATCTGAATCAGCGGGATCTCACACTCCGGCAGATTTCCGGGCCCGCAGATCCAGTAATTCATCTGGGTATTGATATTCACGGTCCAGTTGCTGCTCCACACGGACCGCACGTCCTCACACCAGATACCCTGGAGGTTCGCCGGCTGTACCATAGCGTCCAGCGGCCTTGAGGAAGAGAGCATCAGGTATCTTCCGTAATGGAATAATAGCACGGAAAGGCCCGAATCGACGCTTCCACTTCTTACCATCTCCAGGCGCTCATCCGTCGGCCGCTGCTCCGCCTCTTCCCCGCCCTCTAATTCCAGGACAGTCCGAAGATAAAGCCGCTGATGTTCCCGCGTATGCTCCCGGAAGTGCTCCTCATAGGATGTAAGCTTTGCCTGTTCCCACCGCTCCTCCAGGCAATGAACCAAGAGTTCGTCTTGTGTGCACAGGGGGCTTCCGTAACCTTCATATCCGGTTTTACCTGATAAGAACAAGGTCAGGCAGGTAAAATCCTGAATGCAGATCTCCCCTTCATTCTCCCTGATCAGGCCGTCACATTCATTAACCCCAATAAAAAGGCCGTATTTCATGCCCGGCTTTTCTTCGTCGTACAGAATCGGGTCGCTGCTGGATACATAGTTTGGCTCTACATGGGAAGGCGCCTGTGCCCATAATAACAGCCCTTGCGTCTTTGCCTCATTCTTTAGCACTTTTAATGGGGTATGCAGGGAGATCGTAACTGAGAGCGGCGCGCCTTCTGTATGAATCCGGATATACATCCCGTTTTGTACTGCCGAGACAAAAACCTCTTCTCTTACCTTCTGCCCCTTGAACTCCCAGACCGTCCGCGTTACGGCTTCATCCAAGTGCAGACGCCTGTCACAGGCATCGTATTTTGCATCAGTCCCAAACTGCAGCTCCAGCCGCCCTGCCGACAGATAGGATTCATTATTACACCCCAGCATATGCTCCTGGATCAGCTTCTGCGCGTCCCAGTACGCGCCGTCCTTTAAAAGTCTTCTGGCCTCCCCCAGCATTTCCTGCGGGATCTTCTGCTGCCCCCGCCAATGTCCCGGGCAGCCGGACCACAAAGTATCCAGGTTCAGAGAGATGCGCTCCCGGGGAAATCCCCCGTATACCATAGCCCCAAGATGTCCGTTTCCGAGCGGCAGCGCCTGGGTAAAATCTTTTGCCGGCTTTGTATACCATAATGTCTGGTTTTTAGTTTTCATAGTCTCTTCCTTTCCCCGTTTTTTGTGCAAAGGGGTCTGACCCTTTTGCAGAGGGGTCTGACCCCTTTCCCGCCTTTTCAGACAGTACCGGTGTTTCCTGCAGGCCAAATGGTTTCAGCACTGTCAGGGCAGACCATGCATCCCCGCTCTCATATACCGGTGTCACCGGAAAATAAAGTTCCAGCACATTCTCTCCCTCTGCAAGCTCCAGTTCTGCCGTGTAGGGCGGGCCGATCAGCATTTTCACCGGTTCTTTGTTGAGTTGGATTTCACATACATCCACTGGCTGCGGTATGGTTATTTTTCTCTGTACCGCTTGATCCGCAGATACCACGGTTCGGTAAATGATCTGGCCGTTGAATTTTTCTGACGCCAGCCATGGATTCAGATCCTCAAGCACCCCAGAATTCCCACGCCTGAGCAGCACCGGCTCTTCTGCCCTGCTGTCCGCCGCATAGATCTCCCATATGCTTTCTATTCTTTCACTTTCTTCCCATTGTCCCTGTGTTTCCGCCGGGATTTCTTCCCGCAGGAAAAGGCAGACCGCTGCCTCACCTGGCTCCAGGCTTAGAACTGCATTTCCCTCCGCATTTCGTTTCAACTCATAGCATTTGTTTTCGAGTCCGTCATAGCGCACAGCATATGCCGGCTCTTCCCCCTTTTGGCAGACTGTGAATTTCTGTTTCTCTGCCACAGCTTCATTAAAACAAAGAAGGGCTGTCCCGTAATCATTTTCATATGGATAGGTTCGGAGCTTTTTATTCCCTCCCTGTATGACCAGACTCGGATGAATCAGTTCCATCACCCTCCCGGGGAGTTCCGTGAGCGAAACTGTCTCCACCATGCTGATAAAGGCATTATCCGCATCCGGCGCCCTGTCGATGCAGAGTACCCGGCCTCCCAGCCGCATCCATTGTTCCACCCCTTTTAAAGTCTCTTCGGGCAGAAATTTCATGGCCGGAATTACCAGGCATTCATACTCCTGTGAACCCACTTTCAATGTGTTCCCATACTGTGTTTCATACCCGCCCGTACCGGAAAATACATCGCATGGAATCACATCTGCATCGATCTGGTGCTCCATCAGGCTGCGCAGCGGTTTCTGGTACAACTGCGCATCCTCTCCGGACCATTCCGCGTCCGCATGATACAATACCGCGGCCCGCGCAGGATACCTCCCTCCGCTCAGCAAATGCCCCATACGGTTCACATATTCCATTAATTTCTGAAAATACGGATACTGCATATGTCTGCCTCCTGCATAGAAATGAGGCGGGCAGTCCGGATCCGGATATGTTTCCGGTGAAAATGCATGCGGTACGAAGTAATTGATCCCCCTGGCCAGCATATGATCCGCCAGCCATTTCATCAGGGATACGCCCTCCTGCCATCCAAACGCGCCAAATATCTCACACATCGCCCTGCCCTGATGCAGCAGGTTAATATGCGCCGCAGAACTCCCCAGCTTTCCAAGTCCGTAATGGAAGAACTCTCCATCCCGGTCAGAAGCCACCCACTGATGGGTTTCCTGATCCATCCCCGGCATTACCTGCAGCAGCACGACATCGATCCCTCCCATATCAAAGGAGGACATGGTTCTGAAATAGTGGCCGGTGCTGCATCCCAGACGCCCGTGGGAATTGTCATCCTCTATAATATGACCGACATGCAGAACACCCCTCTCACTGCACCAGTCATGGATCTGATCTGAAAATGCGGTTTTTAATTGTTTTGTCACCGCATCCATATATTCGTACCGTATGGTTTTTGTCCTGTCACCGCACGGGTACCAAAGAGCCGGGAGATGATTCACAAAATCCACTTCCCATTTTTCCCGCAGCCTGTCGGAAAGTTCTCCGCTCCACGGAATAAATTTCATCTTTTCCCCAAGCCTTGCCTGAAAATCATACCCCGGAAGATTGCCAAATTCCGGCTCATCCGAAAAGAACCCTTCGAAGGTGCCGCCGAATTCCTTTCCATAATGCCTGTAATGCGGCTCATATACCTGCTCTATCAGCACTTTTACGGATTTCGAATCCAGGATATTAAAATAATTTAGTTTTCCATTCCCTTCATGGGTTGTATAGAACAAAACCACCCGGTGAAGCCCTTCCGGCACATCGATCCGAAGCCAACCGTCTTTGATCTTCCCCGTCACGTCAAGGCTTTTGGACAAGTCCAGTTCCGTACTGCCGGAATCCGTCCGGGGCGAAAGCACTGCCCCAACCAGCTCTTCTCCTTCTTTCAGCACCGCTCCCGCAGGAAGCGCAGCCTGTCTTACCGGCCCCAGGACATCCGTTGACCAGCAGGTAAGAAACTGATTTGACAACTCGTTCAATCCGCCTTCAAATGCACCGTTTGCATGCCCTGTTGGAAAATGGTCGTCATCCAGGAGCCATAGCTTCATGTCATGCTCTTTTGCATATTCCATAATAAAATCCATATCTGACCACCAGGACGTCCCCCCAAAGTCCGGATGGGGCCTGGCTTCAATGCAGATTCCGCGTATATTGCAGTCATAGATTTTATCCAGTTCTTCCCTTAATACCTTATGATCCTCACCGTGCATCCAGAAAAACGGATAGATTGTGTTACCCGCTTTGCCCTGCAATACCTGCTCTAATCTGTTATTACTCATGATCCCTGCACCTTTTCCATATTTTTACTTCATAAGGCTGCAGACAGCACTGCCTCTGCGCCCCCCATTCCTCAGGTATGTCAGCTGTCTGTTCCCTGCCGGAATGATTCATCACAAACAAAAAGGCCTCCCTGTCATTCTGCCTCACCGCATATTCAACCGGCCCGCCCCAGGTATTCCTGAGCATAAAGCCGCATTCCCTGCCAACCTGCTTCATGATCCATTCTCCCGCCGCTTCATCCGGAACGCATCCGATGTACCATGCTTTACCACTGCCGTACGTATGTACGGTGACTGCAGGTTTCCCTTTGTACATCCCTGTCTCATACAGAAGAACCGGCTCCGCTCCCTCCGGGCAGATACAGTCACACCAGATGGCGCCTTTTCCAACAGAACCTTCCCTGCTTTCTCTGTCTTGTTCTTTCCGGTTTTCTTGTTTATCCCCTGCCCGGGGCGCTGCTGCCAGACCGGACTCTTCCGCCCACATGCAGTCGTACTCGGGAACCGTAATTCCCAGCAGCTTTCTAAACGGCCCGGGAAGTATACCGGGAAGGCATGCGTTGCAGCGGTCTTTCACTCCCGAACGCACCGACATTACCAGGTTTCCCCCGGATTCCACATAGCGTTCCAGCCTCTCCGCCTGCTCCGGGGACGAGAGATACTGAAGCGGGGCAAATACCAAAGGATACATCTCCATTGGCTCGCCTTCCCGTATGAAGTCAACCGCTATGCCTGCCTCGTAACACCATCTGTAAAACTGCTGCACCTGGTACAGGTAAGAATAATCCGGGTGATGGGGCTGCACCTGAAGCGCCCAGTCCTGCTCATAGGAGAAGAGTATCGCCGCTTGTCTCACCGGCATGCTTCCCTTCATCTCCTCCATCACCGGCTTCAGCGTTCGGATCGTTTCCTGCAGTTCCCGGTAAGTTCTGCCCGGGACACCGCTGTGCGGCAGAATCCCATGCCAATACTGTTCCGTTCCATAAAGGCAGTTCCTCCATCGGAAATAGACAATTGCGTCCGCTCCATGCGCTACGCTCTGCGAGGTCCAGAGATTCAACTGCCCCGGCTGCGGAGTCCTGCCGATCAGTTTGCCCCCCGTGGCCCCTGCCTGCATCTCCAGCATCCAAAAAGGCTGTTTTTTGACGCTGCGGATAAAATCATAACAGGCTGCCACTTCCCATGCAGGCTGCCCCGGCTGCTCAAAATAGTATCCCGTCGGGTATTGGTCATTGCCCGCAATGTCCAGGTTCTCTGCCATTTCAAAATAGTCCGTTTTATCATAAAATCCCATTAGATTGTGGGTAATCATCTTATCCGGAGAGATCTCCCGGATGATATCTGCCTGCATCTTCAGGAAATCATTGACCAGGTCGGAGGTGAACCGTTTCCAGTCCAGTTCCAGAGATGGGCTGTGCATGGTCGGCACTGTCCTTGGCGCGGGGATCTGGGAAAAGTCGTTATATTCCTGGCTCCAGAACACGGTACCCCATGCAGCATTCAACTCCGAAACATTCTTATACTTTACTTTCAGCCAGCGCTGGAAGCTTCTCTCGCAGCTTGGGCACATGCACAGATCTTCATGGCTGTTTCCCAGCTCATTATCAATTTGCCAGCCGATTACCCATGGCTCATCCTTGTACTGCCCGGCCATTCTCTCCACTAATAACCGGATCGCACTCCGATAATGATGATTGCTCATGCAGTCGTGATGGCGGCCGCCGAATCCCTTACGCTCCCCGCGGGAGTCCATGGGAAGTATCTCCGGATCCTCCCCGATCAGCCAGGCCGGAGGCGCCGCAGTAGGGGTGCCCAGTATGGTATAGATGCCTGCCTGTTTCAGCATTTCAATGATTTCATCCAGCCATCCGAACTGGTAGACTCCGGGTTCCGGCTCAAAACGGCTCCAGGAAAACTCGCCCATACGCACTGCCTGGATCCCCATCTCCTTCATCAGCCTGATATCCTTTGCCCAGCGCTCCTTCGGCCAATGCTCTGGGTAATAATCCACGCCAAAGGAAATCGGCGGTATAGCTGTCTTGTTCATAACTTTTCCTCCTCTGCTTCTTCTTTTTTCACCTTTCCACCACTTTTGCGGTATATTTAAGGCATTTTTGTTTTAAAAGATAAAAGATCAATTTTAGTATAAACGCAGCCGGAACGGATTCACATGAAGGATTCACAGATTGTTTATGTAGAAAGTTTATGTCATAAAAGATTTTCAGTGGTATAACTAAACGGACAGGCAGCGGAAGTGGCGGCGTGCGCATCCCGCCTGGAAGGCTTTTTTCTCTTATAGGCGAACTTTCCTATAAGAGAAAAAATAAGCCACACAAAATAAGGCTGCTTTTATAAATCCAGCCTTATTTTGTATGGCTCATTAATTGATCGTAACAGTCCAGGCAGACCTAAACTGTTACGATTGATATTCTATCTTTACTTCTCGTCAGGGATTATGATTGCAGCTATAAAATATGCCACAATACCGCTGCCTGTGCAGCCTAAGAGTACCAAAAGCAAACGTATCAGAGTTGCGTCTATGTTGAAATATTCTGCGACACCTCCGCACACTCCGCAAATCATGCGGTTGTTTCTTGAACGGTATAATTTTTTTGGTTCCATAATAATTCCTCCTATTTTATTATAGATTTACTGCCTTATTGGTCTAAATGATGCTTAGCGTTACTTTTTAAAAATCTTCGTTGAATTTGACTTCCACTCTTCCGATGCCGCAGTCGATCTTCATCGGTCTGCCTGTTCCATTATCTAATTTACGTTCACTTCCAAGACCTGCATAGCTGTAATCTCCAACGGTAAGTTCACCGATTCCGCATTTCAGATCATAGTCGTAATCGTCCTGGTTACCATACAGTGTCATTTTAAGTTCGCCAACACCACAGTGAATGTCCGCAGATTGATTTACTTTTCCTTTTAGAGTCGTCTGGCCTGCACCACATTCCACGTCCAGCTCTCCTGCCTCAAAGCTTTTAATCACAGCCTGGCCTGCGCCTACATTGATATCCAGCTCTCCTGACTCAATGCTTTCAATTTTCAACAATCCTGCCCCGATATCGAAGGATGCCTCTGTAAGACCGCTGTCCTCCGGAATCTGAATGACCACGGCCCCGGAATTATGTCTTCCAATCTGTTTCCATATACTATGATTCTTTGTTTCAATAAAGAGTTCGTGGTCCTCTGTCCCCATGATCAGATTATTTCTCAATTTGCTGTTCAGCTGGCTGGTATCTACTGTAATGGTATCCCCGCTGTATCTTCTAATATCGATCTCCACATAGGTTACCTCTATATCAATGGACTGTATTTCCTTAAAATTGGATACATATTCTTCACTGCCCTGAGTATAATGCTCTCCGGCCGTCTCTAAGTCATCCAGATCTTCCAAGTCATTATCATCATAACCATTCCATCTCTGCCAGTCATCCCAGTAGAACCAACGGTCTGAAGCATACACCTCTCCGATGCCCGAAAGAGTCGCCCCCATTCCGGCGCCCGTCACACAAAGTACGAGTCCAATGCCTGCAATTGACGCACATACAATCCAAAAAATCTTCCACCCTCTTCTCATTGTTTAAGACACCACCCTTCTGTGAAATGGCCAGCGGCAGATATTTACAATGATTCTGCACATAGCCGGATAAATAACCATGCAAAGTCTTACGGTTGCCACGGTAGCAATAAGTCCCAGTACAAATATAATTAATCCGGAACCGCAGGTCAAAAGTGCTGTAGGAAGAGCAATCAGCAGCTTTGCCAGGCCGAATACAAAAACAACAATACCGGAAAGCATCAGGGCAACGGAGCCGACAACAAGGCCTGCGAACAATCCAAATGCGGCGCACACGATTCCGATAATCAAAGCTGCAATCCCGATCAGTACAGGGAATGCAAACGGAATCACTACCAGACAAATCAGAATCACCAGTATGATCTTAAGCGTCTTGCTGGTTCTGGGTCTCTCACTACCATCATCATAGTCTGTATAGGAAGATCCTCCATAGGACTCATTCCCGGATGTACTCCGATAGCTGTAACCGCCCTCAGCCTTTTTATAAGTATTCTCTCTTGTTGCGGGATTCTCTTTTTTCTCAAATCTGGAATCGCTGTAACCGTTCTCTGTAAATTCACCGTTTTCACTGCTTCCGCCCTTTAAATCCGCTTTGATCGTAGCTGCAACCTTTTCCGGGCTGCCAAGTTCGCTGATGACTTCCGCTTCGTGCTCCTCTCCGGCATCCTCAAAATAATCGGTATAATACTGCAGCGCTGCTTCCCGCTCATCTACAGGAATGCCGGTGAGCAATCTTTCAAGTTTTTCCATAAATTCGTTTCGATTCATGCCGTAACACCTCCCTCAAATATCTCGTTAATCTTACTGGAATAATTCTTCCACTCTATTCTGTATAAATTCAGCTGAGCCATTCCTTTTTCTGTTACTTTGTAGTATCTCCTGTTTCTCCCATCAAACTGCCTGTCATATACTTCCAGACATTCGTCTTTCTGCAGCCGTCTGAGCACAGGGTATAGTGTAGATTCCGATACTTCAATAACCCGGCGGACATCCTGGGTTATCTTATAACCATACGTCCCTTCTTTCTCCCGTGATACAACTGCAAGCACAATTGCATCCAGCAGTGCTGCTCCGGTGTTAAATACCATGTTATCACTCCTTTTTATAATATTATGATACTGTTAATATTATGAAATTGTTAATATTACTATTTCATCAATATTATTAACTTTTCTATATTATACGATATATAATATCACCTGTCAACCATTATTGTATTCTTTCGGGGGAATTTTTGGGATGGTATGGGGACGCCGCGGGAACCGGACATAGGGGTGGTGGAGGCGGGGTATGGCTGTAAGATGCAGTAAAGTAAAATAGAACGAAAACCGGGGCAGCCTGGACACATCACCCGAAGCCCTTATGGGGGCTTCGCGCGCTGGGTCCAGGGATTCTTTTGATTCGGTATCAAAAGAATCACCCCGGTTTTCGTTCTATTTTACTTAACTGCCTCTAACAGCCATCCCCATGCTTCCGCCCCCCCTATGTCCGGTTCCCGCGGCTGGCTCATCCGATCGGGAAAAAATTTTGTGGGAGGTATTGGGGGCGCAGTGGATGGAGAATGGCGGTTGCGTTTAGTGCTGGGAGGAGATAGTTTTTTAGGTATGCTATTTATGCTGCACTGCTCCAATATATTACTATTCCCGCTGCCTGCAGCATCATAATGCAGGGGATTCCGATTCGGAATAGGGGTTTTCTTGTTTTGTGATGGAAGATCTGCATACCTAGCAGCGCTCCCGGGGATCCGCCAAGCAGCGCCAGGAGGATCAGGGTTTTTTCCGGGATCCTCCATTTGTTTTTTTGCGCCCTTCTTTTATCATCCCCATAGGTAAGGAATGCGATGACGTTTATGATGATGATTGCTGTTGTAATATAAGGATAGTTCATGGCACACTCCTTCTTTATTTTTATACTTGTATCTCTTTTTCCAGTGTGAAGGAATAGATGATTTTTTCCTTTACTTTTTTTCCCAGAAGCTGTTCCAGCGCCTGGGCATAGTAGTCCAGCTGGGCATGATATTTTTCCTGCAGCTCACGGGCTGTTTTTACTTTGTCTGTTTTGTAATCCAGTACGACCAGCTCTCCGGCTTCCTCGAAGTATACATCGATGATACCCTGTACCAGGATCGTCTCTTCAGTGGCTTGGCCGGGGTAGATTTCACGGGCGTCCACTCCCAGAACGAATGGCTGTTCTTTTTTCAGCTGGCGATTCCGGGCCGCATTGTGCATACGCAGTCCACTCTCACAGTGTAAAAAGGCCAGTATGTCCGGAATGCGGATGCATTCTGCCATCTCGTCCGACAGTTTTCCCTCCGCCTGCAGGTCGGTAATTTCTTTTTCCAGAGTATCCGCATCGTAATCCAGGGAAAAGTCCAGTAATTCCAGTAGTTTATGATATGCACTTCCCCTGGATGCCCCCGTAAGCTCGGCTGATTCCTTGAGAAATTCCGGAAGAAGCGGCACGATATCCGGTTCTTCGTATAATTCTTCTCCCGATTCCTCCGAGAGATAGGCACGCTTTTTCAGCTCGGATACCGTGAATTTAAGCTTTAGTTTCTGCTCCTGCCCATAGGGATACGTATACTCCAGCTGTTCGGGCAGTCTCTCATGAAGTGCTTTGTGATAGATATGTTCCGTGTTCCAGTGCTCCAGGACATCTCTCGCCAGGCTTTCTGCCTGCTGTTCCACCGTATCTGCGGCGGCGGTGTCCAGACAGTCTGTAATCGCAACTTCCAGCGGGACCTCGTCCGTAATCCGTGGAATCAGCGGGAGTATCCAGTCCAAATAGGTGCGCGCACCAGAAAGCACATAATACGGCAGGGGCAGGGTCTTACCGCCTGCAGCCTGCTCTGCCCGATATTGCTCAAGCACTTCTCCGGCATGGGGCAGCCCACCCGTCATGATCAGCTTTTCCTTTGCTCTGGTTAGGGCCACATAGAGTACCCGCAGTTCCTCCCCCAGATTTTCTCTGGTAATCTCTTCCTGGATTACCTTCTTTAATATAGTAGAAATCCTGGTTCTTTTTTCCAGATTAATTGCGTCTATACCAACGCCCCACTCCGGATGTATTACGATACTTCCTTTTACATCCTGGGTATTGAACTGTTTCCCCATACCGCATACAAATACAATGGGAAATTCCAGGCCCTTACTCTTGTGGATCGTCATAATCCGCACCGTATCAGACTGTTCATCGGCTATATTGGCTTCCCCAAAGTCAACATCGTACTTCTTCAGCTGTTCAATGTAGCGTACAAAGTTAAAGAGCCCTTTATAGCTCGTGCCTTCAAATGCAGATGCCTTTTCCACCAGCATTTCCACATTTGCTTCACGCTGCGCCCCGCCCGGCATGGATGCGATATAAAGGCCGTAGCCCGTATCTTCGATAATCTTCCAGAGCAGATCATGTATTGCAGTATAAGGAACCATTTCCCGGAAATATTCCAATTTTTCCAGAAATGCCTGCAGAAGCTTTCGGAGATCTCCGCCTTGCTCTTCGGCATGTGCATACTCCAGGACTGCCTCATAATAGGGAAGTTCCGGATATGCATTGCGGATGTCCGCCAGCTGCTGCGCGTTCAGCCCTGCAAACGGGGAGGTCAGTACAGCCGTCAGCGGCAGCTCCTGCATGAAATTATCCAGAATTCTTAAGTAATCCAGCAGGACGCTCACCTCATAAGTTTCAAAATATCCTTCGCGGCTGCCGGCATAGGCGGGAATCCCTTCCTCCCCCAGCACTGCCGCGAAGACATCGGCCCATCCCTTGATGCTTCTGGTCAGAATCACCATATCTTTATACCGGGGCGCCCGGTAAGTTCCGGATGCTTTGTCCAGAACCCGGCCGCTTAGCAGAAGTTCTTTTATACGGCGTGCTACAGCACGGGCCTCCCTCTCTCTGCCGGATTCTCCGGTTGTCCCGGCAGCCACAGTTCCCGAAGCCGGTTTTTCCCCTGTTTCTGCCCCGGGATCCTGTCCCGGTCCTTGCCCTGATTTTGAATTATTTTCTCTGGCCACGCCGTCATCAGACGTATCTACCAGGATCAGCTCCGCCCGATTAATACTCCTTTTCTGCCCGTCCAGCTGCGGTTCAAAGGAAGCTCCTGGATAGAGCGCAGCCTGCTCGTCATAACAGATGCCGCCCAGCTCCCTGCGCATGATCTGTTCAAAGATAAAGTTGACGCTCCCAAGCACTTCCTCCCTGCTCCGGAAATTCTTATGCAGGTCAATCCGCTGCCGGTCGCTATCCTCCTGGCTGTATGTCTCATATTTTTCCATAAACAGTTCCGGCCTGGAAAGGCGGAACCTGTAGATGCTCTGCTTTACATCCCCCACCATGAAAATGTTATTTCTGCCCTTGCTTACCGTAGACACGCTGGTCAAAATAGCTTCCTGTATCAGGTTGCTGTCCTGGTACTCATCGATCATAACTTCCAAAAACTGTTCCTGATATTCCGCTGCCGCAAGTGAAGGCACAAGCCTTCCCTCTTCTTCAATAGTCAGAATCCGCAGGGCAAATTGTTCCATATCGCTGAAGTCTATCATATTTTTGCTCTGCTTTTTCCGGGAAAATGCTTCGGAGAACTGCTTCACCAGATCTGTCAGCACCTGCATGGAATCCGCAGATTCCTCCATGTCTTTCAGGATTTCTTCCGGCGCTTCATAGAAGTACATTGCGGTAATATCCTTCATCATTTTCTTGACTTTTTCACGCAGAGCTTTCACCTGATCCCTTTTATCCACATCCACAGAATCATCTTTCTTTGCTGAAAGACGCTTCCACGCAATACCCTGCACGACTTCGTGCATCCCAGCAAAAGACTCCTGATTCAAAAGATTTTCCAGGCCTGCGCTGTCAGATTCCAGCATCTCCCCATACATATAAGGACCATCGGGCAGCCCGCACAGGCGCAGACCTTCCTCCAGGATCAGCAGCATGTCCCCTGTTTTCTGACGGACCAGTACTTTCACGCGCTCCATGCAGGCCGGCTCCGTACTGGCGCCGTCACCCTGCCCGGTCCGGTAACTCCTTACACATGCATCCAGCCATAGTTCCGGCTGTGGATAACTTCTGGAATAATCATATAGCTTTAAGATAATCTCTTCGATTTTTTTATCATTTCTGCCCGTGCCGAACTTCTCTACAAACTCGAGAAACGAAGTCTCCGCATTTATATAGCATGCTTCTAATAATTCATCGAGAACATCCTGTCTGAGGAGCTTTAGTTCTCCCTCCTCAGCGATGCGGAAACTCGGGTCAATATCCAGGATATGAAAATGCTCCCGTATTACGGACAGACAGAAGCTGTGAATGGTTGTGATCTGCGCGCTGTGGATCAAGGTTGCCTGCCGCTGCAGGTGTACGTCTTCCGGGCGTTCCTCCAGCGCCTGCTCGATCGCCCCGCGGATACGTTCCTTCATCTCCGCAGCTGCCGCCTCTGTGAATGTCACGATCAGAAGCCGGTCCACATCTACAGGTTTCTCCGGATCTGTCAGCATCCGGATGATACGCTCAACAAGAACCGCCGTTTTTCCGGAGCCTGCTGCTGCCGAGACCAGAATATTCCGCTCTCTCAAATCAATAACTTTCTGCTGTTCACTGGTCCATCTCACGTCCATTTTCCCGCTGCTCCTTTCCGTCCTGTCTCATTCTCTCTACCGCTTCTTCCCTGTCCAGCTTTTCCATTTTCCGATATTCACATCCCTCAACGCGTACATCAAAGCCGCAGATATCCCGGTACGCACAGTAATCACAGCCCGTCTCTCCCCCCAGTTCATAGGGCAGGGCCTGTGCCTCCCCGGACAGGATTCTTCTCTTAAGCTCCTGCTCTTTTCTTTTTGTGTAAACCAGAAGCGTATGAAAATCTTCCGGAGCAAGCACTCTGGAATACCGGTTCAGGCTTCCGTCTTTATTCTTCCCTACCGGAATTAAATTTGATGTTCCCGACAGCCCCCTTTCCAGGTGCTGGATCACTGCCTCATCCGCATTGACAAGGCCGTCCAGTTTCAGTTCCTTCAGAAGTTTTTCCTGCAGGACCGCTTCATTTTTCTCCTTCTCCACGATCGGATCCTTCATGCGGTAATAAAAGATGCCGGCAGGCAGAATTTCCCGCCCGGGATACTTTCTTTGTTCTATGTCCATGGCCGCATTCAAATACACGGGCAGCTGCATCTGCAGCCCGTGATAAAATGCAGTAATGTCAAAGCTTTTAGAGCCGGTTTTATAATCCGTTACTTTTACATAGATTTTTTCTTCGTCCTCGCAGGTATCAATCCGGTCAATCTTCCCGCTGCCAAACTTCATCTCATAACCGCTCGGCACAAAATCCCCCTTTTTCAGCTGCTCTGTCAGAGCCCACACCGACCGGTGGATCAGCTTTTTAATACGGGTGATCATATATTCATTGCGCGCTGTACTGTAAAGAACCGTGTTGCCATAATCCACAATACTTTCCTCCACGCTTTCCTCGATCAGTTCTGCACGCATGTCTTCCGGCATTTCCGTCCACAAGACCTGGTTCATCTCTGCTTTTTTGGCAAAACGTTCCATTGACTGGTGGGCAATATTTCCCAGATCCATAGCCTCAAACTGATATGCTTCCCTGTCAGAAAGGCGCAGTCCATAGTTCAGAAAATGCGCATATGCACAGGAGGCGAACCGCTCCAGCCGGGTTACGCTGAAGCGGGAGGTATCCCCGTACATCAGTCCCGCAGACGCCGGGGAAAGGCGCTCCGGTTTTTTTACAAAGAAAGCGGCATCCAGTACTTTTCCGGTTTCTTCTCCGTGCTTCACATACCAGGTATAAAGTTCCTTCCACTCATCAGTCACCCCTGCCGCCCGGTCCCGCAGGCCCCGGATAAGATGGTCCACAGCGGTCCTGCCCGTCAGCTCCATATCCGCAACGCCTTTCATTTCTTCATCCACGATTTTAAGCTGCGGGTAGAGACGCCGTATATCCTGTACAAGGTAAGCCGGCCGGAGCGTTTTTCCCTCGGCTGATACCCTGCTGAATGAAATGGACAGATAGTCCGTCGGCTTTGTCAGGTTCATGTACAAGTAAAATTTCTGAATATAGGTTTTTTCTTTTGCTCCCGGGGAAAGACTGAGTTTCCGGCTGGCAAAATGCTCCCGGTCCCGTTCGGACAAAAGACCTCCCTGCCCAAGATTACCGGGAAGCAGTGTATCATTCGCCCCTACAAAAAAAAGAGCCTTGATATCCTTCAGACGGGTTCTCTCCACATCCCCGATAACCACCTGGTCCAGGCTCGGCGGAATTACCCCCACCTTGGCCTCCTCAAGCCCGGCATCCAGCAGTTCGCAGTATTCCTTCAGTGATATTCTTTCCTCCCCCAGCAGCTCAACGAATTTATCAAACAGTTCTATTGTAATACGGTAGACCTGGGCATATTCCTTAGCAAGTGCCAGTTCTCCCTGCTCCTGAAAACGGTTCTCCATCTCTTTGAGGCGGATCTGCGCCTGCTGCTCCGCAAGAAAATTATATACTGCTTCCGTCACGTCTTTTACCGTTTTGTTCCTCTGCTTCAGTACAGATACAAGAGAATCCAGCTGTTCTACAAAACGAACTCTCAGGCCGTTTAGCTCAGCAAGCGCGCTTTCCTCCATTCCAGCGGTACGCCGCACCCAGACAGACTGCCATTTTTTATAGCCTTTCAGCCCCAGGGCCAGCACATAATTTTCCATCCGGTCAATTTCCCGGCGGGTAAATCCTGCAAGCCCCGTCCTGAGATACCGGAAGACGCTCTCATAGGAAAAACTCTGCTCCGCCATTGCGAGAAGGCTCCTCAAATATTCTACAAAGGCATTCAGCAGAATACTCTTTTTATGGTCCATGAATATCGGAATATCATACGTGTCACAAGCTTTCTCCAGACAGGCCGCGTAAGCGTTCATATCGCTCGCAATCACCGCAATGTCCCGGTATCTGAGGTCTTTTTCCCGCACCAGATACCGGATCTGTGATGCCACATATTCTGATTCCTGTTTCGGATTACGCGTGATATGGACGGAAAGGACCTCCTGTGCCTTATCATACTGATTTTTGGAATACCGAAACAGCTCCGCTTCCAAAAATCCCAGCACCTCGTTCTCTTTAAACCGGTAAAACGGCCGCTCATACAGGCAGACCGCATCCTCAACCTCAACCCGGTTCTCCCGGGCGGTACGCACAAGGCTTGTCACCATCTGACGGCTCAGGGCAAACAGCTGATAGGGATGGCTGTACACATAGGGATCCTCCCGCGAATCCATCACCGCCGTGACGGCGACTGTTCTGCATACCCTCATCAGTTCCCCCAGCAGCTTATTCTGTACCGGAGTAAAGCCGGTGAATCCATCCAGCACCACGACACTGTGTCTCAGCAGTTCCGAATGGGGCACCGCTCCGCTCAGCACGTCCAGCAGCTCTTCCTTTGTGATATACTTGTCCGCAAGATAATTTTCAAATCCCTCGTATACCTTGCGGATATCCTGCAGCTTATAATAAAGATAGCTCTCCGGTTCCAGCCCTTCCATAAACTCATCCAGCTTTTCAAACCCGATCCCATACTGGGTGAACTCCGAGATCACTGACTTCACCTCGCTGATATAGCCCTGCTTCTTCAGATTTCCGCGCAGCACCTTCAGCTCGTTTTCATAGTCCCCCGCAATTTTACGCAGAATCAGATTCTTTCCCTCATCATCCAGAACCCGCTTCGTATCCTGCCCGGTCTCCTCAAAGATCCGGTGCGCCAGCCGCCCGAAGCTCAGAACATCAATATTCATGATTCCATGCCGGGGATGCAGTGTACACAGATCCTTCTGCGTCTGCATCGTAAACTGCTCGGGCACCAGTACCAGATAATTTAGGTCCGGGTGATTCATAGAATCTTCAATCACCTTTTGATATAAGTAATGAGACTTTCCTGAACCGGAATTCCCAAAAATAAATTGTAAAGCCATCCATACCTCCTAATATATAAAAACTTCAAAGGGGTTCGTCCCCTTTGCGGCGGGGTCTGCCCCCTATACATTGATTCCGGCTTTCCTAGCCTGGCTCCCCAGATCCCGGACCGCCAATCTGTACATTTTTCCGTCCTTGATAAAGTGTGTGCCGCACTGTCTGAATTCGAAATGTGTTCCTGCCCTGATGCACTGTTCCCGCAGAGAAAGTATCCATTCATAATCCAGCGGCCGCGCATTTTTGTCGGATTCCCCGCCCGCCACGACCAGCTCCACGCCCTCCAGGTACTGCTCCAGCCGGATACCGCCAATAAGAGGCTGGCAGATGATGTTCTTATGCCTGATAGGAAGAACGGAAAATATGGACAGCCTGGCATCTGCCATCTCTTGATTCTCTATGGTACATCCCACCGTGACATTCTCATAGCCGTCTCCCCAGTCCTTTGGAATACACTGCAGAAACCGTTCAATTCTCTTTGTCAGAAACAAAAAATGCAGATCCTGGCGCTCCCGGATCATATCCCAGCATTCTGCCCGCCATTCATCCGCATCCCCGAGCAAAAAGTCCGACGAAAAACAGACATATACCGTTTGACCCGATTTCATCTTATAATCACCGGACTTCTTCTTCTCGACCGGAGCATAAAAATTGTCCGTCCGCACGACCTGATCCGTATCAACCCCTTTTTTGCTATCTCCTTTATGAATATAACAGTACTTACATCCTTCGCTCTTTCTGTGGCATCCACGCCACGGATTCCACATTGCCATCAATCCGCCTCCCCTTATTCCGACGCCGTCTGCGTCCCCTTCTATGTTCTAGTCACCTCACCTGCGCTCACCGCTTACTCAATGTAACAGTTCAGGCAGGCCTGAACTGGTATCACTCAATACATAGAAAAGCAGCTTTCTGTTCCCATACTATTGACATTTTATTTAGATTTTCAAAGCTAGGACCACCGGAACTCCAGGAATGTCCGAGTTTACACTCCGGATACAGTTCTCTGAATTTCCTGTTTCCATACAGTAATAACCCCTCTTCCTTTTCAACCACGTAAATACATTCGTCCAGGCTGTTCAAAACCGTCTGATACTGCTGCATCTCCTGATTTACTTTTTTTACCTTCTTACTCTGCAGGAAAATGGACAGAACCTGGGATATCAGCGACAGTGTGCTCACCTCTTCCTGCGTCCACAAACGCAGGCCGGTACACTCATCAAATCCGACAAACCCACTGAAAACCTTCTCATCCCAGTAGGCACACTGCAGGGTGGAATGTATTTTCTGTCTGGCCAGCAGCTCTTCCTGTTCAGGTTTCAGGGTATGAATATCACGGCAGTAAAAAATGGAATCTTCCCCAAAAAGCTTCTCATAATCACCATAATCTTTAAACTCAAGATTTTTCAGATTGTCAATCTCCGGCTCAATGCCTTCGCTGCACCACTCATAAGTATTCGTAGTATACTTTCCATCGCTGGTATTTTCAAATACATAGGCCCTGCTTACATCAAATTGTTTCCCTACAACTTCTAAGACCGCATTAACCGCCTGATCCACATTCTCCGCCTGATATAGAATCCGGAATACATACCTGGCCAGATTATCACCGCTTTTAGCATATCTGTTTTCCGATTCAATCGCTGTCTTGGGTGAACTGTATTCCATCATTCCCAGCTCATATGCCTTATTACAGTCATAAATGACATAATGATTCTTCCCCTGACTTTTTGCCTGGTATAAGGCCAGGTCGGCCTTTCTGTACATTTCCTTAAATGTCCGCCCGTCCCTGGGGTAAATCGCTGCCCCGATGCTGCATGTGATACACGCCGGACTTTTCTCCTTCTCAAACAAGTGCCGGAACATGCGCAGAAGATCCTCCGCCTTTTTCTCCGCATCCTTAGGTGTTACAATGTTCTTCATAAAAATGATAAACTCATCTCCACCGATTCTGCCCACAATATCGCTTTCCCGCATCAGTCCCTTCATCCCAGCCGCCATCTCAGCCAGGACGATATCCCCGACCATATGTCCGTTCGTATCATTGATCTGTTTAAAATTATCTGTATCGATCATAAATAATGCGCCCATGGCATTACTGTTTTCCACAATATACCTCTTAATCTGCTTCTCTGTCTCCGCACGGTTATAAATCCCGGTCAAAGAATCTTTCTCCGCAATGTGCTGCAGCGGCTCTATCTTCTTTCTTTCACCCGTAATGTCCAGGCCGATGCTATAGTAAGACGGAATACCGTCCCCGCAGTCTTCCCCACTAACATAACAAAGCGATATGGTCCAGATTCTTTCTGCTTTGGAGCGTGTATATGCCCTTACCTCGAATACAACATGCTCTCCGGACTCTGTCAGATTGCCAGCCAATACGCTTGCACGTTTGAAATCCTCCGGATGCAGATAGGTGCATTGGCTATGGAGCTCCTCTTCAAACTGTTCCCTGGTATATTCGATCATTTCCAGGAAAATGTCATTATACCATAAAATCGAACACAGATCCCGTGCATCCAGCCGTATCATACCCGCGGGAACCAGCCTCAGAATAGCGTCTCGTTCCTGATCCCGTTTTCCACTGTTCTCCATTTTCATCTCTATCTTCTCCTATTCAGCATCTATATGTACCATTGGCTTATCCGCTTGATCATTTTATATATTGCTATTTTACAATCACGGGTATTATTCAATCTCCGTAGGTATATTATAAAGCCTTTATAAAACAATTGCCATAGAAATAATATTTCCAAATCTCTATTGGCACTTCAAAATACACGCAGCAGAAAAAATAAATGAGATTCTGGCCCGTAAATGTATGATACATGAAAAATCCCATCGTTGACTTTTAGATTGATATCTGCTACGATAATTTCAGATTAAAATAACAGATAGGAGATGTTAAGATGAAGAATTTTTTCTGCTAATTTATACCGCATAACAAAATGTGCTGACACGGGGACTTGGTCCGTTTTTTTGTTGTGCAATCGCAGAAAGGTTCATTCATTTGCTTCTCTTCACTTGATAGACAGCAGTCATTGACTCGCATGCTCTCAGCGCGCTCCGTTTAGAGGACTGGCGTTTTAACAGAGTATCTGAACTGCCATATTGGATCAGAAGCCGCAGGAATTAACTTTTCTGCGGCTTTCTTTTTACGTATCCCTGTCCTGCCCGCCGCAGGAGGGGGAGAACATCACATATGTCAGAACACAGATACGGAGGTATGCCTTATGTCAAGAATTCAAATAACAAATTTAACTTTTTCATATGATACAAGCTTTGATCCTATCTTCGAAGATGTTTCTTTTCAGATAGACACAGACTGGAAGCTGGGATTTATCGGCAGAAACGGACGCGGAAAGACCACATTTCTCAATCTTCTGCTTGGGAAATACGACTACAGCGGCACGATTTCAGCCAGTGTAGATTTTGAATATTTTCCCTATCCGGTAGAACATCCGGAGGAAATGACGCTTTCAATCATAGAGGATGTCAATCCCCTTGCAGAGAACTGGCAGATATGCAAAGAACTTAACCTGCTGGACGCTGATCCCGAAATCCTGTACCGCCCCTTTTCTTCCCTCAGCAACGGAGAGCGCACAAAAGTACTTTTAGCGGCACTGTTCTTAAAAGAAAATGCATTTTTACTCATCGATGAGCCCACAAACCATCTGGATATCAGAGCCCGGGAAAAAGTTGCCCGGTACTTGAGCAGCAAAAGCGGCTTTATCCTGGTCTCCCATGACCGTGCCTTTTTGGACGAATGCATAGACCATGTTCTCTCCATCAATAAAGCGGACATCGAGATACAGAAAGGAACCTTTACTTCCTGGTTTGCCAATAAAGAAGCGCAGGATAAAATGGAACTGGAACGCAATGTCCAGCTAAAGCAGGATATTCGGCGCCTGGAGGAGGCTTCCCGGCGAACCGAACGCTGGTCAGATAAAATCGAAGGTACCAAAACCGGAACCCGTATAGCCGGCCTGCGCCCGGACAGAGGCCATATCGGCCGCCAGTCTGCCAAGATGATGAAGCGGTCCAAGTCCACACAAAAGCGGCAGCAAAACGCGATCTCCGAAAAAGAGCATCTCCTGAAAAACATCGAGACAGCCGATGATCTTAAACTCAATCCGCTGCGCTACCACACAAGCGTACTGCTCTCTATGGAAGACATCTGTATCGCCTACAAAGATACGCCCGTCTGCCAGAATATCAATTTTACAGTACGTCAGGGAGACCGCATCTGCCTGAGAGGAAAAAACGGATGCGGCAAGACCAGCCTGATCAGGTTAATCCTGGGGGAGCCTGTTCCATATACCGGCAGCCTGCATCTCGGAAACCAGGTGAAACTATCGTATATCTCCCAGGACACCTCCTGGCTAAAAGGTAACCTCACTGATTTTGCCGCGCAATGGAACCTGGATGAAACCCTATTTAAAACACTCCTGCGAAAACTGGATTTCAGCAGAATACAATTTGAAAAAAACATAGATGAGTACAGCGAGGGCCAAAAAAAGAAAGTCCTGCTCGCCAAAAGCCTCTGTGAACCCGCCCATCTGTTCATCTGGGACGAGCCCATGAACTTCATCGACGTATTCTCCCGTATGCAGATTGAAAACCTTCTGCGGGAATATCAGCCGACAATGATCTTCGTAGAACACGACGAGGCATTCCAAAATAAGGTGGCAACATTGGTGGTGGATCTGGAGGGGGATAAGGGGACGCCTGTCCGGAATGGGGAGGGGTTGCAGACGGGGGCAGCGGATGTTGGCTGGATGCAAGGTGCTTTATTTTTCCGTTATGTATTATGCTATGTTATGTAATACGAACGTCTGCTTTCTGTAAGTGCCTTGTATCCCATACACATCCGCAGCTCCCGCCTATGGGGCGCTTCCGTAAAGGAGGGTTTCTGTCTGCCGGATGCGCCAGCTGTGGGGAATCGTGACAGGGGTCTTTAGGATGCTTCATTATGGCATTACAGCCTCTTCATCAAAATAAAAGCCAACATATGAACTGACAGCAGGACTGCCAGTCCTGCTGTCAAGCCGACTCAAGCGGGAATGCATCCGGCATTCCCGTGTTTGTCGGCGGTGTTCATCATGTTGGCTTTTATTTTGATTAGAGGCTGTTATGCCGTAATGCCGCATCCCAGAGACCCCTGTCACGATTCCCCACAGCGTCCCCATACCAGCCATCCTCTCCTTCACATCCCCCTCTACTCGAACATGGAGAGGACTGCGCTTTTGGGTTTTGCGCCCAAATCTTTTTTTACGACTTTTCCGTCTTTGAATACCATGAGTGTTGGTATGCTCATCACTCCATATTTTTGCGCAATTTCCATCTCTTCATCGATGTTCAGCTTGCACACTTTTGCATCTTCTTTTTCTTCTGCGATTTCTTCTACTACAGGAGCCATCATTTTACATGGGCCGCACCAGTCTGCATAAAAGTCTACCAGTACCGGCTTTTCTGAGTTTACTACCTCCTGCTCGAAATTCTGTGCTGTAAGTTTTATAACTGCCATAATTTGTTTCCTCCTTTAATTTAGATGCTCACTATTTTAGTTGAGTAAGAATTGTTTGCTTTGTTTATATTGTAAGTATAACATGATCTATTATTCTTTCTGTGACATAATCACAAAACAGGCTTCTTATTTATACTTTGCCCAATTTTGCCGCATCCAATACTTCAATGTGGCCGCGTGTAAGTTTTACCAGACCGTCTGTCTGAAATTGTTTTAGCAGCCTGGTCACGACTTCTCTGGCGGTTCCGATATCGCGTGCCAGGGCATCGTGGGTGATTTTGAGGGTATCAGAACCTGCCAGTGAGCGGTGTTCGAGTATTGTATCCGCCAGCCTGGAGGCTACATTGGAGAATACGTACTGGTTAAACAGCCACATGATATCCGAAAATTTTTCAGAAATCATTTCCAGAGTGTAGTCCTTAACCTTCGCGTTCTGCTCGCTGATCTCCCTGTATGCTCCTTTGGGAATTGTACAAATGACAGAACCCTGCTCCAGCTCCATATCCAGTTCGATATCCAGTCCCTTCATCATACATGCCGCGCTCAGGATACTGACGTCTTCATCCACCAGCCTGAACAGCGTAATCTCGCCCCCGCCGGGGGAAGTCACATAGACTCTGGCCTGACCGGATTTGATAATCTGCACACCGGCACATTCCCGTCCTCCATAATGAAGGATTGTGCCTTTCTCATATGTACTTTCTACTACCCGCTGCGCCAGTGCGTCCTGTTCCCTTTTTGTTAAATCATCCCAAAAGGGAAGCGTCCTTTTCAGTAATTCCTTCATAATAAACGGTCCCACCTGTCATATCAAAATTTAGCTGTTTAAAAAATATGTTTGAAAATAATCTCTCTTGATTGCATAATAATTATTTTTATGCTATATTAACAATATAGCAAGAGCAACCGTAAAGGTTGACCTTTGAAAGATTATGTGAGAAATTCCACCCAGTACCTGTCAAAGTAAGAGGGTGGATTTTCTTATGCTAATGGCTCATAAGATAAATAAAGGTCAGCAGTGCAATCAGGAACATTCCAAATTGCATGAGATCCTTAAAATCAAACGGTTTTTTATCCATTTGCACCACCTCCCTTCTATGTAATAAGAACGGGAGGCCAACCACCCTGTTTACGGTTGTTCTTGCAATGATTCTAGCATAAGTCTCATCTCAATATTTATACCTTAATCCAAATATCTTTATATATTATTACATATTTTGCCTTTTAATAATAAACAAAAACTCTTCTTGTAAATTGTTCACTTTCCCCTACAGCATTACTGCACATAAGACGCCACAAATTCCTTCACTTTAGCTGTCACATATCCGCTGCCGCCCTTGCTCTTTACATCTTCTACCATACCGACTGCAAGCACCGGCTTTGCGATATCCTCTGTCGTTCCGCAGACGAACCAGCCTCTTTCTACTCCGTCCGTATCGTCCTGGCTCTCTTTGATTTCCGCAGTACCGGTTTTACCAAGCATCAATACGCCGTCTATTTTTGCGCTTGCTCCCGTGCCGGAAGGATTTTCGATGACCTGGATCAGGTCATTCTTCACCAGTTCAGCCGTCTCCGGCGAAACCACCTTTTCCTTCCATACTTTGCCCTCAGCCTGCTCTTTATACAGAATTGTGGGCTGAAGCATATTTCCGCTGTTCGTAAACATGCTGTACATAGACAGCATATGAACCGGATTCACCAGCAGCTGCCCCTGACCGTAGCCAGTATCCGCAAGCTGGATCTCGGAATCAATATTGTCATCGTCGTCATATGTGGATTCAGAAAGTGTCAGCTCAAACGGCAATTGTTCATCAAATCCCATGTCCTTAAAATACTCACTGATCGTGTCCGCACCTATATCCAGCGCGGCCCTGGCAAAATAAATGTTGTCTGAGTAAACCAGGGCATTTTCCAGATTCACCTCAGAACCATAATCCGTCAGCGTTGTTACGTGATAATCGCCCCAGCTTCCATCCTTCTGCCAGCTTAATCCCACATACCCCATATTGGCATCCGGCTGGATCTTCCCGGATTCCACACCGATAGCGGCTGTTATCGCTTTGAAAGTGGAGCCCGGAACCCATGACGTATTAAATCGATTGGTCAACGGCTTATTTTCATCGTTATTCAGTTCCTCCCAGCGCTTCTCGGACATGCCCATGATAAATTCGTTGGGATCATATCCAGGTGTACTCACCAATGCCAGTATTTCTCCTGTCCTGGGATTCATGGCTGCAGCTGTGCCCGGATCTGATGCAAACTGTTCATACGCTGTTGACTGCAGCCCGGCATCCACTGTTACCTGAACATCCTTCCCATTCTCCGCCGGTTTCAGGGCCAGCGTTTCGATCTCCGTCCCCTCTTCGTTCACGATCACAATGCTGCATCCGTCAACGGCTTTAAGTTCATCCTCCAGGGCCCTTTCCAGGCCTGACTTTCCAATCACACTATTCTCATGATACCCCTTTTGTCCCAAATCTTCAAGTTCTTCCGCAGTCACGGCCTGCACATATCCCGTAAGCTGGCCTGCTGCCGCGCCAAGCGGATATACCCGCTCCTCCTTATCATTAATCATGATTCCCGGTATCTGCAAAAGCTCTTGTTCGGCAGGGTCATTTTTGGCAAGTTCTTTCACCGGTACAAACGAATCGTCCTGCACATAAGAAGCGCTCAGTCTTTCATTGATATTATCCTCAGTCATCCCCAGGATTTCCGCAATTTTCTTCACGGATCCCGCTTTGTCTTCCCCCAGTTTGCCCGGGACGATTCCCACTTCCGATACAATCCCCTGGCCGGCAAGCATCTGGCCGTTCCTGTCCAGTATGGATCCCCGTGCTGCGGTCTGGGTGCTGATCTGCACTTTATAACCATCCTGCAAAGAGGGAAATATCAGAGTAGAGTCCCAGACAATCCGGTAATCCTTCCCCTCTTTTACAAACTGCATCTTATTATCAAATGTAAGTTCATCTGCCAGAGTATCCATTGCAGTTGAGTAAGAAAGCACTGCCTTCTTCTTGCCTTCTTTATAATCAGGCTCTCCCTGAACAGTCACCTTTATGTCTTTTGCCTCTATTCCCTCGTAAATATTCTGGTTCCGCGCCGTAAAATCTTCCTGGGAAATGTCTTTTTTTGTGTCCTCACTCAGCAGCTGATACATCTCTTTATACTTGCCCTCGTTCAGCAGAGAAAAATACTGCCCGGCTGCATCCTGGGGCGTTGTCTTAACCCGAAGAAGCCACCATGCCAAAACCCCAGCCAGTACCAGCAGAACAATTGCTGCCGCCACTGCCAAAATGATCTTCTTGTTCCCCTGTTTTTGCCTTCTTTTCCTGCGCCTGTATGCTTTTCTGTCTGCCAATATCAATTCCCTGCCTTTCTGTGAACCCTTTATGATCCTCTACTGCTTAATGAATACACATCACCTACTTCTTAATATTACATTTGTAATCCTGCCCTGTCAATATCTTTTCAAAGAGGCTTCTTCCTCCTTTGCACCCCTTAGCATAATTTTCTAAATGGGACTGTCCGTAGTTTTTGGTAAGTCATCATATATTATAAAAACAGCAGGATTCCCGGTGCTGTTCCCCTGAAACCCTGCTGTTTATTTTATTACGCTTCATCAATCGCTTTCCCGATATCATGGCGCATGTATTTATTTTCAAATTTTACCCATTCAGTTGCGGCATAGGCGTTGGCCCTTGCCTCTTTGAGATCTTTTCCTTTTGCCGTTATTCCCAGCACGCGTCCGCCGTTAGTAACGATCTTATCTCCGTCGAACTTTGTCCCTGCATGGAAGCAGTAATACCCCTCATGCTTTTTGAACTCTTCCAACCCGGTAACCTCGAATCCCTTGTCATACTGAACCGGATATCCATCCGAAGCCAGCACAACGCATACTGCCGCATTGTCCTCAAACTGAAGATCAATCTGGTCCAATGTACCGTCGATGCAAGCCTCAACTACTTCGATCAGGTCATTCTTCATGCGGGGCAGCACGACCTGGGCTTCCGGATCCCCGAAACGGGCATTGTATTCCAGCACCTTCGGTCCATCCTCCGTCAGCATCAGCCCGAAGAAGATCACGCCTTTGAATGCTCTTCCCTCTGCCGCCATGGCATCTACCGTGGCCTGATAGACATATTTATTACAAAACGCTTCTACTTCCTTTGTGTAAAACGGGCTTGGGGAAAATGTTCCCATGCCGCCGGTATTCAGCCCGGTGTCTCCGTCCCCGGCCCTCTTGTGGTCCTGCGCGGAGGTCATCGTCTTAATGGTCTTTCCGTCAACAAAAGAAAGTACAGATACCTCACGGCCCGTCATGAATTCCTCGATTACCATCTCATTTCCTGCGGAGCCGAACTTCTTATCCAGCATGATGGTCTTCACGCCTTCCTTCGCCTCCTCCAGGGTATTGCAAATCAGAACGCCCTTACCAAGCGCCAGCCCATCCGCCTTCAGGACGATCGGAAACTTTGCTGTTTCCAGATAAGTAAGCGCCTTGTCCGGATCTGTAAAGTTCTCGTAACCTGCTGTCGGTATGTTATATTTCTTCATCAGATCTTTTGAAAATGCTTTGGAGCCTTCCAGAATTGCCGCATTTTTACGCGGCCCGAATGTACGGATTCCAGCGGCTTCCAGTTCATCCACAAGACCGCCCACCAGCGGGTCGTCCATGCCCACGATCACAAGGTCAATCTCTGCCTCCTTCGCAAAAGCTGTCAGCTTGTCAAATTCCATGGCTCCGATATCCACACACTCTGCATACTCCGCAATTCCTGCGTTTCCGGGTGCACAGTACATCTTTTCCACCTTGCTGCTCTTTGCCGCACTTGCCGCAATCGCATGTTCTCTTCCACCGCTTCCTACAATCAATACCTTCATAGCAGCCTCCTCTATTTCGTAATTACTGTTTTTCCGTCCACAACTCTTACTTTATCATTGGCAATCAAATCGATCGCCATGGGCAGGATCTTCCACTCTGCCTGTTCCATCACTCTGCGCTGCAGAACCTCCGGGGTGTCCCCCTGCTCTACTTCTACCGCCTTCTGCAGGATGATCGGCCCCGTATCCGTCCCTTCATCCACAAAATGCACCGTTGCACCGACCACTTTTACGCCGCGCTCCAGGGCCGCTTCATGTACCTTCAGCCCATAATATCCTTTTCCGCAGAAAGCCGGTATCAGAGACGGATGAATGTTGATCATGCGGTTCTTATATTTTGCAGTCATAGCCGGAGGTATCACAACCAGAAATCCGGCCAATACAATCAGGTCGGGCTCATATGAATCCACAGCCTCCAAAAGCTTTGCATTGAACACCTCTCTGGATTCGTAATCTTTTGGGGATATGCAGCAGGCGCTGATCCCATTCGCACGGGCGCGCTCCAGCGCACGGGCATTTTTATTATTGCTGACCACGCCCACGATCTCCGTATTCGATATGGCGCCGCCTTTGACGCCGTCGATCACCGCCTGCAGATTGGTTCCGCCGCCTGACACCAGAACAACGATCTTTAGCATAAGGTAACTCCTTTTTCTCCGGCTTCGATCCTGCCGACTACATACGGATCTTCTCCGGCAGCCTTAATGGCCTCCATAGTCTTATCCACATCTTTCTCGTCCACTGCCATGATCATGCCGAGTCCCATATTAAACGTGTTGTACATCATCTGCTCTTCAATCTCGCCGTCCACGGATAACATATGAAAGATCGGCGGAATCGGATAGCTGTCCTTTCGGATTACCGCACGGGTATCATCCTTGAGCATACGCGGAACATTCTCGTAAAATCCGCCGCCTGTAATATGGCTGCATGCCTTAATGGTTACCCCTGCTTCTTTGATGCTGCGCAGTGCCTTTACATAGATCTTTGTCGGTACAAGGAGCGCTTCTCCCAATGTCTTTCCAAGGCTGTCATAATATGTATCCAGCGCCTCTCTCTTCATGTTAAATACATTTCTCACAAGGGAGAATCCATTGCTGTGAACACCTGAGGATGCCATGCCGATCAGCACGTCCCCGGCCTTCAGGTCTTTGCCTGTAATCAGGTCTTTTTCATCTACAATACCCACTGCAAATCCAGCCAGGTCATACTCATCTACCGGATAGAAGCCCGGCATCTCCGCCGTCTCCCCGCCGATCAGGGCCGCATTGGACTGCTTGCATCCCTCTGCAACACCGCTGACGATGGTTGCAATCTTCTCCGGTTCATTCTTGCCGCATGCAATGTAATCCAGGAAGAATAAGGGCTCCCCTCCCGCACAGGCAATATCATTGACACACATTGCCACGCAGTCAATGCCGACTGTGTCATGTTTATCTAAAATAAAAGCCAGCTTCAGCTTTGTACCTACACCGTCTGTGCCAGATACCAGTGTGGGCTTCACCATATTTTTAAACTTCTCCAGGGAAAATGCGCCTGAGAACCCGCCCAGATTCGTCAGTACCTCTGATCTCATGGTCTCCTGCACATGCTTTTTCATGAGTTCCACTGACTTGTAGCCAGCTTCTATATCAACGCCTGCGTTCTTATAATCCATATTATTTCTCTCCAATCTGCCGCTTCTATTTATTTTCAAGGTATGCTTCGTATCCGATTTCTTCCAGTTTGGCTGCCTTTCCCTGCACAGTCTCCTTCATCTCAACGGAGTATGCTTTCAACTTCTCCAGAAGCGCCTCGTCCGAAGTAGCCAGGATCTTGGCTGCCAGGATTGCTGCATTCATTCCGCCGTCGATTGCCACAGTCGCAACCGGAATTCCCGGCGGCATCTGTACGATTGAAAACAGAGCGTCCTCTCCAGCCAGGTTCTTCCCAGACATCGGCACGCCTACGACCGGCATCGGGAACAGCGCTGCGCACATCCCCGGAAGGTGTGCCGCCATACCTGCTCCTGCAATGATTACCTTTATTCCTTTACCCTCTGCGGCCTTTGCCCACTCGAAAAATACATCCGGCTCGCGGTGTGCTGAGATAATGGTCATCTCGTAATCAATTCCCAGCTTCTCCAGCATACTTGCAGCCTTACTCATAACCTTCAGGTCAGAGTCGCTTCCCATTACTATTCCTACTTTTGGCATGTCTCTTCCACCTTTCTCATTTTGTACGCTTCCGTATCTGTTCCATCCGAGCAGATACGCTCTTTAATTAAAGGGCTCGTTGAGAGCCTCTGTTCCTTCAAGTACGAACCTGCCATCCTTCAATAGTATAATATTATTTCCTTCTTTTGTCACTACACTTATTTCTTCTAACTCTTCATAAGGTATGGTTATATCTGTGTGGCACTGGAAATATGCCTTTGCCACGTCTTCTTTTCTCAGTATAGAGACGGTGTTGTCTTTTGCCACGATTTCCTTGCCGTTTGGATTGTACACCCGGATGTCCTCGCTCCAACTGTAACAGGTGTCCCCAACTGCAAAGTGAGGACCCATTTTTTCTGCAATCAGTATGGGCATTTTGTCTTCAATCCCGTACTTCTTCGCCGCCACATACGCCGTTGTGTTGGTGCCGATTGCGAATTCTCCGAGGGGCAGGGTTTTGTGGTTATGGAGAATATTTTCATAGATATACGTTCTGTTATCTTCCTCTTGCTCAAAGTTCGTGCATGTGTAATCTGTTATCATACCGTCTTTGAATGTAATCTTCAGGTTCGAATACTGCAGTTCATTCAGATAGACGCATCCCACATGCAGGACACCGTTTGTTCCCTCCAGTACCGGTGAGGTAAATACCTCCCCGACCGGAATATTGACATCGGCCACACAGTTCTCGAATAAGGTTTCCTTCTCCGGGTCTGCCAGGCGTCGCAGCTGCACTGTCAGATCCGTCTGGTTCTCTCCTTTTCCAAGAATGCGAACACACTCGCCCTGATCCAGGGCATCAATCATAACCTGCTGGACTTTTTCATAAAGCCCGGCATCCAGTGTGTTGATGCGGATCACTTCATCAAAAATGGCCGCATAATCCTCCCCGATCTCGGGAACCGGATAAGCAATAATGGTAAAACTTCTCTCTTCCCCTTTGATATACTGGTTTGTCATCTGCCCTGACCTGCTGTCAAAGTGAAGGGCCAGGGATCGCTGTGCCTCACTGCAGCTTACGGCCTCCGGCTTCGCCTTTGGAGAAAATGGCTTCTCTCCGAAGATTTCCATCACGGCCGGGCCTGCAAACTGTGCGGCCTGCTCTTTATTCTTTTCATAAGTATTTCTAATGACATCCAGCTTCCGCTCGATGTAGCGCTTGTCCATAAATAATGCCTGATCATGGCGGTGGTCGTATTCATACTGCTTGTTGGCAATGGCCCCGCAGTACCCGATCTTCAGATGCTCCCTCTTGGTTATAACACTGGAGGATGCCCGGTAAATCACCGGCTTAAGCCCCATTTTTGCAAAATTTTCAATGGCAAGCTTCACGACCTTTTCGAATCCGAGAGAATAGCGGATATTGACCACTGATTTTATGGACAGATCCTTTCCGGTGTTGATGAATCCGACACGGTACCCCTCCGTATACACATCCGCCATCTTCCGCAGAGTCTCCTCGGGCAGCCCGTTCAGGTGCCTGGCTGTTCCGAGCTCATTTTCCGTAATATATTCTCCAAAGCGGTACAGATACCTCTCGTCATCCAGATCCGCCCCCATTATGATATCCGCCGCAAAGGAATAACAGGGACAAATCTGCTCCTCAATCCGGTCAGCCAAAAATACGTCACAGTAATCGCTGGCATACCAATAAATCATGTCTTTCAGCGTCTTATATTCCGGCAGTTCCTCAGCTTCAAAACTATTATAGATTTCAATAAACAGTTCATTCTGTATGGTCAGATAATCCAGGCGGTTCTCAAAAACAAAAGGTATTCCGCCCCGCAGCTCTGTGTACAGAAGACTCAATAACTGCCCGTATTCTTCTCCCAGCTTCTTTACCGCATATGCCGGATCCGCATAGCTGTGCCCGTAATTCTCCTCCAGAATATCCGCGTACAGAGTCTGGTTGATATCCTGCATCTGCCTGAGGCTTAAATGCTCCCACTCTCCACTTTCGATCAGCTGCCGGACGTCCTCCAGCTGAAGTAGGAATGCCGCTGTACTTTGAAAAAAGGGCTGGAAAGCCCCACCAACCGATTCTTCCACGGCCATCCTTCTGATCCTGTCTATTGTAAGCTCATGCCGTTCTCCGAACTCACTGTTTCTTTCTGCCTGCCATTCTTTCTCTTCCATATTACATTAGACCTCCTAAAAATATCGCTGCCAGGCCCAGCAGAATTACGATATTTCCCGCCATGCCTGCTTTACAGGTTATATAACGCTTTTCTCGTTCCCGCATTCCTTTTACCGATGCCCGGATTCCAAGCGCCGCCAGCACGATAGAGACAATGCCCATTCCTCCGATCAGCCCGAATGTATTGCCGCGCATGACAAACGCCGCCAGAATGCAGATCAGAAGGATCGCAAGCGCGCTCCCCGCATAGACGCAGGAATAGATCCCCATACGGGAGTGCTTAAACTTGGCCTGCCCGTATTTTCTGGAACCCCGCTTCTTGCGGTTCTTTTCCTTTTCCTTCTGTCTGTCTTTAGTACTTTTTGCCATGCCCATAATGTCTTCTCCTTATCGTATTGCAAATTGAGAACAAAATATATCCCAGCACGCCGCCAATCGTGTTCAGCAGAAGATCATCCACATCAAAGCTGCCTACCTTAGTCAAAAGCTGGAAAACCTCCACGCACAGGCTCAGTCCAAAACTGTAAAACAATGTCATAAAAAAACCTCTGGCCCTGCTTGCCATGGAAATAAAAAACCCGAAAGGCATGAATATAAGAATATTTCCGAATAAATTAGTGAATACCGCGAAGGCTCCCAATTCTTCCCGGTATTCGATGAATCGCTTTATCTCTTTGAATAGTACTAAATTATACTGGTATTCCCTTGAAACACCAGTCCGCCCGTACCAGTCTGAAAAGATCAGAAAATAAAGGAGAAAGAAAATGTAAAGAACAAACAACACTTTCCCCAGGGTACGGATCTTTTTTACTTGTTTCTGGCTCAAAATTTTACCCCTTTAATTTACTGAGTATTCTCGGTTAAAATGTAATCTGATTCTTGTTTTTCAGAAGGCGGGCGCCGTTAATAATAGAAATAATCCCCGCTGCCACTCCTGTCACAATCATAATGATCCCCAGCACGATGCTCCCCACACCTGCGCTTTGCATAGTCTTGTAGGCTTTTTCCATAATGCTACCTCCTTACTTTACGCCATATTGCTCGTAATATGCATCAATTGCTGCTTTTAATGTGTCATCTATGATGATTTTTCCTTTGTAAGGCCTGTTGTACAAGTGCTCTACAACCTCGGCCATCGTCACGATCGCCGTCGTCTCCAGCCCGTATGTTTCCTGAATCTCAGCCAGTGCGCTCTTGCTTCCCTGTCCGCGCTCCATGCGGTCTACTGAAACAACAAGCCCGATTGGGGATACGTCTCCCTGTGCTTTGATAATCGGCAGTGTCTCCTGAATGGAAGTCCCCGCAGTAGTGACATCCTCGATAATCACAACTTTGTCTTTGTCCTGTATCGGGCTGCCAAGCAGGATTCCCTTGTCCCCGTGATCCTTCACTTCTTTTCTGTTTGAGCAGTAGCGGATCTCTTTTCCGTAAAACTCGCTGATAGCCATCGTTGCAGCCACGGTCAGCGGGATTCCTTTGTATGCCGGTCCGAATAATACATCAAAATCAAAGCCAAACTTCTGCTCAATTGCCTTTGCGTAGTATTCACCTAACTTTCTCAGCTGTGTACCTGTGCGGTAAAATCCTGTATTTACAAAAAACGGCGTCTTCCTGCCGCTTTTTGTTACAAAGTCTCCGAATTTCAGAACCTCACAGTCGATCATAAACTCGATAAATTCCTGCTTGTACTGTTCCATATGTTATTAACCTCCGTATTTGCAGGGCTTGCTGCCCTCTTCATGATTTTTTAATCTCAGCCGCATGGTTTTAACTCTGCCGCTCCAGTGTTTTGAAAATTGCTCTGCGTTTTCTCATCGATGCCTTTTTCCTCAAAAGCGGAATAAGTGCAAGTAAATTTCTTTACAATTTTACCACACCTTCCATATATTTTCAATTAAGGAATCAGCGGTACGCAGAAATTAAACAGGAGCAGTTACTGTTCAGACGTTACTTTTTACATCCCAGCCAACATCTAAATCGGGAGTTAGTGACGCGCTTTAGCCGCGGCACGGATGGGGACGCTCCATGAAGGGATCGCCGAAAGCCTCCCGGAGAACATCCATGTCCTTTCGAAAACGCGGCCGCAGGCCTAAGAAATTCTAGGCGGGAAACAGCCTTGAAAATGGAGCACCACTGACACATCACGAGAAATCCGATGATTTCTCGCGCTGGGTCAGCTGATTTTTGGATTCGGAATCCAAAAATCTCTCCATTTTCAGAGCTGTTTCCCAACAAGAATTTCTAAGGTCCGCTTTGAGCGTTTATGAAAGGACATGGATGTTCTCCGGAAGGCTTTCGGCGATCCCTTCATGGAGCTGGTTCATCCGACCGGCAGGAAAAGGCACGTTCCTAAGGAGGGCCTCAAGCGTGGGAAGCTTATGGTATTGAATTGGCGTAACGCTCTTATCCCAGCAAGTTTTATAAAAAGCTTTGGCTTACTTTAAAGTCATTTGCCAATTCAGTTAAAAATATGCTTAATAACTTAGCGCTAATATAAAAGTTCCATCAATTCTGTCCCATCCGCTGCAACCGCACGGAACCCCTCCGGGGAACGAGCTCTGAACTACCGTTTGGACTCACCTTGTCATTTGCGTCCCCCCAAAAATTCAGGCTCTTAACTGCTTCATTCGGGACATGATGCCCGCAGGCTGACCGCCGTCAGTGTCTGTGCATTTTGTATCATATCCATAGGTGTTCCGGTAAATACGACCTCACCGCCGTTTTTTCCTCCATCGGGGCCTATGTCAATGATCCAGTCCGCCTGCTTCATTACATCGAGATTGTGCTCAATGACCACCAGAGTGTTGCCCCGGCATACGATGGTATCAAATAGTTTTAACAGATTCTGGATGTCTGACATATGCAGGCCTGTGGTCGGCTCATCCATTACGATTATACTTCCCTTTTTCCCCAGGTTCTTCGCCAGTTTGATTCTCTGGCGCTCGCCGCCGGACAGTGTGCCAAGCGGCTGTCCTAACTTCAGGTAGGATAATCCCACCTGCTGCATGACTTTTAGGTGCTTCCTGATTCTGGCGTCCTCAAACACTTCCATTGCCTCGGAAGCGGTCAGTCCCAGCAGTTCAACGATATTCTTTCCTTTATAAGTGCAGGCAAGCGCTTCTTCGTTATAGCGCAGTCCGCCGCATGCCTCGCATTCTGTGACAATCGGATCCATATATGCAAGCTCAGTCACAATAACACCTTTGCCGCCGCACACCGGGCAAGCCCCGGCGGAGTTAAAGCTGAACAGACCGTCCGGTTTGCCGTTTTCCTGCGCCAGCAGCTTTCTTATCCGATCAAAAAAGCCGAGAAATGAGGCCGGGGTAGACCGGTTCGTTGCCGTGATCGGCCCCTGGTCTATCATCACGATATCCTTTTCGTACTGCTTCGCAAACACCCGGGAAATCAAGGTGCTCTTGCCCGAACCGGCGACTCCGGTCACAACGGTCATAATCCCCAGCGGTATGTCCACATCCACATGCTTCAGATTATGCAGACAGGCCCCCCGGACCGGCAGGCTTCCCGACTGCCGTCGCGGTTCCTGTTTCACGGGGAGGGAACCAAGCATCGCATCGCCTGTCAGAGTACCGGACTTCAATAAGTCCGGATAACTGCCGGCAAATACAATTTCCCCTCCATGTTGTCCCGCCTGCGGGCCAACATCTATCACATAGTCTGCAATTGATATGACATCCTTGTCATGCTCAACCACAAGAACCGTATTTCCCTTATCACGAAGCTGCTTCAACAGGTTATTCATGCGGTAAACATCGCGCGGATGCATCCCGGCGCTTGGTTCATCAAAAATATAGGTCATTCCGGTCAGACTGCTGCCCATATACCGGACCAGCTTGAGCCGCTGGGCCTCCCCTCCGGACAGGGATGGCGTATCCCGATTCAGATGCAGATAAGGCAGCCCGATCTCTATCATCCTGTCCAGCCCTTCTACAAGCGTCTGAACCAGCAGCCCTACTGTTGAATCCGTGATCTGCGTAAGGACTTCCCGAAGCTGGGTCAGCTCCATCCCACACATATCCGCAATCGAATATCCGTTTATCTTACAACTCAGGGCGGCTTCATTCAACCGTTTGCCGTGGCAATCGGTACACTCCACCTCCGTTACCAGAGTCTGCGCCTTTTCCTGGGTGTGTTTGCTTTTGCTGCTGATGTCCCGGTTTAATAGCGTTTTCGTATATTTGTGGTACAATCCGGTTACTTTCGGATTTTCCGGCTCCCCTTTTCCGTCACGGGAACCATATAGAAGAAGGTTGTACTCCTCCCGGGAATACTCCTTTACAGGCTTGTCAAGATCGAATAGCCCTGACTTTGCATACTGCTTCCAGTACCATGAGCCGGGTGCATATAACGTATCCTTAATGCAGCCTTCCTTCCACGACTTATCAGGGTCAATCATGGCTTCAATATCCACCTTTGTGATCTTTCCCAGGCCGGAACAGGTCTTGCACATTCCGTTGGGGTCATTAAAAGAAAAGTAGGACGCCGTCCCCGCATAGGGCTGTCCGATTCTCGAAAACAACAGCCGCAGGCTGGAATACAGTCCGCTGATCGTTCCCACCGTTGACCGCGCATTCCCGCCCAGGGGAGACTGGTCTACTACCACAGAAGCGGTTAGATTATCAATTCGTTCCACAGCCGGTTTGGGATACTTCGGCAGCCTGGACCTAACAAATGCCGGATAGGTAGCGTTCATCTGCCGCTGCGATTCAGCGGCAATGGTATCGAAAACGATGCTGGATTTCCCCGAACCGGATACTCCGGTAAACACCGTGATTTTTTCTTTTGGGATCGTAAATGTAACATGTTTCAAATTATTTTGAGTAAGCCCATGAACCATGATATCTTCCATATAATTACACCTCTTTTAATCAGATTATAATAGGAAATAATGGGCTTTCCTTAGAGCGTGTACTTGCACACAAATCTACGGTTAAACCACAAAATAAAGTATATCATAATAAAATTAAGATAGCCACCGTCCATTTTTCATCCTGCACTGTATGGGATCTTCAGGATTCCATTGTATTCCCCCTACTCTTCTGTCTCAAAAGTTACTTCTGCGGTGCCTCCTGTTTTCTTACTGCTATTTGCGTTATTTTCCCCGGATACCTCCTGTCCAGTCCCGGAAATGCCCTGCGCCGCTTCTTCCTGTATCAAAACATTTTTATTGTTTTCGCAGGTACGCCCCCCACCACAGTATTCTCAGGTACATCTTTTGTGACCACTGCCCCGGCAGCAATGACCGCGCCGTCACCAATACTGACTCCCGCCAGAACAGTTGCATTTGCCCCTATCCAGACATTTTTACCAATAGAAATGGGCGCTGGTATCAAGTCCGCCCTATATTCCGGATCCAGATTGTGGTTCAGAGTCGCAAGCACCACATTGTGCCCGATCAAGGAGCCGTCGCCGATGGTAATTCCTCCCTGATCCTGGAATTTGCATCCCGCATTAAAAAACACATGTTTCCCGATGGTCAGGTTCTTCCCACAGTCCGTATAAAAGGGCGGAAATAAACAAAAGGATTCCTCTATCGGTTTTCCTGTCAGCTGCTCCATAATCGCCCTGATTTCTTCCGGCGTGTGGTAACTTCCATTTAGTTCCGCCGTCAGGCGCAGAGCTTCCTGTGACAGGCAATGCATCTTCCTGCTGACGTCCGACTTAGCAGGTATATATTTTCCACTGTCCATATATTCTATAAATTCTTTTACGTCTATCATTTTTCAATCTCCATTTTCGTTATAATTTCAGTTAAGCCGGCGTCCCAGACAAAGCCCTGTCACCGGACACTTATTCTGCTTATGCTTCCTTTCCCATCTTTTTTCCTCTCATTTTCTATTTAACAACGGTCTGCCCGAATCTTGAACTTATTATTTATTGTAGAGCACCTCGTATATGTTTTTTCAAGATTGTGAGTATATCGCTGCTATTCACAGGACCGTGTATAGCAGCGATATATCTGCTCTGTGTATAGTATAAATCAGTCGCATGATAATAACAAATACTTATATTTAATCGATATGTATAGTTGAAGGCTATTTATCTTTATGTTAAACTAAACAACTAAACAAACCGAACTACATACAAGACCAATACCTTGCGACCATCGTCAAATGAATAAGTTTTTATTTAGGAGGTCATCATATGGAACTAAGAGTTCTGCAATATTTTCTTGCAATTGCAAGGGAACAAAGTATCGTCCGGGCTGCGCAGTCACTGCATCTTTCGCAGCCAACACTTTCTACCCAGATTAAGAACTTAGAAGAAGAACTTGGTAAGCAATTACTGATACGCGGCACAAAAGGCTCGCGTAAGATAACGCTTACTGAAGAAGGTATGATTTTACGAAAACGTGCCGAAGAGATCTTAGATTTAGTAGCGAAAACAGAAAAAGAGGTTACCTTTACCGATGATATTGTTATGGGTGATATTTATATCGGTACCGGCGAGACAGATGCGGTACGAATTTTAGCGAAAACTGCCAGAGCCTTGCAGAATACGTATCCCGGCATTCACTACCACATTTCCAGCGGCAACTCCACCTTCGTAATGGAACGCCTGGATAAAGGTCTGCTGGACTTCGGCATCATATTTGGGACGGTTGATTTGACGAAATACAATGCTCTCAGATTGCCGGCAAAAGATGTCTGGGGAGTTCTAATGCGAAAAGATTTCCCCCTCGCATCAAAAAGTGCAATATCGCCTCAGGACTTATGGGATAAACCATTGATCATCTCCCAGCAGGAAGACAAAGGCGGAAAACTGCTCCAATGGCTAAAACATCCGGAGTCTGATTTGAACATCGTCGCCACTTATAATCTTATTTTTAATGCCTCCCTGCTTGTAGATGAAGGGCTGGGATATGCCATTGGTTTTGACAAGATCATCAATACTTCCGGAAATAGTAACCTCTGCTTCCGTCCACTAAAGCCCGGGCTGGAGGATGAAATGAATATTATTTGGAAGAAATACCAGATATTTTCTAAGCCTGCCGAGAAATTCATAGCCAAACTGCAGGAACTTTTAAATACGGATGGAATTTGACTATTTTGTATTCAAAGGGGTCTGCCCCTTCTGCAGAGGGTTCTGCTCCCTTTGCAGAAGGGGCAGGCCCCTCCTTTTATTTAACGATTCCCACCATCTCACTAAGGTTCTCGATGTGATATTTTTCCATATACCGTTCAATCCCCTCTACAATTTCCACGGTAGCCGCCGGATTGAAAAAGTTGGCTGTTCCTATGGATACAGCCGCAGCGCCTGCCAGGATGAACTCAATAGCATCCTCATAAGTAGCAATTCCCCCCATTCCGATTACCGGAACTTTTACGGCATTGGCTGCCTGATAGACCATGCGCAGGGCGATGGGCTTTATCGCAGGCCCCGATACGCCCCCGGTTTTATTGGCAAGGGCAAATGCCTGTTTATCGATGTCGATCTTCATACCTGTCAGCGTATTGATCAGGGAGAGTACATCCGCCCCGCCTGCCTCTGCCGCTTTTGCCGTCTCTGTGATGTCTGTCACATTCGGGCTCAGTTTCATAATAACAGGCTGCCTGGCACGTTTTTTCACTTCTCTCGTAATGTCCTCGACAGCTTTTGGATTCTGTCCGAAGGCAATACCTCCCGCTTTTACGTTCGGGCAGGAAATATTGATTTCCAGAAGATCTACCGGCTCATCTGCCAGCCGCTCCACAACTTCACAATATTCTTCCGTTGTCTTTCCGCATACATTTACAATAATCTTAGTGTCAAACTTCTTTAAAAACGGAATGTCCCGCTCGCAGAAGACATCAATCCCCGGGTTTTGAAGTCCGATTGCGTTCATCATGCCCCCATGCGTCTCTGCGATTCTGGGCGTTGGATTTCCCGGCCACGGTACGTTTGCCACGCCCTTTGTTACCACCGCGCCGAGGCGGTTCAGATCTACAAACTCGCTGTACTCTTCCCCCGAACCGAAAGTCCCGGAAGCCGTCATGACCGGATTCTTCAATTCCACACCGGCAAGGTTCACTGTTGTATTCATTAGATTTCCACCTCCGTCGATAAGAATACCGGCCCATCTTTGCAGACACGCTTATTGTGTACATGGCTGTGGCCATCGATCTCTTTTGACTGACATACGCATGCCAGGCACGCCCCGATTCCGCAGGCCATACGCTCCTCCATAGATACATAGCATACGATATTATTTTCTTCGGCATACTGCTTGATTGCCCGGAGCATGGGGGACGGTCCGCATGCGTATATAATCTCCGCAGCAAGCGCATTTTCGGCAATGGCATCCATGACATTTCCCTTTGTTCCCGCACTTCCATCCTCTGTGGCAATATACAGGCGGCCCTGATGTTTGAATTCCTCTGTCAGAAACTGCTCGTCACGGTATCCCATGACCATCACCTTTTCACCAGGCATCTGCTTTGCCAGCTCCAGCATGGGCGGCACACCGATACCGCCTCCGATTAAGACGGCTTTTCTGCCCGCCGCTTCATTGACAGGAAAACCATTTCCCAGAGGACCCAGAATATCAATCCGGTCTCCCTCCGATAGTTTAGAGAACTGTTGTGTCCCTGTACCATCTCCGGTTACACGGTATACAACACGGATCTGATTCTTCTCTTTCTCTATCTCACACAGGCTGATGGGGCGGGGCAGCAGCTTGCTCCCGTCCTTTGTATACATAGAAATAAACTGACCAGGCACTGCCAGAGTCGCAATCTTTTCTGTCTGTATCCACATACTGTAGATATCTGCGGCGATACACTGCTGAGATACAATCAGGGCCGATTCCTTTTGTTTATTAGACATTCTTTTACTCCTTTTCCGTAGCAGCTCAGACAGGACTGAACTGTTACCCTTTTATGGACAGCACCCATTATTTCAGGGCCTGTCACTTTTGTATTACTTCCATATCTTTCTGCCTATCTGCCTTGTAAAGCTCCCTGAATATCTGCTGTCATCGCTTCTACCGCAGCCCTTGACGCATCCCCAAAGTTTTCTGCGCCATATGCCGCATAGGCCTCCTGCTTATATGCTGCGATAATACCGCGGGAAGAGTTCACAATTGCGCCCAGCCCGTCCTCATTAAAGAAGTGAACCAGATCCTTGCCCTGCCCTCCCTGAGCACCGTATCCCGGCACCAGGATATAGGCTTTCGGCATCACTTTACGGAGCACTTTTCCCATCTCCGGATAAGTAGCGCCCACTACCGCACCGATATAGCTGTATTCTCCGCCCATGCACTGTGCGCCCCACTCGGCAACTTTTTCACCGACCAGCTCGTAAAGCGGCCTGCCGTCAATCAACTGATCCTGGAACTCACCGCTGGACGGATTGGAAGTTTTCACGAGAATAAACAGGCCCTTTTTCTCAGCCTTACATATGTCTATAAAGGGGTTCACGCCATCGGAGCCAAGGTAGGGATTCACGGTCGCAAAGTCCTCATCAAAGGGCAGATATTCCCTGCTTCCCACCTTCACTTTTCCAAGGTGACCCACGGCATAGGCTGCAGAAGTAGAGCCAATATCGCCCCGTTTAATATCCCCGATCACGACCAGGTCTTTTTCCTTACAGTAATCGACCGTCTTCTTAAAAGCCATCAGTCCCGGAACGCCAAACTGCTCATACATCGCAATCTGAGGCTTCACAGCCGGAATCAGGTCATACGTCTTGTCCACTATCTCCTTATTAAACTGCCAGATCGCCTCCGCAGCCCCTTCCAGAGTCTCACCAAACTCCTCAAAAGCACGCTTCTGGATATGTTCCGGAATGTAGTTCAACATGGGATCCAGTCCGACCACGATCGGAGCGCCCGTCTTCTTAATCTTACTTACCAGCTTGTTAATCATGAAAAAACCTCCTCAATTATCTGAATGTTCTGAAAAATCGCCTTTTCTTTCGTTTTAAGTTGGCTTGAACAACCTCATTATTATAACGGAAAGGTGATTTTTTTGTATAACAAACACCTCGCACCCGCATAGCGGGTGGTTAATATTTCGTTACTGTTCGGACCGTGCCGTGCACCTCGCTGCACGGCATCGGGCCGATGAAGTGATGGTCTCGGGGCATCTGCCCCTCGCCGTAGGCGACTTTAAATGGGCAGATGCCGTTACTGTGCACGCCCGTAGGGTGTGAACAGTAACAATATTCCACATGCTTTGCGTGCTCAACAGGATCACGCCTCCGTTTTTTATCTGGTATATACAATTCGTCCATCAACGATGGTACAACATACCTCTCCCTTGACCGGATATCCATCAAACGGGGTGTTCTTCCCCTTAGAAAGAAACGTATTTTTATCGATTCTGTATTCTGCAGAAGGATCAAAGATGACAATGTCTGCGGTCTTTCCCTCAGACACAGAGCCTTTGTCCTCCAGGCCCAGTATCCGGGCCGGATTATAACTCATCTTCTCGACCATCTGCATGATTGTCAGAACGCCCTTTTCGACCAGCTCTGTGTATGTCAGGCAGGCGGATGTCTCCAATCCGACGATCCCGAATGCGGCTTTTTCCATGGGGAGATTTTTCTCTTTTTCCGCATGGGGTGCGTGATCGGTAGAAATCACATCCATGATGCCGCTTTTCAGCCCTTCTCTCAGAGCTTCTACATCCTCCGGTGCACGCAGCGGCGGATTCATCTTATATTGTCCGTGATTCTCGCGGATGTCTTCTGTAGACAGAATAAAATGATGCGGGCATACTTCCCCTGTTACCGGCAGCCCGTCTTTTTTGGCCGCGGCTATCATTCTGACGCTGTCCGCCGTGGAACAATGGCAGAGGTGCAGGCGCACTCCTGTTTCCTTCGCCAGAAGAATGTCTCGGGCTACGATGACATCTTCAACGGCATTCGTAATTCCCTTCACTCCAAGTGAATCCGCCTTGGACCCGGCATTCATAACGCCGCCTTCTACCATCGTAATGTCTTCGCAATGTGCAAAAACAGATATATTATTTTCTTTGGCCAGTTTCATCCCTTTTCGGTACAAAGAGACATTCATGACCGACCTGCCGTCCTCACTGATCGCATGGCATCCGGCCTCCGCCATTCCTTTGATATCCGCCAGTTCCTTTCCGGCTTCTCCTTTTGTAACAGCCCCAAGCTGGATCACATGAACCGGAGATTCTTTTGCAGCTCTTTGATGTACGTCTGCAACCATCTCTTTTGTGTCCGCTATGGGCTTTGTATTCGGCATCGCGCACACCGTGGTCACTCCGCCCCTGGCCGCTGCCCGGCCGCCTGTCTCCAGTGTTTCTTTATGGGTCAGCCCGGGATCGCGCAGATGCACATGCAGGTCTATGAAGCCAGGCATGACGTAACAGCCTGATGCATCAATCGTCTGATCCGCAGTGTCCCGGATATCTTTTGCAACTTTCACGATCTTGTCACCTTCTGTCAGAACATCACTGATACCGTCCAGTCCTGTCAGAGGATCTAATACATGTCCGTTTTGAATCAAAAGTTTCATATAGTCTTGTCCTTCCTATCAATAATTGCTGCAATACTGCATACGGATTTATAATACCACAAACGGCGCAGAGAGTACAATCCTTGTCTACACATGGAACTTTTTATGCATCTCTTCCCGGAATTCTTTTCCTTTAAATATAACAAGGGCCGCCAGAAACAAAAAGCACGCCACCACACAGATGGAACACACAAGCTGGAACTTCACCACGCCAGTCAGCAGCAGAATCAGCGGGAGCAGTACCCCGTACCCGGCTGCCATCACAAAATAGATCATATATTCTCTTGCCGTGTTCCTCTGCACCTTTGTAATAATAAACATAGAAAGCAGTATCACCATACAGACAGCCGGAAGCACATAATCCACAGACCATCCGTGCCAGCCCGTAAAAACGTCCCACAAAATACAGCCCACCGAAACGATAATCAGCTGCCACATAGCATTCTTCATCAGGTTATACCGCTTCACAAAACCAATCGCCAGAGCCAGCCACATACTGGCAATTCCGGCCGCCGTAAAAATAGGCCAGCGGATATCCGGATGAAAATTAAAATCAGCGGCCACAAAGCCTACCGCTGCTGCCAGACACACGAAAGAGAAAAAGCGGAAAACCTTCAGCTCCATCTTTCCCGGCGCGTCTGGCTGCGGAAATTCCGGCTCAATCTTCTCCACAGTAATTCCCTGTTCCTTTAGTATGCGGTAAAAGTTCCTCTGAATATTCAAGGTATCGAACCTGGATGTAAATCCAAGGGAAAGCTTGTCTCCAAAAGAGCACATACATAACTCCAGCTTAGGTGTACTTGTATATACTCCGAAGCGGTCTATATAAGGCTCATACTCCCCTGGCATCCTGACTGCACTCATATTGGAAAAAATAGCCGTCACATCCCGCTCCGCATATCTGGCCCCGGCCCGGATGCCCAGATTCTTTAGTTCCAGAGGCGCCAGCCTGAGAATCGGATGCATCTCCAGTGCGATCAGCTCATTCATATGCTCCGCCACACGCTCCGTCGTAAGCTCCTCTGCAAAATATTCCTTTACATGCTGCAGTACAGCTTCAAAACTTCCCTCTCCTGTTCCAAAATGATATCCCGGTTCAATCCAGTTAAAGAAATTCAGCATGGAATCAGAAAGGAAAAACTTCCGCAGATTTACAGGCACCATCAATACAACCGGATGGTTCTCCTGCTGTTTCGACATTTCCTGGTGAATTGCCATCAGAAATACACTTGTCAGAAATACGGTCATCGATACCCCGAGTTCTCTCGAACGTCCAAGCACCTCTTTCACCGAGACCACCGCCTCATTCACCTGGAGCCGACCGATTTCCTTCCTGGGTTTCTTCAGCTGATGCGCTTTTGGTTTTTTTACCTTCTTCTTTTTTACTTCTGTATAATACTGTGAAAAGCTGTCGCTCTCCTGATCCTGGATCGTGACGTTCTCATCTAAAAGAGGAACATCCGCAAGCCCCTCCTCTTTGTGGGTTATATACAAATAATTCTTCACAAGCTCTTTTAAGAATTCTGTAGCGCCCGTCCCGTCTGTCAGCGCATGAAACACTTCAAAATTAATCCTGCGTCCATAGTAGGTCACTTCAAACAACAGCGATTTTTTATCCCGCACATACAGGCAGCTGCACGGTTCCTTGTACTCTTCACGCACTACAGGCCTGAGCCTGCTCTTTTCCAGGTAATGCCAGAACAGCCCCTTGCGCATAACTGATAAAAATACGGGATACGTAACAACCGTTCTGTCCAGCGCCTCCTGAAGCCGCTCCCCGTTTATCTCCTCCTTCAAAACACAATAGAACCGGAACACCCTGGTGTCCTTTTTATTACTCGTAGCTGAAAATAATTTTGCCGCATTATCCAGCTTTCTCCAATACGCCCGTTTCTGCTGCACACTTTACACCCCCTGAGCTGGTTCATATCCCAAAAATTCATTAATCCGGTCAAAGCTCTCCTGCACATGAAAGTTTTTGATGCCCAGGGCAAAATAGCCGTGCAGGGCATCCTTGATCCTGCAGATCTCCACCTTGTTGCCGGCCGCCTTCAGCTTCTCCCCATATGCCTCCCCCTCATCTCTCAGGGGATCATATTCGGCCGTAATTACAAGCGTATCCGGCTGATTTGTCAAGTCTTCCGCCAGTATCGGTGCAAAGTAAGGATTTCTTTTGTCCTCCTCGCATGAAGCATAAAGTTCAATATAATCCCGCATCTTTCCCGCTGTAAGCAGATAATCCGTCCCGTTCTCCCGCACGGACTCAAATGGCGAATTCTCTGTATAGTCGCTGTTGACTGCCGGATAGATCAGCACCTGGCGCCTGGGAAGGAATTCGCCCCTGTCCCTCGCCAGAAGAGACAGCGCCGCCGCCAGATTCCCCCCGGCACTGTCCCCGATCAGTGTAATATCATCCGGGTTTACATTCAGAATAAACTGTTTCATAAATACAGCCCTTGCCGCCGCATAACAGTCCTCCAGACCAATCGGAAACTTATTCTCCGGAGCCAGCCTGTAATCCACAGAGACCACAACATGCTCCGTGGCATTCGCAAGCCTGGCGCAGATACGGTCATAATTATCCACACTCTCTGTCACCCAGCCGCCGCCGTGGATAAGCAGCATCACCTTATGCAGTATGGGGCCTGTATTCTTAAAGGCCTTTTCATTTGGGAAAAATATCCTCGTCGGCACCTCGTACCCGTCATTATAAATCTTATAGTCAATCTTCTTATAAAAAATCTTCATCGGATCCAGCCTTTTCAGATCCGCCAGATGCCGTGAAGCCTCCACTTCAATTCCATCAAAAGAAAGCGCCTTTAGTATCATTCTTGCCGTATTATTAATTGCCATTCATCTCTCCTATCGTACCCGGCTGAAACTGCAGGAAATTCTGCAGCTGCCTGAGGCATCCTTTGTTTTCTATTATTATAAGTGAAGACTGGAAGAATCACAATAGTATTTGTGAATGCACTATGGGAACCGCTCCTAAGCCGTTACGCTTCACACCCCAGCCAACATCTAAATCGGGAGTTAGTTAACGAGCTTTAGACTCGTTGACGAATGGCGGACTCACCTCGTCATTCGCTGTTGCATCCAAACGGTAGTTAAGAGCTCATTCCCCAGAGGGGCTCTCGTACGGTAGCAACGGATGGAACAGAATTGGTGATTCGTTTATATAAGTGTAAGTGTTAGATCGCCTTGTTACCCGTAAATATACTGGATTTAATGGGGACATAAAAGTCCCGCCAATTCAATACCATACGCTGCCCCCGTTTGAGGCTCCTCCTTAGAAACGAGCCTTTACCTGCCGGTTGGATGCGCCAGCTCCATGAAGGGATAGCTGAAAGCCTCCCGGAGAACATCCATGTCCTTTCAAAAACGCTCAAAGCGAACCTTAGAAATTCTTGGTGGGAAACAGCCC